>CAZCAC010000136.1:0-22843 GCA_964496575.1 uncultured Planctomycetaceae bacterium | reverse complement strand
CCCCTTCGAGGGGCCTTCCTCAAGCCGCCCGCTATGCGGGCGGTACCTGACTCCGAAGTTGCACGTCCCACCGGGGGCGGGGAGCTCGAGGAGCTCCTGGCCGGTGGTCACATCGAAGATGTAAGCAACGCCCTGGGCGTGGTAGGGCGCACCCACGAGCGCCAGGCCGCTGTCGAGGGAAACGCTGTGGCCGAATTCGGCATAGGGGAACTCGTCGGAGGTGAGCTTCAAGAGCTCCAGGCCGGTGGTCGCATCGAAGAGGTAGGCGGAACCGGAATCGGCAGTGCTGTTGTCGTCGTCGTAGCGTGCACCAACCAGTGCCAGGCCACCATGGAGGGAGACGCTACAGCCGAAGTGATCGAAATCTGCCCCATCGGAGGGGACGAGCTTGAGAAGCTCCTGACCGGTGGTCACATCGAAGAGATACGCGGAGCCGGAGGCGTCGCCGTTGTCGTCGTCGAAGGCCGCACCAATGAGGGCCACGTCACCATCGAGGCAGACGCTGTAGCCGAAGCCATCGCCTGTCGCCGCATCGGAGGGGGTGAGCTTGAGGAGCTCCTGGCCGGTGGTCGCATCGAAGAGGTAGGCGGAGCCAGAGTTCGTCTCGTTGTCGTAGTCGTCCATGTACGCACCTACGAGCGCCAAGCCGCCATCGAGGGAGGCGCTGTGGCCGAAGTGATCCGCGCTCTCCCCGTCGGAAGGAGTGAGCTCGAGGAGCTCCTGACCGGTAGAAGCATCGAAGACGTAGGCTCCGGGGCAGTGCCAGAAGTAGAACGCGCTGACAAGCGCCAAGCCGCCATCGAGGGAGACGCTGTGGCCGAATCGATCGCCCGCCGCCCCATCGGCGGGGAGGAGCTTGTGAAGTTCTTGCTGTGCCGCAGCGGGCAGTGCACAGGCGAGAACAGCCACCGCTCTGCTCAGGACGGTCGGCAGCGACGAGGTGATGAGGGTGCCCGCGGGTTTCGAGCTGTTCAGTGTCTTCATGACTGGCCACCTCCTTCGAGAAGTGCTGTTGCCACAGGGAGTCGTTTGCATGGATCCGCGACCTTCCATCCAGGCGACACGGGAGAGTTCGAGTCGCTCTCCAGGTGGTGAACGAGACGGTTCCTGCCTGTCCACCGGCGCCAGGATGACCGCGAGGTCACCAGGCAAGGCGCAATCGAGCGCCACGCTCCATCACGATTTCGGGGGAACGAAAGGGGCCACGTGTTCCATGAAAGGGCGCTGCTCCGCGAAGTGGGCCGGCACGAGACCTATCCTGCCCGCGGCCTTCACTTCCCGATCGCGATCGAGCTCGGGGCGCCGATTCCGGTTTCGATTGGCACCGCACCACTGCCGGGACGGGTCGAGCGGATCCGTCAGCTCCCCGGCAGAACAAAGAACTCGCTCGCCCGAGACCGGATCCTGTGGATGAGCGCTCGCACCGCGTGGCGGGTGTACCCGGTCCGGTCCGCGATCTCCCGCTCTCCAAGGCCTTCGATCAATAGCTCGAGGACTCTTCGCTCGTCGGGTCTCAGGCCGGCGACGAACTCGGCGACCTCGGCGACCTCGGCCGGGTTGCCACGACCGTCCGACGGTTCCGCCCGCTCGAGGCGCGACGCGTCGATTTCCGAGAAGGACTGCACCCGGCCCTGCCGGCGCAGCCAGTCGCGCCGTACGTTGTCTACTATCCGGCGAACGTAGCCCGCCGTCCCCGACTCGCCGGCGCGCGCTGTACGGCGCTTCCTCAGGAAGCGCAGCGTCGCCTCGGCACCGAGGTCGTCCGCCGTCGCCGGACAGGTGGTGACTCGCGAGGCGGCCTCGTTCGCGACGCGCAAGACCTCGCTCGCCTCGGCGCCGGCGTCGGCGCGCGCGGTCCCGAGGAGCGCCAGCAGGCTGACGAGCTCCGGCAGCAGTGTCCGGTTGCGGGCCATTCGAGTCGTCCCTCTGGGGCGGGCGATCCTGGTCGGAGGTGGGAGGAGCAGTGGAGGCGCGGGTGCGCAGTGAGTCAGGAGCAAGGACCGTGCCAGCTGCCGGTCGAGCTCGCGATGGGCCTCTGCGGCCGTTTCCGCCGCGATCGGGCCTGCCTGGATGGCCGGTCGTCCCATGCTTCCTGCCGCTACGGCAGGTGGGCGGCTCCGGTCGTGGCCCTCGCTTCGCGACGCTCGCTCCAGCGGCTGAAGAAGAGCAGCGCGGGCGTGGCCACGTAGATGGTCGAGAAGGTCCCGGCCACGATGCCGACGAGCAGCGCGAAGGCGAATCCCTCGAGCGCCCCGTGCCGGCCCACGTTCAGCGCCATGAGCACCAGCACGACGGCGAACGTCGTCACGGTGGTCAGCAGCGTGCGGCTCAGGGTCTGGCGGACCGAGAGGTCCAGCAGCTTCGGAAGAGCCAGGTTCGTGCGCGGCAGGTTGTGTCGCACCCGATCGAACGTGACGATCGTATCGTTCAGCGAGTAGCCCATGATGGTCAGGAGAGCGGCGACCACGGCGAGGTCGAGCTCGACCGTGAGCAGGCCCGTCCAGCGCGCCAGGGCGATGGCGCTCACGGTGAACAACAGGTCGTGCACGAGCGCCACGCAGGCGGCCAGGCCGAACCGGTACTGATGAAACCGCACGCGCAGGTACAGGACGATGCTCGCGAGGGCGAAGAAGGCGGCGCTGGCCGCAGCGGCGAGTAGCTCGGCGCCGACCCTGGGACCGACGAAGGAAGAGGAGGGCAGGGGATCGCACAGGAGCGCCGACCCGTGTCCGGAGGCAGCGGGCAGCTCGCGTACCACCTCGGCGATCCGATCACCGGCTTCGGCCGCCGTGTCGGGTGGTGAACGATAGCGGCCCTCCACGTGGAACCGGTCGTCGGTCTCCGGCCCCTGTACGCTCGCGTCGCGCAGCAGGGAGCTGACTCGGGCTTCGAGGTCGCTGCGGCGGACCTCCTCGCGATAGCGGAGATCGAGCCCGACGAAGGCCTGATCGAGCTCGGCCTCGACCTCGTAGTCCGTAATCGTGATCGGTTGGACGAGTTCGTCGCCGAAGAGCTCCAGCAACTCGCCCGCGAACGCCGGGGCGGCGTCGCCTGCTGTCGCGGGGGCTTCGCTCTCCACGGCGGGACCGGTGCGCTTCGTCTGGACGAGGAAGAGCTTCGACATCGCTCCTTCCGAGTCGATGGTGACGACCTGGGCGCCCGGGTCCACGCTCCGCACGCGCGTGAGGACCTCGAACTGCTCGTGCGGCTCGTCGAAGGCGAGCTGCAGGGCGTGGCCGCCCGTGAAGTCCATGCCGTACTTCTCGGGACCGGTGATCGAGAAGACGAAGAGCCCCGGGACGATCACCAGCGCCGATGCGGCGAGCGCGCGCCGGCCATGGCGCACGAAGCTCAGCCGCGATGACGCGAAGAGCCGGCGGCCTCCGATCCTGAGCCAGTCCCGCTGCAGCAGCCAGTCGAGCAGGCTGCGCGCGAAGAACAGCGAGGAGAACATCGAGGTCACCAGGCCGATCATGAGCGTGACGGCGAAGCCGCGGATCGGGCCGGTGCCGAAGTGATACAGGAAGACCGCCGTCAGGAAGGTCGTGACGTTGGCGTCGACGATGGTGCGGAGCGCGCTCTCGAAGCCGTTGCGGACCGCCGGGCGTAGCGATGCTCCTTCGTCGAGCTGCTCGCGGATGCGCTCGAAGATCAGGATGTTCGCGTCGACCGCCATGCCGATCGTCAGCACGAGCCCCGCGATGCCCGGCAGGGTCAGCGTCGCGCGCAGGAAGGCCAGCGCGCCGAGCAGGAGCATCAGGTTGAGCAGCAGCGCCAGGCAGGCGACGAGGCCCGCGCGGCGGTAGTAGAGGAGCAGGAAGAAGAGCACCAGGGTCAGCGCCACCAGCCCGGCGGCGATCCCGCGCGAGAGGGCCGCCTGGCCGAGGTGGGGGCCGACCGCGCTCTCGGCGATGAGCACGGGCTCGAGCGGCAGGCTGCCGGAGCGGATCACGGTCACCAGGCGCTGGAGCTCCTCGGCCTCGAAGCCGGCGCTGCCCCGGGTGATCTGTCCCCGCCGATCGATGCGCGACTCGATTTTCGCCACGGATTCGACCCGGCCGTCGAGGACGATCGCCATGCGCCGCCCGCGATTGTGCTCGGTGTAGGCGCCGAAGGCGTGCTCGGATCGCCGCTCGATCTCGAAGGCGACCACCGGAGCGCTGGTGCGCTGGTCGATCGTCGGGTAGGCCTTCTCCACGTCATCGCCGGTGAAGGCATGGCCGGCGCGATCATCGACGCGCAGGAGGACGTATTGATCCGCGGTCGCCGCCGCGGTGTCGCGTACTCGATGAAGCTCGCGCTGCAGGCCGGCGCTCAGCGGGAACCAGCGGAAGGAGATGGCCTCGTCCGAGCCGAGCAGGTCCGTCGTGATGGGGCCGGGGGCCGCCGGCTCGCCGAGCCGCTCGGCCCGCGCCAGCTCCTCCTGCAAGGCGCGGCGCTCGGCCTCGACGTCCACGCCATCGATCGGCCCGGCCTCGATGAGGAACTCGAGCCGACCCATGCTCCCCAGCGTTCGTTTGTACGCCTCCGCCTCGCGTGGCGTGATACCGGGGATGGCGATCTCTATCCGGTCGGTGCCGAGCGTGCGCACCGAGATCTCCTTGACGCCGTGGGCGTCGAGGCGTTGCCGGAGGATGCGCCGCGTCGAGTCGAGCGCCTCGGCCGCCTCGGCGGGCGGCAATCCGGCGGCCTCGGGCAGCTCGTAGACCAGCTCGACTCCACCGTGGAGGTCGAGGCCGAGGTGGATCGGCTCGCCGCCACACATCAGCGGGCGCGAGATCGATCCCGCGGCGATGAGCACTACGAAGAGGATCAGGAGCCATCGCCGGCGGGGGCTGGTGACGATCATCGCCCGCTCCCTCGTCCTTCGGCTCGCCGGCCTTCCTCGTCATCACCGCCTGGTTCCCGCGCCGGCGCCTCTTCCAGCTCCCGGTGTCGTGTCGCCCACCAGCTGGCCGAGCGCCTGGGCCCCGGACTCGAGCGTGCCAGGCGGCGGTCTCGCGCCGTGTGCGAGATCCCCTCTCGCCGCGCACCGCGCCCATGCAGTCCCCGCCCTCGCCAGACGCTCCTGCCGCCGTTTCGGTTCCAGCTTCGGTCGTTTCGCTTTTCGCATGACATCGAGTGGTCCTCCTGTGTCGTGTCGACCGCGGCGAATTCCCCGGTCTGCTCTCCTCACGTGCGGGGAGGGACGAATGGGCGGGAAAAGCGTCGGCTTTCGAGAAGACCCGCGCGCGGCCTGATGGCGGGACCGCCGCGCCGCCTCAGGCGGGTCGCGAAACGAGCTCGCCCTCGGTCCCGAAGCAGTGTTCGGCGGTGCTCCGGATGCGCCCCACGCTCGAGCGGACCTCGTGCCGGGATCTTCGCGTGTGCTCGGCGATGCGCCGGTCGCTGTGCCCCTCGACCAGGAGATCGAACACCTCGCGATCGGGCGTGCTCAGCC
Source organism: uncultured Planctomycetaceae bacterium (assembly GCA_964496575.1). Lineage (GTDB taxonomy): Bacteria > Planctomycetota > UBA1135 > UBA1135 > CAZCAC01. The sequence goes on along the minus strand of CAZCAC010000136.1, from coordinate 17,403 downwards.
GCTCGCGGAACTCCTCGACCATCGCCGTCGCCGGTCCCTCCGCCTCGATCGTGGCGACGCTCTCGGGCACCGTGCCCGGTTCGCTCTCGCCGTCGACCTCACCGGGCGTCGCGAGACGCGAGCGGTCGTGGCGACGTCGCTCGTCACAGAAGGCGTTGCGGACGCTGCGTCGCAGGTAGCCTCCCCAGGACTCCGCATCGACGAGCGCCTCGGGGTGGAGCTCGAGCAATCGCAGCGCCGCCCCGCTGGCCAGGTCGTCGGCGGTGGCGGGACAGCTCGTGAGCTGCTCGGCGGAGGCCTGCGCGGAGCGGAGCAGCTCCGCGGCATTGGCCTCGACCACCGCACTGGGCACGCCAGCCGCCGCGCACACGGCGGCCAGGCTCGTGATCAGCTTTCTTCTCAGCGACACCATGGGGGTGGCCGCCGTCGTGCAGCGGCCTCTGCCCCCTTCACGAACGGCGGGCCCCGTCTGGTCGGGGTTTCTGCGAAAAGAATCCGCGTGAGATCGAGCGCAACCGCCGGGGGTCCGATCGATCGCAGTGCAGTAGAATCGGGCACCCTCGGAGCTCCATCATGTTGCGAATCACTCGTTACCTGGTCCTGGCGTCGATCTCATGGTCCGTTCTCGCTCAAGAGCCCGGCTGGGCGCAGGCCGGCGAGAGCCCGGAACCACCGGAGTCGGAGATCGTGTACGGCGAGGACTGGCCCTGCTTCCGCGGGCCCGGCGGGATGGGCGTGTCGACGGCGACGGGCCTGCCGCTGGAGTGGGACGCCACCACCAACGTCGCCTGGAAGACCCCGCTGCCCGGCTCGGGTGCGTCGAGCCCGATCGTGCTCGGCGATCGCATCTACCTGACCTGCTACACCGGGTACTTCGTCCCCGGCGAGCCCGAGGGCAGCCGGGAGCAGCTCGAGCGGCACTTGCTCGCCCTCGACGTCGAGACGGGCGAGATCGCCTGGGATCGGGCGGTCGCCGCGAAGCTGCCCGAGGAGACGAGCATCCGCGACCACGGCTTCGCCGCCAACACCCCCGCCGCCGACGCCGAGCGCGTGTACGCGTTCTTCGGCAAGACCGGGGTCTTCGCCTTCGACCACGAAGGGAAGCGACTCTGGCAAGCCGACGTGGGGACGGAGACCCACGGCTGGGGAACCTCCGCTTCGCCGGTGCTCTACCGGGACCTGGTGTTCATCAACGCCAGCGTGGAGAGCGCGTCGCTGGTGGCGCTGGACCGCAGCACGGGCGAGGAGCTGGTGGTCGCCCGCAAGGGGGACGTGCTGGCGTTCGAGCCCGAGACGGGGAAGCGCCTGTGGTCCTGCGAGACGGACATCGAGTGGTACATGGTTCCCACGGCGGTCGCGGCGGATGGCGTCGTCTACTTCCTCGGCGGCCGTTCGGGCACCGCGGCGCTGGCGGTGCGCGCCGGCGGCAGCGGCGACGTGACCGCGACGCACCGATTGTGGACCAGCGAGAGTGGCTCCAACGTCACCTCTCCGATCCTCCACGACGGGCACCTGTTCTGGATGAACGACAAGCGAGGCATCGCCTACTGTGCGAGGGCCGAGAGTGGTGAGGTGATCTACGAGGAGCGATTGAAAGGAATGGGCCAGGTCTACGCCTCACCCGTCCTGGCCGACGGGCGACTGTACTACCTCGATCGGCACGGCAAGACGGCCGTGCTGGCGGCCCGGCCGGAGTTCGAGCAGCTGGCCCTGAATCAGCTCGAGGACAGGAGCCGCTTCGATGCCAGCCCGGCGGTCGCCGGCGAGCGACTGCTGATCCGCTCCGGGAAGTTCCTCTACTGCCTGGGGAAGTAGCTCTCGCCCGGAGATCGACCCCACCTTCCCATCACCGCGGCCCTTCGTTCCGGCTCGAAGCTCCGCTGTGAGCGGCTAGGGGCGAGGGACGACGACCCGGAAGCCGATATGGCCATTCAATTTCGCCGTGCTGGTTCCGTACCGCTTCGCTGATCGTAAGTACGTCGTGTAAATGGAGTCCCACCCCCCACCCCGGCGCACGCAGTACCAGGAGCTCGTCGGTGGGCCGGTCGGGTTGTCGTACGGGCTGTTGGAGTAGTAGGACGGGTCGAATGAGTCCCAGCACCACTCGGATACGTTTCCCGACATGTCGTACAGCCCGTACCCGTTCGCCATGTCCCCTCCCGGCGGCGTCTGGTTGCCGTCGTAGTATCCCACCGGGGTCGTCCAGGGCGTCGGTCCTGACTCGTAGGGATCGCCGGAGTTGGCGTAGTTCGTGTGCGAGCCGTCGACGGTGTTTCCCCACGGATACAGGTAGTACGGGTTGTGCTCGCCCCCCCGTGCCGCGTACTCCCACTCCGCTTCCGTCGGTAGCCGGAATCCGTCAGCGTCGAAATCACAGGTCCAGGTGAGGTAGGACACGTCGTAACAAGGAGTCAGGCCGTGATCACGGCTGAGGTGGTTGGCGTAGGTACAGGCTCCGTACCACGTCACCCTGGCCATCGGATGGTCCTCCTTGCCCGCCGAGACGCCGAAACTGACTCCATCCCAGGTGATCCGGGCCCCGGACGATGCAGTCGTCGTTTCACAGAGTTTCTTGCCGGCTCCCCCCACCTGGAGGACGTCGCCACCGAAAGTGACCTTGACCCGCCCCTCCGCGTACGACGCATTCAGATAGGCGGCATACCTCTGATTGGTCACCTCGTACACGTCCGCGTAGAAAGCGTCGAGGTATACGAGGTGAACGGGGTGTTCGTCGATGCTGCCGATTCCGTAGTGATCTCCCATCTCGAACTCACCGGCCGGGATCAGCACCATCCCGTCGTACGGGCCGTCGAGGCAGATCGGAACCTCGAGCGCGTCGGTGAGGTTGAACCCGGCTCCCCCCGCGGCCGGATCGTGATACCACCCCTGGCAATTCACCGTATCGCCGGGCAGCCACCGACCCGCTCCACCGCCTGTTCCCGCCGGCGGCTTGGTGTAGTCGAGCTTCATCACCGCGGTCCCGTTGCCGTCGGTCAGAAGCGCCTTGAAGCGAAAGATCCCCTTGCCGCCGGCGTTGACGCAACGCCAACCATCTCCGAAGACGACGTTGGTCTGCCCCGAGCCGTAGTAGAACATCAGGAGCTGACCCGGGGGGCAACCGGTCGCCACCAGGTGGAAGTCGTCCGTCTGGAGGCTCGGCGTTCCCCTCCACGAGATGACCGCGCCCGGGCCGACCGAGTTCGGCGAGGTGAGGCAGTAGTTCGACGGGGTCGGGCAGCTCCGCGAGTCGGAGCCCGTGGCGGTGGAAGCGATGAGGACCAGGGCGGCGGCCGCGTGGAGAGAGCCGGGAACGAGCGATCGGGCGTGTCTCATCGGGCTTGGGGTCGCGTGGCGAGGGACGAAGAGTCAGGACTGCGGCGACTCTGCCTCGCTGGGTAGAAACGCCACAATCCGACCTCGACTCCATCTCCGTGATACCCCCCTTCCGAGAATCGGGCACCGACAAAGAGATGCGGTGGTCATGGATGACCGGCCGCGGGTCATTCCAGCACCACCTCGGTACCCGGCCCCTCCACGACCACCGGGGTCTCCTCCCCCGAATTCAGGTCGCGCAGCAGGTAGCGCCCCGCCGGCAAAGGCGCGAGCTGGAGCTTCCCTGCGTCATCGACGCGGGTCCACATGCGCCTCGCGATGATCTGCTCGATCGGACTGACCCCTGCGGGGATCAGCGACAGGCGCCGGCCCGGAGTCGTGGTCACGGTGAGCCGACAACTCCCGAAGTCGATCACCGCGGATCCGGCAGTGATCTTGGTCGTGCCCTGCCGGCAGTCCATGGTGAACGCGCGGTAGCTGCCCGGCAGGACGTCGTTCAGCTCGAACGGTCCGCCCGAGCAATCCGCCTCGAGCACCGAGGAGATCGCGCTCGTTCCGACCAGCACGCCTCTCCACGCTTCGACGTAGGGCTCACCAAAGGCGACCGCCGTCATGGAGACGCTCTCGAGTCGGTCGGTGAGATCCAGTTCCAGCTCCTCCCCGGCATCGAGCCACACGCACACCGAGGTGCCATCGGGCAGGACCAGCCGGTGATCGCCGGCGTCGACGTGTTCATAGGTGAAACGCCCGCCGGCGGTGATCGGCGTACGCCGGTCCTTGTCCAGACGGACCTCCGCCCCGTCGTCCCCGCTCCAGATGCCGTGCAGCCGGCCGCGCTCGGGAAGCTCGATCACGAACGCGTCTGCCGAGGGAACCGTCGTCGACTGATGGTGGGGGTGCCAGACGGTCACCATCGCCCCGTCGCCGCTGAGCTCGAACCTCCCATCGCCGTCCGTCTCCACCCCGGCGGAGATCCGCTTCGGTCGGAACGGCTTGAATGGCTCGTCGCCCCGGCCATCGGCCAACACGCCGAAGTATACCAGCGCGCCCTCGATCGGCGAGCCACCCAGATCGGTGACTCGACCCCAGAGCTGGTGCTTCGGTTGCACGACCAGCACCACCTCCGTGGTCTCGCCGGAGGTCAGGACGAAATCGCGCTCCGGTGGTGAGTCGTACTCGGGCCGGAGCAGCGTCACCCGGCCGTGCTCGGGCGAGCCCCTCAGCATGGCAAACTCCAGGATCTGCGTCCCTCCGGACGGGCTCTTTGTCGAGCAGCAGAGCTCCTCGCTCGTGATCCAGGCCGCGAAGTCATCCAGGTAGTCTCCCGCGACCGCGTCGTACACGCGCACGTCGAGGCGGGCGGTGGGGTTGCTCCGCAACACGAAGAGCACGTTGTCTGCGGGGGTGGTCGCATCGACCACGCGGGTGGAATCGGTCGAGTCGTACGACGCCCGGTAGCCTATCGAGGGTGAGACCCACAGCCGGAGCGCACGTCGCGATGGAAAGGTAGCCTCGAATCGCCCCTCTGCGTCTGTGTGTAGTATCCGGCCCACCAGGCCGCTGGCTTCGGAGAACCTCGGAAGGTCGGAGTTGGAGCCGAAGGGATCCTCATCCGCGCAGACAAAGACCCGCTCGCCGACGGCTGGAGCTCCGGCCTCGTCGATCACTCGCCCGCGCACGTAGTGTTCGACCGAGGGGGAATCGGGCGCCCCGACTCTCGCCGCCGCGTCGAGGCAGGCGCCTCCCGGCAGTACTTCCGAATGCCCGACCTCGGTAGCGCCGGACCCGGTCGAGCTCGCCCCGTCGAAGGAGGTGTCCACCGCCGGACGCTCCTGCCCGCCTCGATTCATCATCACCACCACGAGCAGCACCGCGGCGACCGCCGCCGCAGCCAGTCCAACTGCCTTCATCACCACACCTCCCGTTCCGATCGAGACGAGCGCCGTGGAGAGCCTTCCCTCTCCTTCGAGCGCGATGGGGACGATCCCCACCAGCCACCTCCGTCGATCCCCGCCGCTCTTCGCGTCGAGTCGCTCGCGCAGGATCTCCAGCCCGCGTCGCGCGCGGCCCCGCACGGTCGACGCGGGGACCCCCTGACGACGGGCGATCTCCTTCGGTTCCAGTCCCTTGGCGTAGCGCAGCATCAGCGTCGAGCGGAGCGGCTCCTCGAGGCGCAGGACCTCCTCGGCGAGCTGTCGCTGCAGCTCCATCCGCTCGACCAGCTCCGCGGTCGAGGGCAAGGCCTCCTCGGCCGCCACCAGCCCTTCGCGCCGACGTCGCCGCGCACCGCTCCGCTGCTCCTGCCGGAAGAGGTTGCGCAGCACGGTGGCCAGCCAGGCCCGCGGCGGTCGGCCGCCCGGCCACTTCCGCTCGGCCGCTTCGAGCCAGGTCTCCTGGACCAGATCCTCGGCCAGGGCCTCGTCGCGCACCAGCCCACGGGCCAGTGCGCGCACCCAGCCGAGGTCCTCGAGCAGGGCGGTGGGGTCGATCGAGTGAGCGGACATGGTGATGATGAGGTGCCGGGCACCTTTCCTGCGTTGCGAGATTCCGCGTATTCTTCGGGCGAAGCGAGTACCCACCACCCGGCGCCCGTCGGCTATGCTCCGCGCCCCATGCCCCGCTGTGACCACGCCTCCTTCCGCGTCGCCAATCTCGACCGCTCCATCGCCTTCTACCAGAAGGTCCTGCCCGCGACGCTGGTCAGCCGGAGCCGGCACCGCGACTTCTGGCGGACGGAGATCGCCACGCTGGTACCGGAGGGGCATGCGGACTTCCGGCTGGTGCTGCTGATGTCGCGGCGCGTGCGCTGGGTCCTCGCCGTGGCGCACAAGCTCTTCCCCCGGCAGTTCCGCAGCCACGAGCACCTCGGCTTCGCCTGCGACTCCAAGGAGGAGCTGCTCGAGCGCGACGCCGTCGCCCGATCGATCGGGGCGAAGGTCGCCAACCCGATGACCCAGTTCTCCGGCAAGGAAGGCTGGCTGCTCGAGGTGCACGACCCCGACGGGAACGCGATCGAGTGGACCTGCGGATGGGCGAGCGACACGGTGCCGACGGGTCCGAGCGAGAAGCTGTGGGCACGGACCCCGGCTCACCACCAGCAGACTTGAGGCTACGGGTTCGCTACCGCTGACGCCCGGGGCACACGACGACCCACCCTCGCCGATCCCGCTTCGGCCATTCCACCGGCGGGATCGACACCGGCCTGACGATCTCCATCAACGTCGCGTACCTCGCCGCCTCTCTGCGCTGCCAGAAGTCGTCTTCCTGGGGGCAGATGGCTGCTGCAAACCGTCCTCGAATCTCGCCCAGAGAGGTCGGGTCCAGCTCGAAGGGCCAGACGGAACCCACCACGAACGCTCCGACCACCGGCCCCCCCGAGCGCTTCAGGAGCACCAGGTCCCCCCACGACACGCAGCCGAACGGCGCGCACCGCACCCTGGCGAAGCGGCTCTCGACGGTCTTCTCTCCTCGCAGCACGAGACCGAGATACGGCTCGACGAGGATGGCGAGGTGTACGGTACCCACGGCACCCACATGGCTTGATCCTTCCCTGATTATCGTTGTCCAATCGGGACCTAAGGGGTATCACGAAGCCGAAGGGGAATCCGATGGGCCGCGCAACCAACAACGGACGGAGGAAGGACCACTACTCGCCGCAGCTCCCGGAGCAGCAATCCTGGATTCGGCGCCAGGCTCGTCGGGTACTCGGGCGGCGCGCCCGGTCGGTGATGGACAGCCAGGATCTCGCGCAGGAGACACAGCTCACCGCATTGAAGAACGCCAAGCGGTGTAAGTTCTCCGACGAGCGCTCCTTCCGGGCCTGGATCCGGGTCGTCATGCGGAACATCGCCGCCAAGGCGGGCCGGCGCACGGGGCCGTTCGTCGGCGAGAAGGAGAGCCTGAGCGGGATACCGGGATCAGGGAGCACGCCATCTACGGGCATGAGGCGAGAGGAAGCTCGGGAGCGCTGGCGGCGGCTGACGTCGAGGCTTTCGAAAAGAGACCAGAAAGTGGTAACGCTGAGGCTCGCCGAGGGACTGTCCTTCAAAGATGTGGGAATGCGACTGGGAATGGAAGAAGGCCACACGCGCGTGGTCTTCAATCGCTCCCTCCACAAGCTGAAGGTACAGACACCGCTACATGTCCACGATCGAGGATGATCGAATCTGGGATCTCTGGGTCTCGGCCCAGGAGAAGGAGCCCGGGCTGACTCCTGCCGAGTTTGCAGAGCAATTCGGGGTACAGGCAGGCGATGTCCTCGCGACCCTGGAGATCGCGCTCGACGTGCAGGATCAGGCACCACTGCCCTCGCTCGTCAACCTGCTCACCGGAGAAGTGGCCGCGGAGGACGGCAAGCCTCGTTTTGCAGGGTTCCGTCTGGAGGAGGAGCTGGGACACGGGGCGTCGGGGCTCGTCTTTCGCGCCACGGACCTGCGGCCGGGATACCCGGAAGCCGAGGTGGCCCTGAAGATCCTCAATCCGCTCCTCGCCGCCTCCCCCGACCGCCGCGATCTCATCCTGCGCGAGGCGGAGGTCGCTGGGCAGCTCGACCATCCGGGGATCGTGAGCATTCGCGATAGCGGGATCGAGCGGGGCTACGCGTGGATCGCTGCGGAGTATGTGCAAGGGTGCTCGCTCGACGAGGCGATCGACGGGCGTATTCCGCAAGAGGAGCGGGAGCGGATCGCCATCGACCTCACCCTGCAGATCTGTCGGGCACTCGCTCATGCGCACGAGCGCGGAGTCATTCACCGCGACCTGAAACCGGCCAACCTGATCGTCGACGATGAGGGGCGAGTCCGAATCCTGGACTTCGGGCTGGCGCGCTCCGAGGGGACTGCTTTCGCTCTCAGCTCCACGGGGGAATCGGTGGGCACCCCTCTCTACATGGCACCGGAACAGGCGAGGGGAGATCCGGATCCGGGGCCGCCGGCCGACCTCTTCGCCCTGGGGTTGCTGCTCTTCGAGCTCGCCAGCGGCTATCAGCGGCCCGCCGACCTCAACCTCCTGCAGATCCTGGGCGATCGCTCCCTCGGACGAGTGGAGTTCCCGCGGGGCTCGATGAGCCGCACGAGGCCGGGACTGCGGGACGTCATCCGGAGATGCGTCGAGGGGCATCCTGCGGATCGGTATCCGAGCTGCGCGGCGCTCGAGCGCGACCTTGTGGACGTTCGCGAGGGTCGAGCTCCGGGGATGGGGGCGCTGTTCATGACCCGGCGGCAGCTTCGGCGGATGGGGAGGCGCCCGTGGAGGACGATCGCGAGTGCGGCGGTGCTTCTCGTCGTCGGAGGAGTCGGTTGGCACACCTGGTGGACCTGGCCGAGAGACGTACGGATCGGTACGCATCTCGACGGCAAGACGCTATGGCTCGACGGAGAGCTGGTCGGGACCACGCCCCTCACCATGCGGCTGGCACCGGGCACATACGACTACGAGTTGCAGAACGAAGTGAGCGCTCCCGACCCGCTCCATCTCTACCAGGGGGAGCTGACGGTTCCGAGGGGGACGGGTCGCCATTGGATCTACCTTCTCCTGGAGCCCCCACACACGGTTCAGCAGGGTCTTCTGTTCCCCACGGAGGATCTCCTGCCGGCGGCGCTATTCCCAGGAGATGCAGCCCAGGATGGCCCTCTCGCGTGGGTTCAGGTGTCGGTGATTCTCGAATCCGCAAAGCTGGAGACGATCCGACTGACCGTGGACGAGGTGGTCTTTGATCAGGTGCCAAGCATCTGTGCATTCCGGCTGCCCCTCGGCGAGCACGAGATCACCATCGAGGCGGATGGCTACCGGCCCGTCGAACGTGATATCAATCTGACACAGGGGCTGTGCATGCTCTCGGTGGAGATGGACCCGGCCGACTTACCCTGGCACACGGTCCTGCTGTACAGCGTGGCGGAGTATGACGTCCAGCGGTGGGTGAGAGATCAGCAGGGGATGAAGGTTCTCTGCGAGCCCGGGCAAGATCCGGACGACAACGATCGCTTCGCCACGAAGCCCTACTGGGGACCGGTACGGGAGGATGAGCCCGGGTCCGTGCTGATGGCCGTGGACCTTCCCGTTTCGCCGAGCGAGGTCCGGCTCTGGGCCAGTGCAATGGACGCGGCTCCCGGGGGATGGAGCCTGATCGAGGCAGGGGCATCGCCGGACGAGTTGGTCCCCATCTGGATCACGGGCTCAAGAGACCCTCCGCTTCGACTGCTCGGAGGGCGTTCGCTAGCCGAACTCAGGAATGCCTGGGACGGCTCCCCAACAGGTGGGCAGCAGGGTTCTTGGGGCGCACTGGAGGACGAGCTCGTCCGGCGCCTCGGGGAGTCACGGTTGCTGTACCTGCGGTTGACGGCCGGCGGTGCGTCGGCTGGGGAAACCGTCTCAACAGCCTGCGCGCTTCGCTGCAATGGGCTTCCCACGGGCAAGCCAGATGGGGAAGTCGTCTGGGAACCGGCTATGCGGATCCAGGTGAGGGAGTAGGGCGGTTCAGAACCGCAGCGACGGTGGATTCTTGGGATTCTGGTTACGGGGTGTGACGCCCACGGACTGTCCTCTCTGGTGGAGGCGCCCGCCGCTCCGATCGGCCGTGTTCCCTTGATCGGAGCATCCGCTCTACCACCCCGAGGACACCGAACTCAAGGACACCCAATGAGAATCCCCTCGTGCTGGCCCTGCGTACTGGTCTTCGCACTCGGCCTCTTCGCACAGCGAGCTGCAGCACACGACGACGCAATCTACTGGTCTGCCCCCGACTCGTCGACCGGGGTGAACTCCAGCATCTTGAAGTCAAACCTCGATGGTACCGGTGCCCAGACGATCGTCTCGGGGATCTCCCACCCCAGGGGCATGGCGCTCGACGCTTGGGGTGGACGCATCTACTGGAACGACCAAGGCTCTGGCCACCTCAGAAGTGCGAACCTCGACGGATCGGACATTCAAAACGTGTCGCCGATCACCGCCTCCAGTGCGGGTGTCGCCTTCGACGATTTCGGTCGCAAGGTCTACTGGACAGATGCATGGCCAAGGGTCATTCGCCGCTGCAATCCGGACGGCACCGATCTACAGACCCTGGTTACGGACGGACTTGAATACCCAGTTGCGATCGCGATCGACGCCGTTCACGGCAAGATGTACTGGTCGGATCACGGGACCCAGAAGCTGCAGCGCGCCAATCTCGATGGATCCGTGGTGCAAGACATCGCGACTGGCCTTTCTGGCAATTGTGGCGGCATCGCACTCGACCCGATCAATGGCCGGATCTACTGGGGCGAAGGTGTCACGAACGGGATCATCCGGTCAGCGAATCTCGATGGATCGAACGCCGTGACGATCCTCTCCGACCTGCAGGGACTGACCTGCGTGGCGCTGGACCGGGTCCACGGGAGGATCTGCTGGACGATCAGTGGGACCACTGGCCGCATCTACGGCGCAAACCTCGACGGTACCGGCGTGCAGATGCTCTACGTATCCCCTGAGGGCTGGCAGGCCTGGGGCATCGCTCTCGACAGCGGTAGCACTCCAGCGAACTACTGCACTGCAAAGGCGAACAGCCACGGCTGCACGCCGCGGATCGGCTTCGTGGGCTACCCGACGCTCGCCGGGCCGGACGACTTCCACGTCACGGCGACAAACGTCCTCAACAATCAGTTCGGCATCATGCTCTGGGGCGGAGCGTCCGGGAACACGCCCTTCCACGGGGGCACGCTTTGCCTCGGCGCTCCGCTCGCGCGCACGCCCGTACAGAATTCACTTGGGAATCCGCCACCTGACGACTGTAGCGGGTCGTACTCCTTTCACTTTTCGCAAGCATACATCGCCGCGAACTTCCCTCTCGGAGTTGACTCGACCGTGTACTGCCAATACTGGAGCCGTGACCCCGGCTTCGCACCGCCCGACAACATGGGGCTGACCGATGCGGTCCGCTTCACGATCGCACCTTGAGATTCCAGTCGACATCCGATACCGAGTCAGGACAGAATCCACCGCCTTGGTTGCCGATCGCGGGGTTTGGTAGCAAGGCGGTGGGGCCTGTCCTGACTAGGTACCTCGGACTCGGTACCTCGACCGACACCGCCACCAGGGTCGGCGGGGTCTCGAGATAGATCTACACCCCGCCGAGCAGGCCGAGCACTAAGAGCAGACAGCGGATCAGTTCCAACAGAGGCCTCCTGGGTCCATGGATTCCAGCGGTGAATACCGCATCAGTCACCTTTCTCCCACTTCCTCGCCGAGCCAGCTGGTGCCGGTAAAGTGGGGGAGTGGTGACTGACGCGGTATGGCCGGTTTCACCCCTGCTGACGCCCCGGGCACACGACGACCCACCCTCGCCGATCCCGCTTCGGCCAGTCCACCGGCGGGATCGATACCGGCTTCACGATTCTCATCAGCGTCGCCACCCTCGCCGCTTCCCTGCTCCGCCAGAAATCACCTTCCCGGGGGCAGATGGCTGCCGCGAATCTCCCTCCAGGCCGTCGGATCCAGCCCGTACGTCCAGACGGACCCGACGAGGAACGCTCCGACCACGGGACCACCCGAGCGCTTCAGGAGCACCAGGTCCTCCCGTGACACGCAGCCACAAGGCGCGCACCGCACCTTGGCGAACCGGCTCTCGACGGTCTTCTCTCCTCGCAGCACGAGACCGAGATACGGCTCGACGAGGATGGCGAGGTGGGTCCGGAGGTCCCCGCTGGCCAGCGCGTCCGCGACCCCCGTCCATCCACGCAGGGATCGAAGGTGGCTCTCGACCTGGTGGATGGGGTGGCTGATCGGAGGGTGTACGGGTCGTCGGGGCATCGGGGTTTCGGGGTCAGAGTAAGATATACCTCGTGCCCGTCCCCCGCTCGATCTCGGTCCTGATGCCGCTCTACAACGGTGAGCGTTTCCTCCCCCGCGTCCTGGAAGCGCTCGCCGGTCAGGAGATCGGAATCCCCTGGGACTTCACCGCCGTCGACTGCGGCAGCACCGACTCGACGCTGGAGATCCTCGAGCGTTTCGCCGACGAGTTTTCCGTCCCCTTGCGCCGCTTCGACATCGAGAAGGACGAGTTCGATCACGGCGACACCCGCAACCTGCTCGCCGGACTGAGCCGGGGCGAGATCCTCGTCTTTCTCACCGACGACGCGATCCCCGTTTCCCCCGACTGGCTGGCGACCCTGATCGCCAACTTCGACGATCCGAAGGTCGGCGGAGCGTACTGTCGCAACGTCCCTCGCCCCGAAGCCGATCTCCTCGCGAAGACGTTCAGCCGCGACGATCCCAACTACGCGGCGGGGCGGCGCGAGGTTCGCCTGCCACCGGCCGAGGAGCTCGAGCGGCTCGATCCGTACGAGCGGCGGATCCTCTACAGCTACTGCGACACCGCGTCGGCGATGCGCCGGTCCTTGTGGGAGCGCCATCCCTATCCGCGCTGTCGCGGCGCCGAGGATCTGCTCATGGCCCGGGCGATCCTGCACGCGGGCTACACCGTCGTCTACGACGATCGCGCGATCGTCCAGCACACCCACGAGTACGACCTCGAGCAGACCACCGCGCGAGCCCGTGTCGACGGCGAGATCAACGCCGAGTGGTTCGACCGGCTGTGTCTCGAGGCCGCCGAGGAAGTCGAGATCAGGAAGCGCGCGCAGCTGGCCGAGGATCGCCGGGTACTGGTGGAGGCGGGTCTCACGGGGGACGCCCTCGCCGCAGAGCTGAGGCGCGCCGGAGCGCTGCGGCACGCCTACTTCCAGGGGCTCTTCGAAGGTGGGCGAACGAAACGTCGCCGGCGTCCCTCCTGGATGCGCTCGAGCGGGCGCCTGGCGGTGCTCTTCCTCGTCGACGGAGATCCCGCGACCCGGAAGGGCGGGGAAGAGCGCTACGCCTGGAACCTCGCCCGCCGGCTGGCCGCCCGCGGGCATCGCTGCGCGCTCGCCGGCGTCGAAGCCGGCGACGGGCCCGTCTCGCTCGTGCGCCAGGAGCTCGACGGACTGGCCACCTTCCGGCTCGAGAGAACCGAATCGAATCAGCGGGGAGCGGCCCTGCGCTTTCCCTCGACGGCCCGCGCGCTCGAGGAGGTGATCGTCGGCGAGGAGATCGAGCTGATCCACGCGCACGACTCGGCCGCTCTCGACGGCCTCCAGTACGCATTCACCGACCGACCCACCGAACCGATCGTCTTCACCGCGGGGGAGAGCGATCCGACGACCCTCTGGACGGAGTGGCTCGATGCCCGCCCGCTGGTGGTCTGTCCCGCTCGCTCCATCCACGACGCGCTGCTCGACGTGACCGAGATCGATCGAGACCTCCTCGTCTACTCCCCCGGCTGTGATCGGCCCGACGAGGCCGCTGACAGTGATCTCATCCGCTGGGAGTACCGCTACCGGGCCTTGCTCTGTATCGATCGGGACCCGCGGGTCCTGCTCGACGCGACGGGTCTGGAAACGGTCGAGCGCGCCGGCGAGCTCCTCGAACAGGGCTCCGGGACGCTGTTCCTGAGCGGCGCCGGTGCGGCGGCCGAGTACGAGCTCAGCCCCGGCCTCGGCGGCGAGCGGGAGATCGTGGTTCGCGTGCCCTGCTTCCAGAGCGAGGCCCGACTCCTGTTCGGCGGGAGGGTCCTGGTCGACGGCGAGGAGCTGGCCGTCCTCGGGCCGTTCACCGGCGGCGGCCTCGACGAGGTCCGGTGCATCTCCCGGCGCGTCGAGCTCGCGGTGCGGGCGAGGCGGCTGCGGATCGAGACTCGACGCTTCGAGGGGATCGAGAGCAGCCTGCGCCTCGCCCGCGTCGAGGTCCGTCGGCCACGGCGCGGTTCGAACCGACCGGGCGAGATCCTGCTCGACCGTTCGGGGACCGAGACCGACTCCACGACCGGCACGGTGACCATCCAGGGAGTGGACGCCATCCTCCTGGGCCCCGGCTCGGCGTCGATCGAATACGACCTGGCGGCGGTGGGGGCCGGCCCGCGCGAGGTCGAGATCCACGTGTCGATCGAGGCTGACGAGCCGCTCCTGGCCCTCGGTGGCCGCATCCTCGTCGACGACCTCCCTCTCGGCCGCTTCGGACCGGTCTTCTCGCGGGGCCGGACCGAGGTCCACGTCGTCACCACCTCGGCCGTCCTCCACCGCACGACCCGGCGGCTGAGGCTCGAGAACGTGGTCCGCGACCCGCGCCATCCCGTTTTCCTGAGAGTCAAGCGCGTGATGGTCCGGGTCGCCCACGAACCGCCCTCCACCGTGGCACGGATCGGGCGGCGCCTCGCCCTGGGCTTACGTAAGCTGCTGAAAAGGCCGATGAAGCTCTCCTGTGACGGATCCCGCTGAACCCACCCGGACCCCGCGCCAGCTCCTGAACGAGCTGCTCGGCGGTCAGGCCTTCGAACGAGGCGACGCGATCGCGCGGCACGTCCCGCTGGAGATCCACCTGCAGCTCTCCTCGACCTGCAACCTCGACTGCGTGATGTGCCCGGAGCATCTGCACTCTCCGGAGGCTCGGCGGCAGCGACGACTCGAGTTCCTGCCGCGCGCGGCCTTCGACGAGCTCGAGAAGAGCGTGCTGCCCGCCACGTCCCGGCTGATGCTCGGGGTGGGGGGCGAGTCGCTGCTCTGTCCCGACTTCTTCGACTACGCCGAGCGCGCCCACCGGCTGGGGGTGAAGAACGAGATCCTGACCAACGGCACCCTGATCGACTCCGACGAGGTGGCCCGGAACCTCGTCCGCTTCCTCTCGTCGATCTCGATCTCGATCGACGGCGCCACGAAGGAGACCTACGAGAGGATCCGGCGCGGAGCGAGCTTCCCCGCCCTGGTCGAGGGGATCGAGCGGGTGAATCGCTACCGGCTGGCGCGACCGGAGGAGGAGCGGCCGCACCTCGGGTTCTGCTTCGTGATGATGCGCGAGAACGTCCACGAGCTGCCCGGCACCGTCGAGCTGGCCGCGCGCCTCTCCGCCGACCGCGTGAGCGCGGCCCACGTCGTCCCGATGACGCCGGAGGGGCGCGCGCAGTCCCTCTTCGAGGAGCGGGAGCGATCGGACCGGTACCTGCTCGAGGCGCTCGAGCGGGCGGAAGAGCTCGGCGTCGAGGTCGACTTCCCGCGTCCCTTCGGGCCGGAGGCGGCGGAGGTGGCCGGAGCCGCCTCGCCGGAGAAGAGCCGGGCCAGCGCGATCGAGCGGAAGGAGGAGCTCGACGGCCACGAAGCCGGGGCGGACCCGGCCATGCCCGGGCGGCTCGCCTGCCACATGCCGACCCTGGCGCTCTACGTCCTGGTCGACGGTCGGGTGTACCCCTGTGGGCACCCGCTGGTGCACCAGCGGCAGGCGCTCGGTGACCTGACCGAGTCGAGCCTCGCGGAGATCTGGAACGGCCGGCCGCTCCGCAACCTCCGCGCCGGGCTCGCCACCGGCGACGCGCCCCCGGTTTGCCGTACCTGTTCCCTGATGCACAGCCCGCCGCCGAAGCTGGAGGACCCGACCGAGATCGGGGAGGAGGCGGCCAGCCTGGTGATCCACTACCGGGACCGCGATCTGATCCCCCTCGAAGGCCCGGTCGGCCTGCTGACGGACCTCGAGCCCCGGACGCTGGCCGCCGTCGGGGAGCTCTTCTCGGCGGCGGACGAACCGGGCCGATCCGAGGCGGCCGCGGAGCGGAAGGCGTTGAGGCAGCTCGGCGAGGCCCTGGCCCGTGACAAGGACGAGCTGGAGGCGCACGCGGAGGCCCTCCTGGCCGAGCGCGACCAGCTCGTCGGCCACGTCGCGAACCTCGAGCGGATCCTCGACAAGATCCACGGGCGGACTCTCTACCGGGCCCTCTGCGCGGTGAAGGACCTCTTCGTCCGGCGTGGGGCGCGGAAGCGCTGAAGTGGTGCCACCAGGGCCTGGCCCTGATCGGGGATGGGCCTGCTCGGCTTCGCGCCGAACGCCCCGCTACCGCTCCTGGGTCGCGGCATCTCTTTACCGGTACAGAAGTCGGCCGGAACTACCCGATACAGGCGATTGACGAGGGTTGACCCCTGATCCCTCGTTCTCCTGATCATGGCCGACCGAGACCTTCTCTCCCTGCCGTTCGACCTCTACCGGCGCTACCGGCTGGTGGCGGACATCGTCGAGCAATACCCGGTGGCGGACCGCCCGCTGCGAGTGCTCGACGTGGGGGGCCGCACCGCGATCCTGCGCGAGTTCCTGCCCGACGCGGCGATCACGCTGGTCGACGTCGAGCCGTCGGAGGCGTCGGGGCTGATCCTGGGCAGCGGCTGCGAGCTGCCGTTCGCGTCCCGCACCTTCGACGTGGTGACCGCCTGCGACACCCTGGAGCACGTGCCCGCCGAGCGGCGCGACGACTTCGTGGCCGAGGCATGCCGCGTCTCGAGCGGCTGGGTGGTGCTGGCGGGGCCGTACCGCTCCGAGCGAGTGGTGGAGGCCGAGGAGCTCTTGCGGGTCTTCCTGCGCGAGAAACTGGGGATTCGCCACCGCTACCTCGACGAGCACGAGGAGCAGGGGCTACCGGATCTCACCGAGACGACCGCGGCGCTGGAGGGGGCCGGAGCGCGAGTCGAGGCGATCGGCCACGCCAGCCTGAAGCGGTGGCTGCCCTTGATGTGCCTGTCGATGTACCTCGACGAGGACCCGCAACTGCGCAAGGTCGCGAGGCGCTACTACCGCTTCTACAACGAGACGCTGTACGCCTCCGACCACGCCGGAGCGGTGTACCGCCACGCGGTGGTCGGCGGCGTGAACGGGGTGGCGCTGCCGGTGAAGGACGCGCTGCTCGCCCCGCCGGGCGCCCCTCCCGGTGCGCTGGCGGCGTTCGAGCAGCTGGTGGGCGAGCTGGTCGCCTTCGACCGCGAGAAGGAGGTCTACCAGGCGGAGCGCGATCGGCTGACCGCGGTTAACGAGGGCCTGGTCGCCGACCTCGACGGACACCGGGAGAAGACCGCGACCCTCGAGGAGGACCTCGAGGGGCACCGGGAGACGATCGAGGAGATCGCCCGCCTGAACGAACAGCAGGAGGGGGTGATCGGCACTCTCGAGCGGGATCTTGCCAAGCACCGCGACACCGTCGAGTGGCCCTCCTGGGTTCTTCGGACACTGGGTTTAGGTGGTTTGTTGAAGTCGAGG
>CAZCAC010000135.1:18771-23299 GCA_964496575.1 uncultured Planctomycetaceae bacterium | reverse complement strand
GGATCACCGCGACGGCACCGCCCTCGCCGGCGTAGAGGTCGTATCCGTCGGGCGTACTCGTCATCGTGTAGCCCGACGCGTAGGGGTAGACGGCGACGAGCTCGTCGAGCAAGCGGTCACCGGAACTCTGCGGCAACGCCGCCGCGTTCGCCATCATCAAGGCGAACGTGGCGGCGAGCCATCCGCTCTGGCGGGCCGCTCGAGGGAGACCGGAGGTCAGGGAGGGGGGGGGCTCAATTCGGCAACAGTGCGTTTCATCGTTCGTACTCCTCTTCTCGTCATCTCGTGCAGGGCGAGCCCGGTGCCCGATGCGAGCGGGGCTCCGTGTCATCTTCCAGAAGATGATGGAAACCCGTTCTCCGCAAGGGGTTTTTCGCCTGGACTCCCTGAGGGATTGCCCCGATCGGCGCAAGGCCTACGGTCCGGTGTCAGGACAGCTCCACCTCGGTCTCCGGGGCGCAGCTCCCGAATCTCTAACCGGAGATCGTATGGAGGCCTTGAGCCGCTTACTCCCCTCGGTCCCGATCTCGCTCCTCGAGCGTTCGTCGCAAAAGGGGCAGCTGTCGCCGGTCTTTCTCGCGGCCGGCCTCCTCCTTCAGGCGAATGATCTCCTCGAGCTTCAGGACACGGACCCGTAGACCCGCGCCGAGCTCCATCCAGATCGTGTGCGGCTCGAGCTCGGGGAACCCCACGCCTTCTCCGATGGTGCCGAGGAGATCGAGAGGCCCCTGGCTGGTCATGAGGAGCAGGTGCCCGGCCGTGTCGAGGTCCTCGATGGTCGGTCTCAGGATCCTCGGCTGGTGCTCCCGGTAGCGAGCGTCGAGACGGGCCAGCAAGGAGTGCAGGCGAGTGCGGTTCTCCAGGGCCCTCGAGTGAACGAGGTCCAGGTCGAACGTCGTGTGCCCGGCACCCTGCAGGACGCTGGCCACACCACCGACCACGATGAACTCGACCTCGGCGCGAGCGAGGTCGCGAAGGACGGACAGGAAGTTCACGGCTGATTCAGGCGTCGCAGCTCCTCGATGGCCCGGACGTTCTCCTCCAGGACCTGGAGCCGTTCCACGGGAGTCAGGGACAGCATCCAGCGGATCAGGCTCGTATCGACTCCATCGTCTTCGGCCGGCGGCGAAGTCGAGGCTCCTTCGCGCCGGGGCTCCTCGAGGGGTTTATCGTCGGCCATGGCAAGAGAATGGCGGGGAGGCTACTGCTCCCGCTGGTCGATTCCCACGTCGATGAACTGACCGCCGCCGGTCTGGCGGCAGTGGACGGCGATCACGTTGCGGCCGCCACGAAGCGGACCGGTGTCCCCGAGCGGGATGCGGACGTAGCTGGTCACGTAGCCTTTCAGCTCGGCGACCCGGATGCCGTTGACGTAGATCTCGGCGTCCTCGTCGTGGTAGACGCTGAGGTAACACCCGGGCAGCACGGGATTGGAGAGGATCGGCGGGAGATCGATCTCGAACTCGCGACGCGCCCAGATGTCCGGCGTCGACCAATCACTACGGATCACCGCGTTCGGCGGGTTGTTCGCCCCGAGGCCTCCCGGACCCTCCGACCAGGTCCTGTCGTCGAACTCCGGGCTCATCCATCCCGCGCCCGGCTCGGTCGTGACGTAGCGCCACGTCTGTCCTACCTCGCGCGAGGTCGGGACCAGCTCGTGATAGACCGGCGGCGGCCCGTACATCTCCCGGTTCGCCGCGTCGATCACCTCGACGTCCATCTTGATCACCTTACGGTCGTAGGTCATCAGCCCGTTGACCTCGCCCTCGACGTCGCTGGTCTGGGTGTACACCGCCGCCGCCAGCCCGCGGCCGATCAGGTCGTGCAGCCGCGGCAGCAGCGCGAGGTAGGCCGTGGTGAGCTCCTCGACCGTCTTGTAGTTGCGGTATCCCCAGTTGTCGCGATCGCGCCACAGATGGCCCTTCACCGGCAGCCCGAGGCCGCCGAATTCGCCGAGCACCACCGCGCGCTCCTCCTCCACCGGCGGCATACTCGGACCGGGATAGGCGTGCACGTCGTGCATGTGACCCACTCCCCGATCGGTCCAGCCGCTGGGGCCGTCGACCAGGCGTGTGGGATCGTACTCGCGCGTCCAGGCGGTCACCCTCTCCGTCTCGAACTGACCCCAGCCCTCGTTGAAGGGGACCCAGGCGACGATGCACGGGTGGTTGCGGCGGCCATCGATCAGCGCCTGGTACTCGCGCCAGAAGTTCTCCGCCGACTCGGGGCTTCGCTCCAGGTCGGGGGCGTTGCCGCCGATGCTGCCGTCGCCGCTGGGCATGTCCTGCCAGACGAGGATGCCGAGCTGGTCGCAGTGGTGGTACCAGCGCGCCGGCTCGATCTTGACGTGCTTGCGGATCATGTTGAAGCCGAGCTGTCTGGTCACCTCGACGTCGTAACGCAGGGCCGCGTCGGTCGGAGCGGTGTACAGGCCGTCGGGCCACCACCCTTGATCGAGCGGGCCGAACTGGAAGAGCGGCTCGCCGTTGAGGCCGAGACGCAACACACCACGCTCGTCGCGCACGAGCCCGACGTCGCGCAGACCGAAGTAGCTCTCTATTCTGTCGACTACCTTCCTGCCGCGCAGCAAGGTCAGATGCAGGTCGTGCAGCACGGGCGAGTCGGGGTGCCACGCTTCCAGGGAGTAGGCGGCCAGCGAGACGTCGAAGTGCAGCTTGTCGGGAGACGTGCCGGCCTGCGTCACACGATGGCGGCAGCCGGGGAGCTCGACTCGCAAGCTCAGGTCGTCGTGGTTCCCCTCGATGTCGATGTCGATCAGGAGCCGCTGCTCCGCCAGCTTCGGGACCAGGTGCAGGTCCTTCACGTAGACCTCCGGCACCGGCTCCAGCCACACCGTCTGCCAGATCCCCGTCACCGCGGTGTACCAGATTCCGCGCGGCTGGTTCACCTGCTTGCCACGTGGTTGCCAGCTGGAGTTGGTCGGATCCCAGACCGCGATCACCAGCTCCTGAGGGCCGTCCGGCTTCAAGGCGTCGGTGATGTCGAAGGTGAACGCGTCGTACCCGCCGCGGTGCACCCCCTGCTTCTGCCCGTTGACCCAGACCTCGGTCTCCCAGTCGACGGCGCCGAAGTGCAGCAAGAGCCGACCGCTCCCGTGTTGCGGCGCTTCGAAGTTCCGCCGGTACCACAGCCGCTCGTCCGCGGTGATCGTTCGCTTGACGCCCGACAGTGCCGACTCGATCGCGAAGGGAACCAGGATCTCTCCCTCCCACTCCGCCGGTCGCCCTTCCGCCTTCGGCCGCACGGCGTACTGCCACAGGCCGTTCAGGTCCGCCCAGGCGGAGCCGGAGCGGACCAGCTGCGGGCGCGGGTGCTCGGAGAGCACGTCGTCGGGGCGAAGTCCCTCACCCCACGGCGTCATCAGCGTACTCTCCGCCGGGCGCCACTGCGCGGCGGCGGGGGTGGCCAGGAGGACGGGGAGGGCGAGGAGCAGGAGGAGGGCGGTGGTGAGTTGACTCATGTCGTTCGACCGGAAGGGACCGCGCCGGGGCCGGCGGAAGGGACCCTGGAGATCCTAGCAAAGCACCGCCCCGACGATCGCTCTTCCTTCGCGGTTCGACCTCTTGCGCCGGCCCCCCGCCGCCGTGCTACCCTTCGGATTCTCCTGGCTTTTTCCCCGTCCGATCTCATGAGCCGCACGATTCCCTCACTCGTCACCCTGTCCCTCGCCGGCGCGGGTCTGTCGATCCTCGCCGGTTGCCGCAGCACTACTACCGATATGGAGATCCTTCAACCGATGAACGTCGAGGTCCAATCCTGGGGAGCGACCGCCGCGGGCGATCCGGTGCAGCTGTTCACCATCGTCAACACTGGCGGGGTGGTGGTGAAGATCACCGACTTCGGCGCGACCGTGACCGAGCTGTGGGTGCCCGACCGGAACGGAAAGGTGGAAGACATCGTGCTGGGGTTCGATGGCGTCGCCGGCTACGAGTCGACCGACAACCAGTACTTCGGCTGCATCGCCGGTCGCTGCGCCAACCGCATCGCGAACGGACGCTTCACGCTGAACGGGATCGACTACGAGCTGTACATCAACAATGAGCCCAACCACCTGCACGGTGGCTTCAAGGGATTCGACAAGGCGCTCTGGCACGGTGAGCCGTTCCACGCACCCGACGGCTCCGGCGTACGGTTCACCTACGTCAGCCCCGACGGTGAAGAGGGCTATCCCGGACGACTCGAGGTCACCGTCGAGTACGTGCTGACCGAGATGAACGAGCTCCGCGTCGATTACTTCGCCACCACCGACAAGGCGACGCTGGTGAACGTGACCCACCACGGCTACTTCAACCTCCGCGGCCAGGGCGCCGGGACGATCCTCGAACACGAGCTCTTCCTCGACGCGGATCACTACACGCCGACCGACGACACGCTGATCCCCACCGGCGAGCTGGCCGAAGTCACCGGCACGCCCTTCGACTTCCGCACTCCGACGGCGATCGGCGAGCGGATCGAGGTGCTCAACGCCACCGCCTCGCTCGGATACGACCACAACTACGTGCTCCGC
>CAZCAC010000135.1:0-18671 GCA_964496575.1 uncultured Planctomycetaceae bacterium | reverse complement strand
GCCCGATCGCGAAGCTGCACGATCCCTCATCGGGGCGAACGATGGAGATCCTCACAACGGAACCGGGGGTCCAGTTCTACTCGGGCAACTTCCTGTTCGGCCAGACCGGCAAGGGTGGCTGGACCTACCCTCGAAACGGCGGTCTTTGCCTCGAAACGCAGCATTTTCCCGACTCGATCAACCACCCGGACTTCCCCTCGGTGGTCCAGGAGCCCGGCCGGGAGTACCGCCACACCACGGTTCACCGTTTCCTGACGGACTGAGCCTGACCGAGTCGACAAAAAGGCCCATCTGGCGCGGTTTTTCGCTTCATGGCACCATATCGGCGCCATGAACCGACTCACCTCGACCAGCATCCTGATCCTCGGCTCCCTCCTCTCCGCGGCCCCGGCCGGCGCGCAGGGGATCGTCCAGAAGCTCGTCCCGTCCGATCCCGACGAGAATGACTTCTTCGGCAACGCGGTGGACGTCTGTCGCGATCTCGCGATCGTGGGCAATCGTTACGACCGTACGCCCACGCCCCAGAAGGGCTCCGCCTACGTCTACCGCAAGACACGCATCGGTTGGCGGGAGGAGGCGAAGCTGGTACACGGCCCCGTCGCCGACGGCCCCTACTTCGGATCGTCGGTGGCGATCTTCGACTCCTGGGCCGCGGTCGGCGCGCCGTACGATTCCACCGCGGGCGCCAACGCCGGCTCGGTGATCATCTACCGCGGCGGGGCCAGCGGATGGGCCGAGGTCCGCAAGCTCGTGCCGATCGGTACGGGGGCGGGGGATTTCTTCGGCAACGCCGTGGCCTTGCGCGGCTCCACGCTGGCGATCGGCTCCCATCGTGACGAACCGGTCGGCACCAACTCCGGATCGGTCTACATCTACGAGCTCCAGCCGCCCAGCTGGACGTTCATCACCAAGCTGCACGACCCCGGCGGTCAGACCGACGACTACTTCGGAGAAGCGGTCGCCCTGAACGCCACGGGTACCCGCCTCGCCGTCGGTTCGATCGGTGACAACGCCTCCGGAGTCAACGCGGGAGCGGTGCACGTCTACGAGCGGCAGGGGACGAGCTGGACACTGGTCGACGAGATCTACGCGCCCGACGCTTCTGACGGAGACGAGTTCGGCAGCGGCGTGGGTATCTTCGGCGATACGATCGTCGCGGGTGCCCCGGGGCGGACCGAAGCGTTCGTCGTCACCGGCATCGGCTACGCCTTCGAGCGGCAAGGTGCGACCTGGAATCACGCCGCGACCTTCACCCAACCTTCTGGTGTCACCGGCGGGTACCTCGGCGAGACGTGCGGCGTCTCTCTCGATCGAGTCATCTTCGGTCTGCGCACCGACCACTGGACAGGACCGTCCAGCGGATCGGCGCTGGTCTACCGCCGCGGGCTCGGCGGCTGGGCTTTCGAGACCCGCCTGCTCCCCGCTGACGCCGACGTCAACGACGAGTTCGGCAAGGCGACGGCGATCTGGGGTGACACCATCTTCGCCACCACCTGGCGCGACGACGATGGTGCCACCGATGCCGGCGCGACCTACGTCGCCGAGACCCACGACTACGCGACGTCCTACTGCTTCTGCGAGGCCGCCGCGCCTTGCGGAAACGACTTCGGCGCCGCGGGCTGCGCGACCTCCAACGGCCTGGGCGCGCGGCTCCTCGCCGGCGGCTCGAACAGCGTGGCCGAGGACGACCTGGTCCTCTCCGCGCGCGGCGTGCCCCGTGACCAGTTCGGTCTCCTCTACATGGGGATGGGCACGATCGAGGTCCCGTTCGGCGACGGCTTGCGCTGCGTCTCGTCCGGCGGCGCGGGGCTGTTCCGCTTCCCGGCGATGTTCTCGGGAACCGAGGGGCTGATCCAGCTGGGACCGGGTCTGGTCGAATTCACCCAGACCAGCTTCCCTTTCGCCGGTCAGATCCGCGCCGGGCAGACCTGGAACTTCCAGGCCTGGTTCCGCGACCCGGGCGGGCCGTGCAACCGGGGCTTCAACCTCTCCAACGCGGTGGGGGTGGTGTTCCGGCCCTGAGGGGCTGATGCGCCCGACCTCGGGGAGCTTCCTCAGGATTCCGGCGACACCGGGTCCGGCGGCAGCTCCGAGAGGTCGCCCACCTCGAGCTTGCGGATCATCCCGCCGAGCTTGGTGACCGCGCGGAGGTGGCGCCGCTGGACGGCGGCGGCGGTCGAGTCGATCTCGGCGGCGATCTCCTCGAATTCCGCCTCGTCCCAGCGGCGCCGCCGGATGATGTGAGCGTCGTCGGGGGGCAGGAGCTCGAGGGCGAGCTCCAGGAAGCTGGCCTCCTCATTGCGAATGGCGGCCCGCGAGGGACTGTCCACCGAGGGCGCCGCGGCGCCGATGCGTGAGATCTGCCCCGCCTCGCCGCTCAGCTCGCGCCGCCGATCGCGCCGCGCCGCGCGCACGTAGTCATTACGGTCGCACAGGCGGTTGAGCACGATCGTCGCCACCAGCCGCCGGAACTGACTGTCGTCCTGGGGGATGAAGGCCGGCCCGCGCTCGATCAGCGAACGAAGGACGTCCTGTACCACATCCTCGGAAGTCTCGAGGGCTCGAAGGTGAGCGCCCATGTTGCGGCGCACGTAGCTCCAGAGCCAGTCGCGGTGGTGGGCGAGGATGGCGTCGAGCGTGGCCGTGTCGCCGGAGTGGTAGCGCTCGAGGAGAGGGATCGTTGACTCGTGTGCTGCGTTCATGGGGGGATCGAAACTCCGTCGGTCTCTGGCGATGGCGCGAGCCGGGCGCGGGCCGCAGTTGTGGTCATCGAGGCACTGCTCCCGGGCTCCAGGGCGAGATCCTATACGATCAGTGCGTTCCAGGTGGCCGGGGCGGTGTTGCAGACATCCGCCTAACTCGATCGCCATCTCCTGAATCGCCTCGATCGGCTCGCTCCCGGGCCTCGGCAGGAAAACTCCAGACGCGTGTCTGCGGCGCCCTCGGGCTCCGCCCCGGGTGATGTGCGAGGGACGCACCCTCACGACGAACGACTTCCAAACAGGAGAACAACCCATGCAACTCATCACCATCTCGCTCTCCACCTTCATCGCAATCCTCGGCTCTCTCGGCACGAGCACCTCCATCGACTCACCGCAGGGCTCCGCGCTCTTCTCCGGGAGCTGCCTGGAGAGCTCCGGCCTCGAGGTCGACCTCGCCTCCTCGGCCACCCTCGTGAGGGGAAGCTACTCGAAGTCGGCGGAGAGCAACGGCAGCTACTCGTCGAAGGCGATGGCCATCAGCATGGCCAAGACCGCCGCCTCCAACCTGATGTACGCCCACGCCCGAGATGTCGGCAAGCACACCCGCAACAAGTCCTACGGCATCCCCATGACGTGGAAAACCCGCACCGGCTATCGGGCCAAGATCACGATCTTCTACGACCTCCGGTAGCGGGGTGCTGCTTCGAGCTGAGTGACCCGGCCTTCGAGGAGGCGGAGAGCCTGGAGTAGCAACGAAGCCGGCCGCGGGGTCCCCGCGGCCGGCTCGTGAATCACTCGGAGGGCGACCCGTCAATCAGGTGTTGACGCTCCGATCAAGAACACGGCATCCAGATCAAGGCGCCCAGGTAATGGCGTACCCGTTGCTCGCGTTGAACTGATTGCCGCAGGGCGACATGAACGGGTTGCGGTACCATAGCTGGTAGTGCTTGGTGTCGCCGGCGAGGATGTTGCCCGCCTTGACCGAGATGGGCGTCGCCCACGCAGAGGTGTCCGAGTAGCCGGATGCGTCCGAGAAGCGGACGCCGAGACGCTTCAGACCACCGCCGGCGCACTGCAGACCGTCACCCCAGAGATTGCCCGGGCTCAGGTCGTTGTTGGCCTGGAAGTACAGACCACTCTGGTTGTTCTCGGTGTACTGGCCGATCAGCACCAGCGTGTCATTGGAGAGGCTGGCGACACCGGTGCCGGTCAACAGGGCGCCGGAAGCGTACTGGCCGTTCCCGCAGCCCGCTCCGGGAACGCTGCCGTCGTTGTCGTTGCCGCAGGGGCACGGGGTACCGCTGCCCACGTCGCCGAAGCAGTAGCCGACACCGGGGTCGGTCTGGGCCAGCGCCGCGATCTCGCCCGCCGTGAGCGCCGTGTCGTAGAGGCGAATGTCGTCGAGGTTGCCCTTGAAGTCGCGGCTCGTGTCCTGGTAGCTGTCACCCATGCGCAGCGGACCGAGCTGAGTATCCAGCGCCGTGCCCGAGCCGCCGAAGGCTCCGTAGGGGACGCCGTCGACATAGTACTCGCAGCTGGCGACCGTCGCCGGATCGACCGCGACGAGGGCGATGTGGTGCCATGTGCCGTCGGCGACCACGGTTCCCGAGGAAGTTCCACCAGATTGCACCTCGAGTCGCAACGAATCACCGTCCAGGCGAATGTCGAACCGGTGGCCGGCGCCGAAGTTCGAGCCGAGCGAGATCATCGTGCTCCACTGGTCGCCGTGGTCGCCGGCCGTGGCCTTCATCCAGAAGGCGACGGTCCGCGTATCGCTCACGCTCCAGTCCCAGTTGTCGCCGCCGACCGCACCGTCGTCACCAGTCGTATCGGTGGTCGGCATTCCCGACAGGTAGAGCGAGCCGCCGCCCACCTTGGCATCGAGGTTGTCGATGCTGGCGGCCGTGCCCAGGGACGCGTCGGTGCCCACGGTGGCCGTGCCATCGACGTCGAAGGTGTAGTGGGCGATCAAACCCTGACCGCTGGCCGAAGCTGCGAGCACCACCGGTAGTCCCACGACTGCCCAGGAGAAGATTCGATTCATCAGATGTCACTCCTTGAGGAAAGGCTACGAAGCGCAAAACCGCTAGATTCGACCGATTGTATGGCAGGTCCAACCAGGCGGCAAGACGTCACGCAACGACATGGACTGCCGGTGCTCGGCGGACTCGAAGGACGAGCCCTCGCCCGGAGTGAATCGGGAGGATCGCGGACACCGCAGGTGGGTGTCGACGAGATACGGATCAGAATCAGGCTCCCCACCGGAGAACCTACGTGGTTCCGCCCCCGAAAAAGTACCAGGTTCCGTGATTCCCTCGCGGCTACCAGGTCAACGCCACACCGTTCTGGTGGAGCACGCCGAGGTCGTCGTAGCCGAGGTTATCGCACAGGATGAAGATGATGTTCGGCGGCTCGACCCGGCTGTTCGCGGGAATCGTCGGCTGCATCGCGTCGGCCTCGACGGGCCGGTTCACTCCTCGTCCGCGCCCAGCTCGATGATGACGTCCGGGGGGGCTTCCACGGCGCGTTTCTCGAGCTGGAGCAGCAGGTGGTCGTCTCCTGTCGGGTGCAGCTCGAACTCCACGCGGTAGTGTTCCTTCGCCATCGGGCTCTCCGTGAAGGCCAGCAGATAGCGACCCGGTTGCAGTCCGATCATCTCGAAGCGCGCGATGCCGTGTTCGAACTGCAGGGTGATGTAATGGTTGAGAGCGAGCTCGCCGAGCGATCGGATCGGCGCGAAGACGTTGGTGGGCCGGGTGAGGACCGCCCCGGCGGGGAGGTGGATCTCGCCGGCGCAAGCGACTCCGCGGGAGAGGCGCAGCTCGAAGGGCCCCGGATCCCCGAGCGGGTCCACCTCGACCTCCAGGGTGCCGAAGCCGGCGGTGGGGCTCCGTCCCTCCAGTCGGAACCGACCCTCCGCTCGGGCGGTGGCCCGCCACCGGCCGTCGCCGATCGGACGGGTCGTGGGGTAGCCGCCCTCGCTGCTGGACTCGTCCAGCGGAACGGCGGAGAGTCGTCCGTCGATCACCGCGTTGCCGGCGGAGTCGAGAAGCTCTGCGTCGAACTCGATCGGGCGGATCTCCAGCTCGAGGCGAGTCACCTGACCCGGTTCGACGGACAGCCGTCGCATGGCGACGAACTCCCCTCGGGTGTTTCCGACGGTCAGGAAGTACTCCCCCGCGACCAGATCCTCGAAGCGGAAGCGACCGTCGGATTGCAGCTGCTGCTCCTGCGCCTTCCCGCCGGCTGTCATGGTGGCCGTCATGCCGACGAGGGTGGCGCGCAGCCCCGTCGTGCGCTGGCCCTCGATGCGGAGAAACCCCTCGACCACGCCACCCTCGCCGGGGGTTTCCGTCACGGCGAGCTCGGGGTCGAGCGCGATGTCGAGCTCGGTCACCTCGCCGGGGTGCACCTCGAGATTCCCGGAGGCGAGTTGTTCCCCGAGGGACATGGTGGTCACGAGGTGCAGCGGATCCCCATCGAGGAAGCGGCGGTAGACCTCGTAGCGATGCTGGCCCGCGGGCAAGCGTTCGAGCTCGATCCGACCTCGATGATCGCTGAGCTGCATCCGCGGGAAGACACCGTCGGGGTAGTTGCTGGAGCCGCGCACTCCGACCATCACCATCAGCGCCTCGGTCGGCGGAGCCCCCCCCGCGTGCAGGCGGAAGCGGGCGCCGCCCGACGCGTCCAGCAGCACGGCCACGGGCTCCTCGCCGGGTCCGAGCTTCCGGTGGTTCACGGCGTAGCCGGGGTGGGCGACGCGCAGGAACAGCTCCTCTTCCCCCTCGAGCGGCACGTTCTCCAGCCGGACACGGCCGCCGGCATCGCTCACCCCGCGCGCGAGGTTCGCGCCGCGGCGCTCGGCGCGCAGCGAGACCCTCGCCCCGGCGACCGGCTGCTCCGTCTCTCGATCGAGCACCTCGACCGGGAGCGAGCCGCGGCGGGCGAGAACGAGCTCCAGCTCCTTCCCGTCCTCCGTGATGTCCACCGTTTCGATCACGGTCGCGAAACCCTCCGCCCGGGCGTAGATGCGGCACCGTCCCTCGATCAGCCCGCGCAGGGCGTAGCGTCCCGGCTCGAGTCGCTCGGCCTCGCCGGCGGAGGACAGGGTCGCCTGGAGGGCCTCCAGCTCGGCCGCGGTGCGACCGACGAGCAGCCGGAACTCCGCGTCGGGCACGACCTCGCCGCGGTGATCCCTCAGGGTGCAATAGAGGCTGAACGTCGTCGCGACTTCGACCTCGTCACCATCGGCGAAACCCGAGGAAGTCTCCCACGGCGAGTCGGGCGAGCGCCGCCAGGCGATCAGGTGGTCGTCGCTTCCCGGCACGCCGGCGATCTCGAAGTGCCCGTCGCTGTCCGTGGTGTGCGAGGCGAAGCTGAACGCGACGCCGTCTCGCTTCGAATCGAAGTGGTGAGCCCGTCCGCCGCGCACCTCGATGCCGACGACCGCCGCTCCTTCGGTATCGACCAGGCGACCGCTCAACGTCCCGAGAGGTTCGAGGGGGAGGCTCCCGATGTCCCGCTCCTGCCCCCGCAGGACGCGCGTCGCGAGCTGATACCCGGTCGCGTCGGCGATCAGCCAGTTCGCGTTCTCGGTGACCCCCTCCAGCGTGAAGCGCCCCTCTGCGTCGGTCGTGGTGAGCGGGATCGGCAGCTGCTCGACGAGGGTCGCGATCGGCCCGGGGAGGTCGACGACCACCATCTCGTACCCGACCTTCAGCAGCACGGTCGCCCCCGCGCGGATCTGAGCCAGGGGAAGCGCCTGATCCGGCAGCTGCGCCGCCCGCACGCGCACTCCTTCGAGGCCGCTGCCGCTGGCATCGACGACTTGCCCGTGGAGCGTGCGCACCCGGGCCAGCTCGATGGTGCCGATGTCGATCTCTCCGCCGCTCTGCAGGGAGAGGTCGATCAGTCGCCACGACGGCCGGTCGCCACCCAGGTCGAGGCCGATCACGTGGAAGCCCGCGGGGTGCGCCCCGTCGAGGCGGAAGCGACCCTCCGCATCGGTGGTCGTCTCGTCGATCAGCGGGTTGGCGCCCAGTCCCCGCAGGCCTCGCGCGAGTGCGCTCTCGAAGACGGTATTCACCGACCCGATCATCATCGAGGGTCGCACCTCGAGCAGCGTGACGCGGAGACCGGCGACCCGCCTACCACTCCACTCGACGACGCGCCCGGTGATCCCGCCGAGCGCGGCCTCGTAGCTCAGGGCGGCGGCCTCGTCGGTTTCCGTCGGCTCCGCGGCCACCTCGACCCGCCGGGGGTCGTCGCTCTGCTCGAGCAAGGACTGCGGTTCCGGCGCGAAGGCGAGCCCGGTCGATCCGGGAATCGGCGCGGGAGCGGTGGCGGGGGTCTCGGGGGAATCGTCGCCTCCGACACCGGCGATCCAGCCGAAGAGGACGAGGAGTGCGGCGGCGAGCGCGCCGAGGAAGAGCTTCTGCGACATGACTAGACCTCCGAGCAGCGTCGTGGACGTGATGGACGTCGCCCTCGCCGGTCCGAGAGTGCGCGCGGCTCGCGCGGCGCGGTCGAGGACCGTCGCCCGCACCTCCGCCATCGACCGACCGCCGACCAGGACTCCGGCCGAGAGGGCCAGGCCCGCCGGCAGCGCGCGGCGGAACTCGACCAGACCGCGGCGGATCTGAACGCGCACCGTTCCCGGGGAACGCCCGGAGGCCCGAGCGATATCCACCGCGCGCTCCCCGCGCAGCAGGTACGGCTCGAGCACGCTCCGGTAGTTCTCCGGCAGCCCGGCGAGGGCTTCTTCGATGGAGTCTCGCAGCTCGCTCGCCTGCGCCTCGTCGCTCGGATCGGTCGTGCCTCCGGGGGGCAGGCGGTCCTCGTCGAGCTCGCGCGCCCGCTTGCGCCGCAGCGCGTGGGCGTGGCGCACCAGGATCCCGACCAGCCACGGCACCAGCCGCCGATCGGCGTCGTAGTCGTTTGCCTTCTCGATGGCGGTCAGGAAGGTCGCCTGGACGAGGTCCTCCGCCTCCCCCGGGTCGCGCGTGAGGTGAACGGCCACCTCCATCAGCTCCGGTGCGGTGGTGTCGAACACCTTACCCAGAGCGGAAGCGTCCCCCTTGCGGCGGAATCGGTCGAACAGGCGGTCGAGCTTGCGGTCTCGCATCGGGGGAACTCGTCGGAGCGCACCCCGAACGTGACGCGTTTCTGGAGAAAAGCCAGGGAATCTCGCTCCGGGCGGCGAGGGGGCGCGAATCGTCCCGCTCGTACCCGTGACGGAGGGTCGCTCACGGCTCCGACCCTCCATTCTCCCGCTCGGCTTGCGGCCTCGGCCGAGCCGGGGTATCAAGGGAGTTGGCTGCTCGCTCGCCAGCCACGATCGTCTTCCCTAACGGAGTCTCGATCCATGAAGCTCTACCTGCTCTCCGCCGCGGTCTTCATCTCCGCCGCGGTAGCCCGTTCGCAAAGTGAGATGTACGTCATCGAGGGCACCCAGGCGAACCAGCAGCTCGGGAAGTCCGTCGCCGGCCCCGGGGACCTCTCCGGCGACGGCGTGCCCGAGATCCTCGTCACGCTCGACGATGGGGTGCGGGCCTACGACGGGGCCACGGGCGCGGAGCTGTGGACGATCGCCCATCCCGGCTACTCTCGGGTTCGCGCGATCGACGACATCGACTCCGATTCCGTCGGCGACTTCGTGGTCGCGGGCCAGAACAGCGACGTTCTGCTGTACTCGGGCGCCACCCAGACCGTGCTCCACCGGTGGCCCGGGCCGTTCTATGAGGCCTGCGTCCCCGGTGATATCGACGGTGACGGCTTCGACGACGTGGCCGTCGCGGAGAGCGGCTCGGGGGACCAGCACATCCGGGTCTACTCGGGAATCACCTACCAGGAGATCCTCGACATCGACGGACCGGGTAGCTCCTCGGGACACTCGCTCGCCGGCGCCGGCGACTGCGACGGGGATGGCGTCCCCGATATCGTCGCGGGCTACTACCAGTCCAGCTCCGCCAGGCTCTACTCCGGGGCGACCGGCGCGCTCCTGTACTCCTGGTTCGGTGACGACTGGCTCGACGAGTTCGGTTCCCGCGTCGCCGGTGTCGGCGACGTGAATGCGGACGGGAGGGACGACGTGGCGGTGGCGGCCTGGATCGAGTGGTCGGAGGGTGACGGTCCTCCGTACGTGGACGTGTACTCCGGGATGGACGGCACGCGGATTCACCACCTCGAGTACACCGGAGCCTGGTTTGCCGACCACGCCATCCTGGGGGTGGGCGACGTCGACGGCGATGGCGCGGACGACTTCCAGGTCGGGTACAGCGTGGGCCTCGGGACGGGTTCCGGGTATGAGGGACTCCAGCTCATCTCGGGGATGACGGGGGCCGTCCTCTACACCCTCGGGGACGGAGGTGCGTCGGAGCTCGCGCTCGCCGGGGACCTCGACGGCGACGGCTGGCCGGAGGTGATCCGTGGCCAGCGCGACGAGCACCCGAACGGATACTACTCCGGTCGAGTTCGCGTCTTCCGGCTCGCTTGCGGGCCGACGCCGAGGAACTACTGCACCAGCGCGCCGAACTCCGCCGGCTCGGGCGCCATCATTTCCTACGAGGGCTGGGCGAGCCTCTCGCACAACGACTTCCTCCTGGTCACGACCGGCGTGGTCCCAAGCACCTACGGCTTCTACTACTACGGCCCCAAGCCGATCGAGATGCCCTTCGGTCACGGCTACCGCTGCGTTGGCGTGGCCGGAGGGATCGGGGTCTTCCGCCTGCTGCCGGCGACGCTGTCCACCGCGGCCGGAGTCCTCGGTCGGCCGCTCGACTTCACGCAACCGCCCCTCTCCAGTGGTCCGGGAGCGCCGACCGCCGGATCCACCTGGTACTTCCAGCTCTGGTATCGCGACGTCGCCGCCGGCGGGCCGCAGTTCAATCTCTCGGATGGATTGGGGGTGACCTTCTGTCCGTGAACCGGGGGGCGACGTACCGGTCAGGCCCATCGCCGCCGTCCAGCGCTTTCTGCTAGCATTCCTCGCTCGCGTCCATGACCCAGTGCCAGAACCACCCCGAGATCGCCGCCGTCGAGACCTACCTGGAG
This sequence comes from uncultured Planctomycetaceae bacterium, assembly GCA_964496575.1. GTDB lineage: Bacteria > Planctomycetota > UBA1135 > UBA1135 > CAZCAC01. Next base: position 7,917 of record CAZCAC010000135.1, on the reverse strand, counting down.
GTCTCGCATTGACTCGCCGGCACGGACGGGGTGCGCGCGGTTGAGCAGGTTCCTCCGCGGGGACCCGGGTTGAGGATGGCGTTCCACGCTTCGCCTCTGCATTCTCCCGAGGTCGTGAACATCCCGGATCCTTCAGCTCGATTCCGCAGTCTCGATGTCGCGCGCCACGCCGGGTACGTCGCCTTCGGTGGGGCGCTGTTCGTCCTGGGGCTCGTCCTCTGCCACCTCGCCGCGGCGCCCGACCGGATCAGCGCCTACCTCATCTCCCTGGTCGTCGTCGTGGCGATCCTGCACGGAGGGCCGGCGCTGTCGACCTTCCTCGACAAACGCTCGGGCGTCGAGGTCGGACCCGATGGTGATGGATGGCGCATCGGTCGATACTCCGAGGCCGAGCTCCGCGACATCCTCGGCAGCATCCTGGAGAAGCTCCCGCGCTCCCGGCGCCGAGTGGTGCTCCGGGTCGTGGATGACAAGGAGTCCAACGCCTGGACCTTCCTCGCCTGGTCGATCGGGTCCCGGAAGAAGGTCATCCAGGTCACGAGCGGTTCACTGCACTACCTCGATCGCGAGGAGCTCGCCGCCGAGCTCCATCACGAGATGGGCCACCACCTCAGCCCCAACCGTGTCGCGCCGCCGGGCGGCTGGCTGATCTTCGATCTGGCCTTGCACGGCACTCTCTATGCGATCTGGGCAGTGCCGATCTCGCCGAAGCTCTTCGGCCTGCTGATCCTCACCGCCCTCCTCTTTCGCCGGTTCGGCTTCTCGATCGATCTGCGAATGAGTCGGTTGATCGAGCATCGCTGCGACCTCTTTGCGGCTCGCCGGATGGGTCCTGCACCGATGATCAACGCCTTGCTGAAGATGGGCGAGGAGATCGAGCTCACCACGGCGGTGATCATGCGTCTGGGCCGCCGCTACGACCTCGATTCGGAAGACCTCGCCACGGCCTTCAACGAGGTCCGCCCCTACGGGCGTATCTTTCATGGGAGTCTCTTCCGTCACTCGGCGGAGGCGGCCAGAGAGCTCGGCGAACCGCCCACGAGACACGCTCAGAGGATCACCGATGCGAGCCTGGCCCGTCTGCACCGGAGGAGAAAGCGGGGACGGGGACCGAGGATCCGTTGGCGGCGCTTCGATCGTGATGGTGACGGACGTCTCGATGCTGCCGAGATCGATGCTCTGACCCATGTGCTCGAGGCCCACCCGAAGCGCTTGCTGTTCGTCAGTGAAACCGAACTGTCACCCTCCACCCATCCGTCGTTCCGAGAGCGAGTACTCTTCATCCAGCAGTGCTCCCGTGTGACCCGCGACGAATGAAGCAGGCGTCCCGATTCGAGACGGAGGTCACGCCCTCGTTGACGGGGAGGGCTCCGTAGCGTACCTCTCGGGTCATGAGAAGACGGCGAGGAATCGAATGGCTGCGGATGCTGGCCCTCTGCGTCGTGATCGGAGCAGACTCTCCGGCGCAGCACCTGGTGCCGGCGGCGCGCAGCCGGGGATGGCGAGGGTCTCTTCAGGTTCTCCGGTGAGATCACGGTAGGTGACGACGTTCTCCGGTCCCAGGCCGATGCGTTCGCCGATGGCCTGCGCCGGCTCGGGGTGGAACAGGCCGCCGTGGCGGGTGCCTCCCGAGGGGACGTGCGGTTCGAGCTCGAGGAGCTGCCGGGCAACCTGACCCATCGGATTCGCATCGGTGAGTCGTCGATTCGGGTGGAGGCGGAGCGTCGCACCGGCGCCGCGCAGGCAGCGGCCAGCTTGCTGCAGCTGGCCAGGATCGACGGCTCGCGAGTCTCGTGGCCGATCACCGAGATCAGCGACGGACCGGACCTCGAATACCGCAGCTTCCTGGTCGACATGGGCCGGAACCCACACGGTCCGGAGACGCTCCGCGCCGTCGTGGACATGTGCTGGTTCTACAAGGTGAACTTCCTGCAGCTCCACTTCGCCGATGACCAGCTGTGCTCGTGGCCGTCGAGGGCCTTTCCCGAGATCCTGAGCGAGAACGCCGGCTGGAGCTGGGAGGACTTCGTCGAGCTGGAGGCCTACGCCGAGGCGCGCGGGGTGATGATCATCCCCGAGCTCGACGTGCCGGCGCACTCGGCCGTCCTCCGCCGCGAGTACCCCGAGGTCTTCGGCGAAAGCCCCGCGGAGCTGGCGCGGAACCCCGAGGCCCGTGAGGGGCTCGAACAGCTGCTCGCGGAGATGGTGACGGTCTTCCGCTCGACGCCCTACGTGCACGTCGGTGGAGACGAGGCCTACGGCGTTCCGGAGGAGACACAGCGCGAGCTCATCAATCACCTGAATCGCTACCTGAAGAAGCTCGGCAAGAGTACGGTCGTCTGGGAAGGGCCTCGCCTGGGCCGGGGCGACAACAAGGTTGACGAGGACGTGCTGCACATCAACTGGCGGACGATCAACTTCCCCGCCCAGGAGATGCTGGAGGCCGGCTACGAGATCGTGAATGCAGCTTTGGATCCGCTCTACATCGTCGACCACTACCCGCGCACGATGTTCACCGCGGTGGAGGTGAAGTGCTGCTACGAGTGGGATCTCCAGGCGTTCGCGCACGTGAACCCCGGCTTCTCGACTTTCGTCAGGCCACACCGAACCGCGTCCGCGGACGGGATCCTGGGCTTCTGCATGCCCTGGTGGGAAGGGCGGGAGGAGAACCTCATTCCGCTCTGTTTGCCGCGCCTGGCTGCGGTGGCGTGTGCGGCGTGGAACCGCATGGGCGAGCGCGACTTCGAGTCGTTCCAGCGGAGGAACGAGCTGGCGATGGCGAGGCTGCTCGAGCTGGCAGGCCTTCCGGTTCCCTCGATTCCGGAGGCCCCGGCGGTCACGCCGGAGGGCAACCTCGCCTTCGGCCGCCCGGTGCTCGCTTCCATCGGTTCGACCCAGCCGTTCTTCGGCCCCGGGCGCCTGACCAACGGGATCACCGCTCCCCCCGATGACTTTCTCGGCTACCCGACGGTGCCCGAGCCACTGGAGCTGGTCATCGAGCTCGCCGAGGTGACCGAGGTCTCCCGCATCGTCGTCTACGAGGCAGCGGTGGGGAAGAGCTACGAGCGGTACCGGGTCGAGGTGTCGCGCGATGGCGTGCGCTACGAACGGGCTTGTGAGTCGGGGAAGGGGACGCGCGGCGACGCCGATCACGTGGTTCACGAGTTCCCGGCCGCCGAGGTCGGCTACGTGAGGATCGTGACCGACGGCTGCCAGGACTTCGTGTTCTCCAGCTTCAGCCGGCTGAGAGAGATCCAGGTCTTCGGAGTGGACTGAGGCACCTGCCGCCGCAATCGCTTCAACAACGGGGCGCACACCTTCCAGGGCAGTTCAAAGCTCGCGGGGGGAATCGAGGGATTGTCGGCTCGCGCGTCCAAAGCGCACTGACTCGAGCCTATGGGCCAGAGGAACGGTCATTCGGGTCGGCCCGGGCGAGAACCGGGTTCGGCCAGCTCCGGTCAGCTCATGAAGAGGAAACCACCATGCCGTTCACTCGCTCACCACATCCCTGGAAAACAGCGCTCGCGATCCTCGGACTCGCTTGCCTCTCGGGCACCGCCCGGGCCCACGCCCCCGCTGCACACGATTCTATGGTGGCGGTTCTCAATCCTCAGGCTCTGGTCCTGCCCGAAGTCGGCACGCCGTACTTCGAGGTCACCGTCGAGATGAACGGGACGCCCCGGACGCTGTCACTCTGGACCCACTCCGTGCGCGGTCCCGAGATCGTGGCATTGAAGCACGGGATCGACGGGAAGCTCGAGCGCTTCGAGCCCTCGGCCCCCGCGACCTACCGCGGTCGAGTCGAAGGCTGGCCGGAGAGTCTGGTCGCTGCATCGCTGACGTCGAGAGGATTGGAGGCCCTCATCCTCTCGACCCCGAACGAGGTGAGCTGGGCCATCGAACCCATCGAGCCCACCAAGAGGGATCCGAGGCTCTTGCACGCGGTCTTCGAGGAGGTCGAGGTCCCACCCTTCCCACAGATCTGCGGGAACAGCGACAGGCACGATCTGGCCATCTCGCGGCCCCTGGCGTGGCCGGCGGGTGCCGGCATGCCTCGCACCGGAGGTCTTCTGGTCGCCGAGATCGCCTGGGACGCCGACTTCTTGTTCTACTCGCTCAGGGGCGGTGGAACCACGCAGGGCACGATCGATGCCGTGGAGAGCATCCTGAACACGGTCGGTGTCATTTACGAGTACTACCTCGATCTGACCTACGAGGTGAGCGGGTTCGTCATCCGTACGTCGAGCGATCCGCTGGTCGACCCGTACTACGCTCTCAGCAGCGGCTCTCCCGGGGCCCTGTTGGCCGCCTTCCGCGACGAGTGGGGTGCGAATCAGACCGGGATTCAACGCGACATCGCTCACCTGTTCGCCGGGATCCACACCAATCCCCAGGTCGCCGGCATGGCGTATTACAACGGGATATGCCATTCGACCAAGGGTTACGGTTTCACGCTGGCCCGCAGCAGCTACATCAGCAATGTCGTTATCTGTTCCCATGAGCTCGGACACAACTGGGGCGCCTTTCACTGCGATACCCAGCCCACCGGGTGTGGAATCATGTTCTCCACGCTCAGCAACCTGGTCTTCTTCGCGCCGTCGACGATCAGCAGGATCGCCAGCCTCCTCCCGAACTACACGTGTCTCTTGTCCGGGACTCCCAGTGTGGCACCCACGCTCAGCGCGGTGATCCCGGGCCAGGTTCAGGTCCTCGACGGCGGGACGATGACCCTGCAAGGGAACGACCTGGATCAGGTCCTGTTCGTGCACTCCGAGGGGACGACCATGAACCTGGGTCAGCTCACCGTGGTCGATGAGAATACGATCACTTACGACGCGCTGAGAGGAGACGCCCTCGGCTGGTCGGATGTCCACGTATCCGGTCCGGGGGGTGATAGCTCGACGGTATCCTTCGAGTACGTCGAAACGGATCCTCCGAAGATCGTGCTGGAGGGTGGCGGCTTCATCTCTCCGGGGCACGACGCGACGTGGACGTTCGGCGGCCTGGTGGGCAAGACCGCGAAGCTCCTGATGTCACGCACCAGCACGACGGTCGACGTCGGCGGATTCTACGTGCTCGCCGATGGCGGCCTCTATCCGCTCCCGACCCTCGCGGCGGATCTGCTCGGCCAGCGGGTCGTCCTCCTCGGGCAGCACCGGCACCGGGCCCTCGGAGAAGTCGATCTGTTCGAGCGAGTCGAGCGAGTTCGGTTCGCCGGAGCGCTTGCGGTGGAAACGCTGACAGACGCGCGAGGCGATCTTGTACAGCCAGGTCATCGGGCTCGACCGCCCCTCGAACTGATCCCACTTCCGCCACGCCTGCAGGTACGTCTCCTGCACGAGGTCCTCGGCTTCTTCGGGACTGGCACAGAACTGGCGACCCAGCGTGTAGAGCAACGCCCCGTGCTCCTCGACCAGCTGCGGCACGGCGATCTCTCGCGGCGGTTTTTCCAGTTGCTCTTTACTCATCGGACCCCACAACCTATCCGGTGCGCCGTGGGGAGGCAAATCGGGGGTCATTTCAGGGAGAATTCCAGCATCAGCGGGCGGTGATCGGAGACCAGCGGCTCGTCGAGGACGTCGATTCGCACCACCTGGAAACACGCTTCCGGCCGGTAGAGGAAGTAGTCGATCTCCCGATCGGGATTCCGAGAGTCGAAGGTCAGGTGGTCGGCTCCCTTGTCGGGCTCGATCCAGTGTCGGCGCAGGAGCTGCATCACCGGGGAGTCGGGGAGCGAGTTGAAGTCGCCCGCGAGGATCACCGGCGCGGTCTCCCTGGCCAGGAACTCGCCAAGCCGCCGGGCCTGGCAGAGGCGCTCCTCCTCGGTGGCGTAGAGGTGGATGCCGACCACCACGAGCTCGGTGTCGTCCTCGAGGCGAACCCGGACGGCGAGGGCCGAGCGCGGTTCGGCGCCGGGGGGGAGACGGTAGTTCTCCGAGTCGACGATCGGCAACCGGGAGAGGATGGCCATGCCGTACTCGCCGCCGTCGTACTCCATGAAGGCGCCGAAGCGGTGGTCCATGTCCAGCGCCTCGCCGAGCCACGCCGCCTGGTCGACCGAGCCGGAGCGACCGCATTCCCGGTCCACCTCCTGCAGGGCGACCACGTGCGGATCGACGGCTGCGATCACCGCGGCGGCACGGGCGAGGTCGAGCACGCCGTCGTTCCCCTCGCCGTGACGGATGTTGTAGGACATCACGCGCAGCGGCTCGGGCGGGTGCGTGGGAGTGGCGCGACACGCGCCGGTCAGGGGGAGGAGGGCCAGCGACAGGAGAGCGAGGTGGGGGCGGATCATGGGGAGAGGATAGCATCTCCAACGACTCCCCGAAGAGCGGCGTCACCTCGGCGGCGCCGCTCGTTTCGTGGTCGAGAGGGAACCCGCTCCAGCCAAAATGCAGGCGATCGCGAGCAATGGGCCGCGGTCGACAGCGCAGTGCTCCTGAACGAGAATGCGGACCACCCCGGAACCGAGGACCCGACCAATGCCCGATCTTCGCCTCGTATCTCTCTCGCTCGCCGGCGGCACGCTGGCGCTGGCGTCCCTGACCTTCTCCGCTTCGGCCGTCGCGGCCCCCGGGAGCTGGAGCGCTCCACGCTCCGCGTCGGCACAGGAGGTCGCGCCGGAGCAAGATGCGATTCACGACGAGCTACGGGAACGCATCGAAGGGCTGGTGGCCGGAGCCCTCGAACGACCCGGGGCGGTCGGGCTCTCGGTCGCGGTGGCGATCGGGGACGAGCTCGTCCTCGCCGGCGGCTACGGAATCGCGGAGGTGGAGCACGACGTGCCGGCGAACGTCGACACGATGTTCCGCATCGGCTCGGTGACCAAGCAGTTCACCGCCGCCGCCATCATGCGGTCGGTCGAGAAGGGCGACGTGGAGCTGGATCAGCTGATCACCGAGTACCTGCCCGACTTTCCGACCCAGGGGCAGGAGGTCACGGTCCTGCACCTGCTCACCCACACGTCGGGGATCAAGAGCTACACGGGGCTCGGTCGGGAGTGGCAGAGGGTCGTCTCCCTGGAGCTCGACCACCAGGAGCTACTCGCCCTGTTCCAGGACGAGCCGTTCGACTTCGCTCCGGGGGAGCGCTTCCTGTACAACAATTCCGGCTACTATCTCCTGGGGATGATCCTCGAGGAGGTCAGCGAGAAGAGCTATGCCGACCTCGTGCAGACCGAGCTCGTCCAGCGGCTGGGGCTGAAGCGGACCCGGTACGGATCCAACACCGACCTGATCAAGAACCGGGCGCAGGGCTACCAGATGGCCGACGGCGAGCTTGCCAACGACGCGCTGATCGGCATGAGCCAGCCGGGCGCCGCCGGCGCGCTCCTCTCCACCGCGCAGGACCTGGTGCGCTGGCAACAGGCCCTGGTGAGCGGGAAGGTCGTCTCACCCGACTCCTACCAGCTGATGACGACGCCGTTCATGCTGAACGACGGCTCGGAGACGAAGTACGGCTTCGGCCTGGGCCTCGGCGTCATGGACGGACACCCGGTGGTGCAGCACGGCGGCGGGATCTTCGGCTTCAACTCGATGCTCGCCTACTACCCCGAGGAGGAGCTCTCCGTGGCCGTCATATCGAACAGCGAGGCCTTCCCATCGGGAGGCCTCGCTGCCAGGATCGCGCGAGCCGCACTCGAGTAGCGGGGCACTGGCCCCCATGATTGGTCTCTCATTTCATCGAAGTCCGTTACCAGTGCCTCAGCCGACCGTCATTGACCTGTCGCGGGACCGACCCCCGCCCAGCACAGGTTCAAGAGGAGGAGCGGCCATGGCCTTCGAGCCCGAGTATTGTCCATACGACGACTGCACCCATCACCGGCGCGCACCATTCCCCTGGCGACGACGCGGCTTCTTTCGGCGGAAGGTCGATGGCCGGCGAGTCCAGCGCTTCGAATGCCTGGGCTGCGGGCGT
>CAZCAC010000134.1:0-23313 GCA_964496575.1 uncultured Planctomycetaceae bacterium | reverse complement strand
GCATTCGGCCAATGCCGCCACTCCACGCACCTATGTCAGGAGCCCTGCAATGACAGCAGGATCGACCTCATGGACGCAATCAACCGCACGACCGGCGTCGCCGGACTCGTCTCCCTGCTCGCCGTGGTCGCAGCGGCCAGCGACCCCGACCTCGAGCCCGGCTTTCCGGTACAGGCGTACCACGGCGGCGGCAGCTACCATGCGGGACCGGCGATTCACACGCTGGTCGCCCAGCTGGACGGAGATCCGCAGCTGGAGATCGTCACCACCGGTCTCGCCACCGGGCCGCTCCACGCCTGGAATCACGACGGCACGATCCTCGCCGGCTGGCCGGCGGGCGTGGGAGGCGCGGGGTACGTCGGCGCGGGGAACCTCTCGAACGGCGACGCGGGCCTCGAGGTCTTCGGAGGTTTCTGGGGGACGCCGGGTGGACTGATCGCGCTCGCCGGCGACGCGTCCTTCCTGCCGGGGTGGCCGAAGAGCAGCAGCAACTTCGTCACGACGCCGCCGGCGCTGGCGGACGTCGACGGGGACGGGATCGACGAGATCTTCCTCGGCGAGGAGGACTGGAAGGTGCACGCCTACCGCGCCGACGGATCCGTGCTCCCCGGCTGGCCGGCGAGCGGGAGCGGTGGACAGGAGAAGCACACGCCGGCGATCGCCGACCTCGATGGCGACGGAGACCTCGAGATCCTCTCCGCGTCCGGGTGGACGACGCCGGGTGTCTACCTGCAGGGGTACCACCACGACGGCACGGCGATCGCCGGCTTCCCGGTGCTCTTCCCGGGCGGCCACGTCGATACCTTTCCGGTGGTGGGAGATGTCGACGGGGACGGCGAGCCGGAGATCGTCGTGATGACACGGCTTTCGAGCTACCCGTGGAGCTGCGTGGTCAACGTCCTCTCCGCCGATGGAACGACCGACTGGACGAAGGTACTCGGCGATTCGGTTCCCTACGGCACCGCGCCGGCGCTGGCCGACCTCGACGGGGATGCGATCCCGGAGATCGTGGTGCAGCTCGAGGGCGCGCTGGAGGTGGTGCGGGGGGATGCCAGCTCGCCTCCCGGCTGGCCGGTGGTCTGGTCCACCTCGCACTGGCTCGGCAACTCCTCCCCGGTGGTGGGGGACGTGGATGGCGACGCCTCGCCGGAGATCGTGGTGACCAGCCAGCCGGCGGGATCGAGCACCGGCGGGGAGGTGCGCGTGTACCGGAGTGACGGCACGCTGCACCCGAGCTTTCCCAAGGCCTTGCCGCTGGGTTCGGGCGCGGTACCGGCGATCGCCGACCTCGATCTCGACGGCCGGAACGAGATCGTCGTCACGGGCAGCTACTGGAGCGGGATCAGCGGCTCCTACGACAAGGTCTGGGCCTTCGACCTGGGCGGGCCCGCGCACGGCCGGATCGAGTGGGCCCAGCTCGGGGGCGGCCCGCGACACCAGGGGGTCTACCGCGGGATCACCTCGCCGGGTCGCGGCTTCTGCTTCGGCGATCCGGGGAGCGGTACGCCCTGCCCCTGCAGCAACGACAACGACGGCACCCTGCCCGGCTCCGGCTGCGACAACGGCGTCTTCGCCTCTGGCGCGCGCCTCACCGGCAGCGGAACGGCGAGCGTCTCGAACGACACCCTGGTCCTGACCGCCGAACACCTCGAGCCGCTGAACAGCGGGCTGTACTTCCAGGCGGAGGGCGATCTGTCACCGGGGATCGCCTGGGGCGACGGCCTGCGCTGCGCGGGCGGGAACCTGAAGCGCCTGGAGGTGCGCTTCGCCGACGTGAGCGGGAGCTCGCAGACGACGCTCTCGATCTCGGCCCGGGCGGGCAACGTCACCGCGGGCTCGATCAAGCGCTACCAGTGCTGGTATCGGACCACTGCCAATCCGCCGTGCGGTGGAGGGGTCAACGACTTCAACGCCACCAATGGCTATGAGGTGGTCTGGGTGCCGTAACCGTCCTTCGCGATCACAGCACGTACGGCTCCCGCTGCGGACGATCCAGCACGCTGTGCACGAACGGGTCGGCGGCCGTCTCGGTCACCGGATCCCACTCGATCGGCTTCCCGAGCCGCACGGCGAGCTGAGTCAGGTGACTGATCGTATCGCTGCGGATCGCTGCCTCCAGCGGGCTGACCGTCTCCTTCCGGCTCTTCACGCAGTCGATGAAGTTGCGGTCGTGCGCGGGGCTCTTGTACAGCGGCGTGTCGTTCGGGCCGAGCTTCACCTTGTCGAGGCCCTCCTTTCCGTACTCGATCCCGCTGCGATCGACGCTGATCCACCCCTCGGTACCGAAGAAAGTCGTGCCGTGATCGGACCAGCGCTTGCGATGCTGCGACGCGATCGGCTTGGCCAGGCGGTGCGACATGAAGCGCATCTCCACGCCGTTCGGGTACGTGCAGTTCATGTCCCACTCCTCGATGGTGCTGAGCAGCCCCTTCTCCGGCAGCTTCCCCGTGCCCTCGTAGCGCACCGGCCCGCTGCCGTCCATGTCGAGGCCCCACTGCGCGATGTCGAGCGGGTGCGCGCCCCAGCCGGCGACGAAGCCGATCGAGGTGTCGTAGACGTGGAAGGAGCCCTCGCGGCGCACGCGGTCGACGTTGTACGGGCGCATCGGGGCCGGTCCGGTCCACAGGTCATAGTTGAGCTCGTCGGGCACCGGCTGCTCCTCGGTCAGGCCGTAGCGCTTGACCGCGAAGTCGTTCCAGTCGGCGGAAGTGTCGGGGCACCAGACCTCGAGGCGCTCGACCTCGCCGATGTAGCCGTTTCGCACCAGCTCGCAGGCGTGGCGGAAGATCTCCATCGAGCGCTGCTGCGTTCCGTACTGGAAGATCGCGCCGTGCTTCTTCGCGATCCGTCGCAGCTCCCACGCCCAGCCGAGGCTCGTGGTGAGCGGTTTCTCGACGTACACGTCCTTGCCCGCGCGGATGGCGGCGGCGGCGAGGTGGACGTGCCAGTGGTCGCAGGAGGTGACGAGGCAGGCGTCGATGTCGTCGCGGGCCAGCACCTCCTCGTAGTTCTCGTACGCCGCACAGTCGGTATTGCCGTAGTACTCGTCGACCGCCGCCTTCGTGTTGACGCGCTTCGACTCGAAGGGGTCGCACACCGCGGCCGCCAGGACGTCCTTGTACCGGCGCATGAAGCCGCTGAGCACCCCGTTCCCCCGGGAGCCGACGCCGAGGCTGGCGATCACCACCTTCTCGGAGGGCGCCTGGGCGCCGAGAACGCGGCTGGGTACCACGGAGGGGAGGGCGAGGGCGCCGGTCGCGGCGACCGACGTGCGGAGGAACTCTCGGCGGCTCTTTTTCATCTCGATGCTCCGAAGCGCTGATCTACTCGTAGTCGGTTTCTGCGCGTTGCGCGCTGAAAGCAGGTTGGGAGGGCCTTGAGGCTCTCGAGAATCGTGGTCCGAACAGTCAGTTGACCGGTCGGGTTGCGGGCGTCAGCCCGCGCTGGGACGGCGAAGCGTCGCTCACGGATTGGAGCGAGGGGTCCCTCCGCCTCTCGGCGGACGATTATGGCGGGTGGGGAAGGCGTCGACTACCCTCGCCCGCGGGACCTCGTCACCCCGACCACGATTCCCGACGGAGGCACGATCGCCGTGAACACGTTGCAGAAGGTCTTACACGCCAGGGTCGACCCCGGCCGGCTCTCCCGCGCGGCCCTCCCGCTCCTCTTCGTCGCGTGCGCCTCCTCGGGCGACGCGGAGCTCCGGCCCGCGCCGTGGCCGACCCCCGAGCCCGCCCCGGAGCTGGGCACGGTGCGGTGGTGCCGCGATCTGGAGCTCGCCGAGCGCCATGCCTGGGCCACGGATGCACCGATCCTCCTCGTCTTCCAGGAGGTCCCCGGCTGACGGACCTGCACGGACTTCGGTGCTCAGGTGCTGAGCCACCCGCTGATCGTCGACGCCGCCGAGACCTCGTTCGTGCCGTTGTGCATCTTCAACAACACCGACGGGGACAGCGACGCGGAGGTGCGCGAACTCTTCGAGGAGCCCGCCTGGAACAACCCGGTGGTGCGCTTCCTCGACGCCGGGCGCCGCGATCTGATCGAGCGGAACGGCCGCGACTGGACGGTCGGAGGGATGATCCGCCGCATGGTCCAGGTCCTGGAGGAGAGCGATCTGCCGCTGCCCGGCTACCTGCTCCTCCTCGAAGCGGAGGAGGTGGCTCGCGCGCGTGGCGTCGAGAGCACCGTTTTCGGCATGGCGTGATTCTGGGTCGGAGAGGCCCAGTTGGGCCTCATCGACGGAGTGATCTCCACCACCTCGGGCTGGCTCGAGGAAGGCGAGGTGGTCGAGGTCGAGTTCGATCCCGAGGTGATCTCCTACGAGGAGCTCCTGGCCGAGGCCGAGCGGCGCGGCTGCACCGACCGGGTCTTTCCGCGAACCGATCGGCAGGAGCCCGCCGCCCGGAGTCTCGTCGGCGAGCGGGCGAAGCGAACCGACGAGGTCGTCCGGGTCGACGACGACACGAGATACTACCTGCAACAGACACCGCTTCGTTTTCTGCCGATGACAGCGCTGCAGGCGGTGCGGGCGAACGGCTACGCACAAGGAGGCCTTCCGCCCGGTCTGCTCTCGCCGTCGCAGGAGGAGCTGCTGAAGAGGATCGAGGCCGCACCCGGGGCGGGATGGCCGCTGGCCCTCGGCCGGGAGTTTCGCGAAGCGTGGGCCGCGGCGATGGAGATCGCCGGGGCGCTCGAGTAGGCGGGAGACGAGCGCGCAAGGCGAGATCAGCGGACCTCGGGATCGGTCGATCCGGCCTGGAATCCAGGGCGAACGGCGGTCACGCCTCCTGGCGGGGGGCGTATCGCTGGCAACGCCCCGGTCGTCGCTGCGACCTGTTCAATTGCCCAGAGGAGACCCCCATGACCCAGACAGCCACCATGCTCGAAGCCATCGCCCAGGCCATGATGTCGGAGAAGCGCGCGGCCGACTTCTACCGCGACGCGGCGGACAAGGCGAAGAGCCCCCGCGGCAAGAACATGCTCCAGCAGCTCGCCGACTTCGAGATAGGGCACTACGAGGCGCTCGCCAAGCTCCGGGAGAGTCTGGAGGGCGGCGGTGACCCGGAGGTCGACTACCCCGGGCGCGCGTTCGAGCGGGTCCCCGCCGAGGCCACCGGCGAGGAAGCCTCGAAGGAGACCAACCTGGACGAGGTCAACGAGATCCTCGAGCTGGCCATCGCCACCGAGTCGGCGGCGCACGACAGCTACGCCGAGCTGGCCGAGAGCACCGACGATCCGATGCTGAAGACCTTCTTCGGGCAGCTCGCCGCCGAGGAGACGCTGCATCGTCGCATCCTCAGCGACGAGTTCTACCAGCTCAACAACTCGGGCGGGGAGTGGGTCTGGATGGAGTAGTCCGGCAAGGCGCCCGAACCGGACCTACAGCCTCGTCGTCGCTCGATCCCCCTGGGTCATCGGCTGGGCTCTGGCGACGACCTTGCCGATGCACATGTGGGCCTGCACCCGGATCACCTCGACGCGCCCCTTGTAGTTCGCCTCGCGGTAGATCTCGAAGGTCGTCCCCACCTCGACGCCGTGAGCGCTCCCGCGGTTGATCGCGACGAGCCGGCTGTCCGGTGCCCCCGAGACCTCCAGGACGAGGCCCTGGATCGGAGGCTCGGTAACCACGGTCGACCAGCCCCGGAGCTGGTCGAGCTCGAGCCGCTTCGAGGCCAGAGCCAGCTCGACGTCGAGCTTCTCCTGCTCGAGTTGCGCCAGCCGGCGCTCGAGTCGATCGATCTCCCGTTCCATGGCCGCGATCTCCGCGGAGGCCGGGTCGGCGGAGGTCGGCTGGTCCGGGGTGAGGACGGGGGTGGAGGCCTTGTTGTCGAACTCCGGGTAGAGCAGCAGGCGCCCGTAGGCGCCCCCGTGCACATGGCGGTACAGGGCCCGGGAGATGCGCTGCCTCGCCTCGGCCGTCAGACCGACCACGCGGCAGTAGCCCCCGGTCACCTGCTGGTCCGTCGCGGATCGGTGGAGCGTCAGGGAGACCACCCGACCGCCTTCTTCCCGGCAGCGATCCTCCAATGTCCACAGGTTGTTGAGGTCCTGGAAGGGGAGCTCGACGGTAACGGTGACGAGCGCAGCGTCGGATGACCCGTCCTCGGTCCCGTCTCCCGCGCTCTGGAAGAGGAAGCCGATCGTCGGGAGCTCGCTCAGGAGCGGCACCGCCTCCTGATCGGTCGGGTCTTCCCCGTCCTGGACGCGGTCCGCCAGGGTCGGGATGCCGCCCGGCAGGGGCGCCGGGCTCTTCTCGTCCGGCTCCCCCTGCTGAGGCGTGTGCCCGAAGGCCAGCGTGACCGAGGCGAGCAGAAGGAGCGCGAGGGTCGTCCGACCCGCGAGCTGCAGGCGGGATTCCCGGAAGGTGAGGGGCGTGCGGCGCATGAGCAGAGTCTCCATTCGTTCGAGGAAGTTCCGGCGTGACCCGAGCGCGCCCGGGCCGGTCGCGGCGACCAGGCTCGCCCGGTCGGTGGACTCGACCAGGCCGAGCAGCTCGGCCGCGTAGTCGCGCTTGTCCATCGAGCCCGAGGCGAGGTCGTCCGCCACGAGCTCGGCGTCGCGCCGCGAGGCGCGCACCAGCCACCAGTAGAGGGGCTGCCAGTAGAAGAAGGGCGCAGCCAGCGCGGCGATCAGGCGCGTACGCCCGTGTCGCTGCTCGAGGTGCGCGCGCTCGTGCAGCAGGACGACCCGCAGCCGCCGTCGCTGGTGCCGGGCGACCAGCGAGGCGGGCAGCACGATCGTCCCCCCGCGCGGGCCGAAGCCGCTGCAGAAGGGCCGCTCGGTCTCGGTGGAGACGAGCACCCGCGTGCGGGCCTGCCGGGGAGTCAGCTCCAGCACCCACGCCGGCGCCGGTCTCGCGCGCCGCAACAGCCGGCGGAGCCACCAAAGCGAGACAGCGAGGTGCAGCGCAAAGCCGGCCGCGCCCAGGAGGAAGCCGAGGCTCAGCCACCTGGCGGTCGTGAGGGAGGTCGCGGTCTCGGGGAGCGGCGCTGCTTCGAGGCTCACCTCGCTCGCCATCATCGGCCGGACCGGTGCTTCGGCGTTCGTCGACGCGCTGTCCGGCGGCCCGGGCACGAGCCTCGCGGCGAAGGTCCGCTCCAGCTCGAAGGACGCGGGCTCCCACCGCTCGCTGGTGGCCGGAGCTTCGACCCGGGGCCCGTCGCTCGAGCGCCATCTCGGCAGGGGCAGGACGAGCAGCAGTGCCGCGAGTATCGCGAGGCCGAGGGTCCACTCGGTGAAGCGGTGCCGCGACACCGGCGATTCGTGGCAGCGCACCGCGAGGGCGCCGACCGCGAGCAGCAGGGTGAGGGCCAGGGCGATCTCCACCCCGTGGCGCGCGAGCACCTCGAGCGGGGAGCTCACGACGACTCCCCCCCCGGCTTCCGATGCCGCGCCCCGGAGCCCTCGTCCCGCTGCTCGCGCTCCACCTCGTCGAGCAGCTCGCGCAGGCGCGCCAGCTCCTCGCTCGAGGGTCGCTTCAGGCTGATCGCGCCGGCGACGAGGCGGTCGATGGCCCCGTCGTAGGCCCGCGTCAGCACGCGGTTCAGCACCGATCCACGCCCCTCGTCGGGGGAGAGCGCGGCCCGGTAGACGAAGGAGCGCCCCTCCACCCGGTAGGTCACGAGGCCCTTCTCGGTCATCGTGCGCAGGAAGGCCTGCACGGTGTTCTGGACGATCGGGAGCTCCTGGCGGAGCTCCTCGTACACGGCGCGGACCGTCGCCTCCCCCCGACTCCAGAGGACGTCGAGGATGGCCAGCTCGCGGTCGGTGGGGGTGGGGGGCTTCATTGATGACGATAAGCTTAGTTGGCTAAGCTTGAGTGGTTAGGCAAAAACCGGGAGATCATCGGAAAGGGGCTGACCCCGGACGGGGAGGGGGCCGCGTTCGACGCGGCCGGCTACTCGCCGGACGCCTTCACGTACCCGAGCAGCGTCTCCACCCGCTCCGGCTCCTCGCCGGCGAGGTTGCGCAGCGGGTCGGGGCCCTCGGCCACCGCGTAGAGCTCGATCTTCCCGCGCTTCCCCGCCTTTCCGGAGACGATCAGACGGTAGCCCTGCGTGCGGATGCTGGTCGCCTTCCCCCAGTAGCTGAGCGCGGCCGGGTGCACCGCCTCGCGCTCCCCCTCCAGCAGCGGGACCAGGCTCGTCCCGTCGAGCGGGTGCTCCGTGACGGTGAAGGAGGTCCGGCACAGCTCGAGCAGCGTCGGGTAGATGTCGATCGTCTCGACCAGCGCGTCGCAGCGCTCGCCGTTCCGCTCGGCCCTCGGTGCGCGGATGATGAGCGGGCTCTTCAGAGCGCGCTCGAGCGGCGTGTGCTTCCCCCAGATCGCCGAGTCGCCGAGGTGCCAGCCGTGGTCGCCCCACAGGACGACCACCGTCGAGTCCTCGAGCTCGAGCTCGTCGAGGGCGTCGAGCACCTTGCCGATCTGACGGTCGGTGTAGCGAACGCAAGCGAGGTAGGCGCGCCGCGCGCGTTGCCGGGCCTCCGGGGCGAGGGGGTGCGTCTTCTCGAAGGGCGCGTCGTACTTGTAGAATTCACCGCTCCGGTGCCAGTACGCCGTCGAGCCCTTTTCCGGCTGCGGCGGAGGCGGAACGTCGATCTCGGCGACCGCCTCCCAGTCCCGCTTCGTCGCGACGAAGGGGAGGTGGGGCTTGTAGAAGCCGACCGCGAGGAAGAAGGGCTGCTCCCCCTGCTTCAGCTCGTGCAGCTTCTCGATCGCGACCTTCGCGTTTAGACCGTCGGGGAGGTCCTCGTCCTCCTCGGCGACGAACTCCATCAGGTCGCGATTCCCCTGACCATCCTCGCGGTGTACACCGCCGGCGTAGGCGAAGAAGACGCCCCAGCCGCGCTTCCAGGCGCCGAGCGGCGTGGCCAGCTCGTCCCAGGCGTGCGGCACCTCGGGGCGGCCGTCGCCCTTGCCGTCGTAGCCGAAGACCTTGCCGTCGGCGGTGTGCGAGACCTTGCCGATGCAGACGGTGTGGTAGCCGCTGCGACGGAATTGCTCGGGCAGCGACTGCGCACCGGGTTGCTGCTCGTGCCGCAGCGCGACCGGACCGGTGAAGAAGGAGTTGTTCCCGTTCCGCACCCCCGAGCGCGCCGGGCTGCGCCCGGTGAGCAGCGCGTAGCGCGACGCCCCGCACGTCGGGACCGCGACGAAGTGCTCGGTGAAGAGGACTCCCTCCTCGGCCAGTCGATCGATGTGGGGAGTCTGCGCGTGGCTCGCTCCGTAGCAGCCGAGCTCGGGGCGCAGGTCGTCGACCGCGATCAGCAGCACGTTGAGCGGCTTCGCGGCCGGCGGCTCCTCCCCCGCGCCGATCGGCGCCGCGATGGCGAACGCGAGGAGGAGGGGGAGGGGGTTCAAGGTGTCGGTCCTCGGGTGATGTGGAGCGTCTCGCCGGGGGGCGCGACTACTCGAGGAGCTCGCCCTCGTACTCGCCGGTCAGCGACTTCAGGAAGGCGACGACCGCCCGGAGCTCGTCGTCGGAGAACTCGGTCCCGCAGTTGTAACCCGCCATCGTCTTCACCGCGTCGTCGAGCCTGGACGTCGAGCCGTCGTGGAAGTACGGCTGGCTGACCGCGACGTTGCGCAGCGTGGGCACCTTGAAGCGATGGCGGTCGCGCTCCACTCCGGTGTGGTTGAAGCGTCCCTGGTCCGCGTCGCCGACGTCACCGCGATCGGCGAAGTAGTCAGCGTGGCGCCCCATCAGCTCGTACGACTGCCCGCCGAGGATCGACCCGACGTGGCAGGTGGCGCAGCCCTTCTCCAGGAAGGCCTCGTAGCCCGCCTTCTCCTCGTCGTTGATCGCACCGTCGTCGCCCTGGAGGTACGCATCGAAGCGCGACCCGGTGGTGACCAGCGTCTTCTCGAAGGTGGCGATGGCGACCTGGACATTCAACGCGGTGAGCTGGCCGCCGAACAACTCGTCGAAGGCGGCGAGGTACTCGGGGTTCCCCTTCAGCTTCTCGACCACCTCGTCCCACTTCGCGCCCATCTCGATCGGGTTCTCGACCGGGCCGGCCGCTTGCTCGACGAGGTCGGCGGCGCGGCCGTCCCAGAACTGGTCGAGCGCGTACGCGGCGTTGTAGACGGTCGGCGAGTTGATGCCGCCGACCTGTCCGTCGATGCCCTTGGAGAACTGCAGCCGGTCGGTACCGCCCGTGTCGAGGCCGTGGCAGGTGGCGCAGGAGATCGTGTCGTCGCCGGAGAGCGCGGTGTCGTGGAAGAGCTTGTCACCCAGCTCGACGATCTTCGGATCGAGTCCTTCGATCGGTACCAGCGGCTGGATCACGCCGTTCGCGTGCACCTCCGTGGCCCGCCCCGTGGCGAAGTGCTCGGCGCGCAGCTTCTGGATCCAATCGGTCAGCGTCTTCACGTCGTCGGGGGTGAGTCCCCCGTCCCAGTGCAGGGCGGTGTAGCGGCCGGGGGGCATCGTGCCCGCTTCCAGGGTGCGTTCGAGCTTGGCCAGGGCCACCTCGTTCGCCGGTGCGCCGTCGGCCACGAGGTCCGCGGAGAGATCGAACCACCGCAGCCCTTCCTCGATGTCGGCGCCGATCACTCCGCTGGCGATCGGGAAGCCCGCGTAGAAGGGGAGCGCGGCCTCGGGGACGTGGCAACCCGCGCACTTCTCCTCGAGGATCGCGGCGACCGGGGCGAATCCCGGGTCCGCCACCGGGAGCTTCGCGACCTTGCCGCTGTTGTCGGGCTTGACGACGAGGTTCAAGACGGGGAAGGCGAGGCCGACGAGGACCACCACCACGACGAGAAGGAGGAGCTTCTTCATGATCGAGTACAACGGGGACCGGGGAAACGGAGGCGCGGGGAGGATAACCCTCGGACGCTCCCGATCCCAGCGCGAGGCGCTCGGAGGGGGTGTGAAGTGCTAGGATCCGTGGACGATTCGAGGAGGATTCGATGCCCCAGACCTGGAAGATAGGAATAGCCGTCACCGTGGCCTTGCTCGGCCTCCGCCCCGCCGGAGCGATTCCGGGGGGCGCCGAACGCCCCAACATCGTCTTCTTCTTCACCGACGATCACGCGCCCCACGCGATCGGCGCGTACGGAGGCTGGCTGAGCTCGATCGATCCGACTCCGGAGATCGACCGGCTCGCCGAGCAGGGGATGCTCTTCCAGCACAGCTTCTGCACCAACTCGATCTGCGGCCCGAGCCGCGCGGTGATCCTGACCGGGAAGCACAGCCACCGGAACGGGTTCATGATGAACGGGAACCGCTTCGACGGCTCGCAGCAGACCTTCCCCAAGCTGCTGCAGCGGGTCGGTTACCGCACCGCGATCATCGGCAAGTGGCACCTCCACACCGATCCGCAGGGCTTCGACTACTGGGAGGTGTTGCCGGGGCAGGGGGACTACTACAACCCCGAGCTGCTCTCCGCCGGCGGGAAGCGGCAGATCGAGGGCTACTGCACCGACATCGTCACGGATCTCGCGATCGAGTGGCTGGAGGAACAGCGCGAGGAGGGCGCGCCGTTCATGCTAATGTGCCAGCACAAGGCGCCGCACCGCAACTGGATGCCCGCGCTGCGGCACCTGGATCTCTTCGAGGGCGTGGAGCTCCCCGAGCCGGCCACGCTCTTCGATCGCTGGGAGGACAACGCGTCACCGGCGCGTCACCAGGAGATGGAGATCGACCGGCACATGAGCACGGTGTACGACCTCTTCGTCACGCCGTGGGAGGGGTGGGATCCGGAGGCGCAGATCGCGTCGGATCGTTCCGGCGTTCGCAACCTGGAGAAGATGACCCCCGCCCAGCGCGAGGCGTGGGACGCGGGCTTCGCCGAGGAGAACGCGGCGTTCGTGGCCGGCATGCCGGAGGGGGAGGCACTGGTCCGCTGGAAGTACCAGCGCTACATGAAGAACTACCTGCGCTGCATCCGCGCGGTCGACGAGAACGTCGGACGCCTGCTCGCGTACCTCGAGGAGCACGGTCTCGCGGAGAACACGGTGTTCGTCTACTCCTCCGACCAGGGCTTCTACCTCGGCGATCACGGCTGGTTCGACAAGCGCTGGATGTACGAGGAGTCGCTGAAGATGCCGCTGATCGTCCGCTGGCCCGGCGTCACGACTCCCGGCTCGGTCAACACCGATCTGGTGCAGAACCTGGACTACGCGGAGACCTTCCTCGAACTCGCGGGCGCGGAGATCCCCGCGGACATGCAAGGTCGTTCCCTGGTCCCGCTCCTGCGCGGCGAGACCCCGGTGGACTGGCGCGAGGCGATCTACTACCACTACTACGGCTACCCGGCGGTGCACATGGTCGCGCGCCACTACGGGATCCGGACCGAGCGCTACAAGCTGATGCGCTTCTACCAGCTCGACGAGTGGGAGCTCTACGACCTCGAGGAGGATCCGGAGGAGCTCTTCAACCTCTACGGCCAGCCGGAGTACGGGGACGTCGCCGCGTCTCTGGCGGTGTGTCTCGGTGAACTTCGGGGTCACTACGGCGACGACAGTGACACTTCGCGGTGATACGGAACCGCGTTCTCCGGAAGCCTACTTCCCTTCCGCGATCAGGATCATCGCCGCCGAGCACTCCGGACACTTCGCCCGCTCCGGGCTGCGCTGGTCGTAGTGCTCCGGACAGACGAATTCCCACTGGGGGCCCGCGGCATTGACGTCCCCCTCGGCGCCGGCGGTGTACCCGAGCTTGGCCAGAGCGGCGGCCGCGGCCGCCGCGGTGGCGCCGTCCCGCGACTCGGCGAAGGGCCTGGTGACCCACGGCGCGTGCCGGGCCAGCTCCTTCTTCAGCCGGATCGCCTCGGGGTGATCCCACGCCCACAGGTTCTTCTGCTCGTCCGGATCGGTCGTGATCTGGAACAGCTCCGACCTCTTCGGGTGGTTGGGGCGCCAGACGATCTTCCACTCCACGTCCATCGCGCAGTAGGTGAAGTCGTCCTGCTCCCGGTTCTGGACCATCTTCGCATTCAGGTCGTAGCCGTTGATCTGCTCGGCGAAGTGGATCCGTGGGGTGTCGGTGCTTCCCTCGATCAGCTTGCGCAGGCTCCGCCCGGCGATCCCGACGGGCTCCTCGATCCCCGCGTAGTCGAGCAACGTCGGCGCGACGTCGACCATACGGGTCAGCTCGCCGACGGCCTTCTCCTGCTGCACCCCCGGAACGCGGACGATCAGCGGCACGCGAATCTGCTCCTGGTAGAGGATGCGGTGGGCTCCCCAGTCGTGATCCCCGAGCCCCTGCCCGTGGTCGGAGGTCGCCGCGATGATGCAGGAGTCCCAGCTGCCATCTTTCTTCAGGTAGTCGAACAACCGTCCGATCTGCTCATCCATGTAGTGGACTTCCGCGGCGTAGACCAGCCGCTTGTCGGGCGACGGAATCGGAACAGGGTTTCCCTGCGCGTCCTTCTCGACGAGCTCGGTGGGAGGCGGCATCCACTCCCGCGGCGGCATCTGCCGCGGGTCGTGCGGATCCCAGAGGTGGATCCACAGGAACCACGGGTCATCCGCCTGCTCGAGCTTCTCGATCACCAGGCCGATCGTGTCGTCGGCTCTCCGCGTGTTGTCCTCCGTCTTCCACTTGGCGTCGACCCCGTCCATCTGCATCGTCGCGTCGAAGCTCTCCACCACGTCGAAGCCGTTGGTGAGACCGAAGTACGGCGCCACCGGGAACGCGCTGTGCACCGCGATGGTGTGGTAGCCCGCTTCCTTGAATTCCGTCCCCAGCGTCGGGATGTCGCTGTCGAGCCGGAAGCCGCTGCCGGCGTAGATCACCCGCACGCCGTGGTCGCGGTTGAAGTGTCCGGTCAGGATCGAGGCGTGGGAGACGGGCGTCACCGCCGCGGTGGCCATCGCCAGGTCGAAGCGCGTGCCCTCCGCCGCGAGCGCGTCGAGCGTGGGGGTGGTCGCCCGGTCCGAGTTGAATCCGTAGCAGGAGAGGAAGTCCGCCCGCGTGGTGTCCATCGTGATCAGGAGGACGTCGGGACGGTCGTCGGCTCCACCGCAGGCGGCGAGCAGGAGGGCGAGGATCGGCAGCAGTGTCTTCATGGTTCGATAGAGGGTCTTCGGGGCGGGAGAAGCCTACCCCAGGTGGCTCGCCGGTGTGAGGGGGAATCCCGCGCCCGTCTGTATCGGCATCGGACCGCTCATCGCTCGACGGTGATCCGGACCACGCCGTGCTCTTCCCGCGCCGATTCGAGCCGGATCACCCGGCGACGGAGCAGCTCCTCCTCCGAGCCCCAGCGCTCGTACAGGGTGGCCAGCACCTTGCTGCGCACCGCGGTCTTGGCCGGGTCGCCGCCGAAGTAGTGCACGTAGACGAGGTACTCGCCGTTCACCGCCTCGGGCAGGACGTACAGCTCCGGCCCCAGCCCCTGGGTCACGTCGCGGGAGAGGTGGGCGCCCAGCGCGGTATCGCGGTGCCCGAAGTAACAGTGCTCGCCCGAGGGCTCGACGACGTGCAGGTCGACGTCGGTCGCGTCGGTGTTCCACTCGATGGCGATGGCGAGGTCCGCTGAGGCCATCCCGACCGTCTCGACCACGTCACCGACCCGGGCGGCGGCCCAGTCGTCGAGCTCCAGGGATAGCTCGCGCCGCTGGACCCGGCGGAGGAAGTGGAGCGCGTCGAACGCCGCGATCCGGTGGAAGTCCCCGAAGCGCTCGTCCCATTCCCCCTCGAGCGCGACGGTGTACCAGGCGAGCGCCAGGTCGCCCTGGCCGCTCTCCTGCGCGCAGCGCGCCAGCGCGAGGTAGCTCTGCGGTTCGAACGGGCGCGCCTCCGCCGCGCGCAGGTAGAGGGGGTAGGCGTGACCGAAGAGCTCCCACTGCATCAGGATCTGCGCGGTGTCGCGGGTGAAGACGATGTCGCCGGGATTCAGCTCGACCAGGCTGGAGAGCGCGCGCACCGCGTCGCCGAGCTCGTGGCTCTCGCGCCGCCTGCGTGCCTCTTCCTGGAGCTGGAGATAGTCCGGCTCGCCGCCGTGCAGCATCTCGGTCACCGCGTCCGGGATCAGCGCCGCGTCGAGCGCCTCGAAGGAGAGCGCCTCCGGCTGGATCTCGAGGGCCTCGCGCTCGAGCCGGGTCAGCCCGGAGACCAGCTCGGGGTCGAGCTCGAGGCCCGTCTCGAGGAGCGGCTCCAGGAGCTCGAACAGGGCGCGCGCCGGATCCTCGAGCAGCCCGGCGAGCCGCTCGAGCGCCGCGGCGACCAGCGGCCCCGCGGGGGTTCCACGCGCGACGGCGATCTCGGCCTCCGGCAGGAAGCCGTGTTCCGCATAGTCTTCCTCGCTCTCCAGCATCAGGAGCGAGCACGCCTGCCCCGGCACGCGGAAGCGCGTGGCGAAGGCCTCCGCGGGCTCGCGCGTCGTCCGGCCGAACTCCTCGAGCTGCTGCGTCGCCACCTCGCCGTACGCGCGGGCGGCCAGCGGCGTGTCGAGGGTCGCGGCGATCGGGAAGGAGAGGGTCCGGGTCCGGCCGCCCTGCGCGAGCCGCAGCTCGATTTCCTCCCCGGCGCGTGGAGCGCCTCGCCCCACCAGCCGCAGCCGCTGTCCGGGGAAGACCCCCGAGGGACGGCCGCGCAGCAGGAGGTCCGATCCGCCCGGTACGTGGAGGTCCTGGATCGTCCACGGCGCGCCGTGGTGCGCGGTCGAGGCGGCGGGGATCTCGTCCGGCCCGGTCACGGTGAAGACCGCGCCGCCGCTCTCGCGCGCGAGGTGCTCCAGCGCGCGGCGGTCGGTCCCGCCGAGGCCGGTGGTGTAGGCGAAGAGGGGACCGGTCCCGCCGATGCGCCGTGCCGCGGATAGAGCGTGCAAATCACGCGCTCCCCAGGTCGCGGCGCCGTCGGAGAGCAGGAAGAGGTCCCAGGTGGGGCCGTCGTGGATGCCCATCCAGGACGGCCGCGAGGCCTCGCGCAGCGCCGAGCCGAGGTCGGAAGCGCCCTCCAGGGCGAGCCGTTCCGCGTAGGCGCGCAGCTCGGCGACGGCCGCTGCGTCGTTGGTGATTGGCCCCTCGCGCCACCAGCGCGGGGTGACGTCGAAGAAGAGCACGGCGAACTCGGCGAGGCTCTCGCGGTTGTTCTCCAGGATCGCCTCGAGGAGCTCGAGCCACGTCTCGAAGCGGCCGTTCGCCGACGAGAGGGAGGTGTCGATGACGAACACCGCGGTCGGCGAACCTGCCCAGCCGACCGTCTCGAACCGCGGCTGCAGGTCGACGGCGAAGTAGCCGGTGTCCTCGCCGGAGACGAGCGCGGCGCCCTCGATGGGGGAGAGGCGCACCCGGAAGTCGCGCTGCGGAGTTGCGGGGAAGGAGTGGGTCAGTCGCTGTCCGCTGGCCCGCGTGTGCGCGGCGCGCGGCTCGACGGCGACCACGGCGCCCGCCGGGGCGAGCACGTGCAGGTCGAGGGAGAGGGCGGGAAGGTCGGCGGGGAAGGCGAGGCCGAGCTCGTAGGTTCCTTTCGACTGCGGCACCGGGACGAGATCGAGCTCGTAGCCGACCACGACGCGGTGCACGGCGCCGGGCAGCAGCGGGAAGACTCGCGCCTGGAAGACACCCGCTCCGGCCCACTCGAGGAGCGCCGGGTCGACCTTCTGCCGCACGGTGTCCTTGTACGCGCGCGCCGCCTTGGCGCGTGGCACCATCCGCGCCTCGCGCGCGCCCTTCCAGTGGCCGGCGCGCGCCGCCGTGACCGACTCGGGCTCGGGGCCGGTGTCGAGGCTGCGGTCGCGGGCGGGGAGGGTCCACTCGCCGTCGTCGCGGATCACCTCCTCGCCGAACGCGAGGTAGTAGGGGGTCGCGCCCTCGGGCAGGCGCAGCTTGAAGGTCCCCTCGAGCTGCTGCTCGTGCACGTTGCGGTAGACGCAGTCCATCAGGACGCGTGCGCGAAAGCCGTCGACCCAGACCGAGGCTTCGACCCCGAGCAGCGGCAGCTCGTCGTCGTCGCCGACCCGCAGCGTGGTCGCGTTGACCGCCGCACCGGCGCGGCGCCAGGTCCGCGGCTCGGTCGCGCCGCTGCCCTTCTTCTCCTTCGCGAGTTCCAGCGCCGCCGATGCTGCGTGGAAGGCGTCGATCGACGCCCCATGCCTGTACCTCGCATCGGCAAGGGAATCCAGCTCGCCGCCGCTGTCGCCGTCGGTGTAGCCCAGCGAGCGCAGCTCGCTCGCCGGCGCTCCGGGCGCCGCCGCCCCCGTCACCGGCCCCGCGTTCGCCTCGTTCGTCGCGGCCTCCGACTCCTCGGGCGCGGCGTGGGCTGCGAGGAGGGCCTTGATCGACTCGCTGTCCGGCTCCCACTCCAGCGTCCCCAGCGGCCCGCGGGTGAGCGCCGCCGTCTCGTCCACGGGGGCGGGGTCGCTCTCCCGCGACGAGCACTGACAGGTCAGGAGGACACCGAGGAGAAGCAGGGGGAGGGTCTTTCTCATGAGAGCGTGGTGCTGCGGACGGAGGTCGTCGTGAACGGACCTTCTACCCTCAACGAGTCCACAGGGCCTCCTTGTTGGCGAAAACCCCGGGAAACCGCGAGTCGTTCCCCTCGTTCGACCCTGGCCTCGGGCTCAGAAGCGCCGTTCCGATTCAGAAGCGATAGCCGAGGCCGAGCCCGAGGGCGGCCCCGCCGAAGTAGCCCAGCTCGAGGGTGCCGTAGAATCCGGTGTTCCCGATCCGGTGAACGTCGAGCCCCAGCTTGGCCCCGAACGGCTCCTTGGTCTCGATCTCGATCTTGTTGGCCGGGTTCGACTGCTGCGTGAACTCGTTGAAGTTCGAGACGACTCCCGTGGCGAAGTACGGGCGGAAGTGCTCGCCGTCGTAGTCGACCACGGCGAGCAGCTCGAGGTGATCGGTGACGGCGTCCTGGCGCTGGGTCAGGCCCGGCAGGCCGTCGGCGATGCTGTTGCAGGTTCCCTCGTAGCGGAGGTACTTCCAGTCGAACCCCATGCGGAAGCGCGAGTCGGAGTCGATCGTGAACCGCAGCCGGCTCCCGCCGCCGACCGCTGTCCCATCCCAGCTGTCGAGCTCCCCCGGGGCGATGCCGAGCCAGCGCCCGTCGTCGATCCTGCCGCCGCCGCCGCCGAGGTAGAACTCCGGCTCGAAGGTGACCGGTCCCGCCTGGAGCCCCCAGCCGAACTCGAGGAGGACGGTGCTCCAGGCCATGGTGCTCTCGCCGTACACCGGCGTGCCGCTCTGGTTGGTACCGGTGCCCATGTCCTGCGCCCCCGCGTCCACGTGGAACCCCACGCGGGGTCCGACGTCGTACGAGGTGGTCTCGTCGCGGAAGGCCTTGCAGCCGGTGAAGACCGCGACGAGCACGGTCGAGAGCAGGATCCTGCGTGTCGCTTGACCAGTCATCTCTTCTCCTCCGAGTCGGGTCACGGGGACACGGCCCTCAGCGGACGCCGGTCCCCTCGAGTGGGCGGATTGTACTCGCTCCGGACGCGAAAAAGCCCGGGACTCTCGGGTGAGAGTCCGGGCCTGCTGGATGGCCCGGAGTGCTCGAGAAGAGGCTCGGGGCTCGAGGACCGGGATCAGGGACAGAACGTGACCGCCAGTGCGTCGGAGGCGTTGAAGCCGGTGCCCCCGGGACCGCCCGGATCGCGGTACCAGTACTGGAAGTTCCAGCTGCTGCCCGCGACGACCTTGCCGCCCCCCGCGTTCATCGGGGGTAGGGTGTAGTCGATCTGGTCGGAGGCGTAGCCGGTGAAATCGCTACTCACCGTGCCGAGTCGGTGGATTCCTCCGCCCGCGCAGCGGTAGCCGTCACCCCAGGGGAGCTGGATCTGGTTCGGGCCGTAGTAGAAGAGGCCGAACTGGTTCGGTGGGACCTCGGAAGCGTGCAGCGCGGCGTCGTTTGCACTGACGCTGATCGAGCCCGTGAGATGGATGATGGCGCCGGGACCGAAGGAGTTGGGCGCGCCCGTGCAGTAGCGGGAAGGCGACGGGCAGGGGCGGAGTTGAAGCGTGCCCGTGGGGGAGCCGAGGATCGTATCCCCCGTCGCGCTGACCACGTACATCTGACGGTACTCCACCTCGGCCCAGTTCGCGCCGGTGGGTGCCGCCGAGGGGATCGACACCTGGATCTCCCCCGAGGCGGGAATCACCGCGATCGGAGACGGGGGGATCGTCGGGGGCTGCGGGAGGATCCAGGTTCCCTTCACGGTCGGGTCGAAGTGGAACGCGGTGCCCCAGTCGAGCGGCAGGTACACCTGGTCGCCCACCTCGCCGCGGAACGTGGCCAGGACGGTGGTCCCGAGGTACTGGAAGTGATCGCTCATCTCCATCTCGCGATGGCTGCCGGGGATCTGGACGATCACGGAGGATCCTTCTCCGATGAAGGGCGCCCCATCCGGTGCCGACGATCCGTACGGCTCCGTGCCGCCAATCCCGGGAATGATGGTGGTGTCGAGGAGCTGCACTTCCGAAGGCTGGTCCTCAAGGTCGAAGCCTGCTCCACCCGGTCCCGGGACGATGAGGCTGGCGAAGATGGTGATGTTCCCACCCGGGCCGCCGCCGACGAGAGTGTTCGACAGGGACATGAACGACCGGATCAGGCGGGCGCCGGCTCCCCCCTCCCTCGCCGAGACGTTCTCATTGGTGTCGTCCGAGTCTCCGCCCCGGCCTCCTTGAAGCTGACAATCGTAGACGGCAACGGACGAATCCTCAGCGTGGATGCCGGGTGCTCCGGGGCCGCAGGTGTAGTACGACACCGCGCAGTTCTGATAGCCGCCCACCCCATGGGCTCCCTCGAAGGAGCACTGGGTGAAGCAGACGTCCGCGCAGTCCTCGATCCGGGCCCCCGCCAACCAGCCGTCGCCACTGGGATAGCCGTCGTCGTCGCAATATAGACGGGCAGCTCCTCCGATGAGCTCACAGGATTGCAGCCGAACCGACCCGAGATTGGAGTAGGCGCAAAGAGCTCCGTTCTTCTTCGAGTGCACGGGCTCCAGCACCAGATTGGACAGCACCGCGGCCGTTCCCACCGGGAGGTCCTCGATCTCGACGACCCCACGGATTCGCGTTTGACCCGCTTCGCCGACGATGGTGACCCCTCGAGCCTGGATGGTGAAGCCGGCGAACGTGTCGCCATCGACCAGGATCGCGTCTCCATCCGACGACGCGTCGATCGCCGACTGGATGTCGGAGAAGTCTGACGGCCCGTTCTTGTCGACCGTCCAGACCCGGGTCTGGGCTGAGCCCGGGGCGGCGAGAAGGAGTGCGAGGGCCGAGCAGGGGAGCAGGCGGGCGAGACACATGGGAGCCTCCTTCGGGTGAGGCGGGCGAGAGAAAGACCGAACGGCGAGGCGACGGGCGCCCGCCGGATCGATCCAGGCTCTTCCTCGGCACCGGCGAGGCCCCGTAATTTCCGATGGTACCGGAAAGTCCGGCAAGGCGACACCCTCCACTGGTCCGGCACCTTCCCGCCACCCCGATAGGAGCCGAGAGCCCGCGCGGCGTCAGGCACCAAGTTCATGCGCCCGGAGCCGGTGCTGGCTCCGAGCGCATGGCGGGGTACGTCGCCGCCCGTGGTGAGCGTGAAACGCTACGGCGCGAAGGTCACGTTGATGGCGTTCGTGGTGTTGAACTCGTTCGAGCACGGGCTGCCCACCGGATCGCGGTACCACAGCTGGAAGTTGCGGACGTCGCCAGCGGCCCAGCCGCCCTTGACGCCGAGGCCGGGACCCCACGTGGCGTCGCCGGAGCCGTTCGGGACCTTCACGCCCAGGCGGATCAGCGCGCCGCCCGCGCAGCGGAGCCCGTCACCGAAGTAGAGGCCGCTGAGCTGGTTGTTGGCGACGAACAGGAGCGCACCCTGGCCGGGCAGGAGACCCGAGCCGTCGAAGCCGAGGTCGTCGGCGAGGACGCTGAGGGAGCCGTGTCCGACGAGGAGGCCGCCGACCCCGGTGGAGTTCGCGCAACCCTCGCCCGTGCCGCCGGTGTTGCCGCAGGGGCACGGGTCGCCGGTGCCGTCACCGAAGCAGTAGGCCGTGCCGGTCGTGCTCGGACCGAGAATGGTGCGCCAGGAGCCCTCGTTGGTGGCCACGTAGAGGATCTCGCCGGGGGTGTCGAGGTGCAGGCCCTGCATCCACGCCGTGGTGGTGAGGTTGGTGGTGTAGTCGCCGAGGGTCGTCCCGCCATCCTCGCTGGAGCGCACCTTGGGAGCGCTGCTGTGCGTGGTGAACAGGGTGTCGGAGTCCGAGGGCAGGGAGGTGACGTGCCGGGTGGTGCCCGAGGCGTTGGTCTGCGACCAGGTCAGGCCGCCGTCGGTGCTCTCGTAGAGGCCGCCGTTGCCGGTGCCGGCGTCCGCGTCCGCCAGGTAGACCACCGAGCCGTCGCCCGGGACGTCGAGGTTCCACCCCTGGCACTCGGCGGCGAGGCCCGTGCTGGAGGGGGCCCAGCTGTCGCCGCTGTCGGCCGAGCGCAGCGCGCCACCGTCCTGGACGCCGCTGAAGTCGTTGAAGGTGGCGACCAGCACGTCGGTGCCGCCGACGAGGTACTCGATGTCGGTCACGTCCTCGAAATCCTCGCCGGTGCCCTCGTAGGTCTTGGTCCAGGTGCCGCCGAGGTCGGTCGTCTTCCAGCACGTCGGCTCGTGACCGGCCACGCCGAAGTCACTGCCGCCGGCGATGATGGTGTTGGGGTCGCCCGGCTCGAAGGTGATGGCGAACATCTCCGTCTCGAACAGGGTGCCCTGGTCGGGACCGATCCCCGTCCAGGTGCCGCCGCTGCGCCGGTACACGCCCTCGGGCGCGATGGTGGAGGGCCCGTCGTTGAGCGCGTAGAGGGTGCCGGCCTCGTCGAAGCGAACGACGTTCCAGCGCGTCCCGGGGACGCTCTCGCCGCTCCAGGTCACCCCGCCGTCGACCGAGCTCTGCAGGCCGCCGTCGTTGAGCCCCTGGTAGGCGATCGCCACCTCCAGCGGGTTCAACGGGTTGGTGGC
Source organism: uncultured Planctomycetaceae bacterium (assembly GCA_964496575.1). Lineage (GTDB taxonomy): Bacteria > Planctomycetota > UBA1135 > UBA1135 > CAZCAC01. Next base: position 1,429 of record CAZCAC010000134.1, on the reverse strand, counting down.
GATCGAGTAGACGTTGAGCTGGCCGATGCCCAGCGAGGAGGAACCGTAGCTCGCGCCGCCGTCGGTGCTCTTCCAGACCGCGTTGGAAGAAGAGCCGACGAAGAGAGTCATGGTCGCGCCGAGCGGGTCGTAGGAGACCTCGTTGCTGGAGAGGCCGCCGGTTCCACCGACGCCGAAGGACCAGGTCGCCCCGCCGTCGAAACTCTCGTAGATCCCGTTGCCGACCGAGGCGGCGAGGATGTGGTTGGGGTTGCCCGGCTCGAGCTCGAGGTCGTGCAGTACCCGCAGCGGCCAGCCAGCGTTGGAGAGCTCGGTCCAGGTGACTCCATCGTCGGAGGTGGTCCACACCCCGACGTTCTGCGAGCCGAAGAGCTGGCCACCGCAGAGCAGGAGGCGCGTCCCGTCGTGCACGAGGTCCTGCATCGGGTTGGTGGGCAGGATCCCGGTGCGGTCGGTCCAGGTGGTGCCGCCATTGCTGGAGACGAAGACCCCGCCGCCGCCGAAGCCACCCTGCCAGGCGGCGTACACCTTGTTGGAGTCGCTCGGATGCACCGCGATCGCGGCGAATCCGTACGGCCCGCCCAGGGGGACCTTGGGCGTCCAGGTGTTGCCGCCGTCGGTGGAGAGCAGCAGCGTGTTCGGCTGGCTGCCGAGCGCGTCGGCGACGCCGGCCCAGAGCCGCAGCGGGTCGTTCGGGTCGATGGTGACCTCGAGGGTCTGGTCGTTCACACCGATGCCGAGGTTCTTCTGGACCCAGGTCGCACCGTCGTCGGTGCTCTTGTAGACGCTATCCATCGTGCCCGCGTAGGCGGTGCCGTCGGGCGCGAACTCGAGGTCGTGCACGCTGAGGCCGGTGAAGGAGCTCAGCTCGGTCCAGTTGGCGCCGCCGTCGGTGGAGCGAAACATCGTGCCGCCGCCGCCGCTCGAGGGGGCCAGCCCGGCGAGCACGACGCCCGCGGTGGTGGGGGAGGCCGCGACGTCCGCGACGTCTCCGCCGAAGGGGCCGATCGCTTCCCAGTTCGCGGCGGCGAGAGCACGGGCCGCTCCGGTCGGGGAGTGATCGATCGCGCCGGGGGTGAACCGTGTCACCACGGCGCGGCGGCCGTGATCATCCGCGCGTGTCTCGACGCCGGGGGCTACCGGCGGTTGTACGACGTGTGGCAGGGAGGGGGACAGGACACAGAAAGCGAGAGCTGTGCAGAACATGGATACTCCGTTTCGATGGAACCGTGGAACCGGAGGAGCGACCGCACCGCTTCTTCCTCGCCGGGGGCCCGCTCTCCTTCTCGGGTACACCTCCAGGGTACGCCGAGGGGGGGAATCCGCCAAGGTACGGAGTCGGGGACGATCCGCCGTGATTCGCCCGTCCGCAGGGGACCACAGAGAGCACAGAGCCGGAACCAGAAATAAACCACAGAGGACACAGAGG
>CAZCAC010000133.1:0-23814 GCA_964496575.1 uncultured Planctomycetaceae bacterium | reverse complement strand
ACGCCGGCTCACCACAGACGGTGAAGATGAAGGCGGTGTGGCCTCCAGCCTGAGTTATTGCGTTCGCTGCTGTTTCGAGAGAGGGTGCATATCGCGCAGGATGGCGCACTCGGAAGAGACGACTCCGAGGGGAGGTCGCCACGAGCCCGAGGGATAAGCAGTCTCCTTGCGCCAGTCAGCACGCCTCCGCAGAATCGACCCCCGCTCTACGATCCAGGCCCGCAGCGCGTCGAGCCTCAGGTCGCCCAAAACCTCGCCACCCACCGCAACACCTTCCACACCCGCGAAGTGTCCCTGCGGAACCAGCGCCCTGCCCTCCTCGGCGCAGCCTCGGTCAAACAGCTCCGGAGCGAGGTCGTGGGCTGGTTCTCGCGACCGTCCAACGCAGGATTCTGACGCCCATGGCCTACCCTCGTACCGTTTTCCTGTCCTCTGCGAATACCGACCTGGCCTCCTTTCGCACCGAGGTGGCCGAGCGTCTCAGGAACGGAACTCAGCTTCGCACCGACCACCAGAAGGACCTCCGCGAAACCTACCAGAAGCTTCAGAATATCTACGAGGCCGTCCGGGACTCGAACGTGGTGGTCCAGCTCGTGGGCCGGGAGGCGGGGAAGGCCATCCCGCCCTCCTACTTCGAGATGCTGGAGCAGAGGATCTACAGCGCCCGCCGCAAGGCGCGCCTCCGGAAGGTCCTCGACCTCCTGCCGGATGGCGTGGCGACTTTCACGCAGTGGGAAGCCTACCTGGCCTACGTGGTCGAGATCGACCTGGGGATCCACGTCGTGCAGGGCGACTGGGATCGCGCCGCGGAGGGGCCGAGCTGGAAGGACGAAGACGGGACCGAGAGACGGGTCCCCAGCGTCCAGGCTCACCTGGAGATCCTGGGCAACCTCTTCCCGGCCCTGGTCCCGCGCGAGTTCGACCCGGACCAACCGGCGGAGCTCGCGCTCGAGATCCTCAAGGCGGTTCAGGCCATCGATGATCAGGCCGATCTCATCTGGACGGCCATCGACAGCGACCGCCTCGAGCACGAGGCGAACAGGCCCCTTTCCGATGAAGAGCTGCTCGAGTACTTCGACGGCGCCGAGCCCGGGCTCCGGCACGCCGTGGACGAGCGCATTCCCCTCCTGGGTCTGGGGGAGGAGATACTCGAGTCCATCCGCGGCGACGGGTCCCGTTTCGACCTGCTCCTGAGCCCCACCGGCGAGGGAAAGTCGACGATGCTGCTGCAGATCGCCGCACGGGTCGCCCGTGAGGGGATCGCGTCCGTTCGACTGTACGGACTCCGGGAGCCGATCGACCACAAGGACGAGGGGCGCATCCGCGAGGCGGTGGAGAGCCTTCCGCCGGAGGGCAAGGTTCTCCTGGTGGTTGACGAGGCCGATACCCACGCCGTCTGGCTCGAGCTGCTCCTGCACCATGATTCCCTCGCGAAGAGCGAGCGGGAGCTCCACATCCTCGGCGCTGCCTGGGACTCCGAGTGGCACCGATCCGAAGCTCCAAGCCTGGTCTGGGGACGGACCAAGCTCATGGAGAGGCGCCGCAGCCTCGCCCTGGACGACGCGCAGCAAATCGTCGAAGGCTGGTCGGCGATCGGGAACGTGGGGCTGCGTGCGCTGGCCGAGAAACCGGTCGAGCTCGCGGCGCAAGAGCTCTTCGACAAGGTGCAGAGTGCACGCGACCAGGACGGGTCCCTCTTCGCCGCTTGCCTCGCCCTGCGCTTCGAGAGCGACGACGCCCTTCGGGGCCACCAGAAGGACCTCATGGTCAAGCTCGGAGCAGTCGAGGAGCTCGACCTCCAGAGGGCCTTCACGGCCATCTCATTGGTCGAGACCCTGGGTGTCGACGGCCTGGATCACCGGGTCGTGGCGCGACTGACGGACTCCAGTCCGCAGCAGTTCCGGCGTCTGATCGATCGGCCCCTGGGCCGAGAGGCACCGGTGACCCATGGTACGAAGGGGGTGACGATCCGGACGCGTCACTCTCGCATCGCGCGGGCCACCGTCGCCGTTGCGCTACGCCTGGGCATCTCCTTCGACGAGATCCTGAGAGACACGATCCGGGCGGCCCTTGAGCTGGGCTGTTGGGACGGAAACGTCAGCCAGCACGGCAACACGATCCAGACCTGCACGCGGGTGCTGCACAGCGGCCTGGCCGAGCTCCTCGGAGAAGACGAGGTCGAGGAGTTGGCCCTGGCGGGTGTCGAGGTTGCTTGCACCGTGCGTCCCCGGGTGATCCACGACTTCTACCGCGTCGAGGTACTCCGGGACAGCAACCGGACCGAGGATGCCATGGATTATGCGCGGCAGCGCGTGGCGGAGAACTTCCGCGCCGCAAACGGCAGGCCCGCGGACGACATCGCGGAAAGAGTACGCCAGTTCTACCTGATGTGGGGCCAAGCCGCTTTCAGGAACGGGAAACGCGAGCTGGCACTGTACGTGGCGCTGCGGGCCGTGTCCGACGAGATCGCAGCCCACGCCGAAGATGCTGTACCGCTGACGAAGAGGACGCTCTCGGTCTTTCTCGAGCACCTGGCAATCTACGCGAAGGACGGAGGGGAGTGGCAGCGGTTGTTCGGGGACCTGGAGCCGCTGATGACCGCCGCCCGCATGCTCGAGGAGGGGGGCGAGGCCCAAGGCCGCCTGACGTGGGTCGATGCCCCGTCGCCGGAGGTGCTCGCCGAGAAGCTCGTGGCAGGGTCCCGGCGGGTCCTCGACTACCTGGAAGCCGGCTACTTGCCCCAGGTCACCATGGCAGGCGGGTGTATGTTCACCGAGTTCACCCGCGTCTACTCGCGATTGGTCGCGAGCCGCCAGGGGCCCATCCTCAAGCACCGCGGGGACTCACCGGAGAAGATCCAGGCCGGCTTGCAGGCCTACTTCAAGGAGCGCTACCCGGGCGAGAAGTACTACGACCACCAGGAGGAGGCCATCGGGTGGGTCATCGAGGATTGCAGCGTGGTCCTCCAGACTCCCACGGGGTCGGGCAAGTCGGAGGTGGCTCTTGCCGCCCACTTCGCAGCTCTGTGCCGGGGCGTCCGGAGCATCTACACGGCCCCGACGAAGGCCCTCGTCAACGAGAAGTTCTTCAGCCTGGCGGAACACTTCGGCCGGATGAATGTGGGCCTGATGACGGGGGATGCCACTGTCAATCGCGACGCGCCCATCGTCTGCTGTACGGCGGAGATCCTCGCGAAGATCGCCCGAAGGACCGGCTCGGCCACGGACTACTACTGGGTGATAATGGACGAGTTCCATCTCTTCGGGGACCGGGATCGCGGCATGGCCTGGCTGATCCCGCTCGTCGAGATGCGCGAAAGTCGGTTCCTCCTGATGTCCGCGACGCTGCGCGATCCCGCGGGCATCGCCGACCAGCTCGCCGAGTGGATCGATGGTGAGGCACTCGCCGTGACCAGCGATGAGCACCCCGTCCCCAAGACGGAGGAGTACCACGAGGAGCTGCTCCAGGAGGTTGTCGAGCAACTCCTTCAGGACCGCCGCGACCCGATCTATGTGGTCCGCTTCGCGCGCCACCTGGCTACCTTGGCCGCGGACTCCTTCGCCAGGACGCCATTCCCACCGGAATTGCGGGAAGAGATCAAGGCGGGCAAAGCCACTCGGAAGAAGGTCTTCGACGACGTGGACTGCAACACGCCGTTCGGAAAGAGGCTCGAGAAGCTCGTCGCCCGGGGGATCGGCGTCCACCACGGCGGAATGCTCCCGAAGTACCGGCGGGCCGTGGAGAAGCTCGCCCAGCTGCACGTGACCGGCCCTGGAGGGATCGCCCTCGCCTTGATCTGCGGGACGGATACGCTCGGGGTCGGTGTGGACCTCTCGATCCAGACGGTCCTGATAACGGAGCTGAACTCCCAGGTGGAGGGAAGGTCTCGTCGCCTCTCCGCCCAGAGCTTCAGGCAGCTCTCCGGACGCGCCGGACGCAAGGGTCACCACGAGCGGGGTTATGTCTGGGTCCTGGCTCCCGAACACGTGGTGAAGAACGAGCGCGAACGACAGCGCGCGGCACACACCGGCCGGAAGCCTCGCCTGATCCAACCGCCCAAGGGCTTCCGCATGTGGAACAAGGAGGTCTGGGAGAAGCTGAAGGGCGCCGAGCCCGCGGCCCTCGAGCCTCCGTTCTACATCGAACCCAACCTGGTCCTGGACTTTCTCACCAGACCTGGGGACGGGCTCGCGGAGCTGAACGATTTCATCGACCGGGCCGCCCCGACCTCGGCCGCCCGCAAGACTGCGCAGGAGCAGCGGGACCAGATCCTCGAGGGGCTCGTGGAGTCCGGCCACGTGCGGAGGGGTGAAGCGGAAGCCATCGCCTATCAACCCGCGCGAAGCGCAGACACGGAGCGCCTCCTGGACCGCCCCCTCGGGCTATTCCTGGACGACGCCCTGTACGGCCTCCCCGGCGAGCACCTGAACGATCTGGACGTGCTCTCGGTCATCGAGGCCATCCTCGAGTGCAAGAAGGAGATCCTCGACGTCCAGGACCGCCGCGCGCGTGACGAGGCCTGGCAGGATGCAGGGCGCGTGGACCATTTCGACCACGCCACCCGAGATGAGCTCAACGCGGCCACACGCCACCGCCCCCTCGAGGACTACCTGGAGCACGCTTTCGACAAGTGGGCCGAGGAGAACCCCGGCTTCGTCCCGAGGCGAGAGCGCCCCGAGGCCAAGTCGGTCGTACGCGAGATGTACGAGTGCAGCTACGCCTTCGGGGAGTACATCTCGGCCTGCGCCCACACCTTCAAGAAGAAGGGCAGCAAGAAGGTGGGTCGCCGCGACATCTCGCACCAGGAGCGCGATCTGCTCTATTACATCTCCAACGTCTACCGGGTCCTCGAGCGCAACCTCCCCCTGTTCATCCAGAACCAGGTCGACCTGGAGGGGCTGCGCACCTGGCTGAAGCGAACGATCGAGCGCGTGGACACCAGCATCCTCGACGAGTGGGCCGGGCTCGACGAGTACGCGGCGGAACTCGCCGATGAGGATGAGGAGAAGGACGACGATCAGGGACATACCCCGGCCCCGCCGCTGCCGTTGAGCCAGCGCGGTCAGGCCCTCCACCGAGAGGTCAGGAGGGCCGCCTTCCGCTGGATCATGGCGCTGCGTGGCGGTGAAGAGGCCAGCTACCAGAGCATCGCGAGTGAAGAGTTCCCCGCGGAGTCGGTCGCCGAGGCGATGGATGCCTACGGAGAGGAACACGCCAGGGTCCGGATCGACGCCTCGGCGCACGGCCCTGACCTCTTCGAGTTCGACGCGGAGAGCGGTCGTGTGACCCAGACGATCCTCGACCCCCAGGACTATCTGGAGTGGTTCGTCGAGGGCGTGCTCGACACCGCTGCTACCGACGAGGCGGGAGAGGCAGTCTTGCGGCTCACCCGGATCGGACGCATCGGTGAAGCGGGTGTCCGAGAGGGGTGAATACCGCGTAGCATGGTGCGTTCGTAGGAAGGCACTCCTGGGGGGAGGTCGCCATGAGTCCGAAGAAGCGCGTCAAGGCCGCACCGTTCACGCTCTGGTTGATCCCGGGTTTCTTGATCAGTGTCGGTCTGCTCGTCCTGTCGTACCTGGCCCTGGCCGTGGTCCCCTGGGGGATCTTCGGAACCGGCGAACCGGGCCCACCCGAGCGGGTCGATCTGCCGCTCGTCTCCAGCGCTCTGGGCTGGTTCGTCGTGATCCTCACCGTGGGCTTCACGGCGGTCGGAATCTGGTTCGATCGTGGGCAGGAGAAGCGCATCGACCCCCTCGTCCGGATCGCGCTCTGCCTGTCCGTGCTCGGAATCGCCGAAGCGATCTCGTACGCCAATCACCGAGCCTCGGGCTGTATCTGGCCGGCCAATCTGCTCCACGCGGCCTTCTGGATTCTCCTCGTCGCCATGGCGGTCGGCGTGCTGTCCTGGGTTCGTCTGCTGCTCGCCAGAGGCGCGGTGCGAGGCTGGATCCTGGCCATCTGCTCGGTCTTTTGCAGCGGCGGTGCGGCGTGGTACCTGCACGCCCACCTCTTCGACTACGGAATGCCGTTGCTGGATGACGGGATCGAGCTGCCGATCGTGCGTCTATCGTGGGAGGACTGGGTGGACCCCGACGAGTTCCGCCCAGAACTGCGCGTCACCGTCAGTGGCGCCGAGGCCCTACCTGATTTCACCGAGATCGCGGAGCGCATGAAGAAGGAGCCGTACGGCCGCCCTCCCGAGGAGATCCCCGACGAGCCGGTGCTGATCCGCGCCGACGCTCGAGCGAGCTGGACGTCGGTCCGCGACGTCATCGCGAAGGTGGGCGAGACGAACATCTGGAAGATCCAGATCGCCACCCGGTGGGAGGACCCCCCGACTCAAACGAAGCTGTGCTTCTTTCTCCCCAGGCAGGTGTGGATCGACGTCGAGGGAGCGGAACCGCCCCCTCCCCCCCATCACCTGGAGATGCACGAGGGTGGTCGATTCTCACTCGACGGGGAGCCGATCGCGACGCTCGATGCCCTGGCCGGGGAATTGAAGCACCTGTATCGTCGGGAGGCGCCCGACGACCTCCGCAACCTGTGGATCGATCCGCACAGAGCCGCCACCTGGCAGGAAGTCCTCGACGTGGTCGTCGTCGCGACGAGACCACACCGCTTCGATCTGAAGCTCGACTCGCTCTATCTGCAGGTGGAATGAGCCTGATGAGCCGCGCCTACGGCGCGCCGATCACCCAGACCAGGGAATTCGGCCTCGAGGAGTCGAAGAAGTAGGCGTGCCGGGCCCCGTCGCCCATCTCCGCGAGGCAAAGGTGTGCGTCCCCGTAGGACGCGCGGATGACGGAGAGCGAGACGCTGGGGGGAAGCTCGCCGATCGGGTACAGGCTCCCCCCGGGATCGTCGGGGTCCACCGCGGTGATCGTCGCGGGGTCGTCTGCCACCCAGAAGAGCCGCTTCGCCTGCCAGGGCCGACTCAGGAAGATCTCGCCCCGGTACTGCCGCCCCATCCAGTGACCGCCCTGGCGCTCCGTCTTCCCCGAGCCGTCGGCGTCGATCGCGTAGGTCCCCGCCACGTTCGTGTACAGGTCCCTGATCCAGTAGAGGACCTGGTCCTCGTGGACGGGTGAGGTATTGAAGGAGAACTCGAACTCGCAGTGCTTGCCGCCATCCAGGTAGACCGGGTCGCTCCCGTCGAGGTTGACGCTCCTGAGCTCCAGGCCCCGCGGGCCACCACCCATCCACTGGGTCTCGTAGACGAGACGAGTCTCCAGCACGATCATCGTCAGGAGAGACTCCGCGAGGATGCCCGTGACGAGGGTGGTGACCGGCCCATCCAGATCCGTGCCGCAGATCTCCCAACCCTGATCGCTGGTGTAGACCTGGAAGTAGAGCTCGCCTTCCACACTCTGAGGGAGCCCTGCGGATCCGTTGGATTCGAAGGTGTAGCCGATGTCCACCAGCGTCTCGGTGCCCACGTCGTAGCTCATCAGCTGCTCATCCACGGCCAGGAAAACGTCGCACGTGTCCCCGAGCTTCCGGACCTTGTCCGCCAGGGTGATGAACCGAGTACTCAGGTCGCGATCCACCCGGATCAGGCTGCCGCCGTCCAGGGCCAGCCACCCGAGGAACGCGCCGGTGGCGGGGTCCATCAGGCTGGCCTTCGGCGTGCCGGGGAAGGGGGCTGGTGACGTCGGAGCGCCGCCGGCCTCCGCGACGATGTGGTAGGCATCGTCGACGAGGACGACGTAGGTTCGATCGCCGCCCTCGGCCGAGTAGTCCTCCTCTACCGTCACGTCCTCGATCGGCGCGGAGAAGGCCGCCAACTCCACGGGCTCCGGTGGCTGGACCTCTCCGTCGACACGCTCGATCTCGAGGTCCACGGCGAAGAGCCGATCGTCCAGCGCGTACACGAGCTGCTCGTTCCCGGGATCCACGAGGCTCTGGTTCGCGGGGTTGAACTCACCCCCCACGGCGTGGTCGGAGATGCCGAAGAAGTCGGTCCCGAAGCTGTAGACGTGAGTCGGAGTCCGAGGATCGATCGCCTGCAGGGTGCCGGGGACGACCAGGAAGTACTTGTCGTCGGCGGAGCCTTCGCTCCCCGAGTCACTGCTGACGCCACCGCCTCCGAAGAGATCCAGGAGCTCCCCGGAACAGGAAGCCACGCAGGGTAGGCCCACGAGAAGAGCGAGCGATGTTCCGGACCGAATCGAGCTTCTGGGGATGCTCATGGGTGTCTCCGACGTCGGGGCAGGGGGCGTCACGACGAACCCTGCTCCATTGCAACTACCTTGCCCGACGACTCGGTTTCCGGCGTCAATCGCTTTTTCCCGGGTCTCGAGCACTCGATCGGACCCTCCAGGGCCTCACCGACCGTGATCGAACCACGCACGGATCGTGCGGAACCGTGTGGCGGCCGGATCCTCGCCGGTGCCGCCCGCGATCCAGTGCTACGGTGCCAGCAATCGCGCCTTCAACCGCAGGTAGACCTCCCGCTCTGCCGGACTCAGCGTCCCCTGCAGAAGGTTGCGCTGCTCCGTCGGATCGGCCTCGAGATCGTAGAAGTGCTCCTCGAGCGTAGGCGGAAATGCGGTCTCTTCCAGCCGGATCACCTTGTAGCGCTCGTTGCGCACCGCTCGCTCGTGGAAGTGGGGAAAGCCCGGTCCGTTGGGCTTGAACTGCTCGGTGAAGACGACCTGTCGCAACGACGGCCGGCCAGGATCGTGCAGGTAGGGAATCAGACTCTGCGAGTCGAGCTCGCGGCCCGGCGGGAGGACGCTCAGGGGATCGACGCCGGCGAGCTCCGCCACCGTCGAGTAGATGTCGACGGTGTGCACCAGCGCGGCGCTCTCGCTCCCCGGTACGGCAACGTCGGGACCGTCGACGATCAGCGGGACGTTGATGCCGCCCTCGAAGCAGGTGCCCTTGGCCTGGTCGCGCCGGAACGGGCCATCCGCGTTGGGCCCGTGCGTTCCGTTGTCGCCGATGAAGAAGACCGTGGTGCGCGCCCGCACCTCGGGCGGAACACTCGCCAGCAGCCTCCCGATCTCGGTGTCCATCGCCTCGATCATCGCCTTGGAGTGAACGACCGGCGTGTCGTCGGGCTCGCCGCTGAGGTCGTAGGAGTGCAGGTGATCGGGCGGCGCGTGAAGTGGCGTGTGCGCCGAGTTGTAGGCGACCCAGAGAAACCACGGCTCCGGCAGCACCTCGATCGCCCGGATCGCGTCATTGGTCGTATCGGTCGTCGCGTAGACGGTCGAGGTGGTGAGGGTGCCGTTGATGCTCTTCGGCCACTGGTCGTAGTCGTCGAAGTTGAACAGCGACCCCGCGTGCATGTCGAAGCCGGAGAGCAGCGGGTGGAGCTCGGGTCCGGTCTGCCCGCCCGCGAGGTGCCACTTACCGATCGCGGCGCAGCGATACGCACCCCCGGTCCCGTCCTTCAGGAGCTCGGCCAGGGTGACCTCGCTCAGGGGCAGCGCGATGGTCCCCACCGGCGGAAGCACCGCCCCGATGCCGGTGCGAAAGGGCAGCCGGCCGGTCATCATCGTCGCCCGCGTCGGCGAGCAGTACGGCGTCGACCAGGCGTTGCGGAAGAGGATCCCGCGCTCGGCCAGCCGGTCGATGTTCGGGGTGCGACCGGGATCGCGATGCTCCTCGTAGGCAGCAACTCTCTCCACACCCAGATCGTCGCCGATCAGGAGCAGGACGTTTCCCTGAGCCGCACCGGGAACGGCCAGGACGAGTAATAGCGAGAGTCTCAGGAAGCACATGGTCTCGACTCCACCGGAGGCGCCGGGGATCCCCCGGATCCGAAGCTAACCCACATCAAAGAATCGGGCAACACCCCTTCCGGCGCGCCGGCCGACCAATCGCTCCGGATCCCTCGAATCGTGATCCTCTTCAAGGCGCCAGCAATCTCGCTCTCAGCCGCAAGAAAACCTCCCGCTCCTCTGGACTCGGCGTCCCCAGCAACAGGTTGCGGTTCTCCAGCGGATCGACCTCGAGGTCGAAGAAGATCTCGGTGATCGTCGGAGGATTGCCCGGCCCATTGGAGAGCTCTCGCCGGATCACCTTGTAGCGATCGTTCCGCACCGCCTGTTCGCGAAAGGCAGGAACGTCGAAGCCATTGGGAGTGAAGCGCTCGGTGTAGACCTCGTTCCGCAGTGAGGGGAGCGTCGGGTCCTGCATGTAGGGGAACAGGCTCCTCGAATCGAGCGCGTGCCCCGCCGGCAGCACGCTCGCAGGATCGACTCCCGCGATCTCCGCCACGGTCGAGTAGATGTCGACGGTGTGCACCAGCGCGGTGCTCTCACTACCTGGAATGGCGACGTGGGGACCGTCGATGATCAGCGGGACGTTGACCCCGCCCTCGAAGCAAGTGCCTTTCGCCTTTCCCTTGCCGTAGGGGCCGTCGGTCGCCGGTCCGTAGGTCCCGTTGTCGCCGACGAACATCACCGTGGTGCGTTGGCGGACCTCCGGATCGATGCTCGCAAGAAGCCTGCCGATCTCGGTGTCCACTCCCTCGATCATCGCCTTGACGTGGACGACCGGCGTGTCGTCGGGTTCCCCGGAGAGGGAATAGGTGTGGAGGTGTGCTGGCGGTGCGTGGTGCGGTTTGTGAGGCGCATTGAAGGCGACCCAGAGGAACCACGGCTCGGGCAGCGTCTGGACGGCGCGAACGGCGTCGTCGGTGGTATCGGTCGTCGCGTAAGTGGTCGACGTGCCGGGCGTGCCATTGACGCTCTTCGGGAACAGGAAGTAGTCGCCGACGTTGTGCAGCGATCCGGCGTGCACGTCGAAACCGGAGACGAGCGGGTGCACGGCGGCGGTGGTGCCGCCGGACAGGTGCCACTTGCCGATCGCCGCACAGTGGTACGCCCCACCGGTCCCGTCGTGCAGGAGCTCGGGTAGCGTGATCTCGTTCAGGGGCAGTTCGTATTCGTGCGTCGGCTGGATCACCGCCCCGACCCCGGTGCGGAAGGGCTGACGCCCGGTCAGCATCGTCGCCCTCGTCGGGGAGCAGAAGGGAGTCGCCCAGGCGTTGCGGAAGAGGATCCCGCGCTCGGCCAGCCGGTCGATGTTGGGCGTATGCCCGGCGTCGCGATGCTCGCCGTAGGCGGCGACCCGCTCGACGCCCAGGTCGTCACCGATCAGGAGCAGTACGTTCTCCTGAGCCGCAACGGGGGCTGCGGCCACCAGCAGGGCGATAATGGGCCTCGAGAGCGGCATGAAACGGTGCGAGCAGAAGGGTCGACACAACAAACCTAGCCCGCATCCGGGGAATCGGCAACCCGACCTCCTCCCTCGGCCGCGTTCGAAATCGCTCAGTCGTCCTCGGACCAGGCTTCCCCGTAGTCGTGGGTGATCTCCTCGCCCGCCTGGATCCCCCGCGTCGCCTCCAGCGTCTCCCCGTCGAAGTAGGCGTTCGGGCGGCGTGAGTGATTCACGTAGCGCGTCTCGGTGAGCCCCTCGATCCCGTACTCCTCGCCGGTGTTCTCGTCGAAGATCCAGAGGACGTGGTCGCCGTCCTCGGTGGCCGGATGCCCTTCGTAGAGGCCGATCACCTCGCCCTTGCGAATCGGCTGGGCGGCGAAGAGCCCCAGGCCGTGGATGGCACTGGGCCCGATCTCGACCTTGGGATTGGCGGATTCCGGCTGGGGAGCTTCGGTGGTGGCGGTGAGGGAGCTCGCGGTCATCGGTTGCCGTGGGCGGGGTAGGGGAGGGTCAGGACTGTTTCCGTGACGGAAGGGAAGTCCGGAAGCATCTCAGGAGCGAACCGGGGATGAAAGGGTGCGCCCGGACATTGTTCGGCGCGGTCGCAGACGCGGGACGCACCTCGAGGGGGTCTCCGAGGGTCCGGGCGAACCCGAACACCCTCATGAATCACCTCGCGCCCCCATGTAAGTGGAAGAAGGAGTAAAATGGTGCCGGCTCCGGGCGGAGTCCGGAGCCCCGATCAATCCCACTCGCCGCGCGAGTCCGCGACTCGATGCTCAGTCCTCCCCGGCGCCATGAAGACCACCGGATCTCTTCTCCTTCTCCTGGTCCCGATCTCCACCACTCCCGCTCTGTCCCAGGAGTCGGTCGCACGGATACCCGAAGCTCACCAGCGAACCACCGAGTCGTTTGAGCTCTGGAGCTCACGGCACGGCGGCGGCTGGCACGTCGACATCGATCGCTTCACCGGTCGGGCCAACTTCCTCGGCGGCGGCACGTTTTCGTCCGAGTGGGTCCCACGAGGTGATGAGGACTTCTTCTTCCTCGCCCGCCGGGCGATCGGCGCGACCGCGGGGATGACCGGGATCGAGTTGCAGACGCTGGTCGACGAACGGGTGAAGTTCCTGCCGCTGGGCCTCATCGGGACCACCGACAAGATGACCGTCAGCTTCACCCAGGAAGTAGGGGGCGTGCCCGTGCTCGGCGGTCGGGTCAACGTGCTCTTCGACCTGGCCGGCGGAGTCCTGTCGCTGCAGAGCACGGCGATCCCCGGAGTAGGGGGGCTGCACACTCTACCGGGGTTGTCGGCCGACCAGGCGCGAGAGCTGGCCGCCGCGGCGTTCGAGACCGAGACGGGGCTGCCCGCGACCGAGGTCGGCGAGGCCCGGTTGGGAATCGGCTGGGAGCTCGTCGTCGACGAGAAGGTCGGCCGACTGGTCTGGGAGGTCGACGCCACCTGGCATGAGCCCGACTTCATGCCCGAGGGGCTCCGGCTGTGGATCGACGCCCAGCAGGGCGGCGCGATCCAGTCCTTCCCCACCGTGCACGAGTACGACGTGAACGGGACGGTGAGCACCAACACGACGCCGGGAACGCTTCCCGACACGGCTTCCAATCCTCCCGTCCTCATGCCCGTCAAGGACATGCGGGTCAAGACGGTGACCGACACGGTCTACACCGACGCTACCGGTGCGTTCAACTTCCCCGGCATAAGCGGCCCGGAGCAGGTCACCGCCGAGTTCGTCGGCCTGTGGGCGCACGTCGACAACATCGCCGGTCCCGAGGAGGTCTTCGTCGGTCAGCTGAGCGGAACCGGTAACCAGATCTTGCTGAACGGCACCCCCACCGAGGCGGTCACCTCCCAGGCCAACGTCTTCATCGGCATCGGCCTCTTGCGGGACTGGATTCGCTTCCTGGATCCGACCGACGACACGGCGGACTTCCAGGCCTACGCGAAGGTCAACCACAACTCCACCTGCAACGCGTACTTCGACTACTTCTCGGTCAACTTCTTCGCCTCGGGCGGGAGCTGTCCCAACACCGGCTTCTCGACGGTCATCGCCCACGAGATGGGGCACTGGCTGAACGAGCTGTACTACACCTACAACGGCTGGGACGGCATGGGTGAGGGGAATGCGGACGTCTTCTGCATGTACCTCTACGACACCCCCATCGTGGGCGAGGACTTCCTCGGGCCAGGGACGAACGTGCGCGACGGCAACAACAACACGATGTTCTGCGGCGACGCCACGCCCAACTGCCACGGTGGAGAGGTGCACAAGGAGGGTGAGGTCTGGATGGGCGCCGCCTGGAAGGTCCGTGCCCGGCTGAACACCACCCTCGGCAACGCGGCCGGTGACGCCGTCGCCAACGGGCTCTTCTCGGCGTGGATGAACGGCTACGACCAGGAGCAGATCAAGTCGGTGATCGAGCTCCAGTGGCTGACCCTCGATGACGACGACGGCAACCTCGACAACGGGAGTCCGAACTACGACGACATCGACGGCGGCTTCCGGGACCAGGGTTTCCCCGGCCTGGAGAAGCCGGCGATCCTCTACGATGACGTGACCATCCTCGACAACACGGCCGACGAGACGGGCCCCTACGTGGTCGAAGCGACGATCATCCCGCAGGTGAGCCCGGTGATCAACTCGGCGGACCTGTGGTACCGGATCGGAGATGGAGACTGGACGTCGATCGCGATGGTGCCGATGGGCAACGACGTCTTCGAGGCGGGTATTCCCGGCCAGAGCTCGGTGGCCGAGATCTACTACTACCTCTCTGCGGCCGACAACCTCGGCAACACCCTGGACTTCCCCGAAGGTGGTGCGAACGACGCGATCTACTTCGTAGTCGGACTCGTCGAGAACATCTACTTCGACGACTTCGAGAGCCCCGACGATGCGGGCTGGACCCACGGCACCTTCGGAGACACACCGAACTCCCACGACGACTTCCAGCACGGCAGCCCGGCCGGCCTGGCCGGTGATCCCTCCTCGGCGTTCAGCGGCGATCGAGCCTGGGGCAACGATCTCGGGGAAGGCGCCTACAACGGCGCGTATCAGAACCAGCAACACAACTGGTTGCGCTCTCCGGCGATCGACTGCAGCGACTCCACCTACACCCAGCTGCGCTTCAGGCGCTGGTTGCGGGTCGATGCGAGCTCGAGCGACAAGGCTCGGGTCACGGTGAACGGCGTCGAGATCTGGACGAACCACGAGCTGCTCCCCCACTTCGACAACTACTGGCGCCTGGCCACCCTGGACATCTCCGAGGTCGCGGACGGCAACCCGGCGGTGGTGGTGGAGTTCTCGCTGGAGAGTGACGCGATGACGACTTTCGGCGGCTGGACGATCGACGACGTCGAGCTGCGCTCCCTGGCTCCCGTCGGAGGCGAGGTGGGCACGTCCTACTGCTTCGGTGACGGCAGCGGCACGGCGTGCCCGTGCAGCAATCCGGGCAGCTCCACCACCGGCTGCGCGAACTCGACGGGGAGCGGTGCGTCGATCACCGGCACGGGTTCGACCAGCGTGGTCGGCGACGATCTCGCCTTCCAGGCCGAGGGGATGCTGCCGAGCCAGCCCGGGCTCATGTTCGTGGGGCTCAACGCGGTCAATGGCGGCCTCGGGTCGCACTTCGGCGACGGCCTGCGCTGCGCGGGTGGGTCGATCATCCGGCTGGGCGTCCGCATGGCGGACGGCGCGGGGACCGCTCAGTGGGGTCCGGCGCTGGCGGGAACGGGTGGCTGGTCCAGCGGCGACGTGCGGAGGTTCCAGCTCTGGTACCGCGATCCCGGCGGCAGCCCGTGCGGGAACGACTTCAACCTCTCGCACGGCGTGGAGGTGACGTTCACGCCGTAGAGGTACCGCGGTTCAGGGGATGAAGTAGACCTCGACGCCGTTCGAGAGGTTGAAGTCGTTGCCGCACGGACTTCCGACCGGGTCCCGATACCAGGCCTGGAAGCGGCGGACGTCGGCCGGGTTCACGCCGAGCTTGGAGATGAGATCGGGCCCCCAGTGCGCCGCGCCGGTACCGTCGGGAGCCTTGACGCCCAGGCGGATGATCGCGCCGCCCGCGCAGCGCAGGCCGTCGCCGAAGAAGATGCCCACGCCGCCGTTGACCGCGTTGAGGCCCGCGAACAGGAGGGCTGCTTGCCCCGGCACCAGGCCGGTCGCGTCGAAGGTCAGATCATCGGAGGCGATTCCCGGCACGCCGAAGTAGTCGAGGGTCGCCCCGACGGCCGTCGAGTTGGCGCAGCCCTCACCTTCGCCGCCCAGGTTGCCACAAGGGCAGGGAGAGCTCACCCCGTCGCCGAAGCAGTAGAGCTTCGGACCCGGGACGAGCGCATACGCGTGGGCGCCGCCGGCGTTGACCGCCGCCTCGTCGCTGCCGGGGATGCCGACGATGAGGGAGCCGCCTTCGAGCGCGACCGCGGCACCAAAGTCGTCCCACGGTTCGAGATCGACGGGCTGGATCGTACCGGCCTGTCCCCAGGCCCCGCCGTCGAGCGAGAACAGGTACACGGCACCGAGAGGGTCCGCTCCCAGCTGGTGGTCGCCCGGAGCACCGGCGGCCAGGACGCTTCCCTCCAGCGCGACCGAGCTGCCCAGCTCACCAAACTGCTCGCCGGCGAGCAGCCGCTGTGTGTGACTCCAGTTCGTCCCCACTCGATCGAAGATGGAAACCGAACCGGAATCGAGACCGTTGTCGGTGGCAAAAGGTGAGCCGATCACCGCGGTATCACCTTCGAGGGCCACGGCGTGTCCGAAGTCCTCGTACCAGGACATCCCCGGATCGACCAGGTAGCCCTGTTGTGCCCACGTCCCCCCGCCGTCGACGTAGACGTACCCTCCGCCGGCCGAGTAGGGAGTTCCTGGCGCTCCGACCAGGACGGTGTCCTGATCGACGGCGATGCTGGTGCCGAAGTAGGAGTGGGCGGACCCGTTGCTGGCCAGGAGCTTCGCTTGCTGCAACCAGACGGTCCCGCTGCGCGTGAAGATGTACGCCGAGCCGGAGTAGTCGCCCTGGTCGTCGTCCGCCATGGCCCCGACCGCGATCAGATCCCCGTCGATGGCCACCGCGAAGCCGAAGCGATCCTCTTCACCACCGTCGGACGCCAGGAGCTTGGCCTGCTGCTGCCAGAAGGTGCCGTTGAACACGTACACGTAGGCGGCCCCTTCGTTCGGGGTCAGGTCGTCGGCGGTCGGCGTGCCCACGACGGCCGTAGTGCCGCTGATCGCCACCGAGCTGCCGAACTGGTCCACGGCGTTGGCGTCGCTCGCGTAGATCTTGGCGATCTGGGTCCAGCTGCCGGCACTGCGCTCGAAGATGTAGGCCGCGCCGGCGTCGGCACCCTGAGTGTCGTCCCAGCGCGCGCCCACCACGGCCAGTCCGCCGTCGACCGCCACCGCTTCGCCGACTCGATCCCAGGCGGCGGGATTGGTGGCCGGAAGCGAACCTTCGTCGATATCGAGCACCGAACCGCCCGTCGTGGCGGCGGCGGCGAGGAGGGGAAGCAAGGTCAGAGTCATCGTCTTCTTCCGCTGTGTACTAGGGGACGAAATCGATCTCGAGTCCCGTGGTCAGGTTCTGGTAGGAGGAACAGGGGCTCGACACCGGGTCGCGGTACCACGCCTGGAAACGGCGTGTGTCTCCCGCGAGCCAGCCGCCCGTCTGCGCCAACCCCGGACCCCAGCTCGCCGAGCCGGCGCTGTCCGCCATCTTCACGCCGAGCCGCACCAGCCCTCCGCCGGCGCAGCGCAGCCCGTCTCCGAACGGAGTGCCGTCGCCGCCGTTGATCGCATTATTGGCGGCGAAGAGCAGCGCCGGTTCGCTCTGGATCATCTGTATTCCGGTGAAGACCAGGTCATCCGCCGCGGCGACGGCGCTTCCGTATGCGGACAGCTTGGCGCCAACGCCGCCGCCGTGGGCGCACCCCTCTTCCGGATTGCCATTGTTGCCGCAGGGGCAGACGGCTCCGGATCCGTCCCCGAAGCAGTACGCCGTGCCGACCGAACCCTGGAAAGGAACGACTCGGACGTTGTCGAAGTAGATCTCGGTGACGTGCGGATAGTTGTTGGCGTCGGAGTAGAGGTCGATGGCGTCGATCTGGGGCAGGCCGTAGGACCCGGAGCCGTAAGGCCCGGCGGTCCAGGGGTAGGTCCCCAGCAGGGTGTCGCCGTAGAAGACCTCGGTCTCGTCGAGCGAGAAGTCGACGATGACCCGGAACTCCACCCACTCGTCGAAGATGAGCGGCGCGGTCGTGGGCGTGCCCGAACCGCAGTTGCACTGGACCTCGACGCTGTCGCCGTTGAAGCCGACCTGGACCGCCCACTGGTAGGGGCCTCCGTCCTGGTAGTAGTTCATCACTATCAGGTAGACCTTGCCGATGAACGAGGAAGGGGTGTACACGTCGGTGACGATCATCCACCTTCCCGAGTCGATGCCGTCGAACTCGTGAACGGTGTCCGCGCCGGCATTGATCTGCACCGAGTGTGCACCTTCACTCGCGTACTGACTGGAGACCAGGGAGTCAGGGGTGTTGACCCCGTCCCAGCCGTGCCAATCTCCCTGGCCTTCGAGAATCGACCCATCCTGGTAGGTCTCGAAGCCGTCGTTCCACTGCGCCGGTGCAATTCCACCCAGGACCAGCGCCGCTGCCAGCGTGGCCAGGGGACGCAAACCGGGGATCTCAGTCATGGCGTTCACCTCTGGGGCTCTCGAACCGTCCTCCACTGGATAGGAGGACTCCTGCTGAATGTAACCGAGTGGGGGCGATCCGGGGAGGTGGGACCTCTCAACCATCTGGTTTCCCGGATGAGGTCCGCCTCAGGGAAGGAAGAGCACCCCGACCGCATTCGAGGTGTTGAAGCCGCTCCCGCACGGCCCCCCCGGATCTCGGAACCAGGCCTGGAAGTTCCAGGTGGACGCCGGAGTGATGCAGTAGCCCCCACCGCCGCACGAGAACGAGACGAACCCGGGGCCGAATTGAATCGACCCTGCCGCCCCCGAGTTCTGCGGTGGCGTGAAACGCATCACCTGTCCGGTCGCGCAGCGCAGGCCGTCACCGAACAAAGCGGTGGTCTGGTAGCTCATCTGACAGGGCCCACCACGCGCCGTGGCTCGCGTACAGTCGGTGAAGCTCGACCCAGCCTTGGGCCGCGGCGGGGCTCCACAGGGCGAGAGCGGCTCCCGCGGTGATCAACGGTCTACTGACGCGCATGGCCTTCATCATCCCCTCCGGGTGTTCACAACGATCGCCCAGGCCCAATCGGGGCTCACACCTCCCTGGCTTCGAGAGGCGCCGCTGAGCGAGCCAACCGCGCGGACACACCGTCGATCCTAGCACCAGGATCGAGATCGACCAGGGCAGGGGTCTCCCGAGCATGCCGACGGGGGGACTGACGCCGCGGCGGGAGATCGGAGAGGACTCGACACGAGTTGGTGTTGAGTCCTGCGGTCACTATTCTCGGGGTCGCACCCCGCCCCGAGAGTCCTTCGTGAGAGTCCCGAGGAATCCGATGTCCCGAACCCGACTGCCCCTGCTCTCTTCGCTGCTCCTCGCCGTCATCCCGCTCTTCTCCTGCGCCGCGACGCCGGAGGAGACCGAGCTCCGCGACCCCCGCCTCGACTGGTGGCGGGAGGCGCGCTTCGGGATGTTCATTCACTGGGGTCTCTATGCGATCCCTGCCGGCGCGTGGGAGGGAGCCACGGGGCACGCGGAGTGGATTCGCACCACGGCGAAGGTTCCGCGCGACGTCTACGCGGAGTTCCTGCCGCAGTTCAACCCGGTCGAGTACGACGCCGAGGAGTGGGTGCTCGCCGCCAAACGGGCGGGGATGAAGTACATCGTCATCACCAGCAAGCACCACGACGGCTTCTGCCTCTTCGACTCGAAGGAGACCGACTGGGACGTGATGTCGACGCCGTACGGCAAGGACCTGCTCAAACCGCTCGCCGAGGCGTGCCGCAAGCACGGGCTGAAGATCTGCTGGTACCACTCGATCATGGACTGGCACCACCCCGATTATCTCCCCCGACGCGACTGGGAGGAGTGGAGCGCGGAGGGCGCGGACTTCGATCGCTACATCGCCTACCTGCACGCGCAGGTCACCGAGCTGCTCACGAACTACGGCGATATCGGCGTGATGTGGTTCGACGGCGAGTGGGAGCGCACCTGGAACCACGGCCACGGGCAGCCGCTCTACGACCTCTGCCGCGAGCTGCAGCCGAACGTCATCGTCAACAACCGCGTCGACGTCGGCCGCGGTGGGATGGCCGGGATGACCACCGAGGGTGGCTACGCCGGCGACTTCGGTACGCCCGAGCAGGAGATCCCCGCCACCGGCCTGCCCGGGGTCGACTGGGAGACGTGCATGACGATGAACCGCCACTGGGGCTACAACGCGGCGGACGACGACTGGAAGTCGAACGAGGATCTGATCCACAAGCTGATCGACATCGCCTCGAAGGGCGGGAACTTCCTGCTGAACGTCGGCCCTACCGCGGAGGGGCGCTTCCCCGAGCAGGCGTTGGAGCGGCTCGAGGCGATGGGTGACTGGCTCGCGGTGAACGGCGAGGGGATCTACGGGACGTCGGCGAGTCCCTTCGAGAAGCTCCGGTTCGGGCGCGCCACGATGCGAACGGAGCCGGACGGGAGGACAACGATCTACCTGTTCGTCATCGATTGGCCCGAGAGCGGTGGGATAGATCTGGTCGGGCTCGGCACGGAGCCGGTGAGCGCGAGGCAGCTCAGCGCCGGAGGAGATCTCCAGCTGGAACGTGGAGTCACGCTGGAGCCGTTGATCGGGGGTATTCGACTGCTGCTCGACGCCGGCCGCCGGGACCCGATCGCTACCGTCCTCGCGCTCGAGTTCGACGAGGTACCGGTGATCTACAGGACGCCGACCATCGAGGCGGCGGCGGACCATTTCGTGCGGCCCCTGACGGTGACACTCGATGCACGCTCTCACGGCCTCGACCTGCGCTACACGCTCGACGGGTCCGCGCCGAGAAGGGACTCGCCGCTCTACGAGGGGCCACTGACGCTGACCGACTCCGCGCAGCTTCGCGTCATGCCCTTCCATGGAGACATGCCCGCGACCCACTTCGTAGGTCGCGACTTCACCCGCGTCGAACCACGGCCGGCGCTCGCCGAGGGCGCGAGGATCACGCCCGGACTGCGCCTCGAGACGATCTCGGGGAGCTACGACGAGCTGCCGGAGCATCCGGCCTTCGTCGAAGACTCGGTGATCGTCCCCGACCTGGGCCTGGGGGCCTCGTGGGCCGCGGAGTACGTCGTTCACTTCTACACCGGCGTCCTGCGCGTCCCCGCCGACGACGCCTACGCCTTCAACCTGACTTCCGACGACGGCTCCCGCCTCTACATCGGCGATCAGCTGGTGGTCGACAACGACGGCCTGCATGGGCCGAAGACGGTGTCGGGCGTCGCCCCTCTCGCCGCCGGCTGGCATCCGATCCGCGTCGAGTGGTTCAACAAGACCGGCGGTGCGGTGCTCGACCTGACGATGGGGGCGCTGGGCGAGACGCCCCGCCCGATCGCCGAAGAGGATCTCGGCAATCGCTGAGCTTCACCAGGGGCAGAGAAGAGCGCCGGTTTATCTCGAAGAGTACCGACGGCGCGGCGGATCTGAACGCCAACAAGGTGTCAGACCCGAAACGACGCTGCCTCGAGGCCGTCGTGGCGGGCGAATCCGCCCATGCCCAGAGCCCTCCGACTAGACGAACCCGGCGACTGGCACCACGTGATGAACCGCGGTGTGGCGCCGCTGGCTGTATTCGAGGCGAGGCAAGAGGTGCGGCAGTTCCTCTGCGCGGTAGCGCGGCAGGTCCGCGCGGGGCGGCTCGAGGTCCACGCCTACTCGCTGCTTCCGGCGGAGTACCACCTCCTGGTACGCAGCCCGAAGGGAGAGCTGTCCGAGGCGATACGAAGGGTCACGAACACGTACGTCCGCTGGTTCAACCAGCACCGGAACCGCGAGGGACCTCTGTTCCGCAGTCGCTTTCGTTCCAAGCGGATCCGAACGAGGGCCTACCGCGACGCGGTCCACGCCTACATCGACAACCTCGCCGTCGAAGCCGGCCTGGCCACCTCGCCCTGGGAGTACGCCCACGGGAGTGCGAGTCGACACGTCGAGGATCGCGGGCCGCGCTGGCTGTCGCGGGACTGGATCGACGAGCGCCTCGCGCGGATCGCCCCTGGTCTCCCACCCCGGCAGGGATACGCCGAGCTGCTCCGGCAACGGACGCGAGTCGGGTTGTCCGAGTGGATCGAAGGGCGACTGTTCTCCCGTTTCGATCACGATGAACTGGACGATCTGATCGAAGCGGCCCCACCGAGGCTGACGCACTGGCTCCGCCAGAAGTCGCCGGCCGGGGGCCGGAAGCGGAACGGGCTCTCCCTGGTGCTGGAGGCGCAGGTGCTCTGGGCGATCGAGGGGCGCGCTCGACGAGACGGGACGTGGACGGCGAGGCGGTCCGGGAGGGAGGTCGATCTCTGGCAGGTACTCCGCGTCGGACTTCTGCACGACGTCAGCTCCCAGACCTGGGCGGAGATGTCGCGCGCGCTCCGGCGACCGAGCTCGAGCAACCGCTGTAGTTACGCCACCTACCGGGTCTTGCTGGAGAGCGACGTCCGGTTCGCGCGAGTGGCCGGGGAACTCACCGGTGAGGCGATCAGAGCGATGCACGGCACGGCCAACGGCCGCGATGGGTTCATCGCGCCGGCGCCGCGGGGACGGCTGCACGACCACCACCCGGCATGCCGCCAGGGTCCGTCGCCCGAGGAGGACCCGACCTCTTTGCCGGGGGAGGGCGAGTCATCCGGTGAGTGTCGAGTTCTTCCGTTCTGATGAAGACGCCTGGTACATCTCGAGCTCCTGCCGGGACCAGAAAGGGGTCATTCCTCGCTCCCAGCAGCATCTCGCGGTAGGATCGACCATGTAGATGAAGGTTCGCAAGATCGTTGGACGATATCGAGAACCCGACCCCCTCCGTCGCTTGGCGCAGCTCTTGCTCGCGATTGATCGACTGAGGCCGCCTGGTACCCGCTACGAGAACACGGGGTTGAAGGATGGATCCTGGCCTCCTCGAAAAGTTGTTGGCCGACCTCGTCGGCGCTGAGGTCCGCTTCCTGGTCGTCGGGGGCATCGCCTGCGCTCTGAATGGCTTCGTCCGCACGACTGAGGATCTGGACATTCTCGTCGATGCGGAGCAGTCGAACCTACGCCGCTTGCTCGACGTTCTCTCCGGTTTCGGGGAAGGGTACGCCCGCGAGCTCGACGTCGCCGACTTCACGGACGAGGAAGGAGCCGTACGCTTGATCGAGGACTTTCCGGTCGACATCTTCACCCGCATGGGAGGCCGACGGTACGAGGATCTCCTCGCCCACCTCGAGGTCCACGATGGAGGCGTACCCATACCGTTCCTCGGAGCGGAAGGGCTGATCCTGCTGAAGTCGGGGAGTCCCAGGCCTCAGGATGGAATCGATGTGGAAGCGTTGCGAAGGATCGTCGCGGCGCGAGAGGAGTGACTCGCGGTATCAGGGCGTCGACCTCGTCGGCCTGAGGCCCAGGCTCATCGATCCCTCTCCAGATAGACGGTGATCTCGTTGGAGCCGGCGTGAACGTCATGGGCCTGAAGGTGCGGTTGATAGGGACCTTCGCTCCAGCAGGACAGACTCACGCGGCCCGCCGGAGCGATGAACCGATAGCCGCCAACTTCCTCATCGAACATCGCGACTTCGAAGGTCCCGCCGCTGCACGTCGGTGGATACTCGGGATGCCAGTGAAACGCCTCGAGCGAGGCAGTAGCTCCCGAGTCCTCCTCCAGAACGCGCACCACCACGGTGACGGGCTCGCCGAGCTCGATGCGGGCATCGCGCAGGCCACCCGCTGGAACGCGAAGGACCTGCAGGAGATGTAGAGGGTAGACCTCGACCTCGTAACGCCCCGGCACGACCTTACCGGCGGACCAGTGGTAGAGCCCTTCCTTCTCGAGGTCGGGCCTCATCCACGCCAAGGGGACATTGACGTTGTCTCCACGGTCGGCACCAGCGACGTCCATCGGACCGAGGCGCAGGTGGACGTCCAGCTCTCCCCAGGCCGGCGGCAGAAAGAGGGTCCCGGCGAATGGCGCGGGTGGTTCGGGCTCGGGAAGCGGAGTCAGCCGGAGGGTTGCCTCCTGCCGCTGCCCGACCTCCAGCTCCGCCGAAACCCAACCCAGGACCGAGCGCCGGTCCTCTATCCAGGGCCCCAGCTCGACGGTGGCGGTAACCGGTCCCGCCTCGAGCCCGCTGATCACGATCGGGCCATCGACCTCGTCGAGGCGGCGCTCGTACAGCATCTTTCCTTCCAGCTGGGGATTCTCCCGTAGCCTGCCGACATAGGCCCTCAGGTCCCCCAGGATGACATCCTCTCCGGTTGGATCTCGCTGCTCGAGCTCGCTGATTATCCTCTCCGCCTCGCTCTCGGTCAGCTCCGAGGGGCCCGGGAAGGTGCGGACGCGCAGCTTCGGCTCCCAATCCCATCCACCTCGGTCGACGACAATCGATCGGTCGGTGGGACCCGAGAGGAAGCCGTGGTTCTCCAGCGTGACCGATAGCTCAGCAGCGGGCTT
>CAZCAC010000132.1:21862-24187 GCA_964496575.1 uncultured Planctomycetaceae bacterium | reverse complement strand
CTAGCGGGAAGGGAAAGATGTGACGAGGGGCGGGGGTCGGAAGGCGGCTCGCCTAGACTGAGGAGCGTTCACCGCGGACCCACTGACTCTCCCGCCCATGCGTCGGCTCCTCTCGACTATCCTCACCTCGCTGGTCTTTCTCTCCGCCGCCCAGGCTCAGGAGGCGGAACACCCGGTCCTGACGCTGACCCTCGACGCCGATCTCGGCTGGATCGACGACGGTGCGGTCTTCCTCGACCAGCGCGGACCGAAGCGGAAGCTGTCGAGGGAGGAGGCGAGGGTCGATCGGGGAGCGCTGCTCGACCATGCGATCGGCCTCGCCGCGAAGGAGGGGAAGCTGGTGCTGTGGTACGTGCCGCGAATCTCCGAGGGGACGCGAAAGGGTGTGCAGATGTACCGCGCGCCGGTGCTCGACGTGTACATGCGGCAGGTGGTGTTCTGCGACGCAGACGTCCACGCGATCGTCCGGAGTGCCTTCGTGCCGGTGCGGATGGTCTGCGACGAGGCGCTGGCGGAGCGCTTCGACATCCGCCCACTGGCCGCGCTGGAGCCGGCGATCGTCTTTCTCGACGGCGAGGGGAAGGTCGTGCACTACCTCGATCACATCCGGACCTTCAACGCGCACTGGTTCGCGAGTCTCTTCGGGCGCGTGCTCGACGCCGGTGGGATCGAGCCTCCGGCGGACGCGAGCCCCAGTGAGCTGATGTTTCGCGGTGCGTGGGAGGCGGCGCTGGCGAAGCTCGAAGCCGGGGAGGATCGGGATCCGGTGGATGCCGACCTCCTGGCGGGGTGCGCGCTGCGACGGCTGCGCCGTGTGGAGGAAGCCGCGACCCGGTTGCGGCGGGCACAAACGGCCCTCATCGAACGACTCGACGGGTCCGAGGGGACCGTCGCGGACAAGGTGATCATGGAGCGGGTCCAGCTGGAGCTCGGCGGGCTCTTCCTGCAGACCGGGGCCCGGGGCGAGGCGCGCGAGCTCCTGGCCGGAGTGACGCTGTACCCCGAGGCGGAGTATCTGGCGGCGTGGGCGGCGTGGAGGGACGGCGACGACGAGGCGGCAAGGCGGCGCTTCCAGACGCTCGCGGACGAGCATCCCGACACCCTGGCCGGCCGCCGGGCTCTGGCCAACGTCACCCTCGGCCTCGACCAGCGCCCGCTCGGCGCGACCTTTTCCGGCTTCGAGAGCGTGGGCTACCTCCCCGAGGCCGCGTACGTCGGCCTGCCCCGCGATACGAGCTGGGCGGGGGAGGGGCTCGGTCCGCGGGAGCTCGCGGCGCGAGGTGTGAGGTTCTTGCTCGCGCAGCAGCGCTCCGACGGCGGCTATCGGGAGGCGCGCTACGCGTACTGGCCGTCGCCCGCGATCACGCCCAACGCCTGGACGGCGATCAGTGCGCTCGCCTTGACCGCGTTGCAGGAGTATCGAGAGATCCTGGTCGGCGAGGTCGATCTGCTGGAGATCGACAACGCGCTGGCGCGCGGCGAGAGGTACCTCCTGGATCCTGCGCACGTCAATCGCGGCGAGAACGAGGAGGTCTACGCCGACGCGTTCCGGCTGCTCTTCCTGGCGGGGCGCGCCCGGACGACGCCGACGCGCCGTCGGGGGCTGATCGCGGAGATGCAGACGTTGATCGGTGCCGCCGAGAAGAACCAGGAGCGGAGCGGCTTCTTCTCCCACGAGTATCCCAACGCGTTCTGCACCGCGGCGATGCTCTGGGCTTTGCTCGAGGCGCAGGATGTGGGTGCCGCAGTTCCCGAGAAGATGATGATGGATGGGGTCGCTGCGTTGATCTCGGCCCGGTCGAAGAACGGGGCGTACGCGTACATGCGCGGCGCGCGCGGTCGGGAGATCTCGCTGAAGGACGCCGCGGGGCGGATGCCGATCTGCGAGGCGGTGCTCTTGCGCCGGGGTCACGGCAATCCGGCGCGATTGGAGGCGGCGATCGAGAACTACTGGGAACACCTCGGGAGTCTCCGGGCGGTTCGGCTCAACGACTTTCACTCCGACGGCGAACTGGCGGGTTTCTTCTTCTTCCACGACGTCTTCTTCACCTGCGAGGCGCTGGAGCTCTTGCCGGAGTCGCAGCGCCACGAGTCTGCCGCACGGTTCGTCGAGCTGTTGCAGGAGGTCTCCGAGCTCGATGGTAGTTACCTCGATAGCCACGAGTTCGGCCGCAGCTACGGCACGGCGATGGCGTTGCTGGCGCTGCGGCGAGTGGGGGAGTTCTAGGCGGGCGGGAAGGTTCCCTGGTGGCGTGGCGTCCGCCTTAGGCGGGCGCCGAGCCCCCCGGAGTGGCGCCCCCCGCCCCGAGTAAACCCCCCCCCCCC
>CAZCAC010000132.1:0-21852 GCA_964496575.1 uncultured Planctomycetaceae bacterium | reverse complement strand
GGGGGGGGGGGGGGGGGGGGGGGGCCTGGGTCGGGGGCGCTGGGGCGTGGGGGGTTGTTCTTGGCGGGCGGGATGGTTCCGGGGTGGCGGGGGGCCCGCCTTCGGCGGACGCCTGGCCGCCAGTAGTCGCTCCCCTCGCCCTTCGTCAACCCACCGCCCTCGACCATCCCGCCTCAGACGGTTCCCCCTCGTCTCCCCTCGACCCTTCCGCTATCCTCCCGCGCATGAAGACCTATGACGTACTCGTCCTGGGCGGGGGCAGCGCCGGGACCTCGGCAGCGAGCA
Organism: uncultured Planctomycetaceae bacterium; assembly: GCA_964496575.1. Classification (GTDB taxonomy): domain Bacteria; phylum Planctomycetota; class UBA1135; order UBA1135; genus CAZCAC01. Next base: position 21,567 of record CAZCAC010000132.1, on the reverse strand, counting down.
CTGCGCACCAAGCACTGGCTCCCTCCGGCGGTAAGGTCGCGATGTTCAACAAGGGCGAGCTGGGTGGGCTGTGCATCCTCCGCGGGTGCATGCCGACCAAGACCATGCTCCACGCCGCGCACCTGGTCCACGAAGCGGGGCATCACCACACGCCAGGGATCGGCCACGCCGAACTCGCGATCGATTTCGAGGCGGTGATGGCCAACCGGGGCGCCAAGGTCGCGCGCTTCAAGAAGGCCAAGCTGGGAGCGATCGAGCGCGGCGGCTACGAGGTGATCGACGCCTACGCACGCTTCTCCGGCCCCGACACCGTCGAGGCGGAAGGCGAGACCTACCGCTTCACCCGCGGCGCGGTGCTCGCCTCCGGGTCCGACCCTATCGTGCCGCCGATCGAGGGAATCGAAAGCGTGAGGGAGGCGGGGCTCTACCTCGACAGTGACGACGTGATGGAGCTCACCGAACGCCCTGCGTCGGCGATCGTGCTCGGCGGAGGGGCGATCGGGCTCGAGCTGGGCCTCTTCCTGGCGCGGATGGGGACCGAGGTCTTCATGGTCAATCGCAGCGGTTTCCTCTCGAAGATCGACGCCGACCTCGCCGAGGAGATGGCGCGAGTCCTCGACGACGAGCCGAACCTGACGCGGATCGCGCCCCTGGTCTCGAAGTCGATCGAGGTGGTAGACGGGCGCGTGCATTACCACATCGAGGCCGAGGGCGACTCACGTACCTTGATCGCCGATCGCTTCGTCGGCGCGACCGGGCGTCGGGCCCGGATCTCCGACATGGGCCTGGAGGCGGCCGGCGTCGAGCTCGCAGCCGGCCGCGTCGAGCACGACGCCGCGATGCGTACCTCCAATCCGAGGATCTTCGTCGCGGGGGACGCGACCGGTTCCGAGCTCCTCCTGCACGTCGCCAACTGGGAGGGCAAGGCCGCCGGTCTCGGCGCCGCGGAGGTCCCCGGAAATCACGCCGTCGAGCGCCGTCTGCGGATGACGGCGATCTTCAGTGATCCGCCGCTGGCCACGATCGGCCTGAGCGAGAGCGAGGCGCGCGCGGCGAACCTCCCGGTGATCACCGCCCTCGAACGCTTCCCGCAGACCGGCCGCGCGATCACCATGGACGTGCAGCACGGCCTCTGGAAGCTCGTCGCGCACGCGCGAACCGGCGAGATCCTCGGCAGCCAGATCCTCGGACCCCGCGGAGACGACATCGTTCACGTGATCTCGACGGCGATGTACTACCACGGCACCGTCTTCGATCTCTTGAAGATGCCGTGGTACCACCCGACGCTGACCGAGGTGGGGCTCAGCCTGGCGCGGACCCTGAGCGGGAAGATGGGGGACTGAATCGCTGGAGGTCGAGCCTCACGCGATGTGCAGCACCCCCCGCTTGACCTTCCCGTCGACCATCTCCACCTCCCGCCAGCTGCTGTTGTCGTTCATGGTGATCCACCGCCGCTCTTCCTTGCGGTAGAACCAGTCCTTGTCCTGCTGGTAGTAGATCTGGTGGCTGGCCGCCTCCAGGATGTTGACGACCTCGTTTCCGTGGGCGCGGAACTCGTCGAAGTCGGTGGTCGCCTTCTGGCCCATCTCGCTGTACAGCTCGTTGAGCTGCAGGAGGAGCTTGTTCACCTCCGGAGCCATCGACTTGACCTTCAGGCCGATCTTGCGCGCCTCGGGGGCGAGGATCGGGTAGGAATGCGAGGGGTACTTGCTGTTGAGCGTTCTGGCGATCTCCTCGGCGCTCTCGTCGTCGTCGATGTGGAAGGAGAGCAGCTCATTGCAGAGCATGATGGAGAGCGAGTCCGCCCGATCGACCGCTCCGATCACCAGCGGGTGAACATGGTCGAAGAGGGCGACCAGTGGGCTGGCCTTGTCCGATGACCCCTCGCGCCACAGGCGCACCACGCGGTTGAGCTCGTCGAGGCTGACGCTGACGCGGTCGTTGTCGCGGTCGAGGGGGGAGAGGCTGTGGGTGATCGAGGTGTCGACCGCGGTCAGGTAGGCCATCGGGCCCATCCTGATCTCGTTGGCACCCAGCGCGATCATCGTCGCCGCCGAGGCGCACTCCAGCGGTACCAGGGCGACCAGCCTCTCGCAGTACATCCGCAGCAGGTTGATGATCCGCAGGGACGACTGCCCGTTGCCCCCGTCCGACTTCAGGAAGAGGTACATCGTGTCGCTGTGGCCGGTCTTCTCCAGGAGCTCGAAGAAGCCGAGCACGTCGTTGTGGCAGATCGACCCGCGCGGGTTGTTCCAGTAGGTGATCAGTCGGCCGTCGAGGACCTCTTCGAGACGAGCGATCAGCTCCTGGGTCTTCTCGAACAGGATCGGCGGTTGCCGGACCTTGATCTCCTTGTCGCCTTTCGGTTCCTCCATGGCTTCCCGTTGTTCCGTGGCCCTCCGACGCTGCTTCTTTCCGAACATGAGTGATTCTCCGGGTTCGCCTCCACCGTAGCATCCCGCCGCGCGCGGGACGAATCCCGCCTTCCCTCGTGAGCCCGTGGGTGGGTCGGAGCCGATCCGGCGAGAGAATGTTCGGCTTTGGTTTCCGCGACTGGCTCGCGACAGGGACTCTCCACCTTCCTCTACAATCGAATCCGCTCCAGCCGCGATCCACCCGGCACCGAACGCCGCGATGCTCAAAGATACCGACCCCTCGTCCGACCGCACCGAGAACCGGCGGCCCTTCACCGTCGACGAGTGGCGTATCCACCCCGACCTGAACCGGCTGGTTCGGGGGGAGCAGACCGTCTCCGTCGAACCGCGGGTCATGGAGGTTCTCGTCTGCCTCGCCGAGCATCCCGGCGAGGTGCTCGGCCGCGACACGCTCCTCGACCGGGTCTGGGGGGACGTGGTGATCCAGGAGGAGGCGCTCACCCACGCGATCTCCCGGCTGCGCCGCGCCTTCGGCGATTCGACGCGCGAGCCGCGGTACATCGAGACGATCCCCAAGCGCGGCTACCGGCTGATCGCGGTCGTCGGCGAGCTCGCCGAGGTCGAGACCGCCACCGTCGACCGGAGCCCCTCCCACCCTCCGCTGCCTCGTTCCCGCCGGGGAACGCGCCTTTGGGTGTCCCTCGCCCTCCTCGCCGCGGTCGTCGCGGCGCTGGTCATCCCCCGGCTCTACCTCGGCGATGCGGACGGGACTCGCGTGCACGAGGTTCTCGAGGGGACGCCGCTCACCAGCTATCCGGGAGAGGAGCACACCCCGGCGCTGTCCCCCGACGGGACGCGCGTCGCCTTCACCTGGAACGGCGGAGAGGGGGAGAACTTCGACCTCTTCGTGAAGCAGCTCGACGCGGCGACGCCGTTGCGTCTCACCGAGACTCCGGGGCCGGAGTACGCGCCGCGCTGGTCCCCCGACGGGAGCGAGCTCCTGTACCTGCGCGACGACGAGGGCCGCGAGGTGATCTCGGTCCTGCCGGCGACCGGGGGTGAGCCCCGGCCGGTCCTCTCCATCCCGCGCCCGGGGGGGATCCTCGGCGCCGACTGGGAGCCCTCGGGCGAATCGCTGATCGTCTCCACGCGGGCCGCGGCCGAGGAGCCCTGGGTCCTGGGTCGACTGACGCTGGAGTCGGGGGAGCTGGAGCCGATCCTGACCCCGCCCGAGGGGGCGTTCGGTGACACCTGGCCGAGGTGCTCGAGGGCCGGAGAGATCGCCTTCCAGCGGAACGACGGGCTCGGGCGCTCGGGCCTCTACCACCTCGCCGAGGTCGGGAGTGAGCCGCGCCGCCTGATCGCGGTACCGCTCGAGATCCGGGGCTTCGACTGGACTGCGGACGAGGCGGGCTTGATCTTCTCCTCCGCCACCGCCTTCGCCGGCGAGTTCCGGCTGTGGCTGGTCGAGCTCGAGGGGTGCGAGCGCACGTGGCTGCCGACTCGCGGCCTGCGTTCGATCTACCCCACGATCGCGCGCGAGGCGGGGAACCTGGTCTACGTCGAGGAGACCTACCGCCGCAGCGTGGTCGAGGCGGAGGCCGACGCACCCTTCGGCGCGGAGCAGGGAACCTCGACCTTCGCGCCCTCCTCGCACAGCGAGTACGACGCCCACTACTCTCCCGACGGATCGCGCATCGCGTTCATCTCGACGCGCTCGGGAGCTCCCGAGATCTACGTCGCCGATCGCGACGGTAGCGGGATCCGCCAGCTGACCTCCTCCGGGGGCTCCAACCCCGAGTTTCTCCAGTGGTCACCCGACGGTGAGTGGATCGCCTTCGAGATGATGAGCGGCACGCGCCTCGCCGTTCACGTCACCGACGTCGAGCGCGGCGTCACCCGCGCCCTCACGCGCTCCCCGGATGACGAGATCCTGCTCAGCTGGGCCGTCGACACCTCGGCGCTCTATCTCCGCGTTCGAAGGGAGGGCGAGTGGAGCGTGAAGCGCGTCGACCTGGAGACGGGCGAGACCGAGTCGACCTACCCCTTCGACGCCTACATGATGGCCGAGGCCGCCGGTGGCGAGACCCTCTACTTCATCGAGGCCGGCACCCACGAGCTGCGCAGGACCACCGCGGACCCGGAGATCTCGGAAGTGGTCCTCACGGAGAAGGCCAGTGTCATGCAGTGCTACTGGAGCGTCGAGCCCGAGGGGATCCTCCTCTACCGCTCGAAGGGAGCGGGGATCGAGCTGTCGCTCTTCGAATTCGAGGGCGAGACGATCCGGCCGATCTACCGGATCCCCCGGCGGACCTCCGGGCGCCTCGACCTCGCGCCCGACCGCGCCTCCCTGCTCTACGACCACGTCGAGGAGATCGACAAGGACCTGATCCGGGTCGAGAGCTTCTCCACGGCCGCGGACGACTGACCCGACGACGGCCGCGATGGATCCAGGAATCCCGGGTGAATTTCGTAATTTGAGTAGACAAATGTCGAATCAAATACGATACATCGACTTCGACTAATCGATGATTCCGATCCTGGGCCGGCCATGAACCACACCGACGACCCCCTCCCTCCCCCGGAGCGCTTCGAGGCGATCTTCGCCGCCGACCTGCCCCCGATCGAGAAGCTGGCCCACGCCTTTCGCGAACTGACCGACCGCATCGCCGAGGACGGCCACCGCCAGGTCGAGCTGTTCAAGGCGATGGGCGACGAAGAGGAGGTGGTCAAGCAGCAGATCAAGCTGAGCACCATGGAGACGGCGCGGAGGCTCTTCGAGGAGTGCCACGCCCGAGCCCTCGGGGGGAGGACCGATCGATGAGCCGCAGCGCCGAACGCGATCTGGAGGCGCGCGCTCGCCTCTTCAAGGCGCTGGGTCACCCCGGGCGTCTCCTGATCCTGAACCTGATCGCCACGAAGCCCCGCTGTGGTGACGAGCTGGCCGCGATTCTCTCCCTCAAGCCGGCGACCGTCTCGCATCACCTGGCCCTGCTCGAGGAGGCGGGTTGGCTTTCCTCGAAGAAGGACCAGTACTACCGCGTCTTCTCGCTGAAGGACGATCGCGTGGATCGACGGGTGCGGGAGCTCGCCTTCCTGCCACAGCCGGAGCTCGGGGCGCACCTCGAAGTCGACGCGTATCGGGCCAAGGTCCTTCGCGCGTTCATGAAGCGCGGGCGCCTGGAGCGCTTTCCCGCCCAGCTGAAGAAGCAGCAGGTGATCCTCGAGCACCTCGTCGAAGCGTTCGAGCACGACCAGAAGTACACCGAGCTGCAGGTCAACCAGGTGCTGGTCGAGTTCAACGACGACGTCGCGACGCTTCGACGCGGGATGATCGAGCACGATCTGCTGCGGAGGCAGCGGAGCGTGTACTGGCGCCCGAATCCCTGAGGGAGGAAGGTCACCACCGCCGCGAGGTTCACGCAGACGACGTTGATCGAGAGGAGCAGCGCGGCCCCGGAGAAGAGGCGCCACTCTCCGGCGCCGAAGAGCGCTCCGGCGACCACGGTCGGCGGCATCAGGGCGATCGCCACCATGACGCCGACGAGCGCGGTGGATACCCGGGTGGTGTACGCCAGGGTACCCGCGACCCCCGAGGCGAGCGCCAGCAGGATGTCGGAGAGCTCGACGCTGGTGCGGGCGGAGAGCTCGCTACCCGTGATGTCGATGCCGAGCAGCGTGCCGTACAGCGCCGCCATGACGAAGGCCAGGAGCAGCCCCGCGAAAGTGGTGCGGATCGACTTCCTGATCAGGTCGAGGTCGCCGAGGGTCGTGCCGAGCGCCAGCGCGATGTTCGGTCCGAGGAGCGGCGCGATCACCATCGCTCCGATCACCGCCGTTGGCATGTCGCGGAAGATCCCGATCGCGGCGACGATCGTCGCGAGCACCACCTGCACCAGGAAGAGCCGGTTCAGCTTCGCGCCGCCGGCCACCTCCTCGTAGAGCTCGGCGCGGCTCACGCGCAGGGGGACTCGCTTCGGTGGTTCCTCCGGCGCCTCCACCTCTTCCTCCTCGGGAGGCGGCTCCTCCTTCGGCCGCGGAAGTACCGCCGCGAGGGAGATCAGGATCGCGCGGAACTTCTCGTCGTGCCCGAAGCGCTGCTGAAGCTGGTCGAGGAGCGGCTCCACCCCGCCGGCGTCCACCAGGGCGTCGTAGACCGCGATGCCGTCTCCCGACCACACGCACCAGGCAGCCTCGACCACCTCATCCACGAGCAAGGCGTCGAGGGCGTCGGCGTTCTGTCCCGAGACGACGATTCCGAGGAGTCGATCAGCCACGCCACGACCTTACCGAATCACGCGGGGGGCCACCCACCTTTCGCCGCCTTCTCGATCCAGCTCGTCGCCTGGCAAGGGGACGTCTCGAGACCGGTTCGCTCGAAGTAGCCCCGCCGCTCCTCCGGATCGGCGATGTCGAGGCCGAACGAGATCGCCGCACCGAGCGAGTACTGCGCCGGCGCGTGATCCAGCTCCGCGGCGCGCTTCATCAGCGCCCACCCCTCCGCCGCGCCGCGCCCGCGGCGGCCGGCGAAGATGTCGTGGTGGGCGAGAGTCACCATCGCCTCGGGATCGTCCGCTTCGATCGCCTTCATCAGCCAGGCCCGCCCCGCCTCGACGTCGCGGGGGACCAGGCTTCCCTTCAGGAGGACTTCGCCCGCCTCCCGCTGCGCCTCCAGCTCACCCGCCGCGGCGCGGACCAGGGTCGCGGCGAACCGATCGGCGAAGGAGAGGGTCATCGGGAATCCGCGCGGACGCTCAGCGCCCCTCGTTCCCGCCGGCGTAGCCGAGCTTTTCCAGCTCGGCGCGCGTGGCCGCACTCTCCGCCTCCGCCGCCTTGGCCGAGCCCGGCTCGAACCAGGACTCTCGCAGCTCGCGGAGCGCGGCCTGAAGCCGGGCCCGCACCGCGCGCTCCTCCGGCGTCTCGTCCTGGGCGAAGATCGGGTGCAACTCCAGCGGGTCCTTCTCCAGGTCGTAGAGGATGCCGCCGTTGCTCGGCGGATTGTCGAGCAGCTTCCAGCGCCCCTCGTACACCGCTTCGGGCCCCATCTCGGCGATCACGATCCGCTCCTCGTCGACCTCCTCGAGCAGCGAGACGCCGGGCAGCCGCGGATCGTAGGCACCCAGCCAGTCGAGCACCGTCGGCAGGAGGTCGACGTGGCTGACTCGCTGCGACACGCGCTTGCCCGCCCAGCGGGCCTCGGGGAAGCGGATCAGGAGCGGGACGGCCAGCCCCTCCTCGTGCAGATCACCGTGCCCGCCCCAGCGAGCGTAGCGCTGGGCGAGTCCCTCGCCGTGATCGGCGGTGACGATGAAGATCGCGTCATCGAAGACCTCCTCCTCGCGCAGCTCCTCGATCCAGCCGGCGATCTCGTCGTCGACGTAGCGGATCCCACCGTCGTACAACCCGATCAGGGCGTCGCGCTGTTCCTTGCTGATGATCTTCAGCGTGTCCTTGCCCTTCGGCTCGGTCCACAGCCGGAACATGTCGAGCCCGGCGAGGGTCTCCTCCGGGTTGGTCGTGAAGAGCTCGTCGTAGGGCGCGGGGGGCGCGTACATCGTGCCCTCCGTGTGCTTCAGGTCCTCGCAGTGGACGTCGAAGAGGTGGATGAACAGGAAGAGCGGCTTGTCGGGCTCGCGGTTCGCGAGCGCTTCCCGGAGATTCGCTTCCGCCTCGTGGGCGAGCTTGTGGCTGACGTAGGTGTCGAACCCGCGGTCGAATCCGTACCGGGGATCGAGCCAGCCGGGGCGGTACAGACCGATCGTGTAGTAGCCCCTCTCCTTCAACCGCTGCGTGAGCGTGGGGAAGGACTCGTTCAGCGCGCTCTCGGTGTTGATCACCTCGTGCTGCCCCGGGTACAGGCCGGTCAGCATCGTCATGTGCGACGGCAGGGTCCACGACGCGGTCGCGCAGGCCTCCTCGAAGACGACGCACTCATCCGCCAGCCTGTCGAGGTTCGGAGTGGTGTTGCGCTCGTAGCCGTACAGGCCGACGTGGTCGCGGCGCAGGGTGTCGATCGAGATCAGGATGATGTCGGGCGGTGATCCGTGGGCCGCGGCGTAGGACTCGTGGCCCGAGCCGCAACCTGGAGCGAGGAGCGGCAGGGCCAGCGAGATCGAGAGGATGAGCGGGCGTCTCATGAATGTGAACCGAGCCGGTCAGGGAAGCCAGACGACCTCGTAGCCGTTGGAGGAGTTGAAGTCGTTCACGCCCGGACCGCACGGAGGGTTGCTCGTCGTCCGGTACCAGCACTGGTAGCGCCTGGTCGAGCCCGCCGTGACGTTGCCCGCCCTGGCCGAGATGCCGATCGTCGTGCTGGAGGTACCCGCCGCGTCGGCGAAGCGTACCTGAAGTCGTTTCAGACTGCCGCCGGCGCACTGCAGACCGTCGCCCCAGACGACACCGGGGGAGAGGTCGTTGTCCGCCTGGAAGTAGAGGCCGCTGTTGTCGGGTTCCAGGTGCGTGGTGGTCAGCACCAGGGTGTCGGCGCTGACGCTGGCGGTGCCGCTGCCGGCGAGGTGCGCGCCAGCGGCGAAGACCCCGTTGGCGCAGCCGGAACCGGGCACGCTGCCGTCGTTGTCATTGCTGCACGGACAGGGCGTGCCGCTGCCGGAGTCGCCGAAGCAGTAGCCGACACCTGGCGGCCCGGAGGTGGAGACCATCGGGACGTCGACCCGGATCGCGTCCCCCGAGCCGACGGTGATGTTGTTGATGGTCTGCGAGAAGTAGCCGTCAGCGGTGAAGGTCAGGTCGTAGGTGCCGGGCAGAAGAATCCGGTGGTAGTCGCCGACGTCGGGGTCGGTGAAGACCTCGTGGTCGATGCCCTCGACCTCGACGGTGGCGTCGATCGGAGCGCCGGTCACGCTGTCGGTGACCAGCCCACGGACTCCCTTGTGGCACCATTCCATGTACGCGAGCATCGAGTCGCGGTTGTCGTTCCACAGACCGGGGAGCGACGACGAAGGAGGCCAGGGGTCGTCGCTGAGCTCGATGGTGGCGTCGAAGCAACCCTGCCAGACGTAGTTCCAGTCCTGCATCCCGCCGTAGATCACGTACCACGCCGCGCCGTTGGTGATCCCCTGCGAGAAGTACCAGCTATTGTACATCGGCGAGTTCAGCTCCGAGTACGTCAGCGACATCTCGATCACCAGCGCGTCGTCGGGGCACGCCGAGTACCAGGTGTAGGGATCGGGGTCGGAGTCGTAGAGGTAGTTCACCACCAGCGCGCCGGTGTGGAAGTTGGCCGACATCACCGGCGAGTGATCGAAGCCCCAGTTCATCACCCGCCTCGTCTCCTTGGTGCGCCCGGTCACCGTGTTCACCGGATCGGTGACGCGATCGGGGAAGTCGCGGTTCAGGTCGACCCCGTTGGCGTTGTACCGGCTACCGCTCTCGTACCCGTCGGGGTTCATCAGCGGCATGATCCAGATCTCGGTCTCGTTCACCAGGTCGGTGATCTCCTGATCGCTGCCGTACTGTGCGGCGAGGTGCTCGATCAGGTACACGCAGAGCTCCGTGCCGACCGGTTCGTCTCCGTGCATGGTGGAGATGTACTTGAACTCCGGCTCGTCCTCCTCGGCGGCGACGTTGTCGGAGATCTTCATGAACCAGAGGTCGCGCCCCTGCACGGAGGTCCCGATGCTCTTCAGGTCGAAGATCGTCGGGTTCGCGGCCTCGAGCGCCTGCAGGTCCGAGGAGAGCTGCGCGAAGCTGCGGTATCCCGCGCGCGCTCCGGAGTCGGCGCCGGGGGTGGGCAGGCGCTTGACGTCGAAGCCGCGGCGGAGCAGCTCGAAGTACTGCTCGGGGGTGACGTAGAGACGGGCGGTGTCCGCCCGGACCCCGGCGACGTCGAAACCGTCCAGGGTCAGCCGCGTGACCTGATCGTGGCTGATGCCGTCGATCCGGACCACCGCGACGTCGGGGGGCGGGGAGAACCCGAGGGCGGGGGCAGCAGAGAGCGTCAGGGCCAGGAGAAGGAGATGGACCTTCACGAAGGAGATTCTCGGGTGGGGGTGGGGATCCGGAACCGGGGGGGAATATCTCATCGTAGACCGGATTCGCCGTCCTGCCCAGCCCTGGAGGGGTGCGGCACCGCCCTGACGGAGCGAAACCGCTCATTTTCTATTCTGTCACCGGAATCACTCGTCCAGCGAGACCTTCCGTGCCTGGCGTCGGGCCAGCGCCTGGAGATCGACCACGCTGTCGTGCTCGTCGACGATCTCCTCCCCGAGCAGGCACTCGAGGACGTCCTCCAGGGTGACCACTCCCTCGAAGCCGCCGTACTCGTCGACCACCCCGACCATGTGGCGTCGCCCCTCCACGAAGTGGTCGAGCAGCCGGTGTCCGGGGGTCGCCTCCGCCACGAAATCGAGCGGGTGCATCAGGTCGGCCAGCGTGCTCTCCCGGTCCCCGGTGACGAGGACGTCGAACACCTCCCGGCGATAGACGAGGCCGATCACCGAGTCCGGATCCTCCCCGCTGGTGACCGGGACGCGGCTGTGTACCCAGTGGGGACCGAGGTCCGCGAGCTCCTCGAGCTTCGTCTCCACCGGGAGCGTCTGCACCACCGGGCGCGGTGTCATCAGGTCACGCGCGGTGACGAAGTCGAGGCGCAGCGCGTTCTCGACCCACCGCTGCTCCTCCGCTCGAAGATGCCCTCGCTTGGCCGCCATTCGCGAGAGGACCATCACCTCCTCCTCGGTCGGCGAGCCGTCGTGTGCACCGCTCGAGAAGAGTTTCATCAGGAGCCCGGATCCCTTCACCAGCGGCCAGACCGCCCAGATCATCCACTGCAGCGGCCAGGCGATAAGGGGTCCTATCCGCTTCGCCTGTCGCACCCCGATGCTCTTGGGGATGATCTCGGTCAGGAGCAACACCGCGAAGGTGAAGAGTGCCGCGAAGAAGCCGACGGCCCGGCTGCCGTAGAGATCACCGACCATCGCACCGCACCACGCCGAGCCGACGGTATGAGTGATCGTGTTGACGGTCAAAATGGCGGCGATCGGCTCCTCGATGCTCCGCCGCAGCCGGTGCAGCTTCTCGGCGCCCCAGCGCCTCTCGGTGCGGAGCATCTCCAGCTGGGTGGGAGTGATCGCGTAGAGCGCCGCCTCGAAGAGCGAGCAGATGAACGAGCCGGACAAGGTCAGCCCGGCGACGATGAGGATGGGGGTCATGGGAGATCGGGCGAAAGCGCTCGCAGATCGTACGAGCTGGGACGAGCCAGACCGCGGATTCGTTTCCAGAACCGGTACCGGCGAGCCGGATTTCTCCTCATCGAGGTCATCGAGACGATCCCCTCGAGCCGCGCACGTGCCGTCCGGCCGGCGGATCGGGGGAATCGGCCCCCATTCCCCCGTGGCGCCGTGTATCTTGAATACTGCTGTCAGCTCTCCCCCAACGGCATCCCCGGTCCCCCTTCCAAACATCTACAACCTGATGAGCCATACACGCTTCCATACGCGGTCCCTGCGGACCGGGCTTCTGTCCTCGTTCGCCCTGGGCCTCGCTTGCCTGGTCGCCAGCTCGACCACGGCCAGCGCCCAGGGACCGACCGGCCTGCCCTACGACGACGTCGGTCGCATCGACATCGCTCCGCTCGACCTTCGGGCGCTGGCGGCGGAAGACACCGTCCGCGAGAGTCAGGGCCTGCCGCCGCGCTACGCGGTCCCCCACGCCGTCACCATCCTGCCCGATCTCGACGGCACCTGGGACGTCCTCGATGCCGACACGCTCGTCTGGCGGCTGCGCATATCCTCAGCCGGTGCGCTCTCGATCAACCTCGGGTTCAAGGAGTACATCCTCCCCGAGGGAGCCAGCCTGGTGCTGCACGCCACCGGCCGGACCGAGAACTTCCGGCTGTTCACCGCGGAGGACAACGAGGAGCACGGCGAGCTCTGGACCCCCGTCGTTCTCGGCGACGACATCCTGGTCGAGCTGACCCTGCCCGCCGATGAATTCGACGCGTACCGGCTCAGGCTCTCCTCGATCAACGTCGGCTACCGCTTGTTCGGTGAGAAGAGAGGGGGGGGAGCACGTGCCGGCTCCTGCAACATCGACGTCGTCTGCCCCCTGGGCGACCCCTGGTGGGACGAGATCCAGTCGGTCGGCCTCCTCTCGGAGAGCGGCTGGACCTTCTGCACCGGCTTCATGGTCAACAACACCGCGCAGGATCAGACGCCCTACCTGATGACCGCTGACCACTGCGGCGTCGACTCCACCTCCGATGCCTCGCTGGTGGTCTACTGGAATTTCCAGAGCCCGACCTGCGGCCTGCTCAGTGGCGGCTCGCTCAACGACTACCAGACCGGCTCCACCTGGCGTGCTGGCTACGGGCCCTCCGACTTCACGCTGGTCGAGCTCGACGACGACCCCAACCCCAACCACGAGGTCTCCTTCTCGGGCTGGGACCGCACCGGCAACGACGCGACGACCGCGATCGCCATCCACCACCCCAACACCGACGAGAAGTGCATCAGCTTCGAGTACCAGCCCACGTCGATCACCAGCTGGGCCGGGGACAGCGTCCCCGGTGACGGGACGCACGTGCGCGTCGAGGACTGGGACCAGGGCACCACCGAGCTGGGTTCTTCCGGCTCCCCGCTCTACAACCAGAACCACCAGGTGATCGGTCAGCTGCACGGCGGCGGCGCCGCGTGTGGCAACGACGAGCCCGACTGGTACGGCGGCTTCGCGGTCTCGTGGACTGGCGGCGGCAGCAACAATTCGCGCCTCTCCAACTGGCTGGACCCGACCGGCAGCGGCGTCACCACGCTCGACACCTTCAACCCGTACGCGACCGGGCTCAAGGTCACGCCGAGCACTGCATACATCATCGAAGGCGCCGTCGGTGGGCCCTTTGTGCCCGCTTCCAAGGACTACACCCTCAAGAACCGGAACGCCACGCCGATCGGCTACGACGTCACCGCCAACGTCAACTGGCTCACCGTGACGAACGGTACCGGGACCATCCCTGGTGGCGGCAGCGTGCTGGTGACCGTGGCGGTCAACGCCAGTACGAACAACCTCCCTCTCGGCGTCCATGCCGGCGAGATCGCGTTCGTGAACACCACCGACGGTGACGGCGATACGACTCGAGACGTGGAGATCAAGGTCGGCTACCAGGTCATCCATAGCGAACCGCTGTCCACCGATCCCGGCTGGACCACCGGCGGCCAGTGGGCCTACGGCCAGCCGACCGGTGGGGGCGGCGCCTACGGCAACCCGGATCCGACGAGCGGCCACACCGGCCCCAATGTCTACGGCTACAACCTGAACGGTGACTACGCCAACAACCTGGGTCAGCGTCACCTCAGCACCGGCGCGTTCGACTGCAGTGGATCGCAAGCCACCACGCTGAAGTTCTGGCGCTACCTGAACGTCGAGACCTCCACCTACGACCACGCCTACGTCTTGGTCAGCACCAACGGTTCCACCTGGACCGTCGTCTGGGAGAATGGCGGTGAGATCACCGACAGCTCCTGGAACCAGCAGGAGATCGACATCTCCTCCATCGCCGACGGCCAGAGCACGGTCTACCTGCGCTGGACGATGGGCAGCACCGACGGCAGCTGGACCTACAGCGGCTGGAACATCGACGACATCGAGATCTGGGGTCTGTCCGGTGGCAGCGAGCCGGGCTTGGGCTACTGCTTCGGTGACTTCCTCAGCGGGACGCCCTGCCCCTGCTCCAACGACAACGACGGAAGCATCCCGGGCTCGGGTTGCGCCAACGGCGTCTTCTTCTCCGGCGCGCACCTCTCCGGCAGCGGCACGGCGAGCCTCTCGGGCGACACCCTGGTGCTCTCCACCGTCAACACGGAACCCAACAACAGCGGCCTCTACTTCCAGGCCGACAACGATCTGTCTCCGGGCAACGCCTGGGGTGACGGCCTGCAGTGCGCGGGCGGCAACCTGAAACGGCTCCAGGTGCGCTTCGCCGACGCGACGGGTGCCTCCAGCACCACCATCGGCATTTCCGCCAAGGCGGGCAACATCACGGCCGGCGACACCAAGTACTACCAGTGCTGGTACCGGAACCCGCTGAACTCGCTGTGTGGATTCGAGTTCAACGCCTCCAACGGCTACGCCATCACCTGGGTGCCCTAGGTACGGGTCGAGCATCGCGAGGGCTCATCCCTCGAAGGGAGCGGCGTCGCACGAGCGGCGCCGCTCCTCGTTGGCCGGATCTTGTCCTGATTCCGCACGGAACCACGACGGCCGCTCCCGGTTTGGCATGATGTGACAGAGGGGTGGACCGCCCGGTGCGGCGGAGGAGTCGAGGCATGAGAATCCTGGGCGTGGTCGCGGTTCTGGTCGCCGTCCTAGCGATCCTGTGGTGGTGGAGCGAGTCGCGGGCCGGGGGGCGAGCCCCCGCCGAGCCTCTCGAGGATTCGATCGAAGCAGACTCGACCGTGGACAACGGCTCCACGGTCGAATCGCCCGGAGACGCGCCGGCCGCGTCCTCGACCGAGACCGCACGACACGAGATCGAGATCGAGCCCGCAGAGGAGGAGGGCGCCGTCCCCGTCGGCCCGACCTCGCGCGTCTTCGGTCGCGTCGTGGAGAGCTCCGGTGCGGGGCTCGCCGGCGTCGCGATTCGCCTCTACGGCCACGGCGAGTGGGCCGCCGGGGTCGAGCAGGCCGAGTACGAGACGGAGACCGATGAGGCGGGTCACTTCGAGCTGGTCGTCCCCGTACCGACTTCCGACTGGGTCTCGCTGATCATCGAACCGTCGCGCTTCCACGCCTTCACCGGGCGCGACTTCGGTCGCGCGGGAGGGCGCAACCAGGACCCGCTGGTCGAGGGAGACAACGACCAGGGGACCATCACCCTCGCCGCGACCGGGGCGATCGCCGGAACCGTGCGGAGCGCGAGCGGCGCGGCGCTGGAAAGGGCCGACGTGAGCCTCGACGGCAGCTACCCCGGTGGCTACGTGATCGGCGGCCGGGCCGACGAGCACGGCCGATACGTGATCGAGCACGTCCCCCCGGGGGTGTACGACATCCGGGCGCTCGCCAGGGGGTTCCTCATCGCCCGGCTCGAATCGATCGAGGTGGCCGCGCAGACGGTGAGTGAGGGGAATCACCTCGTCCTGGAATCCGCTCCGGCGATCTCCGGCCGCGTGGTCGACGCGGAGGCCGCCCCGATCGAGGGCGTCCGCCTGTGGGGCTGGCCGGTCGGCAGCGGTCGGGGCGCGGGCGCGAACACCGACGCCGAGGGTCGCTTCACCATCTACCTGCCGCAGGACGAGGCGTACTCCCTCGAGGGCGGGAAGCCGGGGTACGACGCGGTCGGCGGGCGGATGACGGAGGACGAGCTGACCTTCGAACCGGGAACCACTGACATCGAGATCGTGCTGCAGCGCGCCGTCGAGACGACGTTCGTCGTCGTCTCCGCGGCTTCGGGGGAGCCGATGGAGCGCTTCGGGCTGTCGATCTCGCGGGGATCCGGAGAGCAGTGGCACACCTCGACCGCGAAGGGCGACGAGCTGGTCCAGGAGATCCCCGGCGCGGAGGTCACGTTCTGCGCCGAGCCCGGCGAGCATTCGTACAGCATCGAGGCACCCGGCTACGCCCCGCAGCACGAGGAGGTCGCCCACGACTCGGAGGAGAGCCCGCGCCAGACGATCCGGCTGGAGGCCGAGGGGCGGCTCCGCGGGCGCGTGCTCTTCGACGGTGAGCCGGTCCCTCAGGCCACCGTGCGGGTGGAGCGCTGTCGGTTCCTGAGACCGGGCGAGGATCCGAACGCGGAGCGCGACATCTTCGACGACGGGATGATGTTCGACCTCGACGGGTACGTCGGTCGCCTGCGCCTTCACACCACGGATGCGCACGGGGTGTTCGACATCGGCGAGCTGGCGACCGGGACCTGGCGCGTCGAGCTGAGCGCCGCGGTGGGATCCCCCCGGAGCCTGGAGGAACTGCGCGTGACGGCCGGCGAGCTGCTCGACCTCGGCGACCTGGCGCTGATCGCCGGCGCGACGGTGCGCGGGCGCGTCGTCGTCGGCACGGGGGCGTCCGCGCCCGGCCTGGTGGTCTTCCTCGACGGCGACGACGACAACGGGAGGACGGTGAGCGCCGACGGTACGGTCGAGCTTCGCGGGCTCGCTCCGGGCGAGCACTCGCTGGTGGTCGAGGACAGTCCGGGGATCGTCCTCGACATGGAGCCGGTGAAGTTTCAGGTCACCTCCGGCGAGACGAAGGACCTGGTCCTCGATCTCGCACCCTTCCAGCCTTGCCGGGTGCTGGTGCGGGTCCACGGCGAGGAGGGGCCGCTACCGGCCGCCACGATCTCGGTGCGGAGCGAGACCGGTCGTCGCCGGGGGAGGATAGGGACCACGAACGCGGAGGGGGAGCTGCGTCACGAACGCCTCGGTGGGAATGCGATCCAGGTCGACGTCTTCTCGCCCGGGGAGCTCTACCTCGGCAGCACCGAGGGCCCGGTCGAGATCGATCCGGGCGGCGATTCGCTGATCGAGATCCAGGTTTCGCCCGGGGAGCTCGCGGTCGAACTGCCGCCGGGGTACGAGCTGCCGGAGTACGGGAGGCTGATCCTGCAGCTCTCCGGCGAGGGACGGCTCCGGGCCGACCAGCGGCTGTACTTCGACACCGCGGCGATGAAGGCGCCTTCCTTCGGCGGGATGACGAGGCGGTGGACGGGGAGGCGCAGCGACCTCGGCTCGCTCGCTGCCGGCCGGTACGAGGTCGAGCTGCACGTCGTCCCGCTGCAAGAGTCTTCCGGCCGCTACCGCTCCGACGGGAGCGAGCCGACGATCCTGCGCGGCGAGGTGGAGGTGAGCCCCGGGGCGAAAGCCCTCTGCACGCTGCAAGTCGAGTAGCGGAGGTGCCACGGATCGCGGAGCTATTATCTAGTGGTCTGATAGGAATTGACTGGTCAGATTTATGAAAGGTAGTCTCCGACCTTCGGGTCCATTGATAGCATCGGCCTCGCCGCGCACCTCTCCGCGGCGTGATCCCCGAGCTCGATGGCCAGCAAAAGCCGCATCTGCACCCACGATAGCGAACGCAAACGATCCAGGCAGGCCCTATGGCTATGCCTGATCGCGCTCGTGCTGTGTACGTTGACCCTGGCGGCGGTCCACGGCACTGACGATTGCCCCTACGACGAGGACGGCTGTCCCCTCTGCCAGCTCGCCTACGGCGCGAAGCTGGAGAGTCCGATGCAGTTCGTCAACGTCGGGGTCAACTTGAGCCGGCCGGCGATCCGACCCGTCCGGCCACCGTGCCTCGAGGAGTCGATCTTCGGCTGGGATCGCACGCGCGCCCCTCCATCCGCGAACTGCACGGATCTCGGATCCGCTTGACGTTTCCTCCCTCGGCCGGGGGAGGAGTGCTGGCAGTTCACGCGAGAGAGCGACCCGTGGTCGTCCTCTCGAACCCGATAGGACAAAGGAGAGGGTGTTTTGGCACTCGGACTTGGAGCTGGAATGGTGGTGTCGCTGGCGCTCTCGGCGCCGATGAACGACGCCGGGGTGGAGCGGGGCGTGTCTCCCGCATCGACGACGAACTCTCCGCAGGACGACACGGCGGAGGAACGAGCTCGGCAGGCCCCCGACCTGGAAGCGCTGCGGGCGGAGCTGCTCCGATTGCGGGAGGAGCTTCGCGGACGGCAACAGGAATCCGACGAGCGGATCGCCGCGCTGGAGCGCGAGATCGCGGCTCTGCGTGGACAGGTTCCCGAGGAGGACCTCGACGCCCTGCTGGCGGAGGAAGGCGACGACCTGCTCGGCGGGGACTCCGGCGACCTGGACGCGCTGCTCGCCGAGCAGACGGGCGAGGGCGAGATCGATCTCACCGCGCAGGCCGCCCTGCCGGCGCCCTCGAGCGGAGGGGGCGCGTTCCAGAACATGAACCCGGAGATCAGCGCGATCGTCGACTTCCTCGGCCACGCCAGCAATCGGGACAACCCGGACTTCGAGGACCAGTTCCTGATGCGCGAGGTGGAGCTCAGCTTCTCGGCGGCCGTCGACACGTACGCGCGCGCCGACATCTACACCAGCATCGCCCAGGACGGCGGGGACTGGGCGATCGGCATCGAGGAGGCCTACGCGACCTTCCTCACCATCCCCCACGACCTGCAGCCGCGGCTGGGGCGCTTCCGCTCCACCTTCGGCAAGGCCAACACCCTGCACCTGCACGCGCTGCCCTTCGTGGAGTACCCGCTGGTCCTGCAGACCTTCTTCGGTGCCGACGGGTTGTACGGCACCGGCGTGGGCGTGAACTGGCTGATTCCGAACCCCTGGGACAAGTTCTTCGAGCTCACCTACGAGGTGGGCAATGCCGATGCCGGGATGAACGGCGGGATCGACAACCCCGTGCTCCCCGAGAGCGCCGCGGACGGCCTGATGCACCTGGTCCACCTGAAGGGCTTCTTCGACACCTCCGACGCGTCCACCGTGGAGACGGGGCTCAGCTTCGCCACCGCGCCCAACGACGACAGCCTCGGGGTCCGGCGGGCGACCTACGGAGGCCTCGACCTGACCTACCGCTGGCGCCCGCCGCAAGCGGGTCTCTACAACGCGGTGAGGTGGCAGACCGAGCTGCTAGGGGCGCACGTGAAGCGCGAGAACGGCAGCGACTCTTCGTGGGGGATGTACAGCGCCCTCGACTACCAGTTCGACCGTCGCTGGACCGTCGGCGGGCGCTTCGACTTCTCGGAGTACCCCGATCGGCCCACCGATCACCAGACGGCGTACCAGGGCTACCTCACCTTCATCCAGAGCGAGTTCTTGTTCTGGCGCCTGGCCTATCGCCACACGCAGTACGACGTCTCGACGCTCACCTACGACGACGAGCACCAGCTCTTCCTGCAGTGCAACTTCGGCATCGGCCCGCACCGGGCGCACAAGTACTGATCTCCACGCTTCATCGAACGACCGAACTCGAGGACCGAACCATGCTCTTCATCAATCGTCGAATCGCGCTGCTTCTCGCCGCGGCGCTCCTCTTCACCCTCCCGGCTCGTGCGACCGAGAAGGCCCCGATCAGGGTGGTCACGACCACCAGCGACCTGGCCAGCATCGCCCGCTACATCGGCGGTGATCGAGTCGAGGTGATGTCGCTGGCCACCGGCCAGGAGGACCCGCACCACATCGCCGCCAAGCCGAGCTACATGATGGCGGCGCGGAAGGCCGACCTGTGGATCCGCACCGGCATGGAGCTCGAGATCGGCTACGAGGGCCTGATCCTCGACGGCTCCCGCAACTCCGACATCCACGTCGGCGCGCCGGGCCACCTCTGCGCGGCGACGGGGGTCCTGCGCCGCGACGTGCCCACGACCAAGGTCGACCGCTCGATGGGGGACATTCACCCGCAAGGGAACCCTCACTACCTGCTCGATCCATTGAATGGCCGGATCGTGGCCAAGACCATCGCCGCCCGGCTGGCCAGGATCTCGCCCGAGGACGCCGGCTACTTCAGCGAGCGGGTCAAGGCCTTCCGCCGGGAGCTCGATGAGCGGATGTTCGGGAAGGAGCTGGTCGCGAAGTACGACGGGGGCAAGCTCTGGGCGCTGGTGCTCAAGGGGCGCTTCGACGAGCTGCTGGCCAGAGCGAACGTGCCCGAGCTCGGGGGTTGGCTGGGCCGGATGAAACCCCACGCCGGCAAGAAGATCCTGCCCTTCCACCGCAACTGGACGTACTTCCTGAACCGCTTCGAGCTCACCGCGCCGATGGAGGTCGAGTCGAAGCCGGGGATTCCGCCCAGCCCCGGGCGACTCACCGACGTGATCGAGTACACAAAGCGCGAGAAGCTCCAGGTCCTGATCATGGCGCCGTATTTCTCACGCAGCGCCCCCGAGCTGATCTCCGAGAAGACCGGTATCGACATCGTCCCTTGCGCCATGTTCCCGGGTGCCCTGCCCGGCGTGGACGAGTACTTCGACGTCTTCGATCGGCTCACCGAACAGATCTCCCGACAGCTCGCCGAGTGAACGACACCCGCGTCCCCGCGCCACTCCCGAAATGAATCAGCTGTACGACGCTCTTCCCGTCCTGATCATTCCGTTCCTCACCTGCCTGGTGATCGCCGCCCTGCACTGCTACATGGGCCTGCACGTGATCCGGCGCGGCGTGATCTTCGTCGACCTCGCGCTGGCCCAGTGCGCGGCGCTGGGCGCGGCGGCGGCGCTGGCCCTGACGCCGTTGATCTGGGACGATCCTCACGCGGGTCACGATCACGGACCGCAGCCCGCGGTCGAGTTCCTCACCGAGGAGGCCCTGGCCGACCAGCTCGATCTCGAGGGGGACGACCTGCTGCTCGGCGTGACCGACGGAGAGAAAGAGACCGCATCCGTGGTCCACGAGGAAGAGCACGAGCGCTTCGCCTACTTCATGTCCCTCACGTTCGCCTTGCTCGGCGCGGTGGTGCTGTCCTTCGCCCGCTTCAAGGACGACCGGATACCGCACGAGGCGATCATCGGCATCATCTTCGTGGTCTGCGCGGCGCTCTCCGTCTTGATCTTGAGCAAGGCGCCACACGGGCACGACAAGATGGAGGCGATGCTGGTCGGCAGCATCCTGTTTGTCAACTGGGGACAGCTCTTCGAGATGCTGGGCCTCTACCTGGCGCTGGGCGTGGTGCACGTTCTCTTCCGCCGTCGCTTCATCACCATCTCCGGCGGTGTCGCCCAGGCGGAGGGGCTCGGGATCAACGTGAAGCTGTGGGACTGCATCTTCTTCGCCACCTTCGCCCTGATGGTGACGCAGTCGGTCGGGATCGCCGGCGTGTTCGTGGTGTTCAGCTACCTGATCATCCCCGCCGCGTGCGGCTCGATCCTGGGTAACGGGTTCCGTGCCCAGCTCCTTGTTGGCTGGCTGGTGGCACTCTTGACCACGATCTTCGGCTTGGCGTTCTCCGCGCTGGCGGACATGCCCACCGGCTCCTCGCTGGTGAGCAGCTTCGGGCTGGCGCTGGTGGTCTGTACGTTGATCCACGTGCTCCGGGGAGGGAGGGCCAGGCCGGGCGCGGCCGCGGCCTGACTCCGTGTGCGCCGGGAGACTGGCAAGGTGAAGAGAATGAAAGAGTCTTACGATGAAGGGCCAGCCACCCACATCGGCCCCGAGTCATGCGTCCCCACCCGTGAGGGTAGGCAGGCGGGTCTCCCGCCCTGGGGTCGAAGCGCACCTCGAATTGCACCCCGACAAGACGCGCTTGATCGAGTTCGGCCGCTTCGCGG
>CAZCAC010000131.1:0-24281 GCA_964496575.1 uncultured Planctomycetaceae bacterium | reverse complement strand
CGATGTGGAGAGGTTGACGACTCCTGCGGTTCGCGCCGAGCCCACGAAATCGCTGATGGCCATGCACGCGGTGTAGATCGCGATGAAGATCAGTATCCCGGCATCCAGGACTATCGCCAGTCCAACGAGCACGAAGGTGGCCAGGGTGAAGGTCGAGAAGTTGCGCCACCCCTGTCTGACCCTGGACAGTCGACCGAGCCTCAGCATCGTCGGCGCGCCCTTCATGGCGACAGGACCCAGCAACCACAGTGAGCTGGCCCAGAGCACGACAGTGACGGAGACGAGAACTGCCGACATGGTCATGAGGAAGCACTTCAGAAGCCACGAAAGCAGCCCGAGAATCCACGCCGGAAGGCCGGTCGCCGGTGGCAGGCCGTTCTCGAAGACGAAGTACCCCGCAGCGACGAGAAGTACGAAGAGCACGAATCTGCGAACAGCGCTGACCCTACCCCTGGTTCTTGGTACGGAGAAGTGTTGGTTCATGGTGTGTCGACCGGATGATTCGAACCTCTCATGGGCACTCCGCCCAGGTGACCGGTGCCTCCCCCCGAGGGTGAATCTGGCGTCCGGAATCCGCAAGTCTCACGCTGTTGAACCGTGCACACCACTGATTCTCCTCCGGGTGCCTCCTGCCACTGCATCTTCCCGAGCGGGGTAACCGCCGTCGGGGACAGTCCCGGAAGCTCCGGGTCGGGAGACCCTGGACTGGATCTTCCCCGGTTAAATGTGTAGGACCCTCGGTGAGCGCGCCATACCAAGATCGGCATCTGAACAACGCGAGGAGGTGCGGCCCCTGCCGGCAACGGTGATGTAGCTCTCGCCCGGTCGAACGACCGCGAGATCCCTTGCTCACCGAGAGCCTCCAGTGGGCGCGCCTCCTGCCCATTCGAAACTCGTTCGAGAGAGGGTAAGACCATGCTCGTCAGCGCCTCGTGGATCCCCCCGTTCCTGCTCCTCTGCACCCTGACGCCAGGCGGATCGTCCGACTCGGTCCTCGACCGTGCGACCGAGCTCCCCACCACGAGGGCCTCGGAGAGCCCGGTTCCCGTCGAGCTCTCGAGAGAGGACTGGGCCGGCGTGCGGGCGGCCCACGCAGCGGCACGCCACGCCGCTCGTCCGGTGGAAGGCGGTTTCCAGGCGTACAGCCCCGGGCAGCGGTGGTCGACCCGGTTCGACGACAGGGGCTCCCTGACGGAGCCCGATTCCGGCGGCTGGACGTGGGGACTGGAGCTCGAGAGCTACGGCTTCGCCGGCAGCGAGCAGGCCGTGCAGGGACCGCAGCGAGTCAGCGCCGAAGGGGGGCGCGTCGCCTACGAGTGGGACGCGATCCTCGAGGAGTGGTACGTCAACGATTCGCGCGGGCTCGAGCACGGCTTCACCGTCCGGCGGCGGCCCGTGAGCGGCGAGGAGGGTGGAGAGGACCCGCTGACGTTCACGCTCGCCGTGCGCGGTGAGCTGCACCCGGTCGTGGATGGCGACGGAGCCGGCGTTCGCTTCCTGGACGAGGAGGGCGCCGCGGCGCTCACCTACCGCGGTCTCCGCGTGTTCGACGCCGAGGGGCGGGTGCTGGAGGCGGGCTTCGAGCGCGTCGGCGACCGGCTGCGCCTCGGCATCGACGAGCGCAGCGCGCGCTACCCGCTGACGATCGACCCGGTCGCGCAACAGGCCTACCTCAAGGCTTCGAACACCGGCATGCACGACGCGTTCGGCACCTCGGTGTCGGTCTCGGGGGACACGGTGGTGATCGGGGCGCCCGGGGAGGACAGCAGCGCCACCGGCGTCAACGGCAACGAGCTCGACAACGGCGCGCTATCCGCGGGAGCGGCCTACGTGTTCGTGCGCGATGGGATCATCTGGAAACAGGAGGCCTACCTCAAGGCCTCCAACGCCGAGGAGCTCGATCTCTTCGCCGAGTCCGTGGCGGTGTCGGGAGACACGATCGTGGTCGGCGCGCTCTACGAGGACAGCAGCGCCACCGGCGTGAACGGCGACCAGAACAACAACAGCCGCAAGAGCGCCGGCGCGGCCTACGTGTTCGTGCGAAGCGGGACGAGCTGGAGCCAGGAGGCCTACCTCAAGGCCTCCAACGCGCAGGCGAACGACTGGTTCGGGCTGGCGGTGGCGGTGTCGGGGAATACGATCGTGGTCGGGGCGGACCACGAGAGCAGCAACGCCACCGGCGTCAACGGCGACCAGAGCGACAACAGCGTTCCCTCCGCCGGCGCGGCCTACGTGTTCGTGCGGAGCGGGACGAGCTGGAGCCAGGAGGCCTACCTCAAGGCTTCCAACCCCGACCCCTATGACCTGTTCGGTCGCGCGGTGGCGATCTCGGGCGACACGATCGTGGTCGGAGCTCGCCAGGAGGGCAGCAATGCCACTGGCGTCAACGGCAACCAGAGCAACAACTCGGAGCTCACCTCCGGCGCGGCCTACGTGTTCAGGAGGAGCGGGACGAGCTGGAGCCAGGAGGCCTACCTCAAGGCCTCCAACACCGACTGGGGGGACCAGTTCGGCTACTCGGTGGCGGTGTCGGGAGACACGATCGTGGTCTCGGCGCCAGTGGAGGACGGCTGCGCGACCGGCGTGAACGGCACGGGCGACGGCAATGGCTGCTTCGCATCGGGAGCCGCCTACCTCTTCCACCGATCCGGCAGCAGCTGGAGCCAGCTGGCCTACCTCAAGGCCTCCAATACCGAGGGGAACGACGGCTTCGGCTGCTCGGTCGCGGTGTCGGGCGACAAGGTGGTGGTCGGGGCGACCGGAGAGGCCAGCGGGGCCTTCGGAGTCGACGGCGATCAGCTCGACAACAGCGTCCCCTCCTCGGGTGCGGCCTACGTCTTCATCCGGGCCGGCGCGACCTGGGAGCACCGGGCCTACCTCAAGGCCTCCAACACCGATGAGGAGGACTGGTTCGGTTTCTCCGTGGCGGCATCGGGGGACACGCTGGTCGTCTCGGCCCGGGGCGAGAGCAGCAGCGCCACCGGCGTGAACGGAGATCAGGGCGATGACGGCGCCCAGCTCTCCGGTGCGGCCTACGCCTTCCTCAGGGAGCCAGGAACGATCTACTGCGTCGGCAACCCCGGGAGTGGGATCCGCTGTCCCTGCGTCAACAACAACGACGGGAGCCTTCCCGGGTCGGGGTGCGCCAACGGAGTCTTCGCGTCGGGAGCACGCCTCTCCGGGAGCGGGATCGCCAGCATCAGCACCGACACTCTCGTCCTGACCACCACCCACCTGGAGCCGAACAACTTCGGCCTCTACTTCCAGGCCGACGACCCGGTGGGTGGCGGCGACGGCGTCCAGTTCGGCGACGGTCTACGCTGCGCCGACGGCCAGGTGGTCAACCTCCAGGTTCGCCTCTCCGACGCGACGGGCACTTCTCACACGACCATCGAGATCGGAGCCGCGGGCATGGTCGCGCCGGGAGACACCAGGCGCTACCAGTGCATCTATCGGACGATCCGGAAGCCTCCCTGCGGCCTCGGGGTCTGGGACTTCAACCTGTCGAATGGGTACGAGATCACGTGGCTCCCGTGATATGGATGCCGTGTCATTGATCGGAGGGTCAACAGCTGATTGACGGGTCGCTTTTCGAGTTGTTCACGAGCCGGCTGCGGTAGCCCCGCGGTCGGCTTCGTCTTCACGGGAGTGCACCCGGGACTGCTGACCTCAACCGTCCCGCTTCGCCTTCTCGTCCAGTTCCTCCATCCTCACCCGGACGCTCAAGATGTACGGCTCTTCTCCTGTGTCCCAGTGGCCGTAGGTGGTCAACACGAACGTCCCACCTGGAAGCGTTCTCCGGCCTGCGCCGCGGTCAGGTACGGATCGCCCGGGGCCAACCCGCGTCGGCGGATGTCCTGTTCGATCCGGGACGCGAGGGGTGTCAGGGGGGGTGCGGCGCCCTCCAGGGCTGGATCCGTGCTCTGCTCGGGAGTCATGCTGACCATTCTCTCCGGACTGTGCACCCCAGGCTGGCACAAAATGACAGAATGTGCCACATTAAGTCCCGCATTATATCATTAATTGGCCTGGCCGCTCGACGGCCTCGAGAGACAGAAGCCAGAGACGACTCTCTGCCAACAGAGGGGCCAGCGTGAGACCACCAGCACCGGATGAAGAACGCACGCCACCGACTGCCATCAGAGTTGACATTGCGATCCCGACGCAACACCCCACTGGAGAAGTTCCAACGCCACGAGCGGTCTGGCCGCTCCCTGGCGCCAGTGAAGGGGGCGGAGCGCGACACACCGGTAGTCCCCTGGTGGAGGCGAAGGCGGGTCTCGGCGACTCTCGTCAGCCTCTTCCTGGTGGGTCTCGCCGGCGCGGCTCAGGCCGCGACTCCCGTGAGCGACCGCGACGAGCCACCGAACATCATCTTCATCCTGTGCGATGACCTCGGCTACGGCGACCTCGGCGTGCTCTACCAGAACGGTCTCCCGGGGACGAAGAAGCTGCAGACTCCCGAACTCGACCAGCTCGCCGCCGAGGGACTGATCCTCGACCGTCACTACTGCCCGGCGCCGGTCTGCGCCCCCTCTCGCGCCTCCCTCATGAACGGAGTGCACCAGGGGCACGCGAACGTCCGCGACAACCAGTTCGACAAGGAGCTCGAGGAGAACCACAACCTCGCGACCGTCCTGCAGGCCGCGGGCTACTGGACCGCGCTGATCGGGAAGTGGGGGCTGCAGGGCGGCGGCAGCTCGCCCGCGAGCTGGCCCGCGTACCCGACGAAACGTGGCTTCGATTACTTCATGGGCTACGTGCGCCACGGCGACGGGCACAACCACTACCCGGCGCACGACACGGCGGCACGGCCGAAGAAGCAGGTGTGGGAGAACAACGCGGAGATCTCGAACGATCTGACGAAGTGCTACACGGCGGATCTGTGGACCGCTCGCGCGAAGAAGCTGATCGTCGACGAGACGACCAACCACCCCGATCGGCCCTTCTTCCTCTACCTCGCCTACGACACCCCGCACGCCGCGCTGCACCGGCCCACCCAGGCGTACCCGGCGGGAGGCGGGCTGTCCGGGGGCGTGCAGTGGATCGGGACCCCGGGGCAGATGATCAACACGGCGTCGGGAACGATCGACTCCTACGTCCACCCCGACTACGCCGGCCTGGGCTGGAGCAATGCAGGGCTCCTGACATAGGTGCGTGGAGTGGCGGCATTGGCCGAATGCCGTTCATTCACGATGAGGGGGTGCGTCATAAGGTATGCAACGCTTTGACGGGGGCCGCGATCGACACCGACCAGGGAGCGAGCCCGACACGCCGTTTCCCTGCTGAGCCATGAGCGGATGGTTGCATGAATCGGGGCGCATGTGTCAGGAGCCCTGCAATGGGGCCGAACGACACGCGACCTCCGTGCGGCGCATCGACGACTGCGTGGGGGACATCGTCCAGACGCTCCAGGATCTCTCGATCGACGATGAGACCCTGATCGTCTTCACCTCGGACAACGGGCCGGCGAGCGAGGCCTACACGCCGGGGGTGAGCTACGCGGCGAACCAGTTCGACTCCTTCGGCCCCTTCGACGGCATCAAGCGGGACACCTGGGAGGGCGGCCTTCGCGAGCCCACGCTGGTGCGGTGGCCAGGCACGGTCCCGGCGGGGCCGGTCAGCGATAGCGCCTCGCAGTTCCACGACTGGATGGCGACCTTTGCCGACGTCGCCGGGTCGACGGTGCCAGCGCGGAGCGACGGCGTGTCCCTGCTGCCCACCCTCACCGGGATCGGCCAGCAGCGCGAAGGGATCGTCTACGTCGAGTACGAGGTCAGCGGAAGCACGCCCAGCTACTCGGAGTTCCACCCGAGCCACCGGGGCCGCACGCGTGGCGAGATGCAGGTGATCCATGTCGACGGGTACAAGGGGATCCGCGTGGGCATTGGGAGCCACGCTACCCCTTTCGAGATCTTCGACGTGGGGGCGGATCCGCAGGAGACGACCGACCTGGTCGGGAGCTCGCCGTACTTCGACGAGCTGCAGGAGCGAATGAAGGCGAGGGTGCTCGAGGTACGCCAGCCCAACTCGTCGGCGTCTCGCCCCTACGACTCGGAGCTCGTGCCGATGGTGGGGTACCCGCTGACGGCGGGCCTCTACCACGAGGCCTTCGAGGGGGTTTGGTCGTGGGTGCCGGAGCTCCGGACGATGACTCCCGTCGCGAGCGGGATTTCCGCGGGGCCAGACCTCGCGAGTCTCACCCGCCCCGACGACGCGGGTCTCCTCTTCACGGGCCACCTGAACATCCCGAGCTCGGGGACGTGGACCTTCAAGCTCAGCTGCGACACCGGCTCACACCTGCGGATCCACGACTCGATGGTGATCGACGACGACTATCACCACACCGGCGGGCAGGTCAGCGGGACGATCAAGCTGGAGCAGGGATGTCACCCGATCCGCCTGTACTACCGGACCGGCAGCTCGACGCCGGCCCTGGCCCTGAAGTGGTCGGGACCCGGGACTTCCGAGGAGCCGATCCCGACGAGCGCCTTCTACCGGGAGGTCCACGACAACCCGCCTCCTCCCGGAGGCATCACCTGGACCGGCGCGAGCAGCCAGGACATCTTCGAGGAGGCGAACTGGGACCTCTCCCAGTCGCTCGTCACGACCATCGATCCGGACGTCACCATCCATGACGACGCGCTGATCGAGGACGCCCCCCAGCCGGTCGAGATCCCCGATCTCACCGGGCAAGGTCGGTTCCAGCTCGGTGACGGGTACACGCTGACGGTCGAGAACTCGACGATCACCGCGCTCGGCGACGACGGCATCGGCGGGGCTCCGGGAACGACCATCGGCCCTGACGTCGAGGTCACGGGCGGTGGACACCTCGAGCTGTTCTTCATCGCCGATCGAACGAGCCTCTCCATCGCGGCCTCCAGCTCGGTGACCCTGACGGCTGGAGATCAGCCGATCGACGACGACTCCACCGTCGACCTCACCGCCGGGGCGACGCTCGCCTTCACCAACGAGACCGAAGCGGAGTACATCGCCGAGCACCTCTCCAGGACGACGGTCGACGGCGCCCCGGCGGTGGTCGGCGGCAACATCTACGTCGCCTCCGATGGAGGGAACGGCTGCATCGTCGCCGTCATCCCCGAGCACGTCCCGTACTGCTTCGGCGATCCCGGCAGCGGTACGCCCTGCCCGTGCGGCAACGACAACGACGGGAGCGTCCCCGGATCCGGCTGTGCGAACGGGGTCTTCCCGTCGGGCGCCCGCCTGAGCGCGATCGGAGCAGCCAGCCTGAGCGCGGACACGCTGCTACTCTCGACGACCGCGCTCGAGCCGAATCAGAGCGGCCTCTACTTCCAGGCGGACAACGACCTCTCTCCCGGCATCACCTGGGGGGACGGTCTCCGGTGCGCCGGCGGGTCCCTGCGGCGCCTCGGCGTTCGCTTCTCCGACTGGACCGGCAGCTCGAACACATCTGGATTCCCCCTGTCGATCTCGGCCAAGGCCGGGAACATCTCCGCGGGGGACACCAAGTACTACCAGTGCTGGTACCGCAATCCGACCGATTCTCCCTGCCTGTCCGACTTCAACCAGTCGAACGGAGTGGCGGTGACCTGGTGGCCGTGAGGTCCGGTTCCCGCCTGGTTGGACGTGTTGGTGCTCGAACAGCACGACGAACTCACGCATCTCAGCCTTTCTCAAGGAGTAACCACCGATGAAGAGAATCCTCACTCGGGCAGTCGCTGGACTGCCGGTGGCGCTGTTTACCGCGGTTTCGGCCAGCGCCCAGACGGGGTTGATCGCTCACTACACCTTCGACGTCGATGGCACGGCCACCGTGGGGACCGACGCGGTCTTCGGTGCGTCGGCCAGCGTCGTCACCGACGCCGTGGTGGGCGGCGGTTCGCTCTATCTGTCGGGGAGTCCCCCCACCGATACGCTCGGGGACGACGGAGCGGTGTCCGGCAACGACTTCGACTGGAGTGCGGGCGACACGCGGACCGTCGCCTTCTGGATGAAGGCCACGGCTGGCGACCACGGCGACGAGTACAGCACGATGATCTCACTCGGATCGGGCGCTGGCAATGGCGACCGGTTCGACATTCGCATGGACGGTGACGATCTGCGACTGGAGGTACAGGGGGGCTACGCGATCGCGTCCTACGCTGTCGCCGATGGTACGTGGCATCACGTCGCCGTCGTCGCCACCGATCCCGCGACGGTGGCCAGCTGTGAGTACTACATCGACGGCGTCCCGCAGGGAGCCTTCGGTGGTTCGACTCTGGACCTGGACACCAAGATCGGCCCGCTGCGTGTCGGCGACAGCTACCATCCCGGCGGTCGCGATTACAAGGGCCACATCGACGACGTTCGCCTCTACGACACTGCGCTCACCGATGCCGAGATCGCGGCGCTGGCCCAGGCCGAACCGGGCGTGGGCTATTGCTTCGGTGACGGTTCCGGTGCGCCCTGCCCCTGTGGCAACGACAACGACGGCACCGTTGCCGGTGCGGGCTGCGCGAACGGCCAGTACACCTCCGGCGCCCTGCTGACCGGTACCGGTACCGCGAGCCTCTCGAACGACACGCTGGTGCTGATCGGCCAGTACACCGAGAACAACCAGAGCGGCCTGTACTTCCAGGCCAACAACGACCTCAGCCCCGGCAATCTCTGGGGTGACGGCCTGCAGTGCGCCGGTGGTGGCCTGAAGCGCCTCGGCGTACGCTTCTCCGATGCGAGCGGCTACTCGGACACCTCCGCGTGGGCGACGCCGATCTCCGTCAAGGCGGGCAACATCACCGCCGGTGACACCAAGTACTACCAGCTGTGGTACCGCAACCCCTTCAACTCGCCCTGTGGCAACGAGTTCAACGCGAGCAACGGGTACGCCATCACCTGGGCGCCGTGATATGGATGGACCTGTTCACTCCTGAGTGACGGGTCAGCGACGCTCGAAGAGCTCCAGCGAGAGCGGCGACGCGCTCCAGCGAAAGGTCGAGACGTGCGTCACGATCAGCGCGCGACGCTGGCGCTCGAGATCGCTCCGGTACGCGGGGTTCGCCGCGAAGGCGGCGAGCCAGATCCGCGGGTGGTCCCCGGCGTCGGTGAGGTCCCACCGAACCGACGCCGGCGGCTCCGTGTCCTCCCCGGCGTAGACCGCCCACTGCAACGGTTCGCGGCCGGCGGGTAGCCACAGCACGCCGTCCTCGGTGGCTCTCCGGGTCGAGAGCTCGGCTATGAAGGTTCGCCAGTCGGGTTTCCACCCGCCGCGCCAGACGGCGACGACGCCGCCGACGGAGAAGGCGAGAGCGAGGACGAGAGCGCCGAGGCGCAGCGCGCGCGGCCGAAGAGCTAAGAGCCCCGTCGCGGCGAGCAGCAGCAGCGGCCCGAGCGTCGGGAGCAGGTAGCGCACCGCGAACTGCGCGCCGGTGAGGGCGCCGGCGAGAAGGGAGAGCGCGATCGGCACCCCGGTGAGCAGGGCGAGGCCGAGGACGCGATCCCGGTCGCCACGTCGACCCGAGGCGCGGAGACCCCTCGTCATCGCGAAGAGCGCCGACCCGATGAGGAGCACCCAGGCCGTGGCCAGCGCCGACACCGCGGGATCCGGCCCGAGGCGCGGCTGCTCCCCGCCCGCCAGGAAGGCCGGTGCGAGGTACAGCGTGCTCCAGGAGACGCGTCCCCACTCGGGCGCCCCCTCCGCGAGCAGCTCGCCCGCGCGCTCGAGCTGCGCCGGGAGCCCGAAGACGGTCCAGGGCGCGACGACGAAGAAGAGCACCACCGCCGCACCGAGCCAGGCGCGCAAGGGACAGGGTCGACTGCGCCGTAGCGCCCAGGCCCACGCGACGAGGGCCACGAGCGAGAAGACAGTCCAGTAGTGCGTCAGGAGCGCGAGGCCGCTGACCAGACCCGCGCCCACGAGCGCGCCCGGACGCCGCTCGAACAGCGCCCTCGCGACGAGGAGCGCCGCGGCGACGACCAGGCACGACGCGAGCGCGTACATCCGCGCCTCCTGCGCCTGGCGGACGGAGAGCTGGGCGAGGGCGAGGAGCGCGGCGCCGGTGAGAGCGGCGCGCGAGCCCACGAGCAACCGGCCGAGGCGCCAGGCGAGCAGCACCTCGACAGTCGAGGCGAGCACCGAGGGCAAGCGCGCCGCGAGCTCGACCCCGAGCCCGCCGAGGAGCGCGAGCGAGGCCTTCAGCACGAGGAACGACAGCGGCGGGTGGCGCCCGTCGGCGACGACCGCGGCGATGAGCTCGCTCCAGCTCTCCCCCGCCGACGTGATCGAGAAGGCCTCGTCGAACCAGAGGCTCTCGGCGCCGAGCCGGACCAGCCGGACGGCGAGCGCGAGACCGAGGAGAACGGCGAGAGCCCCGTGTCCACCCGGCTCACCGGAGGGAAGCTCCGGGCTTCCGGGCCGCGTCGGGTCCGGTGCCTCCTTCGTCTTCACTCTCATTCGTGGCCGGGCGCGCGCTGCATGGGGTGCTCCGTTCACCCTCCTGATACCCCCCAAACCGCGGGCGGGCAATCACAAACGAGGAAGGAGCTGCCGGGTCGGAGCCCGCCGGGCGAATCGACCACCCGCGGGGGTCGCCCCTCCCCGGGAGGAACGGGCGGGAACCGGTCTCCAGGCCCCTGGACGCGGTAATCGTGCACCATCGTCGCCGCGAGGGCAGAATACCGGGTGAACGCCGAGGCCGTGACGCGCCGCAACCGGAGGGAAACCGATGTACGCAACACTTCTCGCCGCTTCACTCGTGGTCTCCGGTCAGGAGAATCTCCCGGAGGTCCTGCTCGACGGCGAGCCTCTCCGCTTCGAGATCGACGCGGATGCCCCGGCGCTGGGGGACCACGGTCCGTCGATGGCCTTCAGCTGGAAGGCCGAGATCGACGGACTCCTCCACCTCTGGGTCACCAGCGAGGACTTCGATCCCTTCCTCCGGGTCGAGGACGCCGAGGGGAACCTCCTCGGCGAGAACGACGACTGCGGCCTGGGCACCACCGCGTTCGTGGCGCTCGAGCCGTGGGTGGCGGACCGGCTCGTGGTACGAGTCGCCGCGACCACGCCGGGGCGGGGAGGTCGCGCGGCCCTCTACCTGCGAAGAGGATCGATCGAGACCTTCGAGGCCGAGATCGCGGCGGAGGAGGCGCTGCTCCGACTCCGGGAAGCGCGGTCGTTGAATCTGCAGGTCGAGACGGAAGCAGCTCGCGCCGTGCTCGCCGCGGGCATCGATCGCTTGATGGAGGAGACCGAGGGGTGCGCGAGCTCGACCGTTCACAGCAGGCTCTGGGATCTGGGCCGGGAGGCGTATCAGCTCGACGACTTCGAAGGGGCCTCGCAGGCCTGGCGCCGGATCCGCGAATTCCGGGCCCGGGTGTTTCCCCGCGGTCATGCGGAGCTGGCCGAGGTGAGCTCGTACCTGGTCACGGCGCTGATCTACTCAGGCCAGCTCGGCGAGGCGCGAGGGATCCTGGAAGAGATGCTCTCGTTCCGGGAGCGGGTGCTGCCCGCGGAGTCCCCCGACCTCTTGCTGACGAAGCTGACGCTGGCGGACACGATGCGGCGGATGAACGACCCCGAAGGGGCCCGCCCGCTCGAGGAGGAGGTCGTCGCGATCCGGGAGCAGCTGCACCCCGAAGGGCACCGCGATCTTCTGAACGCGCGCAACAACCTGGCGACGACCCTGATGATGCTGAACGATGTCGCCGGAGCGCGGGCCGTCCTGCAGCGGGTGGTCGCCGCATACGAGGATTCCCCACCCAAGGACATCATCTTCGCGCAGGTCGCGCGTGCGAATCTGGCCCGCTGCCTGTGTCGGATGGGTGACAACCGCGGCGCGCGCCTCATCCTGGAGGAGGCGGTCGCCCTGCTCGCCGACAGCACCTCCGACGTGGACCCAGCGCTCCAGGGCGCCCGCACCGTGCTCGCGGCCACGATGACGGAGATGAGGGACTTCGAGGGCGCTCGAGCGGCGTACGAGGAGATCCTCGACTGCTGGGAGCGGACCGGCTCGGAGAGCCACCTCGAGATGCTCCGGGTGAAGGCCAGCCTGGCCCTGGTGCTGGGCGAGATGGGAGACCTCGACGGCGCCCTGCGGCTCGAGGAGGAGGCGCTCGCCGACATGGACGATCGCGGGCTGCCGGCGGATCACCCGGACCGGCTGGCGGCCATGGAGATCCTGGCCTGTTCCCTGCGCCTGAAGGGCGACCTCCCCCGTGCGCGAGAGCTGATCGAACGGGTGCTCGAGGTGCGGGGACGGACCCTCCCCGCGGATCACCCGGACCTGCAGACCACCCGGGTGGAGCGGGCCAGGATCCTGGCCGAACAGGGGGAGCGCCAGGCCCTCCGCATCGAGCTCGGGAAGCTGGCCGAGGGCGTGAGGAGGTGGGTCCGGGGGAGCCTCACCCTCTCTCCGCGGGAGGCCCGGGAGCGAACCGATCGGGCCCTGGAGGGGCTGTCCACCATCCTGTCCCTCACCGCCTTCGCCGAGGTCGAGCCGGGATTCGCCCGGGAGGTCTTCGGACTCGCCGAGACGATCCGCTCGGTCTCCACGGGAGAGGTGTGCTACTCCGCCGCCCACCCGCGGGACGAGACCTCGAAGGCCCTGCACGACGAGGCGTTCTCCCTGCGCGATCGAGTGAACACGATCATGGCGAGTGGGGATACGGAGACGATCGAGGGTAGACCGTGGGCGGGGGTCTTCTTCGACGCCCAGTCCGAGCTCGACCGGGTCGAGGCGAAGCTCCGGCAGCACCTGGTCGACCGAGGCTGGATCGCGGACGACGTGGAGGCCGGGGTGCTGGCCGGCGCCCTGCCGGCGAACGGAGTCGCCGTCGGGTTCCTGCAGTACCGGAAGGAGACCCCGCCGCCTGCCGAGGGAGAACGGAGCGAGTTGGAGCCGGCGCTGCTCGCCCACGTGCTGCACCCCGACGGCACCTTGACGCGGGTCGAGCTCGGGGCGCTGGCGCCGATCGAGGAAGCGGTCGTTCGCTGGCGCTGGGCGGTCGGCGGAGCCGGGGGCCGGGGCGTCCCGGTGACTTCGGTCGGCGCGGGGAGCGCGAAGAAGCTCGAGGCCGCGGGAGAGAAGCTGCACTCCCTGGTCCTCGATCCGATCCTGCGGGAGGTGGGCGACGCGAAGGTCCTGCACGTATGCCTGGACGGCGCCCTGCACGAGATCCCGCTGGATGCCCTGCCGGTCGAGGAGGAGAGCCTCGGGGACCAGCGGGTGATCCGGACCGAGATCTCCTTCGCGCGGCTCCTGACCCCCGAGCGGAGCGACCTGCCGGATCCCTCCCTGCTCACCGTCGGAGGGGTGGACTTCGACGCGGAAGTGCAGGAGGACCTCCCGGCGACGGCGACGAGCGCCCCGCCTCTGGCGCCGGTAGGAGGAGCGCGCACGTACCCTCCCCTGCCGGAGACCCGGACCGAGGCGGAGCGAATCGCCGACCTCTTCTCCGAGACCTTCGGCGAATCGCCGGTGCTCCTGACCGGCGACGGAGCCACCAAGCCGATCCTGCACCGCAGCGCGCCCCGGGCGCGCTACCTGCACCTGGCGACTCACGGGTACTTCGCCGAGGAGTGGGGCGAGTCCCCGGACGCGCCCTCCGGGTCCCGATCCGGCCCCGCCGCGACGGGGAGAAGGAACGCCGCCGAGATGGCGCCGCTGGCCCTCTGCGGGCTGGCGCTCGCGGGAGCGAATCGAGGCGTGAACTCGCTGGGGCGAGCCCCCGGCATCATCACCGCGGAGGAGATCGCGGGGCTGGACCTGTCGGGGTGCGAGCTCGCCGTGCTCTCCGCCTGTGAGACCAGCCTCGGCCTGGGGCTGGGCCTGGGCATCCAGTCGCTGCGCGCGAGCCTGCACGCCGCCGGCGTGCGAGCGGCGGTCACGTCGCTGTGGAGCGTGCCCGACGAGGCGACGAGAAAGTTGATGCTGGAGTTCTACCGGCGGATGTGGGTGGAGAAGCAGCCCGCGGCGGAGGCGCTGTGGGGGGCGAAGCGGGTCTTGCGAGAAGACGGAGCCCCGCTGCGCGACTGGGCCGCGTGGGTGTTGACGGGGGATCTCGAGGGGTGACCGGTGAGTCGAGCCACCCCTCGGCCCTTCCGATCAGAGCGGGATGGGCGCTGACTTCCTACGCCGGCGGAGGACCCAGATGGCGGCCACGGCCAGCCCCAGACTCATGACGACCAGGGCCCACTCGGACATCGTCGGGACGTTCGATGGCCCCATCTCGACGACCGTCACCCCCGCGGCCAGCGGACGCGCCTGGATCGTGTTCACCCACTGGAGGTCGTTGGGATCCGGAGTCGGACAGGAGGTCCCGGGACCGACGTAGAGGTAGAAGGTGCTGGAGTAGGAGACCTGGATCTTCCACCCGATCCCCCAGGCGCTCGCGGCTGACGCCGTATAGCCGGGCTTGGTGTTGATGACGCTGGCGATCTCGTCCGCCCATCCCTGGTTGGAGTTGTTCGAGGGCGGATCGTGACACGTGACGCTGGCCGTGCCCGGTCATCTCGACTCCTTCGGAGAAACCGTTGTCGGTCGTCGGTCGGCTGGGAACCGACGGACTCCAGCTTACCCCCGGCGGCGAATCCGGGGGGGCAATCCCCGCGGCAGCCTCCGGCGGCTCGCTCTGCCCGGAGATCGACCCCGATCGGGGCTAGCCGCGCGAACCGCGGGCGACCCCGGCCGCCCGGGTGGGACGGGAGAAAGCGGGTAGAAGCGAGACGACTCGGTATCCTCCCTCGATGGAGTCCTCCGGCGATCCCCCCCCGGCCGCCCCCGTGCCGGAAGCGACCGGGATCGCCCTCTCGGTGGTGATCCCCTGCCTCAACGAGGCGGGAACGCTGGGGGGGTGTCTCGAGAAGGTCGACCGGACCTTCGCCGAGCACGACCTCGAGGGCGAGGTGATCGTCGCCGACAACGGCAGCAGCGACGGCTCCGCCGAGGTCGCGACGCGTCACGGCGCGCGCGTCGTCCACGTCGAGCCGAAGGGCTACGGCGCTGCCCTGATGGCCGGGATCGCCGCGGCCCGGGGGACCTTCGTCATCATGGGCGATGCCGACGAGAGCTACGACTTCGCCGAGATTCCCCGCCTCCTCGAGAAGCTGCGCGAGGGGCACGATCTCGTCCTCGGCTGTCGCTTCCCCTCCGGCGGCGGGCGCATCCTGCCCGGGGCGATGCCGGCGCTGCACCGCTGGTGGGGCAACCCGATGTTCAGCAAGCTGGCGGCGTGGTGGTTCCGCTCGCCGGTCAAGGACATCTACTGCGGGCTGCGCGGCTTCACCCGCGCGCACGCCGAGCGACTCGAGCAGACGCAGCCGGGGATGGAGTTCGCCGTCGAGATGGTGATCCGCTCGAGCCTCGCCGGGGCGAGGATCGCCGAGGTGCCGATCACGCTGCACCCCGACCGGCGGGAAGGCCGCCTCCCCCACCTGCGGACCTTCCGCGACGGCTGGCGCACGCTGCGCTTCTTCCTCCTCTACAGCCCGCGGGTCCTCTTCACCCTTCCCGGGCTGGCCCTGATCCTGCTCGGCGCCCTCGGCTACTCCCTGGCCATGCCCGGGGTCACCCTCGGGCCGATGACCTTCGACGCGCACACACTGCTCTTCAGCAGCCTGTTCCTGATCTCCGGGTACCAGGCGCTCCTCTTCGGCGCGCTGACCAAGACCTACGCGCGCGTCGAGGGGCTGCTCCCGGACGGCGGAGGCCTGCGGCGCCGCTTCAGCCTCGAACGGGGCCTCTTCCTCGGAGGGCTCGCGGGGCTCGCGGGCACGGTCCTGCTCGCGGCGGCGGTGAACCAGTGGCGGGTCGCCGAGTGGGGCGAGCTCGACTACGCCGCCACGATGCGCTGGGTGGTACCCGGCGTCACGCTGGCCTCGCTCGGCTTCCAGACGGTGCTGTGGAGCTTCGGCATGGGCGTCCTCCTGCTGGGGAGGTCGGCGCGGTGAGCGCGGAGAGCTCGTACGACACCGATCTCGCGCGGGGCCTCGCGCTCTCGGGGGAGTCGAAGGAGTACTTCGCCGGGGGTCGCCTGCGCCGCGTGCGCGAGCGCCTCGGTTTGCTGGAGTGGAAGGTGCGCTCGGTGCTCGACTTCGGCTGCGGTCCGGGGAGCACGACGCCGCTCTTCCACGAGCTCCTCGGCGCGGAGCTCCTCGTCGGGGTCGATCCCTCCGCCGAGCTGCTCGCGCGCGCGAGGGAGCGGTTCGGCTCCGCATCGGCGGAATTCCTCGCGCCCGAGGAGCTCGCCGCCGAGCCGCGCTTCGACCTCGGCTTCTGCAACGGTGTCTTCCACCACATCCCACCCGAGCGACGCGCCGAGGCCGCGCGCTACGTCCTCGATCGGCTGAGGCCCGGCGCTCCCTTCGCCTTCTGCGAGAACAACCCCTGGAACCCCGGCACGCGGTGGGTGATGCGGCGCATCCCCTTCGACCGGGACGCGATCCCGATCGCGTTGCCTCGAGCACGAGAGCTCCTGCGCGAGGCGGGGTTCGAGATCCTCTCGGGTGAAACGCTCTTCTACTTCCCTCGCCTCCTGCGCTGGCTTCGCCCGCTGGAGCGCCCGCTCGCCGCGCTCCCGCTGGGCGCCCAGTACCTCGTCTTCGCCCGCAAGCCGCGAAGCTGATCGCGCGCCATGCTCCACGGCAACGTCATCGAAGCCAGCATCTGGGCCGTCCTCGCCCTGGTCGTCGGGTGGTGGGTCGCGCGGCGCGTGGAGCCGGGGCTCGCTCGCTTCACGCCGCGGCTGCGAACGCGCTGGGCGGTCCTGATCCTCACCGCGATCGGCGCCGTGGTGAACGTCGTCCTGTGGGGTTCGCTCGACGTGGTCCCGATCGTGCACGACGAGGCGAGCTACGTCCTCCAGGCGCGCATCTTCGCCACCGGGTCGTGGGCCGCGCCGGCGCCGCCGCTGCCGCACTTCTTCGAGCAGTTCCACGTGCTCGTCGATCCGGTCCTCGCGCCCAAGTACCCGCCGGGGCATGCGATCCTGCTCGTCCCCGGGATCCTGCTCGGGCTGCCGGGGCTCGTGCCGGTGCTCCTGATCGGACTCACCGGGGGGATGCTGTTCGCGCTGGTGCGCCGCCTCGTCGATCCGTGGGTCGCCCTCCTCGCCTGGTTCCTGTGGCTCATCGCCCCGGCGGGTCTCGCGTTCCGGCCGGGGTACTTCTCGGAGGTGACCACGGGGTTCCTGATGCTCCTCGCCTGGTGGTCCCTGCTCGACTGGCGCGAATCGGGTCGGCTGCGCAGCCTGCTCGTCATCTCGGCGACGGTCGGCTGGAGTGCGATCACCCGGCCGCTGACGGCCTTCGCCTTCGCCCTGCCGATCGCCTGCTGCGTGCTGTTCCTGGCGCACCCGCGCAAGCAGTGGAAGAGCGTCCTCGCCGGTGCGGCGCTCGGGATCTCGATCCTCGGGCTCATGCCCTGGCACAACCTCGCCACCACGGGCGAGATCCTGCTGACGCCGTACCGCCACTACTCCGAGGTCTACTTTTCGTTCGACGTGCCGGGCTTCGACACCTCCACGGCTCCGGCGCAGCGCGAGCTCCCGCCGGACATGGTGGGCTTCCGTCAGCTCTACCTCCCCTACCACCTCGCGCACCGGCTGGAGGCGCTGCCGGGGATCCTGGTCGAGCGGCTCCGGTGGATCCTGCACACGACCTGGGGGAGCTGGTGGCTGGTGCTCGGTCTCCTCACCACACCGGTGCTCTGGCGTCCGAGGCGTGAGGTGGTCTTCGCGCTGGTCACCC
The DNA here is from genome assembly GCA_964496575.1 of uncultured Planctomycetaceae bacterium. Taxonomy (GTDB): domain Bacteria; phylum Planctomycetota; class UBA1135; order UBA1135; genus CAZCAC01. The sequence goes on along the minus strand of CAZCAC010000131.1, from coordinate 6,580 downwards.
TGGTGCTCCTCGTCCTCGCCTACCTCTCGTTCGCCCACCCGGTGGAGTGGGTGCTCTACTACCTGGAGGCGCAGCAGGTCGTGATCATGCTCACGGCCGTGGGCGTGGCACGGGGTGTCCAGCTACTCCTCCGCTTCACCCGGCGCGACGAAGCCCCGCCGGACCCGAGGGTGAGCTCGCGCAGCGGCGTGTTCGTTCTCGCGCTCGTGATCGTGATGCTGCCCTTCGCGGTCTTCCACTTCGAGAAGCTCCGCCAGCGTCACCGCGTTCGCGCCAACCGGCTGACCGGCTTCCGCGAGCGGGTGGCCGAGCTCGAAGGCCGCTCGGTGGTCTTCGTGCGCTACACCCCCGAGCACAACATCCACCTCAGCTTCGTCACCAACGTCCCCGATCTGGAGAGGGCCCACGCGTGGGTCGTCTACGACCGCGGGCCCGAGAACCTGGAGCTGCTCGAGCTCGCCGGCGGGCGCACGCCGTACCTCTACGACGAGGAGACGGCGCGACTCCTGCCCCTCGATCCCCTGACGGGAAACGCCCGGCAGGAGGAGTAGGGCGGCGGCCGGGGCCGCGACGCGGCATCGTGCGCATGCGCTCGCCAGGGGCGCGGTTTCCACCCCCGGACGCCCCGGAAGGCCGCCTGCACGGGAACCGCTGGGCGGGGAGGGCCGGGCACGGGTTTTGCTTCCTCGCTCCACGCCCTCCCAACCTGCGTTCTGCGCGCGATGCGCAGGAACCGACTGCGAATCGACCAGGAGCTCCGATGAGAAGCCGCCCGACCCTGTTCCTCCTCCGCGCCGCGGGACTCACCCTGCCGCTCGCCCTCTCCACCCCCGGCTGGTGCGAGAGCATCGTCATCGAGGCCACCGGCACGGTGGCCATCGCCCAGCTCACCACCGGACCCTTCGCGGGGGTCCAGCTCGGCGACGACGCCCGGGTCCGCTTCGAGGTGCTCACTCCGGGATCGGGGTACAGCTTCGGCTCGGGTACCGGCACGGACCACCTGATCGACGCGCCAACGTTCGTGCTCGAGGTCGAGGGCGCGACGGCGGGACTGGCCAATGGCAATCACTTCTTCATCGAGAACGACATGTCTCACGGGGACAATTTGACCGCTTCCCTGGTCATCATGGACTCGGACTCGATGTTCTTCACCCTCGCGGCCGCCGACTCGTCCGCGAGCTTCCTGGACTCGTCCAGTCTCCTCGAGGCGTTCGGGACCTACCCGGCTTCGCTCTTCAGCATGACCGCCTTCGAGGTGCTGAACGGGACGGGCGCGATGATCGTCACCCTCGAGAGCATTACCGTCCGCGCCGAGTCGGAAGGGGTGTCCTTCTGCAGCGGCGACGGCAGCGGGGCAGCTTGCCCCTGCGGGAACGTCGGGGGAAGTTCGGAGGAGGGGTGTGCCAACTCCACCGGCGCGGGGGGCACGCTGCGCGCGTTCGGGTCCGAACGCGTCTCGAGCGACGACCTCGGCTTCGTCGCCGGCGGTCTGCTCCCCGGGCAACCGACCTTGCTCTTCGCCGGGCGGAACGCCCTGGGTGGCGGCTCCGGGATCATCTTCGGGGACGGCTTGCGCTGCGTCGGTGGAGCGGTGAAGCGGCTGGGCACACAGCTCCCCGACGGCGCGGGCGAAGCGCGCTGGGATCCCGGTCTGGCCGCGGCAGGCGGCTGGGGAGCGGGGGACGTGCGCCGCTTTCAAGTATGGTACGGCGATCCGGTCGGTGGTCCCTGCAGCTCGAGCATGAACCTCACCAACGCCATCGAGATCACCTTCCTCCCCTGACCCCTATGACCCGGCGCACGAGAAGATGGCCTTCCCGGTCGAAGGTCGAGCGACGCGAGCCGGTAGACGAACTCGCGGCCCAGCCGGCGAAGCCGACCGGGGCGTTCATCTCCGGTTTCGATGGGTCCCGAATCAGGTCGACTCGGACTCGCCCGAGAGAGGAGGAGGGGGCGAGTCCGGTGAGTCGTCTTCGGGGTCCGGCGACTGTCCGTCGTCGGTCGCTTTGTGCTGGTCCTGCTGTCGGCCGTAGCGCAGCGAGACGTTCTGCCGCCCCATCTCCTGGAGACGGTGGCGGTTCTTCTTCAGGCCGATGTTGTGCGCCTTGGAGACCACGCTCTTGACCGAGCGGTTGAGTCTTTGCGCGATCTCGAGATTCGAGTGATCGGGGTAGTACCTCCGCAGGACTTCGATCTCCTCGGAGGTCCAGCGGGGCATGCGCGTGGAGGGCGATCCCTGCATCCGGCGGATGAAAGCCTTGTCCTTGGCGAGACAGAGCTCCTCGGCCTTCCTGGCGATCGAGGGGGTCGGGCGGCCGAAGATGATGGCGATATCCTCGTCGGTGCGCGTCCCGTACAGCCTCTTGAGCTCGGCGGTCTCTTCCTGCGTCCACTCGCCGTCGATACGAATACGGCCCAGATCACTGACCTGGGCCTTCACCTCTTCCACGCTGCGCCCGAGGATCCGCGCGAGGATCTCGTTTTCGGCGACGCCGAGGTAGCGCTTGAGCTTCTGAACCTCGGCGGCGGTCCACGGACCCGTACGGGTAGCCACCGGGAAGATGGTCTCCGCCATCTTCCGGACGCTCGCCACTGGCCGGTTCAGCTCCCGGGCGATGGACTCGTCATCCTTGAGTCCATACAGCTCCTTGAGCCGGGCGACCTCCGCCTGGGACCATCGTCCCCGACGAGGGCGATCAGATTGTTCGCCGCCCCACCTGGATCCGCGCACTCTCCTCCTCCTCTTCTCCGCAGCAATGCTACCAAGGAACTCTCATTTTTGGGGGACCAATAACCGGGCACTTCTCGATCTGAGGTGAGGGCTCCCTGGTGTGGCTCGGATGGCACCCTGATTAAATACAGAATTCCTAGGGGGATTGCGAGCCTTCACCTCCCTCGGGTGCCTCGATCGGGGTGATTTGGCCCATCAGGCGGTCGTGGAGGCGGACCCGGAGCTCCTCCAGGAGCTGCCGGACCTCGTCGCCGGAGCCGCTATCGCAGGCGGCCTGGGCGAGGTCCTGGAGCTCGTCCATCGGCGACTCCCGCACCGCCCAGCGGATCTGGGGGACGAAATTAGGGGCCACCGAGATCCCGCTGAAGCCCATCCCCAACAGCAGCAGGGCGGTCGCGTAGTCCCCCGCCAGCTCGCCGCAGACCGAGCAGGGCTTGCCCGCGGCCCGGGACGTGGCCGCCACCGTCCGCAGGGCCCAGATCACCGCCGGGTGGTACGGGTCGTAGAGCCGGGAGACCCAGGAGTTGTCGCGGTCCGCCGCCAGGAGATACTGCACCAGGTCGTTGGTGCCGACCCCGACGAAGTCGACCTCCTCGAGGACGCGGGCCAGGGTCAGGAGGGTCGAGGGGACCTCGATCATCGCCCCCAGGGGGACCTCGGGGGCCACCTCGTAGCCCTGGTCGAGGAGCTGCTCGCGAACGTCGTCGAGGACCTTGCGCACCCGCAGGATCTCCTCCACCGAGGTCACCATCGGTAGCAGGATCTTCACCGGTCCGTGGGCGCTGGCGCGGAGGACGGCCCGCAGCTGCACCCGCAGGAGGTCCTGCCACTCCAGCGAGACGCGAACCCCCCGCCAGCCGAGCGCGGGATTGATCTCCTGCGGCATCCGGAAGTAGGGCAGCTGCTTGTCACCGCCGATGTCGAGGGTACGAACGGTGACCGGCCGGCCACGGAAGTGCTCGACGACCCGGCGGTAGAGGCGGTACTGCTCGTCCTCCGAGGGGAACTGGGAACGCTCGAGGTACAGGAACTCGGTGCGCAGCAGCCCGACGCCGTCGGTGTGCTCGACCTCGAGCCCCCCACCGTCATCGAGATCGCGCACGCTCTCGACGTTCACGTTGACCTCCATGCGATGGCCGTCGGGGGTCAGGGCCGGCAACGAGCCGTGGACTTCGAGCGCCTCACGGCGAGCCTCGCGGCGGGAGAGGCGCTCGAGGAAGTGGTCGATCGACTCCTGGTCGGGATTCAGCTGGACGCTGCCGACGTCCCCGTCGACGATCACCTGCATCCCCTGCTCGAGGCGGGAGAGCAGGTTGGGCAGCTCGACCACGCAGGGGAAGCCGAAGGAGCGGGCGAGCACCGCGCCGTGGGAGAAGCGACCGCCGGTCTCGGTGATCACCCCCAGGACCCGTTTCCGCGGAAGGCAGGTGACCACGTGCGGAGTCAGCTCCGCCGCCGCCAGCACGACCCGCTCCTCGCGCGAGACCAGGGCCTTGCGCTCGCTCTTCATCAGCGCCCCGAGCACGATCCGCCACGGCTCGGAGATGTCCGCACTGTAGCTGCGGACCCCCTCTCCATCGAGGTCGCTGACGGTGTCCTCCAGCTTCCGGACGAAGTGCTCGACGCAGGCCTCGGCGTTCAGCCGCTCCTCTCGTATGCGCTGCTGGACGCGTCTCAGGGCCGAGGGATCCTGGAGGATCATCCGGTGAACGACGAAGATCTCCGCCTCCTGCTCGCCGGCGCTGCGCGCGACCGCGTTCCGCCGCTCCTCCAGGGCGGCGCTGACCTCCTGCATGGCGCGGTCGAGGCGCTCGAGCTCCGCCTCGACCTCCTCCTCCCGGAGGGACCACGTGGGAACCACCTGCGGGGCCGCGCGGACCACGTGGACCTTGGCCATCGCCAGGCCCGGTGCCACCGCGGTGCCCTTGATACTCCTCGCCTGAGCCATGGTCTCCTCCCGGTTCGCCGCTCCGGGCCTGACTGTACCGGCCCGGGGGCGGGACCAGAAGGATCGTCCGCGCCGGCCGGCGAAAATCGCCGGGAGGCCGTATTCCCTCAAGATCGGCCCCTCCGGAACCCGACTTCGTAGGACGACCGCGAGGGTCGGCGGCTCGGGAAACCGCCGACGCACGGAAGGTGTCGACGCGCGCAGGGCCGTCGCCACGCCGAAAATCCCAGCACAGCGGTAAAGAGATAGAGTCATGGCGAGGCAAAAGGAGTCGGGGGGGCGATCCGACGGCGGGCGGGAGAAGTACGGAATGGGAGGCTGGACCTGGATCCTCTCCTTCGTGGGGCTATCGCTCCTGGGGGCCGGGGGGTACCTCGCGCTGGCGCCTCGATTGGGGCCGGACGCGACCTGGATCGCCCTGAGCCTGTCGAAAGCCGGCGTACAGGCCGGAACGGTGGTGGTCGGTGGCGTCGTCCTCCTGGGGATGGCGATCGTCTGCGCCGGCCAGTCCCGGCTGGTGCGGGGCGCGCACTCGCTGCCCCGGATCTCGCGGGACCTGGGTGAGCTGAGGAAGGGGCAGAAGCGCCTCGCCGACCGGTTCGGCACTCTCCACCTGGAGATGTCGGTGCTGCAGGAGGCGAACAAGACGCTGCTGCGCGCCGCTCAGGACCAGTCCGCCGTCCAGGCCGCGGGGATGCAGGTCGACGCGACCTTCCGCCTGGCGGCGAGCATGGATCAGCTCGGGGCGCGGCTGGAGGGGCGGCTGGAGGACCAGCGCTCCGACCTGGAGAGCCGCCTCGGCGACCTGAACGGATCGGTGAGGGAGACGCGGGCGCACGTGGAGCAGTGGCTCCGCCTGCACTTCGACGAGCTCGGGGAGGAGGACCCCGATCGCGGCGAGGTGGAGCTGGAGGAGGCGGAGGAGTGGGAGCCTTCCCTCACCCTGGAGGGCTTCGGACCCGGCGAGGACGGTCCCGACTGGGATCCCGACACCCCGGCGGAGCTCCCCGAGTTCGACGACCTGGAGGAGCTGGAGATCCTGGTCACCCTCGACGAGGATGAGGAGACGGAGGAGGACTCTCCGTTCCTCGACCTGCGTCCCTGGGGCGAGAGCGAGATCGACGAGGAGGAGGGCGACGAGGTCTGGTGCGAGGAGGCACACCCCAGCCCGCTGGAGGTGGAGGCCCTCGCCGATCCCCTGTCCTGGAACCTGGAAGAGGATGAGGAGGTCGACCTGGGACTGCTCGACGTGCTCGACGAGGACGGGACACTGATCGACGGGAAGGAAGCGCCGCCCGTCGCGGAGTCGATGCCGTCGCCGCCGCCGATCGGGTCGACGCGCGACACAGAGGTGGAGCAGGAGGACGACCCCGGCCCCGCGCTGGATCCGCCCTCGCTGATCCGCGAGGAGCTCACCGACGAGGTGCTCAAGGAGGCTCTCGACACGATCAAACGTCGGCGCGGAATGTAGGCGCCGCGCGCCCCGGCCGGAAACGACGAGCGAGGCCCCCGCGGGTGGAACCGCGGGGGCCTCGCCGTGTGGTGAGCTCCGATCCCGGAGAGCCCTACTTCTCTTCGTTCGGTTGTGGTTCCGGACGAGGCTCTGGCTTCGGTTCGGGCTTCGGTTCGGGATCCGGTTCGGGGTCCGGCTGCGGCTCGGGTTGCGGTTCCGGCTGCGGCTCCGGCTGCGGCTCGGGTTGCGGCTCCGGCTGCGGGTCGGGTTGCGGCTCCGGCTGCGGGTCGGGTTGCGGCTCCGGCTGCGGCTCGGGTTGCGGCTCGGGTCGAGCCTGCGACTTCGGCTCCACCGCGGGCTCCGTCTCCGGCGGCCGGGCCTCCTCGGGGTCGGAGAAGAACGCGGCGAAGGGATTGTTGACCACCTTCTTGGCGTCCGCGTTGACCTT
>CAZCAC010000130.1:0-24444 GCA_964496575.1 uncultured Planctomycetaceae bacterium | reverse complement strand
GATTACCGCCGACAATCTCGTACAAACCAGGCTTCAATCCCGTGAACGGTTACCGGCACTGCCGTCTCGGTGTCGGGCGAGACCCTGATCGTCGGAGCCAACGGGGAGAACAGCGGAGCTCAGGGCGTGAACGGCAACCAGGACGACAACAGCGCCCAGGAAGCCGGTGCCGCCTACGCCTTCGACCTCGGCATTGCTCCGGGGGCTCCATTCTGTCTGGGAGACCCCGGCAGCGGCAGCCCCTGCCCCTGCGGCAACGACAACGACGGCAACGCTCCCGCTTCGGGCTGTGCGAATGGGGCATCCGCATCCGGGGCACAGCTGACCGGGAGCGGAACGGCGAGCGCCAGTGCCGACACCATGATCCTGCGAACGACCGGCCTTGATCCGAGGGACTTCGGCCTCTACTTCCAGGCGGATGACGCGCTGAACGGTGGAGATGGCGTGCCCTTCGGAGACGGCCTCCGGTGCGCCGGCGGCAACCTGATCCAGCTGGAGATCCGCCTCTCGAACGCGGCAGGCGTCTCCTGGACGACGATCGCCATCGGCGCCGCGGGTGGGGTGGCACCGGGTGACACGAGACGCTACCAGTGCTGGTACCGCGACAACTCCGGCGCTCAGCCTTGCGGCGTCGGTGTGAACGACTTCAACCTGTCGAACGGGTACGAGGTCACCTGGCGTCCGTGATATTGATGGACCGGGCAACACCTGATCGACGGGGCACGGTCGAATGCTTGCCCCTGGACAGCATTGTCTGGAACCGCTCGTGGGGGCGCTTCTGCGCCTTCCACGCCAGGTCGATCACTGCTGAAAGACACCGAGCCAGGTTCACCTTCACGTATTTGCACGTCCGTCCAGCCATCGACGGCCGCGCACCTGCGGGAAAGTGAACCTGGTTTGGTACTGCGTGGCGCACCTGCGGGAAAGTGAACCTGGTTTGGTACTGCGTGGTACTGCGGGGTTCGGTGTCGGTCAAATGCCAATGCCGCAATCGTAGACGAAGTACTCCGGGTTGAAGTCCGCAAAGGTCGGCTTCAGCTTCTCCAGCTCCTCGGCGGGTCCGTGCAGCTCGATCCGGAGCAGGTCGGCGACCTTCAGGAACTCCCCGAGCGCCGCGCCGCAGTTCTCGAGGTGGGCCACAACCGCACCCGCATCGACGTAGGCTTCGCGGCAGCACATGACGTCGCCGTTGAACGTGAAGTTGTAGAACAGGCACCCGCTCTCGTTGCTCGACACCAGGTCGTTGAAAGTGGCCAGGGACTGCTTGCACGCATCCATCTGGCCTTCCTTGATCTTGAAGTAGGGGTTGATGCTGACGGATCTTTCGTAGGTACTCATGATGAACTCCTCTCGGAGAATAGCCGTTTCGAGGGGCCTCTCCGGTGCCTCTACTACTGCTTGTTGCCAGACGCTGTCCGGACCAGAAACCCTTTTCCCGGCCCTTCGGGACCCCATTCCAGGGCTGGCGAGTACGGTAGCAACGGGTGGTGTGGACGTCCACTTCCGAGGTCGGCTGCCACCGATCACCACGTCTCGGCCAGGACCTCGGCTTCGCTCAGTCGCCGCGGCTGCCAGCCCTGAGATTGGAGCCTTCGAGTGATCGCGTCGGAGTAGACTGCCTCCGGGTAGCGAGTCACCCACGTCGGTTCCCCCCCGGCGCCCGAGCGGAAGTCCAGCGTGAGATGCTCGTCCGCGATCTCGATACCGCTCAGGCAGGAGGCCCAGGTGACCGGCGGTTCATCGGGACCCTCACGCTTCTCGCCACGATGGTCGGCGAGGATCGACTCGAGAGTGCGTGCGGCCGTGTAGGGCGTCATCGGAATGCGCACCCGGACTCCGCCCTCGTGCATCATCACCCAGGGGACGCCTCGGACCGCGTCCTCTCGCCACAGCTCGCCGGTCCTCGCGTCGTAGCTCAGTCCCACGTCCAGCTCGGCGTCCTCGCCCGACTCCCGGATCGACTCGTGCAGCACCTCGTTCAGGAGTCGAAGCCCCAGCGAGGCGCGCGGGATGCGCAGGACCTGATACGCGCAGAGCCGGTCCTGTTCGTCGAGGTATAGACCCGAGTGCGTGACCGAGATGTCGTCCGCGAACTCCTCCGCTTCATCGCGCTCCTCATCGGGATCCCCGCAGGTCTCGTCGGGCTCGTCGAGGTCGACCTCGAAGGCCCAGGCACCCAGGATGAAGAAGCGCCGGCCTCCCTCGATCCACGCGACGGCCTCGACCGCGTCCCGGACCTGGACTTCGGTGTACGGTCGATCCTCCCTTTCCGTGGTCTCCTCTCCCGGCCCCTGGACGTAGGGAGCTCCGATGAACACGTTCTCGGATCGCGACGGGTACAGACCCTGGTACACGAGCAGGACCTCGGCCACGTCGTTCTCCGCGTCGTGCCGCACGAAGATCCGCTGCTCGGTGAACCGCACCTTCGCGCAGGCCGAGCACATGAGCACGAGGATCACGAGGAGCAGCGCGATCCACGGCCCGCGCAAGCCCCGATACTGGTCAGCGTCCATCGCGTCCCCCCTCCGGTGCACCGACCGTCGTCTCGTAGCGCATCCCCTTCGGCACGGGGACCGGCACCGGCACCGTCACGCCGCTGTCTCCCTCGGTGCGTCGCGAGGAGTCGACCGCCAGGAACGCGGTGAAGTCGCTGAGCAGGCCGTACTCGAGGGCGTGATCGAGAACCTCGCGGCGCCAGGACTCCTCGCCGCGCAGGTCGTGGACCAGAGCCCGGTCGTAGAGCTCCGCCAGCTTGCGGCGCGCCCAGACGAACGGGATCCCCTCCTGCGTGGAGGCTTCGAGGCTTGCGTCGAGAGCGAGCCGGATCGGCTTTCTTCCGGCCCGGCCCTCGAGGTGAACGAGGCCATCGGCGCGGCCGCGGTAGCGACCGCTGATGATCACCGGGCGACCGGCGAGGATGTCCGGCAGGCGCGCCGGCTGGACGTCGCTGACCTGCAGCCCCCCCCAGTCGATGGTGAGGTCGGTCAGCGCGGAACACGAGACGCGATCGAGGAAGGTCCGCATCACCCACTCGGGGTCGTCGCCCTCGCCGATATAGGCGACCGCGCCGCGCCCCAGGCGGGCCATGCTCTCGGCGAGGTACTGGTTGCTCGCCGAGCCGACGGCGAAGGAGAAGACCCGCGAGGTGCCGAGGCGGTCGACCAGGAGGGACAGCACCTCGGCCTCGTTGCCGACGTGCCCGTCGGTCAGGAAGGCCACGCAGCGCTTGTGCTCGCCAGAGGACTCGCCGCGGAAGGCGAGACGAACGGCTTCGGTGAGATAGGTACCGCCGCCCGCCTCGAGCTCGTCGAGCCAGGCCCGGGCCGCCCGCAGCTCGCGGTCTCCCACCGGCACCGCGCGGCGTCGGAAGCGGTCGGTGTCGTTGGCGAAGGACAGGAGGTTGAAGGTGTCGCCGGGGCGCAGCATCGAGAGGGCCTGGCGCGCGGCGCGGCGCGCGAGCTCCATCGACTCCCCCTCCATGCTGCCGGAGCGGTCGATCACCAGGACCAGCTCGATCGCCTCGCGCGGCAAGGAGGTCAGGTCCTGTGGAGGCATGACCAGGAGGGAGAAGGTCCCCTCGTCACTCGTCGAGCTCGTCATCAGCGCGCCGCGCGTCCGATCTCCGCCCAGGCGGTAGCGCAGGACGAAGTCGCGGTTGGGGATGGAGTCGTGCTCGCTCAGGACGATCCGGTTCCCGTGACCATTCAGCCCCTCGATCTCCACGGAGTGCGTCGGCGAGTGGATCTCCTGCGCGCGAATCCCCGTCTCCAGCTCGACGGTCAGGGAGATGTCGTGACCGCTACGCTCGCTCGGATGGAGGTAGCTGACCTCGGTCGCCTGCCCGCTGGAACCTGGATGCTCGCGCGGCACGGCCCCGATCCCATCGGTCGAGCCTTCCGGGTTGAAGCGCGGAGCGACCACCATCGGGAAGCGGTACTCGAACCAGCCATCGTGCCAGGAGAGGGTGTGGACGTACCGGATGTCGACCTCGATCGCCGCGCCCGGCTGGATGTTCGCGACGGTCTCGGTGAAGACGTTTGGGCGATCCTGCACCAGCAGGCTGGCGACGTAGCCCTGACGCCGCGCCTCGAGGTAGACGCGTTCGGCCTCCTCGCGCTCGCGGATGATCCCCCGGATCCGCCGCTCGCCGATTGTCATCACGAACTCGTGCACGGCGGAGTTCTCCGGGAGCGGAAAGGTGTAGACCGCCTCGATCTTCTCGGAGTACGGATTGGAGAAGCGCTGGCCTACGGCGACGGTGGCCACGAAGGAGGTGATCTCCGCCTGCACCTCTGTGTGCTCCAGCGGGATCGGGATCAGCGCGGGCTCGAGGTCGTCGGCGCGCGCGAGCAACGTGCCCTGCCCCGGCTCGTCGGGGGCTCGGGACGTGACGCTCCCCTCACGGGCGATGACCCAGATCTCCTGGTCGAGTCCGGGACGGGGGCCCGCGGTGACGCGTCCCTCCTCATCACGGGCGGCGTCCAGGCGTCTGGCGGAGCCGGGTCCGGATACCTCACACGAAGCCAGGTAGAGCGCTACCGAGAGGAGGGCGCCGGTCAGGGAGAGGATCGAGATTCGCTTCTTCATCAACATGTCTCCGGATGCAGTTTCACTCGCCCGTGAGCACCAGGGCCTTCGCTTCGATCTCGTGCCCGGCCGCGTTCGCGACGGCGACGAGCTTGCACTCCCCCGTGACTGGATCGTCGCCGCGAACCTCCAGGTGCAACCGCGCCACTCGCGTCCGGCCGCGGGGGAGCTCCTCGTCCAGGCTGAAGGCGGCGAGGACGACCCGTCCTCCGGCGAGCGCTCGCGGGTCGTAACGCGCCGGCTCGGCGAAGGCGTCGTGCTCGCCGCCCTCGATCCCGACCAGGCTCGCGCGATCCGAGGGGTCGCTCCACTCCAGCTGCCAGGCGGCGAGCGCCTCGGCGCCGGAGTCGATCAGGATCTCCATGCTGGTGAAGCGCGTCCCCTCGGACTGACGCGTCGCGCCGGCCGAGATCGTCGCCAGCGCGAGGAGCAGGACGGCGAGCGGGATCAGCAGGTGGCGTGCTTTCTTCATCGGTCTTCGAGCCTCACGGCGAGGTCGAGCAGGCGCTCGACGTCGTTCTGATCCACGCGGCCGTCGAGATCGACGTCCCACCCCGCTCCTCCGAGTCCGGGCGCTCCGTCGCGCAGGAGCCGCGCGAGCCGGAACGCGTCGAGGACGTCCACTTCCTCCGAGGCGAGGAACACCGGCGGGCCCTGCAGCCGCGCGACGCGCGGGTCGGCCGAGTCTTCTCGAGGCCGGGACCAGATCACCACGAGGACGATCGCCGCCGCGGCCGCGCTCGCGGCGATCCAGCGCGATCGGGCGATCCAGCGGCGCGGCCCGGCGACGCGCGGGCGCGCCGCGGCGAGGATCCTCTCCTCCACCTCCGCGGGGATCTCCTCGGGGGCGACGAAGGCCGCCTTCAGCTCGGCTCGCAGGGACTCGGGCAGGGCCTCGTCCGGTGGGGTTCGCGGGTCCACGCTCATGGTCGTTCGGGGGGTGAGGCGAAGAGCTCTAGGCGGAAGTTCATCGATCTCCGATTTCTTCCGCCGGGATCACCGGAACAGCTCACGGGTCCCGGGAGCCTCGCGCAGGGTCGCCAGCGCGTGGTGCAGCCGCGACTTGACCGTGCCCGGCGGGAGCTCCAGGGCCGCGGCGATCTCGGCCAGCTCGAGATCGTCGACGAAGCGCATCAGGAGCACCTCGCGCTGGCCGTCGGGCAGCGTGCGCAAGGCCTCGGCGAGCTCCTCGCGCAGCGTCTCCGGCAGCAGGATCTCCACGTCTCGAGCCGGTTCGGGCGCCCGCCGGCCGCCGGGCTCGTCGCGTCGCGCGAGGCGGAGGCTATCGATCGCCAGGTGGCGCACCACGGGGTAGAGGTAGGTGCGCAGGCGCGAGCGCAGCTCGAACCCTCCGTCGAGCCGCGACCACAGGTGGAGAAAGGTCTCCTGCAGGACGTCCTCGGCCTGGTCGGCACGGGAGAGGAAGCGCCAGGCGAGCGACCAGACCCACTCCCGGTGACGCCGGTAGAGCGCGTCGAAGGCGGTCGAGTCACCGCGGCTCGCGGCCAGGATCAGCTCCCGGTCGTCGCGGGGGTCCGTGGGGGGGGGGGGGGCCTGGGGCGCCCTCCTGGGGCGGCGTGGTGTGGGCCGCCGCCCCAGTCCGGCGCCAGGGCGACACCCGACCCGTGACGAGTCTCGCCCTGGCACGGTACCCGGTGGCACCCGGTAGCGCGGCTACTTCCGCGAGATCCAGCCCGGAGCACCGGCTCCGATGAGCACGCGCTCACTCACCGATCCGTCCTCGGGCACGCTCTCGTCCGGGGCGGGAAGCCGGGGCAGGCCACCGGGCGGCACGTCGCCACCGTCGACGGAGCGAACGGCGACGGCCTGGACCTGGTCCCGGGAGAGCTTCATCGTGCTCCCGTCGGGCTTCGAGACGGTGAACTCGTTCCCCTCGAACCGGACGATCTCGCCCCGGACGATGCGACCGTCTCGCAGCACGATCGAGCCCGCGGCGGCGTTCGGCGGAACGCCTTCGCCGATCCCGTCGAGCAGCAGCGAGATGACGTCCCCCGCCAGGACGCGGCGGGGCATCCCGTAGTCGGTGGTCAGGGTGTAGTAGGTGCCGTTGAAGGCGGTGAGCTCGCCCATCTCGACGATCTCGGCGCCGTCCTGGGTGTAGATGAGGACGTCGAGACGCTCGTCGTCGCCGAAGAGAGGATCGTCGAGATCGCCCACGTCCTCGCCGACGGGAGGCCGCTCTGGTCCGTCGACCGGCGGCATGCCGTCGCGCCCCGGGTGCGCTCCTCCGCCGGCGATCGGCCCACCGGGCACGCTGCCGATGGTGAACTCCTTCGAGGCCACGGTCCGGCCGTGCACCACGACATCCAGCCGGTAGGCGCCCGCCGGATGGCCCCCGGGGGCCGTGTTCCTGACCCAGTAGGTGGTCGAGCCGCTGCTGTCGAGGAGCTGGTCGGCCCGGGCGTACTCGACCCCGTCCCGGGTCCAGATCGCCGTGCTGTTGCTGCCGGGGATCACGTCCGGGCCTTGCCAGATCGCGTAGATCCGGTCGGCCTGGTGGAAGGAGTCCGCCGGATCGAGGGCCTGGCCGTTCCGCATCTGGCTGCAGATGGTCACGCTGCCCCGGGTTTGCGGCGGGATCTCCCCACCGCCGGCCTGCACTCCGCCGCCCCCCTGAGGAGCCGCTACCGGAGGAGCGATGAGGCCGGGAGTCGTGAGTTGATTCGCGGCGGCAGCACGCTCCGCGTCGGTCGATCCGCGCAGGTAGCGCCCGCCTCCGGCCTCGGCGATCAACCGAAGTCCCGCGGCGTCCGCGGTGGGGTCGACGCCGACGGCGTGGATCCTGGCCTGCTTCCCGGAAGCCGTGGCGGTCCTCTCGAGGCGCCCGAGCAGGTCGTCGAGCGACTCTCGCGCGGCGCCGAGCCTCGAGCTGTTCGCTAGCTGACCGTAGTGCGCAGCCGGCGCCCGATCGTAGTGTGCAGCCGGCGCCCGGTCGTAGTGCGCGGCCGGAGCCCGATCATCGTTCCGCAGGCGCAGCCTGGTGAGCAGCCGGTTGAGTCGTTCGATGGACTTCTCGCCCTTCGCCGTCCCCCTGCCGTTGCCGACGATGACCACCTTGCCGGTCGACCCGCGCGCGTTCGTGTGCAGATACGCGAGCGCGTACGCCACGGCCTTCGCCAGGGACTCGCGGCTCGACTTGCCCCCCGGCGTCAGCATCCCGCAGTACGTACCGGTCAGCTCGGGATCCTGGGTGAACGGGTGCTGAACGCGAATCTCGTCCCCGGCAAAGGTCAGGAAGGCCCACTCCACGGTCGTCGGCCCATCCGAGGTGTTCTGGCGAGCCGCGGTGCGGGCGATCCAGATCACCGAGTTCAGCGCCTTCACCATGGACTCGCCGGCCATGGTGCTGGAGGTGTCCAGGAGGATCACGACGGACCCCTTCCGCTCGGCGTGCCCACCGAGGAAACGGTCGAGGACCCGGGCCACGGCCAGGGAGCACTCCGGTGCGGAGAGAATCCGTTTGCCGTCCTGGTCGCGTGCGTCCGCTCGCATCCTCAGCGTCAGGCCGTCCCGCTGCCAGATGATCCACCGGTCCCTGGGGTCGATGCTCCAGAGGGCCGTCGGGTGTCCGTTCACGTCGCCCGGACTCGGCTTGCCGAAGTGCTTGACTTCCCCGGTGAAGTCTCGGACGTACGCTCTGATGGAGACCCTGGCGGCCCCGGGCAGGGCCCTCCGCAGGAACTCCGGAACCGGCTCGAGACTCGGCGCGTCGAAGTCCAGCTTTCGCCACTTGGCGTTGTAGTAGGGCGTCACGCCGGAGAGCTGACGGGAGAAGTCGAGGAAACGCTCCATGATCTCGATCTGGGTCGCGTCCAGTTTCTTCCAGAGCTGCAGGTTGGGCGTGCCCGCCACCCAGTCGTCCTCTTCATCGCACCAGGCGGGAGAGGTGGCCAGGAGGCCGATGAGGAAGGCGAGGAGTATTCGGTGGAGTCGCATGGGGCACCTCGGGTCGGTCGTCTGCGGTTCGCGGGGCCCGGCTCGACATCGAGGGGCCTCCGGCGGGGTCGTTCGCCCGCTTCAGGGGGAATCGCCGTCCGCCGGAGTGGGCGGACAGGAAACCCCCGTTTCTGGACGAGGGCCGGGGGAAGCGCTGTCGGGCTCGATAACCCGAGATGGAGAGGGCGGCTCCCCCGGATCCGGTCCCAGACGACTCCGGAATTCGAATTCCATGAGGCGAGTTTCGTCCCTGTATCGTCATACCCATGCGAAAGAGGCGCTGTGCCTCTCGAGGGAGGCGAACAGATGAGACACCTGCTCCTGGTCTCCGTATGCCTGGGCCTGGCCGATCTGGCTCCGGCCCAGCTACCGCTGGAGGATTTCGATGGCGGAACCTGGCCCCCCGCGGGGTGGATCGTCCTCGACAACATCGGCAACGGCCAGAGCTGGAACCTGAGCTCCGCCTTCAGCCACGGCAACACTGCGGGGACCGGTGAGTGCGCGGCGATAGACAGTGACGACTACGGCGCCGTCCCCATCGACGGCGAGCTGATCACGCCGCCCTTCGACGTTCCGGACGCCTCGTACTCGCTGAAGTTCGATCACCACTTCAGGGAGTACTTCTCCGGCGGGGCCGAGATCGGCGACGTCGACATTTGTGTCGACTTCGGCCCGTGGACGAACCTGGTGAGCTTCGCCACCGAGGCCGCCGGGCGCGTGGGCCTGCCGCTCGACAGCTACGCGGGCTCGACCGACTGTCAGCTCCGGTTCCACTACTACCAGGCGAATTTCGACTGGTACTGGCACGTCGACAACGTCGTGGTGGACGATTCGCCACTCCTGTCCGAGCGGTACTTCCTCGTCCTGGGCCTGTGGGACCTCAGTGACCTCGGCCAGTGGATCCTGGCGCTGGATCCACCGGGAAAGGGCAGCGTCACATGCCACGACCCGCCCCCCACGGGAAACAGCAACGAGAAGTGGGCCAAGCACATCGCCGCCGAGATCGACAAGGTCAATGGCTACAGCTGCATCGCCGAGGAGATCTGGGATCCAGGCTGGAAGATCAAGGTCACGAACCAGGCCGGCAACCCCTTCTTCCTTTGGGTCGGTCCCGGGGGCTCCTGTCCGAATGCGGACCCCAACGAGCTCGAGCTCGTGGATGACACCGAGGCACGCCCGCTGGCCGCGGGAGTGACGATCATCGAGTTGGGTCCCGCGGTCGGCGTTCGCTTCTGCTTCGGTGATATCGGCAGTGGAACTCCATGTCCCTGCGCCAATGACAACGACGGCAGCGTTCCCGAGTCGGGATGCGCGAATGGGGTCTTCGCCTCGGGTGCTCAGCTGAATGGCAGCGGAACGGCCAGCCTCTCCGCCGACACGCTGGTCCTCGCCACCACCGGCCTCGAACCGTCCAACGCCGGTCTCTACTTCCAGGCCGACAACGACCTCTCGCCCGGCAACGTCTGGGGCGACGGCTTGATGTGCACCGGCGGCCAGCTGAAGCGCCTCGGTGTTCGCTTCGCCGACGGCAGCGGTTACTCCGACACCTCGGCCTGGTCCACTCCGATCTCGGTCAGGGCGGGCAACATCATGGCCGGAGACACCAAGCGCTACCAGTGCTGGTATCGCAACCCCTTGTATCCGCCCTGCGGGACCGGGGTGAACGACTTCAACGCCTCCAATGGCCTCGAGGTCGTCTGGGCGCCGTGATATGGATGGAACGGCCAGCTCCTGAGGGCCACTTCCGGCCCCGGGACCGACCGGGGCGGGCCTACGCGAGACCGACGAGCAGCTTTGGCGGGTGACCCGGCGAGCGCGCCGGGATAGCCTGCTCCAGGAGATCCTCCCTGCTCGAGTGGAGTGCGTCGTGACCACCATGCAACGGCTGTCCAGGATTCGCCATCCCGCGCGGAAGTGGAGCGCCCGCGTGGGCTGGAGCTTTCTGGCGCTGCTCGTCGCCTCCGCGTCGGCACGATGGATTCCGATCCAGGGTGGTGGAGCCGCGGGGCATCCGGAGTCCGGGCAGCTCGCGAGCTTCCTGAAGGACTTCGCGACCAGCTGGTGCTCCCGCCAGGATCTCGCGCCGTTCTTCGATCCGCTTCGCTGCGAGGCGGAGATCGAGAGAGAGCTGCGAGAGCTGGATCCATACGGCCCGTCTCCCGTGCTCGATCTGCAGGAGGCACTCACCCGCTACCTCTCGCCCGAGGTGTCCGGACGACGAACCCACGCCGTGATCATCGCCGCGTCGCCAGATACCGGACCCGATGGTGCTGTCGCTTTCCTCGCCATCGAGGGAAAAGACGGCGAGGGGAACATGCTGCGCCTGAGCCTCACCCGCGACAGCTCGAGCTGGGCGATCTGGGATCTCGAGGAGCTCGGTGCGGGTATCGGATTGGTCGACGTGGAGACGGCCGCGAGGTTGGCCTCGCTCGGCGATCCGACGCGGCTCCGAGAGTTTCGGCTCTGGCTCCGCCAGCTGCATCGGCTCGTCGCCGATGACCACCTTCACGAGGACGAGCTACCGAGAGTGCTCTCCTACCGCTCTCGACACTCTCTCCTGCCGAGGCGAGTCGCCGCCTTCCTGCGCATCGGCGACGCCGCGATCGCGCTCGACCGGGGCGAGGCGGAGCACGCCGTCGAACACCTCGAGCTCGCCGAGCGGGTTTGCGGCGGCCATCCCCTGCAAGCGCGACTGCTGGCCGAGGCCTCGCTCGCGAGCGGGAAGCACGCGCGGGCGCTCGAGGCGGTCGAGGCCTGGCAGAGCTTCGTGGGAGTCGGAGCGGAGAGCGAGCATCTCCGCGGGCGAGTGCTGGAGGCCGGCGGGGACCGGGCCGGGGCCCTCGCCGTCTACCGGACGGGCCTCGAGCTGCCAGGGGCTCAACTGGAATGCCTGACGAGCTTCGCCCGACTCCTCCCCGAGGATGGCCTCGAGGTCATCGAACGGCTCCTTCGCGCCCGGGAGGATCCGTACCGAGCGTACCTGGCGGTCGAGCGCGAGTTCGCGCGGGCCGGGGCGTGGAGCTCGGTCGCGCGGGTCACCCGGGTGCTGCTGGATATCGATCGTTCGGTTGTCGTCCGACTTCTCGGGTACGCGAGGTGGCTGGCCGGTGACTACGACTCCGCGGTGTCCCCCGACCTGGCCCGGGCGCTCCGTCGACACCTGTCCCCGGGGTCGAGCGAGGAGGTCTTCACCCTGCTCCACAGTAGCCTGGCGGAGCTGCGGGCCGAGGTCGCGAGAGATCGATGGCACGCGCTCTACCTCGACGCTGCCATGCGCGGACGACAGCTGGTGAAGGCCTACGAAGCGCTGCCCGACCGGGACGAGACCTTCCACCTCCTGACCCGGGTCTTCGTCGCGCGGCCCTACGCGAGCGGCCTCGCCCACGACCCCGCCTTCGGCGACCTGCTGGATCGACGCCAGCTCGACGACCCGGAGGGCACGCTGCTGCTCCTCTGCCGGGCGTACCAGCTCATGATCGACGGAGAGGGTGCGGCGGCGGAGCGGCTCTTCGCCCGGGTCTCCGCGGCGGGAGTCCCGGAGCACGCGGAGGGATTCACCTGGTGGCGCGTCGGGATCCTCTACGAGCTGGGACGGGGGCTCGAGGCCCTGGAGACCCTCGAACCGCGCGAAGAGGTCATCGACATCCTGCTCGATATCGCGATGTGGCACCCCGATGCGTCGCTCCTGCGCCGCCTCGCCGAGGTCCGCCTTCGCGATCACCCGGACGATCCCGCTCCCGGGCTCTGGCTGGCCCACGCCGACTTCGTCGACGGCCGGTACGAGGAGTGCCTGCGCCGTCTCGCCGAGGGAGAGGAGTCCGTGGAGGCCTGGTGGGAGTACGAGTGGTTCTACGTGGAGGACCGCTTCCGCTCGTTGCTGCGTCTCGGCCGCCTCGACGAGGCTCTGGCCGTCGCCATCGCCGGGGACGAGAATGACCTCGCCGGCCCCTGGCTGATCGTCGCCCGGGGAGTCCGAGGAGAGCACGAGGAAGCGACGAAGCTGCTCGAGGAGTTCCTCCGGTACGACGCCGCGACGATCTGGGAAGATCCGGACTTCGGATCGATCTTCGCCGAGGCCCCGGAATACGCGGCCCTGCGCGCCGCCTACCCCCGAGAGGGAGGATGAGATGAAGCGAGTGCCCCACAGTGGAACGACGAGACACCTCGGAGCGCTGATCGCCGGCCTGCTCCTGCTGGCCGCCCCGGCGCTCGGCGAGGGGCAGAAGCCCGGGTCCGAAGACGATGTGAGCGCAGCGCGGGCCCGCGAGATCGCGCGCATCCGCGAGGCCTACCAGCTCACGGACCTCTACGGCGAGACGATCTGGCCCGGCTTCGACCTGAGGAAGATCCCCATCCTGGTCAACGTCGACGATCGCGAGGAGCTGCTCTTCGGGCACCCGAAGCCGCCCGGGGGCTTCGACGTGCTCGAGGGATACGAGATCGACGGCGAGATGATCCACGTCCGCGCGCCGGTCACCTTCACCTTCGTGGGGACAGCCGGCGACCTCGGCGGAGTGCAGGCGTGCTTCGTCACGCCCTTCCGCATGTCCGAGCCGGGGACGGACTTCTACCTCTCGACGCTGGTGCACGAGGCCTTCCACGCGTACCAGCCCTCCTTTCGCGGCTACTACGGGCAAGGCAACTCCGAGGAGCAGTACGACCCCGCCTACTGCGCCCTCGTCGGGGTCGAGAGCCGGATCCTCGACGCGGCGCTGCGAGCCGAGAGAGCCGAGGAGCGCGACGCACTGCTGCGCCGATTCGCGGCGGTTCGCCGCCATCGTCTCGCCGCGCTCGAGGAGATCGACGTGGTCCGGGAGGGCGAGAACGAGTTCATGGAGGGCACGGCGATGTACGCGCAGGTGAAGCTGCTCCGGTTGCTGGCCGACGCTGGTGGCGTGAAGCCGGTGGCGAGGACTCCCGACCCCGGGTATCGCGGTTTCGCCGAAGCCGAGAAGCTGTACGCGAAGTACCGGGGCATGCTCACGAAGCCGCAAAAGGATCGATTCAACAACCACCACTCGATCTACATGCACGGAATGAGCATCGGCTTCCTCCTCGACCGCGTCCTGCCGGAGTGGAAGGTGAAGCTGCGCCTCGTCGACGAGAAGACCATCCCGCCGCATCCCTGGGGGCTCCTGGAAGAGCTCTACCCCGTCTCGGACGAGGAGCGGGAGGGTCTCGTGGCGGAGGCGCGCGATCGCTTCGGATACGACGCGCTGTACGTGCAGCAAAAAGCCCTTCTCGACGCGCGGATCGAAGCGATGAAGAGTGTCCTGCTCGCGCCCGGCAGGCGCTATCGGGTCGACTACTCAGGGCTCTACGGCTCGGCCAACCCGGTCCTGCACTCCGAGGAGCCCTCCCACCTGGT
Organism: uncultured Planctomycetaceae bacterium; assembly: GCA_964496575.1. GTDB lineage: Bacteria > Planctomycetota > UBA1135 > UBA1135 > CAZCAC01. Next base: position 10,532 of record CAZCAC010000130.1, on the reverse strand, counting down.
CCCCGACTTCCTCGCCGACGAGGTCGCCGCGACTCTCGCCGAGCGCGGGTTCGACCCGGCCGCGGTGAGGTCCTACCGGCACGCGCTCGTCTGCGAGGGAGGAGTGCGCCGGCTCACGGCGACCGGTGTCCTCTACGAGGGGAGCGACGATCCCGCGACCCGCGCCGGCGGCGCGATCGTGTGGATCGACCGCGACCCCGCACCCGACGGGAGCGATCTCTCCTTCAGCTCCGACCTTCTCGAAGAGGGGATCCACCACGGCCTGAAGCTCTCCACCGACGGCTTCACCCTCCGCGCCGATCGCGCTCGCCTCGAGGTCGAGGACGATCTGGTCACGATCGAGCTCCTGGCGCCGGAGGGAGCGCGCAGCCGCCGGGAACCGGTGAAGAGGATTGTCCGGATCCTCTCCGCCGAGGACGGCAGGCCGCTCGCCGGGCGCGAGATCAGCGCGATCTGCCTGATCAAGGTGACCTCGTCCGGCGCCATGTGCGTGGGCGGGAGCGTGACCACCGACGGACGAGGCCTCGCCGAGGTGAGTCTCCCCCCGGGTCAGGCGATCTTCAGTGGCGACTGGGAGGGTGCGCCGGAGTGCGACGAGGAGTTGAAGTGGGACGAGGACCTGCCGGACACCGTCGAGGTCCGCATCCCCACCGTCTCCGATCAGACGGAGCCCTTCTCGAACCAGACGAAGACTCGCCGGCCCTCCTTGTCGGTGGAGACTCCCACGAGGATCAGGATGAGGTCGATCAGGACCCAGATACCGAGGCCCCCGAGGGTCAGGAGCATCAGGACGCCCGTGCCCACCTTGCCGACGTAGAACCGGTGGACCCCGAAGACACCGAGGAACCAGCAGAGCAGGAGGGCCACGAGGCGCGAGCGACTGGAGAGGGACGAATCGTTCATGGAGTGCGAGAAGAGCTGATCGCCGGACGAAGAGGAGGGGGCGTCCGAGTATAGGGTGGAGTACGGCGCCAGGGCAAAAACCGTCACGTGACGAATCTCGCCCTGGCACCGTGCTCGACGCGACTTGTGACGGATGGGCGATCGGGCGACGCTCGCGCTCCTGGAGAGTGATCGGATGCACTGCTAGAGTCCCGCCTCCCTCACTCCCCCACCGCGCAACTTGAAGCCCATCCTCGACCAGCTCAATCCACAGCAATCGCTCGCCGTCACCACCACCAAGGGCCCCGTGCTGGTCCTGGCCGGGGCGGGGAGCGGGAAGACGCGGGTGATCACCACGCGCATCGCCCACCTGCTCTCGAAGCGGGTCAAGCCCGAGGCGATCCTGGCGATGACCTTCACCAACAAGGCCGCCGCCGAGATGCGGGAGCGGGTCAGCGACCTGATCGGCGGCAAGCGCGCCGAGCGGCTGACCGTCGGGACCTTTCACTCCTTTTGCCTGGGGCTCCTGCGGCGCCATCACCGCCGGATCGGCTTTCCCGGCGGGATCCGCATCGCCGACGCCTCCGACCAGCTCGCCGCCTGCCGGAGCGTCCTGCGCGAGCTGCGCATCCCCGGGGCCTCGATCCAGCCGAACGTGCTGCAGAGCCGGATCTCGCTGCTCAAGAACCAGATGGTCGGCCCCGAGCAGTTCCTGGCCAGGCCAGGGGACGACTTCGACGAGCTGGTCGGGCGCGGCTACCAGCGCTACGAAGAGTTCCTGAAGCGCTCGCGCAAGGTCGACTTCGACGACCTGCTGGTGAAGACGGTGCAGCTGCTCGACAGGAGCAAGGAGGTGCTCGAGGAGCTGCGCGACACCTACCGCTACGTGATGGTCGACGAGTACCAGGACACCAACACGCCGCAGTACGAGATCGTGGGTAGGATCGCCGGAGAGCACCGCAACCTCTGCGTGGTCGGCGACGACGACCAGTCGATCTACTCGTGGCGCGGCGCGGACCCTTCCAAGATCCTCGGCTTCGAGCGCGACTACCCCGAGGCGGTCGTGGTGCGGCTGGAGACCAACTACCGCTCGACGCAGGAGATCCTCGACGCGGCGAACCGGGTGATCCGGAACAACATCACCCGGCACGAGAAGTCGCTGACCGCGCACGCCGGCCGCGGCGAGCTGCTCCAGCTGGCCGTGCACGAGGACGAGACCGCCGAGGCGGCGTACGTCGTGCGCGAGATCCAGAACCGCACCAAGCACGGCCACTGTCACTTCTCCGACTTCGCCGTCCTCTTCCGCACCTCGGTGCAACCACGCGCTTTCGAGGCGGAGCTGCGCGCGCGCGAGGTGCCGTACGTGCTGGTCGGCGGGATGAGCTTCTTCGACCGCAAGGAGGTGCGCGACCTGCTCGCGTACCTGCGGATCATCCAGAACCCCAAGGACGAGGTGTCGCTGCTGCGCATCGTCAACTGCCCGCCGCGCGGGGTGGGCAAGAAGACGCTGGACCGGATGCTGGCGTACGCCACCGAGCAGGGAATCTCGGTCCCGGAGGCGTTCGATCGCGCGAAGGAAATCGCCGGGATCAACCCTGACGCGGTCGAGGTCGTGCAGCGACTGCGCTCCCGGATGCGGACGCTGGGCAAGCGCAAGCCCGGCTCGCAGCTGGTCGGCTTCATCGAGCAGGTGATCGAGGACTTCGCGTACCGCTCGGAGGTCGATCGCTGCTACCCCGACCAGGCGGAGGCGAACCGCCGCTGGCAGGCGGTCGACGAGCTGCTGAATTTCGCCGAGAACCACGTGCGGAACCGCAAGAAGCCGTCGCTGGCGACCTTCCTCAACGAGCTGACGCTGGCGGAGACGGACACGGCGGAGGAGCCGGGGAAGCGGAACGCGGTGACCTTGATGACCCTGCACTCCGCGAAGGGACTGGAGTTCCCGCGCGTCTTCCTGGTCGGCCTGGAGGAGGGCATCCTGCCGCACGCACGGTCGGTCGCGGAGGACACGGTCGAGGAGGAACGCCGCTTGATGTACGTGGGCATCACCCGGGCCCGGCAGGGTCTGACGGTGAGCCACACGCTGGCGCGAGCGAAGTACGGGCGGCGCGTTCAGTCGCAGCCTTCGCGCTTCTTGTTCGAGATGAAGGGTGAAGAACCCCCCGACGATTGGATTCCCGCCGGGGGTGGGGAGGAACCGCCGCGCAAGAAGAAGCGTGGTCGGAAGAAGGCGGCCAAGAAGAAGACTCCTGCGCGTTGACCCGGATCCGACACGGAGGGAACGGAGATCACGGCGGCTTCACACGGAGATCACTGAGGCTCGGAGCGACACAGAGCGAACAGAGATCACGGTGAGTTCGCCATGGAAACAGAGACCACGGAGATCTCAGATTGGTTCGGACACGGAGGAAACAGAGGGCACGGTGAACATGGTGACCTCATGCTGCATCTGAGATCTCCGTGGTCTCCGTATCCATGGCGAACTCACCGTGATCTCTGTTCCCTCTGTGTCGCTCCGAGCCTCAGTGATCTCCGTGTGAAGCCACCGTGCCCTCCGTATCCTCCGTGTCCGCTCCGGACAAACCGACTACTCCAGCGGCAACAGCTCCACCTTCCGGAAATCCAGCGGATGACTCTCCGCCTGCAGCGAGATCGAACCTCGATGCAGCATCAGATCACCGTCGATCCCCAGCTTCTGCGCGTCCTTGTCCTTCGGATCGAGCTGCGGATTCTGGTACTCGAGCACCGTTTCCCCGTCGATCAGGTGCCTGATCACCTCGTTGCCGATCACCTCGATCTCGACCGTCACCCAGTCGTCCCCGTGATAGGTCTTCGAGGTCGAGTTGGTGCAGTGCCGCGTCGTCAGCTCGCCCTCCATCACCACGTTGGTCCCGGGCGTGCAGAGGTTGGCGGTCGAGCGCTCGTCCGTGCCGTTGCCGCCGAGCAGCTGCACCTCGATCGAGACCGGGAAGCTCTGGTCGACACCCATCGACTTCGCCGGCTGGCCGTGAACCATCACGCCGCTGTTGCGGAACGCCCAGCCGGGGCCGCCGGGGCACTGGTCGCCGACGAAGCGGTACTCGACGCGGAACCGGTAGTCGGAATACTCCGTCTCGTAGAACAGGTGGCCGAAGCGGCTCTCGAACTTCTCGTACTGGTCGTAGCGGACCTTCAAGAGCCCCTCCTCGACGCGGAAGGTGTCGAGGTGGTTCACGCCGAGCTCGTGGCCGGCGATCTTGGGAGTCCAGCCGGTGAGGTCCTTTCCGTTGAAGAGCTGGATCCACTGCGGTTCGGTCGGTTCGGGCTCGGGGGCCACGGGCTCCACGGAGGCGGAGCAGGCGGCGAGGGCGATGAGTCCGGGGAGGGCGAGGCGGAGGGTCTTCATTCGATGGCGCATGGTCGGGATCCTTGGGTCCGGAGGTGGTCAGGATAGCGGCGACGGCCGATCGCTCCTCGTGGAGAATGGAATCGCGCCCTCGAATCCTGGAGACTTGTCCCGGCCCACCCCCCCACCACCCCCAAATCGACAGGAATGCCGCGATGACTTCCCTCACCCGCACCCCTGCCTGGAAGGCGCTCGAAGCTCACGCGAGCGAGATGGCCTCGGTCCACATGCGCGAGCTCTTCGCGGAGGACCCGGGGAGGTTCGAGAGTTTCTCGATCCGGCTGGGCGACCTGCTCTTCGACTACTCCAAGAACCGGATCACCGCGGAGACGAGCCGGCTGCTGATCGACCTCGCCCACCAGGCGAAGCTCGGGGAAGAGATCGAGAGGATGTTCACCGGCGCGCGAATCAACGGCACGGAGAATCGCAGCGTGTTGCACGTCGCGCTGCGCGCGCAGGGCAAGCTCGAGGTCGACGGCGAGGATGTGATCCCCGCGGTCCTGGCGGTGCGGGCGAAGATGCGCTCCCTCGCCGACCGCGTTCGCAGCGGCGAATGGCGCGGGCACACCGGCAAGGCGATCACCGACATCGTCAACATCGGGATCGGCGGCTCCGATCTCGGGCCGGTGATGGTCAGCGAGGCGCTGCGTCCCTACTGGAAGGAAGGGCTCGAGGTCCACTTCGTCTCCAACGTCGACGGCACGCACATCGCCGAGACGCTGAAACGGCTCGATCCCGAGACGACCCTCTTCAGCATCGCCTCGAAGACCTTCACCACCCAGGAGACGATGACCAACGCGCGGACGGCGCGCGCCTGGCTGCTGGATGCGTTGAAGGACAGGTCGGCGGTGGCCAGTCACTTCGTCGCGCTGAGCACCAACGCGACCGGGGTGGCGGAGTTCGGCATCGACACCGAGAACATGTTCGAGTTCTGGGACTGGGTCGGCGGCCGCTACTCAGTCTGGTCGGCGATCGGGCTCCCGGTGGCCTGCGTGATCGGCATGGATCACTTCGAGGAGCTGCTCGAGGGTGCTCGCGAGGTTGACGAGCATTTCCGGCATGCGCCCTTCGAGGAGAACATCCCGGTGACGATGGCGCTGCTCGGTGTCTGGTACGCGGACTTCTTCGGCGCCGCAGCGCACGCGATCCTCCCCTACGACCAGTACCTGCACCGCTTCGCCGCGTACTTCCAGCAGGGGGACATGGAGAGCAACGGAAAGCGGGTGACCCGCGACGGTCGGGAGATCACCGACTACACGACGGGCCCGATCCTCTTCGGCGAGCCGGGGACCAACGGGCAGCACGCGTTCTACCAGTTGATCCACCAGGGCACGCACCTCGTCCCTTGCGACTTTCTCGCGCCGATCCACTCGCAGAACCCGATCGGCGACCACCACCCGATCCTGCTGGCGAACTTCTTCGCGCAGACCGAGGCGTTGATGCGCGGCAAGACGACCAAGGAGGTACAGGCCGAGCTGGAGGAGCTCGGCATGAACCCGGTGCGCATCGCCCAGCTCACCCCGCACAAGGTCTTCCCCGGCAACCGCCCGAGCAACTCCTTCCTCTTCGACAAGCTCGACCCGCGGACCCTGGGCAGGCTGATCGCCCTCTACGAACACAAGATCTTCGTCCAGGGGATCCTCTGGAACATCTACAGCTTCGACCAGTGGGGCGTCGAGCTCGGCAAGCAGCTGGCCAAGGCGATCCTGCCCGAGCTGGAGGGCGAAGGCGCCGTCGAGTCGCATGACGCCTCGACCAACGGGTTGATCAACTACTTCCGGGAGCGGCGGTAGGGACGGTGCCAGGACAGGATCCGCCATCATCTGGCGGATTCTGTCCTGGCACCGTGGTTCACCTGGTGCAGGAACGCCTCCAGCATCTCGCGCTGGCTGCCCTCGACCGCCGAGTAGACTAGATTCGCGATCGGGATCCCCCCGTGATCCTCGCGGATCCGGCCGGTGACGGCGGCCGAAACCGTGCCCAGCATGCAGTTGAAACAGACTGCGTTGACGATCCCCGCGGCGCCACGGCGGGCGAAGTCGACCATCTTCGCCACGTTGAGCACCAGGACCTCGTTCTGCTCCTCGCCAAGGTACGGCGCGGCCATGTCGAGAACCTCCTGGTAGCCCGGCTCGTCCCCGCGCTTGACCTGCCCGCGGAACATGCGGCGGACCCGCCAGGTCTCGACGTTCTTGCGCAACATCAGCGCGCCCAGGAGCGCGGCCTCGCTGAAGCTCCCCTTCGACCAGTCGCGGCGGAGGGCGAAGTCCAGGACATCCACGAGGAAGGGCGCGGGCCACACCTCACAGCCGCGCTCCTCCAGCCACAGGAACAGATCCTGGTTGCCCACCGGATTGATGCGCGTGAAGATGTCGCCCGCCACCCCCACGACCGGGCGCGGCGTCGAGCGATCGACCGGGACGAGCCCCAGGCGGGAGATCGCCATGGTCAGGGCCGCGGACAGCTCGTCCGTGGCGATGGCGGTCTCGATGTCCTGCATGTTCCGGCCGTGGACCTCGTCGGTCCGGCCCGGCTCCAGCTCGTACGGACGAGTCTCGCAGACCATCCGGATCAACAGGTCGACCGCCACCAGCCCGCGCCACAGGCGGGCACCGACCTCCACCCCGACCAGTCGCTTCAGGGCCTCCCACCCCGGCGTCATCACCGAGAGGTCGGACACGTTCATCCGCCGCAACAGCAGGCGGTGCCCCTCGCCGTACTGGTGGAGCAGGCACGGGATCGTCGTCCCGGGAAAGAAGAAGACCTCGTCACCGTTGCGCGGCGCTCGGGCGAGGTGCACGAGGTCGCCGGTCAGGAGGCTGTAGGGGTGGCACTCCTTCCCCGACGTGTTCGCCTCCCCCAGCGAGCGGATCTCCTCCGACGGCGGCGGGAGGACGCGCGCCGCGTGGCCCGCGGCCTGAAGCGCGCCCGCGTAGGCGTAGGCGTGGTCGGAGAAGTACGGGATGACGAAAGAAAGGCGAGCGCCGCTCATCGTGTCGTCCGCGACCCGCGGCCTTCGCCGTTCCTGTGGGCCACGCCCACCCTCCTTCCCGCGAGGCGCCTCGATCTCGTCGAGGAACGCCTCCAGACGCGTGACCAGCCCCGCCTCCGCCCAATGCTCATCGAACTCCAGCACCAGCGACGGCCGGCCGTTCAGCATCTCCTCCACGTGGATCTGCGTGAAGGCGTCCGGCCCGCACCCGAAGTTGGACACGAGAATCGGGAACAGCCGATCGTCGCCCTCGCAGTAGCGCACGGCGCGGACCATCATCCGGTTCAGGTGCCAGGGGAGTCGATCGGACTGCGGGTCGAGCGCCTGGGTCTCGATCGGCAGGTACCACATCGGAATCGCGGTCACGCCCAGCCGCTTCAGGTGCTTGAACAGGTTCAGGTTGAGGTACGGATCGAGGACATTGTACGGCTTACCGATCACGACGATCGCCCGCTCGATTCCGTCCAGCACCTCCTGGCCGACGGCGGCGAGCTCGCTGCGAAAACCCTCCCAGGCCACGCACGCTTCGCGGTAGGCCTCCGCGACCTCGTACCGCTCGACCCCCAGCGGGAGCAGCGCCGGCGTCACTCCCGCGACGAACGCGTCCTCGCCGTGCGACAGGTGGACCTCCGGAGTCAGGAACGACGCGGAGAGCGCCGCCTGGATCATGTACGGCACGGCCTGGACGTACGGGCAGGAGTGCGAGAACCGCACGTTGTCCCCCGAGCGCGTGAGGATCGACGGCAAGAAGACTCGATCGACGCCGGCCTCGACCAGCTCCTGCACGTGGCCGAATGCGAGCTTGATCGGCAGGCAGGTCTCGGCCGGCAACCGCCGCTGTCCCGCCTGAAGCGTCGTCTGGGAGCTGAACTCCGAGGGGACGACCTCGTACCCCAGCCGCGCGAAGAACGGGGCCCAGAACGGCAGCTGATCGAGCAGCGTCGACGCCCGCGGGACGCCGATGCGCCCCCGGGGTCGCGGTGGCGGCGCGAGGAACGGGGTCTCGATCTCCCGCCAGCGTGCGACGAGATCGGGTACGCCGTTGTCGGTCAAGCCGGCGACGCGGCTGGAGTACCGCTCGCATGCGTCGCCAAAGAAGACCTTCACCCGATCGACGAGGAATCGGCTCACCTGACAGCGGTTCGCGCAGGCCTCGCACTCGAAGGACTTCACATCCTGGTCGCGGCAGGCGTCGAGGCCGCGAAAGGAGGTCGCGGGCGGTTGCGCCTCGCGCACCAGGAGCGCCGCCCCGATCGCTCCCGACAGCCGGGCGTGAGGGTGGACGCGGACCGGTACTCCGAGGATGCGCCGGAACGCAGCGACCACGGACGGGTTGTTCGCGACCCCACCCTGGAACATCACCGAACGACCGACGGGGCGCCCGGCGACGACGCGGTCCAGGTAGTTCTGGGCGACCGAGTAGGCCAGCCCGGCGCAGAGATCCGGTGTGGAGCTGCCCCGGCGCTGCGCGGCGACGACCTCGCTGTGCATGAACACGGCGCACTGGCGGCCGAGGTCGCCGGGAGTGGCCGACTCCGCCGCGAGCCGCGAGAATTCGTCCACGATCGCGACGCCCAGGTGACCGGCCTGCTCCTCGAGGAACGATCCGGTCCCCGCGGCACAGACCTTGTTCATCACGAAGTCCACGATGTGTCCGTCGCGGGCGTGGATGTACTTCGAGTCCTGGCCGCCGATCTCGAACACCGTGTCGACGTCGGGAGCGATCTCGACCGCCCCACGCAGCTGGCAGGTGATCTCGTTCTTGACCAGGTCCGCGCCCAGGAGGTACGAGGCGAGGTGGCGACCGCTCCCCGTGACCGCCACGCCGAGCACGCGCAGCCGCTCGCCGAGAGACTCGCGGAGGATGGCGAGCCCCTGGCGAAGCGCCTCGATCGACCGGCCGCGGGTCGGCAGGTAGATCCCCTCGAGGACCCTCCCGTCGGGGCCGAGGAGGACGAGGTCGGTGCTCACCGAACCGACGTCCACACCGAGCCAGGCTTCCACCACGCCTCTGGCCGGTCTGGGCGAAAGCGGCGCCGCGGGACTCGGCTCGACCAGGAGGGGCGCGAGCGCCGCGCCGCGCCGCTCCGGCGCGGCGAAGGAGAGCGCCGGCAGGACGTCGGCCAGAGGTATCGCGTCGAGCCCGTCCTGCTCGAGAGCCGCCAGCGCCGCGCCCACCGCGCCCTCGCCTCCGGGATGAGGCGAGACTCGCAGCGAATCCCGGTCGAGCTCCAGGACCTCCGCGAATGCGCGGACCAGGCCCGTGTTCGCGGCGCCTCCACCGACGATACCGAGCGGCGGCTCGATCGGCCGGCCTCGGATAACCGTCGCCAGGAAGTTGCGCGCCATCGCCAGGCAGGAGCCGTAGGCGATCTCCTCGACCGGGGTCCCCTTCTGCTGGAGGTGGATCATGTCCGACTTGGCGAACACGCTGCAGCGCCCGGCCACGGTCGCGCCGCGCGGGGCCTCCGCCGCGAGTCGCGCGAGCGCCTCCACGTCGAGACCGAGCCGCCCCGCCTGCTGCTCGAAGAAGGACCCGGATCCGGCGGCACACTGCTGGTTCGATCCGTGGTCGATCAGCGCAAAGGTCCGCGGCTCGAGCACCACGAAGCGCGCCGCGTGACCACCGATCTCGATCGCCGCGAGGGCACCGGGAAGGAGGAGCGGGAGGGCGCGGGTGAGGGCTCCGACCTCGTACTCGGACCAGAAGGGTCCGCGGACGAGCTCGCGACCGTCGCCGGTGACCCCGACGCGGACGGCCGCCCCCTCCGAGAGCGCGGGGAGCACGGCCAGGAGACTCTCGAGCGTCCGCGCGGGATGTCCGAGGATGGACTGCGACCAGACGCCGCGCAGCGTCCCCTCGGGGCGGACGATGGCGACCTTGATCGCGACGGATCCGATATCGATGCCGAGGGCGTGGTATTCGACCATCCCGGATTGCGGAGATACCGAGGGCGGCGTGAGAAGAGAGTAAAGAGCTGCACCCGTGAGGACACGATTCACGGAAACCGCGACGCCGGATAGCGTCCAGTCGACTCGCGGCTCGGTCGTTCCGCTCCATCAGGAGACGTGGAGGTCTCCGGAGTGGCGTTCCCTGCCCCGGCAGGGGCCCTGTGGCCGATGCACGGGAGCCGACTCCCCCGCCCCACCCTCCCCCACGATATCCCCCCGACGTGCTAGACTGGCTCTGTGTCCAGCAAAGGCCCCTACTTCACCCGTGACCCTCGTCCCGCCATGCGCTGCCTCCACTTCCTCTCCGCCCTGGCCTTTCTC
>CAZCAC010000129.1:0-25276 GCA_964496575.1 uncultured Planctomycetaceae bacterium | reverse complement strand
ATGAGCGGATGGTTGCATGAATCGGGGCGCATGTGTCAGGAGCCCTGCATTGTTGCCGCAGGGGCAAGGAGTTCCGCTGCCGTCTCCGACGCAGAAAATCCCCGGATCGTAGGCGAGGGTCTCGACGACGCCGTGCACCTCACCGTAGAAGAAGCCCTCCTTCGGATGGCCGATCAGGTCGTTCCAGGTGCCGTCCGCAATATCGGAGCGGAAGTGGGCGTAGTGCTCGTAGTCGTTGCCGTTGTTCGGAGGGTTCGTCCAGTTCGTGTAGCCGGGCGATTCGCCGCTGGCCCAGACCCAGGTCCCCTCGGTCTCGGCATCGTTGTATCCGAGCCAGAAGCTGCGCGCCTGGCCGCCCCAATTGTGGAAGGTCTGCTGCAGCCAGTCCTGCTCGGCCTGGTCGTTGACGGTCACCAGGTTGCCACCCAGGAGGACGGCGGCGGCCTGGGCGGTGCTCCAGTTGGACGGCTCGAGGAAGTGGTAGCTGCGTCCGTTGCCGGCGTACACCCCGGTCGCCAGGATGGCCGGCGGGCTCACCTCGGTGAGCGAGAAGATCCCGTTCGTGTGGTTCAAGTCGACCGTGTTGCCGATTCGGATCAGGTACTCGACACCCTCGACGGTCCCGAAGTCATAGGTCGTGAACAGACTGCCGGGATTCAACCCGCGGCTCGCGATCGCCCGCCCCGGCCCGCTGGCGCAGCCGTACCGGTAGATGGCCACGACGGTCGCGCCGTCGGTCGTCGGCCAGTAGTCCGTCGAGATCTCGTAGATCGAGGTCTTGGGAGCGATCCACCGGAACCAGACGTCGTTCTCGATCTGGCGGAGGCCCGGCGCGGGCATCCAGCCCTCCTCCTGGCCGTCGGTGGTAGCCGAGGTCGTAGCGAAGTCGAAGGTCCCGGTGCCCGCGATCAGCTGGGCGTTGGAGCAGCTGTTCGCACCCTGGGCGGCGGCGAACCCAGTGCAGAGGCAAAGACTCGTGGTGATGAGAAGCGTCCTGGAAATGCTCGGTTTCATCGGTCGATTCCTGAAGGAGTGAAGGGGTCTTTCGGTCGGTCGCTGGAGGTGAGAGAGGTGGTGGTCAGGGCAACCAGGTGATCCGGTAGCCGTTGGAGGCGTTGAACTGCGTGGCACACGGTGACCCGGAGGGGTTGCGGTACCACAGCTGGTAGTACTTGGTGTCGCCCGCGCTGACGTTCCCCGCCCGCACGGAGATCGGAGTCGTCCAGGCAGAGGTATCCGAGTAGCCGGTGGCGTCGGAGAAGCGCACGCCGAGGCGTCGCAGCTGTCCGCCCGCGCACTGCAGGCCGTCCCCCCAGACATTCCCGGGAGACAGGTCGTTGTCGGCCTGGAAGAAGAGACCGCTCTGGTTGTGCTCGGTGTGCTCGCCGATCAGGACCAGGGTGTCATTGCTGACGCTGGCCGTGCCGCTCTTGGTCAGCCGAGCACCCGAGACGTACTGGCCGTTGGCGCATCCCGCGCCGGGCAGCGAGCCGTCATTGTCGTTGCCGCAGGGGCAGGGCGTGCCGCTGCCGTCACCTACGCAGTAGATCCCCGGGTCGTAGCCATCGACCTCGACGACGCCGTGAATCGTGTTGTAGAAGAAGCCGTAGACGGGATCACCGACGTTGTCGTTCCAGCTTCCGTCCACCCAGTCGTAGCGGAAGTGCGCGTAGTGCTCGTAGCCGTGACTGTTGTTCGGCTCCGGGGTGGACCAGTTCGAGTAGCCGGGAGTCTCGCCACTGACCCAGGTCCAGTTCCCCTCGACCTCTCGGTCGTTGTAGCCGAGCCACAAGCTGCGCTGCTGCCCACCCCAGTTCCAGAAGGTCTGCTGGAGCCAGTCGTTCTCCGCCTGGTCGTTGACGGTGACCAGATTGCCACCGAGCTGCACCGCCGCCATCTGGGCGACGTTCCAGGAGGAGGCCTCGAGAAGGTAGTAGGTTCGCCCGTTGGCAGGGTACGCGGCGCTGCCCAAGACCCCCGGATGGCCGACCTCGGTGATGGTGAACTTCCCGGTGATGTGAATGGTGGTGTTCACGTGACCGATGCGGATCAGGTACTCCTGCCCCGCCTCGGTGCCGATGGTCAGGGTCGAGAACGCGAGGTCGTTGTCTCCGCGCGCCGACATCGCCCGACCCTGCGTGGTGCTGCAGCCAAACTCGTAGACGGCCATCGCCGTCATGTGCTGGGTCGCCGAGTGGTTGGTGGAGATCTCGTACGCCGACGAGGAAGGAGCAGTCCAGGCGAACCAGACGTCGCTCTCGATCTGGTCGATGCCGGGGATGCTCCAGATCGCCTCGGGATACCCGTCGGTGGTCGAAGTGGTGGTGTCGAAGTCGAAGGTCCCGGTGCCCGTGATCGCCTGGGCATTGGAACAGTCGTCCGCGCCCTGGCCGGCGGCGAACGCGGTGCAGAGGCACAGCCCTGAGATGGTGAGCAGCGTCCTGGGAGTTCTCTGGTTCATGAGTCGCCTCTCGATGGTGAGGGTCTGCTTCTCGTTCGGTCCGTGAGGTGGTGAAGGTCGGGTTCTGGAGCAGCGGTGGCTGCAGGGGGTCCGGGAGGCTTGCTCCCGGTGACCTTCTCGAACCGTAGCAGATCCCGGGACCTTGTGAGATCATTCCTCAATGATTTTTGAGCAATTGCCTGGCAACTACCGCAACTCTCTCCTAGACTGGGCATAAGTCGTTTTTCAACAGCCGCTTGCGCGTCACTCCGACTCGAGAAAGGCCCTTCCTGTCCCTCATCAGATGCAGAATCATCCTGCGACGGTACCCTGCGGGGAACGAGCTTCCCCGGATCCTCCTTCGCTCGCCCCGGCGCGGGAGGTACCGTCGACTGCTGACGACGAGGCGGGCGTTCTCTCCCCCGACCAGACCGCGGCGCCTCACCCCGAGCTCACCAGCCATGCCGAAGACCAACACCCCTCGACCGTCGCTACTCTCCCCTGAAGGGGGGACCGAGAGAATCCGCGCGCGAGCGGATTCGGTGGGCGCCCAGCTCGCGGAGTCGTTCCGGGAGCTCCTGGCCAGGATCCCCGGGGCGCCGCTGGGTCCGAAGCTGCTCGCCGAGCGCTACGACCTCACCGTGGGCACGGCGAGTCGCATGATCCGCGCCATCGCCGAGTCGAGTCCGATCGATCTCCTCCAGGGCGTCCCCGGCCCCGTCCCCCTCAAGCGCTTCATCCGAGCGATCGCCAAGTCCGGCGCGCCCGCGCGGTCGGTCAAGAAGGCGCGGGCGGCCGTCGACGCGTTCGACGACTTCATCCGGGAGTCGGGCGGCAGCCGCCGCAAGCTCGACGCCGTTCTCTCCAACTGGCAACCCCGAACCCGCAAGCAATTCGTGCTCAGCCGTCGCCAGTCGGCGTTCAAGGCGTTCGCGGAATTGAAGGGCGTCTCCTCCGCGCTCAGCTCCTCGTGCATCGCCATGCACCGCTCGGAGGACGAGGGCCGGCTCGACGTGCTCCGGATCGCGAGCGAGATCGGCATCCAGCGGACGAACGAGACGGCCACGGCCTACTTCGGCACTCGCCGTCAGGAGAAGGAGGACACGCCCGCCACGCAGCGCCTCGTCCCGGAGACGCTCGACGGGAGCTCCATCCTCAACGGCCTGCACACGGCCCGGCTCGACGAGTTCTGCGAGGGCGACCCCGTTCCCATCGAGACGGTCCAGTACGGACAGGACGTGATCCACATGCTCGGCCGAACGGAGCTCCTCCCCGACGCCAAGGCGGATCTCGTCCTCGCCGAGGTGTATCGGCGAGCACGCTCGGTCTCCGATCCGGTCACCGCGTTCCTGATCACGACCATCCCCAGCAAGAAGCTGAACCTCGACCTCTTGATCCACGAGGACGTCGTACCCAGCGGCCGTACCGAGCTGCTCGTGTACTCGCTGATCCCCCGCGGTCCGGTCGCGCCGGGGGATCCTTCCCGGGCCCCCGACCTCGAGCCGATCCCCGAGACCCTGGAGATCCACAGCGCGGGGATCGACTCGCTGCACATCCCCGCGTTCCCCCGCTACGTTGAGGTTCTCAGGCACTCGTTCGAGAAGCTGGGCTGGGACTCGAATCGATTCTGCAGCTGGCGCCTGCAGGTCGACTTCCCCCCCTACAGCTCCCAGTTCTGCATCCTGCTCGGGCGGGGTATCGAGGACTGAGGCGGCACGAGGGCTCCCCGAAGCCGCGGGACGCCGCGAGAGTGGCAAATGAGAACGCGGCCGAGTACCTTCCCGTTCTTCGCACCCCGACCTCACGAGAACGAAAGATGAAGAACTGGATCCTGGCCCTCTTCATGCTGTCGATCGGTACCCTCGTCGCCTGCCGCGGAGGCGGCGAGATCGCCAAGGGCCCCGTCTACACCGTGGAAGGCGCCGTCGCGATCGCGGGCAGATTCCCCTGGAAGACCGACCTCACCATCCTGGATGCCGTGAACAACGCGAGGCCGCTCGAGGGGAGCTGCAATCTCGGTCGGGTGGAGCTGCGCCGGGCAGGAAGTGCGCAGTCGATGACCCTGACCATCGACGTGCAGCACATGATCGACACCGGCGATACATCCGCCAACGTGTTGGTCTACACGGGAGACAAGATCCGAGTCCCGGCGAAGGGAGGGCGGTGATCCTCGCGAAGGGTCGCGTCGGGTATCGGCCGACCGGGGTCAGTTCCACCTGAACAGCTTGAGCGCGAGCAGGAAGCAGAGCACCCCCCACCCCGTCACGATTCCGAGCTGCGGCCCCAGCTGCAGGATCGAGGTCCCCTCCAGCATGATCCCGCGCAGCGCGTCGTTCAGCGCCGTCAGCGGCAGCGCCTGGCACACCGGATGGATCGCGTCGGGGAAGTTCTTGTAGGAGAAGAAGACGCCCGAGAGCAGCCACATCGGCATCATCGCCAGGTTCATCAGCCCCGAGACCCCCTCCACCGTCTTCGCCCGCGAGGCGAGCAGGAGGCCGAGCCCCGCGAAGCTCATCGCGCCCAGGGTGCTGAACAGCGAGAAGGTGATCAGCGAGCCGCGCAGCGGGACGTCGAAGACCAGCGCCGCGAAGAGCACCAGGATGGCCACCTCCAGTACCAGGAACACCAGCCGCGAAAGGATGTACGACAGGAGGAAGAGCGGCCGCCTCATCGGCGTCACCAGCAAGAGCTTCAAGAGCTTCCGCTGCCGCGTCTGCACCAGGGCGAAGCCGATCCCCCAGATCCCCGTGCCCATGATGTTCATGCCGAGCAGACCGGGAATCAGGAAGTCGATGTAGCGCGCCCCGCGCTCGGTCACCTCGCGATCCTCCACCGCGCGCGGATCGGTCCGCCCCGCCGCCGCCTGCATCACCGCGTCCACCTCGAGGCGCGCGAGGCGGCTCTCCGGGCGGTCGGGATCGAAGTGGTACGCGAGCGGCTCGCCCGGCTCGACGAGCAACGGCACCTCGCCGGATACCAGCGCGCGCCTCGCCGATTCCTCGTCCTCGAAGACGATCGGCTCGAGCCCCTCCGCTTCTTCGAGCGGTACTCGCAATGTTTCCGCGGCTTCCGCGTCGCCCAGCACCCCGACCTTCAGCACCTTCTCCCCCCCGCTGCGGAAGGCGATCCCCAGCGCCACGGCGAGGATGACCGGGAAGATGAAGACCCAGAAGATGATCTCCGGCTCGCGCAGGAACTCCAGGAGCCGGATGCGCGTGAGCTCGACGATCTGACGGGGTCGGCGGTTACTCATCGCGAAGGTGGCGGCCGGTGTGAGCGACGAAGACGTCCTCGAGGGTGGGGCGGTGAGTGTTCAGGTCGTCGAGGATGCAGCCCTGCCGGGCGAGAAGCTCGAGCAGCGCGGGCAATGCCTGGGAGGTGCTGGCCACCGCCAGCGAGACCAGCTCGTTCACGCGTCGGACGGTGTGGACTCCGGGCAGCGCCTCGAGCACCTCCACGGCGGGCCCCTCGTGGCCATTCTCCGCCAGCGAGTACTCGACGATGCTCTCCGCGTCGAGGGAGCGCACCAGCTCGCGCGGCGAGCCCTCCGCGATCGAACGGCCGTGATCGATGATCACCACCTCGTCCGCCAGGCGTTCGGCCTCCTCCATGTAGTGCGTGGTCAGGAGCACCGTACCCCCCTCGCGCTTGATCGTCTCGACGACCTCCCACACGTGGCGGCGCGCCTGCGGATCGAGGCCGGTCGTCGGCTCGTCGAGGAACAGGAGGTCGGGGCGATTGACCAGCGCGCAACCGAGGGCGAGGCGCTGGCGCTGCCCACCCGACAGCTTGACGGTTTGAGTCTTCGCCTTCTCGCCCAGCTCGACGAGCTCGATCACCTCCTCCGGTGCCCGTCCCTTCTCGTAGAAGCTCCGGAAGAGGCGCAGCACCTCGAACACGGTGACCTTGTCCTGGAACTGGGTCTCCTGGAGTTGAGCCCCGATGCGAGTTCGGATCTCGCGGGCGTCCGTACGCCAGTCGAGGCCGAGCACGCGCACCTCGCCGGAATCGGCGGTCCCCAGTCCCTCGAGGATCTCGATGGTCGTGGTCTTGCCCGCACCGTTCGGGCCGAGGAGCGCGAGGCAGGTCCCGCGCTCGACCAGGAGGTCCAGCCCATCCACGGCGACGACGTCGTCGTAGCTCTTCCTCAGGTCTGTGCAGCGAATGGCGGGTCCGGACGGGGTGGACACGGCCGACGAGTCTACCCGCTGCCGAGCTCGACGACGGCGTACGCCTCGATTCCCTCCGACACCTCGCGCTCCCCGAGGAGGTGCCGGTAGCGCGCGATCAGGTCGGCTCGCTCCGCCGGCGGCAGTCGCCGTAGCCCGTTGGCGGCCAGGAACGGATCGAGCTCGGCGATCGCCCAGCGGATCGACTCCCCCATCACGCGCAGCCCCGCGCGCGTCGACCAGGCCCAGCGCCCGAGCTCGGGGCGACCCTTCGAGTCCGCGCGAAGGTGACTGAAGATCACCCGCGTCCCGGGTCCGGTGCAGCGCCGCAGCTCCTCGAAGAACTTCACGACATCGGCCTCGTCGAGGTACATCAGCACCCCTTCCGCCACGACGATCGAGTCCTTGCCCGGCGACCACGCGCCGGTGCTCCGCAACACTTCGCCGAGCTTCTCCCGCGAGAGATCGGCGGGGACCATGTGCAGGTTGGGACGAGGCACGCCGCCGGCGATGCGCTCGATCGCCTCGTTCTTCTTGCGCTGCGTCGCCGGGTGATCCAGCTCGAAGAACGAGGCCTGCTCGTACTCCGGCCCCAGGCGCAGGGTCAGCGTGTCGTAACCCGCGCCGACGATGAGCACCTGGGTTATGCCGTCCGCGATGGCGGCCCGCACCTCGTCCTCGACCAGACGTTTGCGCAGACCCACGATCTCCAGCTGGCCCGGCGCCATCCGGTCCGTGAGCCGGGTCACGAGGCGTCGATGCCAGCGCATGCGGAACAGACGCTCGTGCCAGCGCTTGTGCAGGCCGGCGGCGGTGAGGAGCTCCCGCGTGCACTCCGCCGCGCCGTCGGGCAGGAGCGCGGCGTAGGCGGGATCGCCCTCCATCCAGATCACCCCGCGGGCCACCTTCAGGGCGGTGTAGCTCGGTCGGTTGCGTCTCACGGCACGTGCACAGCGGACAACCACTTTCGCCGCAAGTACTCCTCGACGCCTCGCCGCTCCTCGTCGGTGAGCTCGCCGTCGTAGAGGAGACACTCCGCCAGCGCACCCTCCCAGTGCCCCGTCGTGCTGCCGAGACGACGCCCGACCGGCGCGTCGAGGACGTAGGTCGCCTGGTAGAACCCGCTCGGCATCGGCGTGGTGAAGGGATCCACCTTCGCGCCGTCGAGATAGGCCGCGCCGCCGCGAATCGCGTCGGTGACCTCCGCACACATCAACGAACCGCCGTACTCGCCGACGCCGATCAGGTCGTTCAGACCTCTCCACGGGGAGGTCTTCACCGACGAGAGGTCGTGCTCGCGGCGCACCATGAAGACCGTCTGGTAGCCGCTCACCTCCGCGGCCAGGGACTGGATCCAGATCGTCTCCCAGCTGGCGACGCCCAGTCCATTCTGGACGTTCGGCTGGTAGAAGACGAAGTCGCGGCAAGAGGCGCCAGCGGCCTTGCCCTGCCAGCCGATCACCGCGCCGCGGCGAGGCGGCGGGTCGTCGGTGACCCCGTCCGCGTCGACGTCGCTGGCGTCGAGCCACAAGAGCAGCTTCGCGCTGGTCACCACATCGGGGGCCAGGACCCCGCGCGGTTCCGGCGCCGGCCCCCTGGTGATCGCGACGCCGCGGCGGTTCCGGCTCAGCGCACCCGTATCCACGCGCCGGCCGGCGACGAAGTAGTTCCCACCCTTCGCGGGCGTGAATTCACGCCCGACGTGGAGCGGCTGATCCGGCTCCTCGGGGAAACTCGCGAAGGCCAGCTCGAAGACCCCGCCGTTCGCGCCTTCGCCCTCGAGTCGCAGCTTCCCGTCGTGCACACCGCCGTTCCAGCTCGTCTCGTCGTGCTCCTGATTCTCGACGACCAGCTCGAGCGCGCGCGGCCCTTCCTGCTTCGTATTCACCTCGACGACCAGCGGTTCGGCCTCGCGCCCATCGACCCAGGCCTCGAGGTGGATCCAGTGCCCGTGGTCATTGCGCTCCGCGCGCTCGTCGACGAAGAGCCCCGCCTTGTTCTGGATGACGAACGCGTCGGCTTCGCAGCGCCGGCCGCTGGCGGCGGTGAAGAAACCGGCGTAGGTCCCGTGCGGATAGCGCGGCAGGTGGGGCGGGTGATCCTCCGCGTACCAGAGGTACTCCAGCTCCTCGGAAGCACGGGCGATGCGCACCGCGCCATTCTCGGTCGCTACGAAGGTGAGCGCGCCCAGCTCGAAGTCCGGCTCGGAACCGATCGAGAGCTGCAGCTCGACGCGGCTGCGGTTCGCGTCGCGTACGACGATCTCGTACTCGCCGGGAGCGAGGAACGGGCGTTCCGGTCCGTAGGCGAGCTCGCCGTCGGACCACTCGTAGGTGTACGGCGGGTCGCCGCCGCTCACGGCGAGCCGCGCCAGGCCATCGTTGCGCCCTCCGGTCGAAGGCAGGACCCGCACCACCTCCGCGGCGAGCACCTTCTCCGGCGCCCGCAGCCGCACCATCAGGACGTTCTGATCGCCGCCGCAGCTCACCGTGCAGGTGTAGACGCGGTCGCCGAGCCCCTCGCGCCTGGCGACGTTGCGCTGGTCGTTGTCCCACCACCAGCTCGCCGTCTCGCGGTCGACCCCCGCCAGCCTGAGACACCAGCCGTTCTCCGTCCACTCGCTGACCAGCTCGGGCTTCGCGTTCAGGCTGCGCACGATCGTCGCGCTTCCTGTCGCGTGCCGCAGCTCGGCGTCGATGACGGTCACCGTGTAGGTCCCTTCGTCGAGGTGCTCGAGCCCCCGGCTCGTCGAGCCGTCGTTCCAGCGGTACTCGTACGGCGTCACCCCCCCCACCCCGGCGGCGAGCACCGAGCCGCTGTCGATCCCGGCGAAGCCGGGCTGGCGCGGCGTCACCAGCACGGTCAGCGGCTTCGCTTCCGAGGTGGGTTGCGAGTTGATGATCTTCCAGCTGCGCTCCGCCCGCGGCCACCGCGCGAACGGCGGGTCGGGACGCACGAAGGGCGTCTCGTCGACCAGCGCGAAGGTGAGCTCGTACTCCGCGATCGCGCCGAGCTCGACCTCGACCCGATCCACCCCCTCCGCGATCACCTTCTCGTTGAGCCGCCACTCGGTCCGCTGCGTGTCCGGCTCCGGCGTCACCCGCTCGACCGAGAACTCGAGCGTCGTCGGCCCGTCGATCCGCAGCTCGCTCCGCGACGGTGTCGCCTCCTCGATCGGATCGATCCAGCGGTAGAAGCGCTGCGCGGCCTGCTGCCGGCAGACGACGCACATCTCGTCGCCGTCGCCGGCGAAGCTCCCCGCGCCCATGAGGCAGCCGCGCGCCGTCGGCCGGAAGAGGTGGGCCATTCGGTGGATGCCGCCCTCGAAGGCGCCGGTGACGTCCAGGTACTCGCGCGAGTAGGGCGTCGGCACGGGCACGTCGTCCTCGATCCACGCGCGCCACTTGATGAAGTCGCACCGGTACTCGTTCGTCGCCGTCGAACCCTCGCCGCCACGCCCCCACATCCCGGACGAGGTGTACTCGTCGGGGATCCCCGGTGCGGTGTGGTTGAACTCGTGGATGAACGAGGTGATCTCGTTACCGACGATCATCGCGTCGCCGACGCGCTCGTCGAGGCGCCGGCCCGCGCCGCCACCGCCGCCGCTGCCGTTGAACATCGCGAGGTGCGTCACCCAGCCCTTCCCCTCGACCTGCCAGGGCAGGAAGAAGCGCGCGCGAATCTCGTTGTAGTCGGCCCAGTGCATCCCGCTCTCGCGATCGTCGGGCTTCCACGGCGGCATCCCCGGCCACCAGACCGCCCAGACGTTGAAGAACTCGCGGTATGCGGGATAGGGATCGATCGCGTCCTCGCCGCCGGCCTCGAAGGCGCGCAGCACGTGACGCGCGTCCTCGAGGAACTCCTCGCGACGCTCGGGGGTGTTGTAGGGTTCGCGCTGTCCCTCCTCCCAGCGGTTGATCACCACGATGTTGATCCGGTCGTCCTTGTCGCCGTGGATCATCAGCGGGATCAGTTCGAGCTCGCCGGCGGCGATGGCTCGATCGATCGCGGCGACGTGCCGGGAGTCGGTGCCCTCCCCCGGCACCGCGGCGCGAGTGCGCACGGTGACCTCGCCGGAAGCTTCGAGCTCCTCGCCCGTCAACTTCTGGCGCAGGCGAATCCGGTAGGTGTAGTCGGTCAGCGGCTCGAGGCCGAAGTCGACGTAGAACGGCTCCTCCTGCCAGCCGCTGTCGCGCCCGGGCCCGTCCATGATCTCGAAGCAGTACTGAACGCCCCCCGGCCACTCGACCGGGACCGCTTCCATGAAGACCTCGCTGCTGGTCCAGGCGTGCGGCTCGACGGCCCAGCGCGCCGCTTCCGGCGGAACCTGGGCGGAGGCGGAAGCGATGAGCGGGAAGAGGAGGGCGAATGAGGCGATTCTGTACACGATGGTGTCTCCGTTCTCGGGGACCTCAGGTTAACGCTTCGCGGCACACAGCTGTTCAGCTGGCTCGATCGGTCGTTGCGCTCTCGATCCCGAAACCCAGCACCCGCTCCGGACACGCATCGACGCACGCCCCGCAGCGGGTGCAATCGGGATCGCCGACCGCGCTGTGGCAAGCGACGACCTCCTCCTCCATGACCCGGATGTCCATCGGGCAGGAGAGGGTGCACTGGCGGCAGCGGCGGCGGGTGACCTGACTCTCCGCCACCCGGATGCGCAGCAGCGCGCGGCGGCCCAGAGCCGAGTAGAGGCCGCCCAGCGGGCAGAGGGTACGGCACCAGAGGTGCGGGGCGAACCACTCGACGACGGCGATGACGCCGACGAGGAGGAGCGGCAGTCCGGCGCCGAAGACCAGCGACCAGGCGACGATGTTGATCGGGGACACCGTCTGGAAGAGCGGCAGCCCCCCCACCAGCGAAAAGCCCAGCGCGAGCCCCAGAACGAGGAGGCGCCAGTCGCGCGGAAGCGAGAGGTGCATCCAGCGGTAGCGACGCCAGCGCTTGACCAGACGGTTCTTCAACGCCTGGTTGAGGTCGAGCACCAGGCCGAGGGGGCAGACCCAGCTGCAGAAGAAGGGCCCGAGCAGCAGCGTGGCGACGACCAGCACGCCGGCGCCGAGCAGCAGGTCGACGGCGAGCTCGCGCGTGGCGAGGGTGACCTCGAGCGCCGCGAGTGGATCGCCGAAAGGCACGAAGTCGAGCAGGCGAGTCGCCGTCGTCGTGCCGCGGAACCACGCCACGCTCTCCAGGCTGCCGAGGTAGAGCAACCCCAGGAAGGCGAACGCAGTGAGCCGGCGCAGCAGGGCCCAGCTACCGAAGCGCTTCTCCTTCAACTCGGCCTCCCCTCGCCCCGAGTGACGATCGGGA
Organism: uncultured Planctomycetaceae bacterium; assembly: GCA_964496575.1. Lineage (GTDB taxonomy): Bacteria > Planctomycetota > UBA1135 > UBA1135 > CAZCAC01. The sequence goes on along the minus strand of CAZCAC010000129.1, from coordinate 13,357 downwards.
TCGCGCTGGGCTCGGTCGGGCAGGCGAAGTCACAGAGTCCGCAACCGATGCACACGTCCTCGACCACGATCGGCCGCAGGCTCTCGTCGAAGACGATCGCCTCGAATGGGAATGGACAGGCCTGGAAACAGGAGCGGCAGATGACGCCGTGATGCGCAAAGCAGACTTCGGTATCGATCACCGCGAGGCCCATCCGGATCTCTCTTGTGTCGGCGACCGGCTCGAGCGCCTGCGTCGGGCAGACCGCGATGCACAGGAGCTCGTCCTCGCCCTGGCAGAGGTAGCAGGGGATCCGGCGCGAATCGACCCAGGGCGTTCCGGCCGACAGCCCTTGCCCCAGGTCGGCGAGCTTCAGCGTCTCGAAGGGGCAGACCTCCACGCATTGGCCGCAGCGCACGCACGCGGCGAGGAAGTCGCTCTCCGTCCGAGCGCCGGGAGGACGCAGCAGCGGCGCCCCGCGAGCGGACGAACCCGCGAGGCGGAAGAGGCCACCGAGGCCGGCGCCGGCGGCGAGGCCCGCGCCGACGAAGAGCTGTCTGCGTGAAGGTCGATGCATCTCGCTACGAAGAACCGCAGGGGTGCGGTCTCCTCGGAGCCACCCCTGCGGTCACGATTGTCGTGCCCGGCGCCCTATCGAGGCAACGTCGGCTTGCTGGCTTCCACCGTTCGCACCTGTACGTGGCACGTCCGGCATTTGGCCTGGAGCAGGATCTTCGGCAAGCCCTTGTGCTCGATGATCGGCGCGCCGCGAGTTCCGTCCTCGTGACAGAGCAGGCAGTCGTCCTTGGCCCAGGCCGCGGTGTGCGACCCCGAGGCGGGAATCATCGGCGGGAAGGCACCCCCGGAGAAGAGCTGCTCCTCTTCGGTCGGCGGTGCCTTCGGGGGCACCGGCGTCCCGGGGATCAAGGTGTGGCACGTCCGGCACTTGGCCTGGAGCAGGATCTCCGGCATTCCCGCGTGCTTCACCAGCGGGGCCAGCTCGACGCCGGTCTCGTGGCAACGCAAGCAATCGTGCCTCACCCAGGCCCGCTGGTGCCGATCGGTATCGGGCATCACCGGCGGGAAGGCGTTGCTGGAGTACTCCGGTTCCTGCGCCGTCTCCTCGACCGGGATCTCGAGGGGCACGGTCGACTCGGTCTCGGCAGGTGGTTCCTGTCGAGGCTCCTCCGCGGCGGCGGGCTGCACGACGGGCGGTTCACTCGGCTCCGCGGGAGTCGGGGTGACGGTTTCGACGGGTCGAGTCTCGGCCACCGGGGCCTCGGCCTCCGGCGAGGTGCATCCCGTCGGCGTCAGGCCCAGGCTGCCCAGCCCGGCCAGGGCGACTCCGGTACAGATCAGGCGATTCATGGCGCGGCTCCTGCTCGTATCAGGCCTTGGAGAGCTTGACGGCGCAGATCTTGAACTCGGGCTGCTTCGAGCCCGGGTCGTAGGCGTCGATGGTCACACGGTTGATGAACGTCTCGTCGTCCTCCCAGCAGAAGGGCACGAAGACCATCCCCGGCTGCGGGAAGTCCACGACGCGGGTCTTGATCACCGCCTCGCCGCGGCGCGAGGTGATGCGCAGGCGATCGCCGTCCTTGACGCCGAGCTTCCGGGCGTCGGTCGGATTCACCTCGACGAAGGCCTCGGGGTAGGCGCGGCGCAGCTCCTCCGCCTTCATCGTCATCGTGCCGGTGTGCCAGTGCTCGAGGACGCGACCGGTCGAGAGCACGTAGGGGTAATCGTCGTCCGGCGGTTCGGCCGGCGGCAGCACCGGGCGCAACCAGACGACCGCCCGGTTGTCCGGAGCGGCGTAGAACTTGGTGTCGCCGTCGGCGAGGCTGTTGTCCTTGTACGGCCCCGCATCGAGACACGGGTCGTCGCCCTTGACGAAGCGTCGCGCGGTCCCGGGGTGGTCCTCGGTGGGCGCTGGCCAGCGAATGCCACGTTCCTTCTTGAGGCGCTCGCGGGTCATGCCCATGAAGTCGTAGGCGGTGTCCTTCGAGGCCAATCGCATCTCGTCCCAGACGTCGTCGGTGGTCGCCAGCTTGCCCTTGACGTAGCCCCGTTTGACAACGCCCTTGCCTTCCAGGCGTCCGGCGAGGTCGATCAGGATATCGAAGTCGGAGCGCGCCTCACCGGGCGGCTCCTGCAGTTTCGGCTGGTACTGGTAGCGCCGCTCGGACATGCCGAAGACGCCGCTCTTCTCGGTCCACATCCCCGCCGGCAGGACCAGGTCCGCCAGCTCGGTGGTGCGCGTCGGGTAGGCGTCGATCACGCAGATGAAGGGCTTGTTCGCCCGTACCTTGCCCATCGCATCGCGGTGCGGGGTGCAGTTCGGCAGCGAGTGTCCCGGATTGGTGGTCAGGATCAGCATCGCTTGGATCTCGTCCCGGCCCAGCGCATTGAACATCTCGATCGTGTTCAGGCCGGGCTTGGACTTGATCGTGCCGGGCTTCGAGCCCCAGAGCGCTTCGATCTGCTGGCGGTGCTCTTCCTTCTTCACGACACGCCCGTAGGGCAGGATGTGGCAGAGGGAGCCGGTGTCGCGTACGCCGCCGCAGGCGTTCGGCTGACCGGTCAGCGAGAAGGGCGTCGCCCCCGGCTTGCCGATCTGGCCGGTGATCAGGTGCAGGTTGTGCATCAGGTTGTTGGCCCAGACCCCGCGAATGCGCTGGTTGAGCCCCATCGTCCAGAAGGACATCGTCGGCCCCATCGCGAAGACGCGCGCGGCCTCGACGATACTCTGCGCCTTCACACCGGCGATCATCTCGGCCCGTTCGGGGGTGTACTGCTCGAGGAACTCGGCGTACTCCTCGAGGCCCACCTTCACCGTCTTGCCGTCCTTGACGATCTTGAACTGGACGTTCCTCTCGATGAACTCCTCGTCGTGCTTCTTCTCCTTGATGATGACGTGAGCCATCGCGTGGAGCACGGCGAGGTCGAAGCCCGGGATCGGATCGAGGTGGATGTCCGCGACCGAGCGGGTCGGGCTCCGCCGCGGGTCGAGGGTGATCACCATCACGTTCTTCCCCGATTGCCTGCGCATCAGGATCTGGTTGAAGATCACCGGGTGACACTCGGCGGTGTTCGAGCCGACCAGGAAGAAGACGCGCGCGTGGTCGATGTCGTCGTAGCAGCCCATCGGTTCGTCCTTGCCGAACGACGTGACGTAGCCACCGACCGCACTGGCCATGCAGAGCCGCGGGTTCCCCTCGACGTTGTTGGTGCCGATGCCGCCCTTGAAGAGGCGGTTGGCGAGGTAGCTCTCCTCCGAGAGCGCCTGGCCAGAGCCGTAGTAGGCGACGCTGTCCGGGCCGTGCTGCTTGATCGAGTCCGCGAACTTACTCGCCAGGAGCTCCATCGCCTCGTCCCAGCCGACGCGCTCGAACTTGTCGCCCTTGCGCACCATCGGGTACTTCAGCCGGTCCTTCGAGTACACGATCTTGGGCAGGAACAGCGCCTTGGCGCAGACCAGTCCCTTGGTCGTCGGGTGCTTCGGGTCGCCCCGCAGGGCCACCAGTCGGCCGTCCTTCACCTCGAGGATCACCCCGCAGCCGGTGCCGCAGAAGCGGCAAACCGACTTCACCCACTTCGAGGAACCATCCTGCGGGAAGGCTCGGGCCATTGCCGGTCCGCCGGCCACGGAGGCGACGGCGGCTACGGCCGAGGCCTTGATGAATTCACGACGCGTCGATTCCGTTCTCATCTGTGCTCCTTGGGACTCACTCGTCCCCCTCCTCTTCTTCGGGTTCCGCGTGGACGTACACCGGGAAGACTCCCAGAACCCCTTCCAGCTTCTCGATCTCGTCCTCGAGCCGGGCGTGGGCCTCGTCGAGACTTTCCGCCTCGATCAACACCCCGATCTTGCCCGGCTCGCCCAGCGCGAAGGTCGACACGCCCTCGAGGGCCTCGAGCCGTGCGGGCACGAGAGCCTCCTCCGAGAGGTCGATGCGGGCGTAAGCGCCGACTACCGCCATGGATTCATCCTCATCCTCCCACCACCGGGCCGTGGAGCGGCTCGCCGCTCCACAGCCCTCGGCGGAAGTTCTCGATCACTTGTAGCGGGCCTTGAACTCGGCGCGCGCCTTGTCGCGACGAGCCTTCTCCTCGGGATCGAGCTTGTCCAGGAACCACTTGTGGTTCTCGGAGTTCAAGATCTCTTCGATCTTGGCCGCCAGCGTATCGGCGGCGGCGACCTTCTTCGGGTCACCCGAAGCCTTCCCTTTCTCGACCATCTCCTCGAGCTCGGGAATGAACTTGGTGTACCAGTGCTTGGCCAGGTCGTAGGTGCCGTGCCAGTGCGTGTAGTCCGGCGCCATCATCGCGGCCGCGTGACGCGCTCGCCGACCCTCGTGGTGCCACAGCTCGAACCAGGTCCAGTCGACCTTGGCGGAGAAGGGCGCCTCGTACTCCTTGAGCGGCTTCGCGAGGGCGATCAGCTCCGCGCCGGGCTTGGCGTACTTGTCGTGGTACAGGTCGATCAGCGCGTCGTACTGAATGTAGAAGTTGTCGATCCAGTTCTGGTTGTGGCAGTTCAAGCAGACCTGCTGCATGTTGTTGCGGCGGATCTGCCAGGGGACGTCCTTGCCGGGAAGGCCGAGCTTCGCGTCGGAGATCTCCGGACGGGTGGACAGGACCGGCCGGTTGTTCCAGCTGATCCGCATGCCGATGTCGTGCGTCACGGCCTGGGTCTTGGTCGCCGACATGTGGCAGGTCGCGCAGGTGGGCGCGGCCCAGTAGTCCTCGCCGACGATCCACTTCGCCGAGTCCATGTTCATCTTGCCCTGGTTGGCGAAGAAGGCGATGCCGTGCTTCGACTCCTCGTAGACCTCCTTCTGCGGGTGGTCGGGACCGAGGTGGCACTTGCCGCACGTGTCGGGGTGCCGCGCCTGCTCGGCCGAGAACGCGTGCCGCGAGTGGCAGGCGTTGCAGGAGCCCTCGCTGCCGTCCGGGTTCACCCGGCCGATGCCGCTGTTCGGGAAGGTCACCGGGTCGAGCTGGCCGCCCGGCAGGACCTTGATCTGCGAACCGTGGCACTGGTAGCAGCCGTTGACCGCGGCGGCCGAGGCGCCGTCCGGGAAGCCGGGCGTGACCATGCCCCGATTGCCCTCGACGATGTCGGCCAGCACGTTGTCGAGGGAGCCGAGAATCCGGCCCGCCTTCGAGTGGTGCGAGCCGAGGAACTCCTCGGCCTCCTTGGCGTGGCAGCGCGAGCAGTCCTTCGGGCTGACGATGATCGAGATCGTCGAGTCGTAGTGAACCAGCGCGTCCGGATCGGACCGCTCGGCGGCGTGGCACTCGTAGCACCCCACGTTCGCGCGGTAGTGCTTGGAGACGCCCCACTGCTGGTAGATCACGGGGCTCTTCTTCTTGTGGCAATCGATGCACTCTCGCGACGTCTCGCTGAGCTCGGGCAAGCCGATGACCTGCGCCGATGCGGACGAAGCCGCGGCGACCGCGAAGCCGATGGCCGCCAGAAGCGGCAGCACCGCGAGTCTGGTGAAGGCGGACAGGGTTCTCTTGTTCACTGGGAAACTCCTTGGTTCTCTCATGATCCCCCCGACGTTGCGGGCTCGGCCCGCTTCTCCTTCCTCACCTGGTCGGCCGTGCAGCGACCAGAGAGAACGGGGACCGTGATTCGGACGAAAATCGTGTACAGCAACAGCCCGAAGGCCCAGATGCCCAGGCAGACGAGGATCTCGTTCAGCGTCGGCGTGTACTCCACCAGCTCTCCCAGGGGAGACGGGATGAAGGCCGGGATGATCAGCCCCATGCCCTTCTCGATCCAGATGCCGACGATCATCAGCACGCAGGCGAGGTTGAGGAGCTTGAGGTTGCTGCGGAAAGGCGTGTAGAGGATCGCCAGCGCCAGGGTGTTCATGGCGACGGCGGACCAGATCCACGGGACCAGCGCATCGTGTCCGTGCAACCCGAAGAACAGGTACACCATCGAGACGATGTGGGCGGATCCCGCGTAGAACTCCGTGAACAGCTCGCACCCCAACAGGAACATGTTGATGGAGAGAGCGATCGTCACGATGTTTCGGAGCATCCCCAGGGCGCCCTCGCTCAGCTTGTAGCGCGTGGCCCAGGCGATGACTTGAAGCGTGAGGATGATGAAGGCGGGCCCGGCCGCGAAGGCCGAGGCCAGGAAGCGCGGCGCGATGATCGCCGAGTTCCAGAAGGGACGGCCGCCGAGCCCCACGTACAGGAAGGCCGTCACGGTGTGGATGCTGATCGCCCAGGCGATCGCGACGAAGACGAAGGGAATGTAGAACTTCTTCGTGGGCTGCTTCTTGCGGTAGCTGCAGTAGATCAGGTACCCGCAGATGTGCAGGTTCAGGATCAGGTAGCCCCCCAGCGCGACGACGTCCCAGGTCAGCATCGAGATCGGGAAGTTGAAGCGCCAGAAGATGTGCATGAAGCGATCCGGGCGCCCGAGGTCCACGTTCACGAACAGGAGACACATCACGATCGCCGCCACGGCGAAGAGCTCGCCGAAGACGACCAGGTCGTGCAGGTCCTTGTTCCGGTAGACGTAGACCGGGATGACCAGCATCACCGCCGCCGCCGCCATCCCCACCAGGAAGGTGAAGTTGGCGATGTAGAGCCCCCAGGAGACCTGATCGGTCATCCCCGTCGGGACCATCCCGTAGACCAGCTGCTTGCAGTAGGCGTTCACGCCCAGGAGGACGATGACCGTCAGCAGCAGCATCCACATCCGGTAGCGCCAGTCGCCGACGAAGCTGATCTTGAAGCAACGCCAGAGGAAGACGATGTAGTCCTTCATCGGGCTTCACCCCCGTCGATCGGCGCGCCGGTAGTCCGCTGGATGTTCCGGTTGTAGCTGTCGTCGTAGAAGTAGAAGAAGCGGGGCAAGGTGCCCACGTCCTGCTTCAGGATGAAGACGTGCTTGTCCTGGAGGATCCGCGAGACGTCGCTTCCGGGGTCGAGCACGTTCCCGAACTTGCGCGCGCCGACCGGGCAGACTTCGAGGCAGGCGGGCATCTTGCCCTCCCGCGTGCGGTGAAGGCAGAAAGTGCACTTCTCCATCACGCCCTGCGATCGGGGGCGGTTGGAGAGGTAGGACATCTCCGGGTTCAGGTCCTCGGTCGGCAGCTCCGGCGCGGCCCAGTTGAAGCGCCGCGCCCAGTAGGGGCAGGCGGCTTCGCAGTACCGGCAGCCGATGCACCAGTTGTAGTCGATGACCGTGACCCCGTCCGGCTCCTGCCAGGTCGCCTCGCAGGGGCAGACCTTGACGCAGGGCGGGTTCGCGCACTGGTGGCACTGGACCGGCATGTAGTAGTGGTCCTCGGAGGGGACCTTTGGCCGGTCGTAGTGGTGATTCCCTCGCTCGACGTCGACGCTGCCGCGCGGCATCTCGAGCACGCGGATGTACTGGATCTCCGGGTTCCGGCTCTGGTTGTTCTCGGCCACGCAGGCGTGCACGCAGCGCCGACAGCCGATGCAGCGGCCGAGGTCGAGGGCGTACACGAACTCCACCCCGTCAGTCGGCTCAACGTCACGCAGGTTCGGGCGCACGCCATGGCGGGCCTCGACCTCGCCGCGGATGCGCTCGAGAACGACCTCCATCTCCTCGGCGGTTAGCTCCTTGTAGTGCTTCTGGAGGAAGTGCTCGACGGTCAGCTCGCTGGTGTCGTAGTCGCGCAGCGGACTCACCGCCGCCGCGACCGCCGCCGCGCCTCCCACGGTCCCCAGGGCGCCGCCGATGAAGCTGCGCCGGGTCAAGTGCCCCTCGTAGAGCTCCTCGTGCTCGCTCATCAGTGCGCTCCTTCCGCCTGCTGATCCCGTTGCAGCGCCTCGCGCAGCGGGTCGTGCTCTCCTCCGTGCTCCGCCTCGGTCTGGGCGGGGTGCTCGCCCATGCGCAGCGTGTTCGGTCCCGGCAACGGCCGCACCGGGTTCATCGCCGGCACTCGGGGATCGTGCGGGTCGTGGCACTGCGTGCACCCGAGCCGCTTCATCTCCCCGCGGGTCGAGTCCCAGTAGCCGTTGACGCGACCGTGTGCGCCGACCTCCCAGTCGCGGTAGGTCGGGCCGTGGCACTTCGCGCACAGGAGCTCGACCTCTTCGTAGCCGATCGTCTCGCCGCCGCGCAGGACGAGGCGGTCACGGTCCGTCACGTCGTGGCAGTTGCGGCAGAGATCGTTGATCCCGTGGTCGAGCACGATGTGCCGGTGCTGCAGGAGCTCCTCCGGCGCGATGTCCTTGGCCGGAAAGACGCGGTGGCAATCCATGCACGTGCGCTCGAAGCCGTTGACCAGGATCATCGGCGGATCCGAGAGAGCCACGCGTCGCGGAGTGGTATCGATCAGGGAGCGGTGAACCGCACTGTCCCGCCCCTCGGGGATGTCGAGCAGGTTCGGTCCGAGGTACATGAACGCCGCCAGGCCGAGCAGGATCGGCCCGATCAGGAGCGCGTCCAGGGTGGCGGCCCCCCTCCGGCTCCCGCCCAGCAGTGGGGTGGCGACGTGGTTCTCAGCTCTCATCCTTCGAATCCTCCGACAGTCCCTCCGATGGTTGCGTCGAGTCCGTTCCTCCCTCCGGCCGGGGCAGACCGAAGGCGCTCTCGCTCGGCAGGTCCGAGAGCAAGGATGCGATCGTCGCCTTTCTCAGGCAGTCCTCGACGAGCGACATCGCCTCGTCCAGCGCAGCGTGCAGCTTGCAGAGCCCCTCCGCGTGACAGGAAGAGCCGAGCGGACAGTGCTCGATCCGCGGCAGCGGGTCTACCACCTCGATCACCCCCAGGACGGTCAGCTCCTCGGGCCGGCGGGCCAGCGAGAAGCCCCCGCCGAGACCCCGCTGGGAGCGCACGAGGCCGGCTCGGGCCAGGGTCTGCAGCACCTTGGAGAGGTAGCTCGTGGGGACCTTCGTGCCCTCCGCGATCTCCCCCGTCGTGTAGACCTTCTCCGAATCCCCGGCCATCCAGGCGACGGCGCGCAGGGCGTATTCGGAGGTCTGGGTGAACATGAAGGGGCCGGATCCGCATAATCTGGATGAGGATGTCCAGTTTTATACCTCCACCCGGCCCATAGGGGTCAAGGACAAACCATACAAACGACTCTGGAGTGCGCCGGATCGCCCCTTGGACCCGTCCTGGTGGCCAAGAAAACAAGGATGTCGCTTTTACTTGAGAGGTGGACCGAGGGGCTCCGGGCACCCCGCGGGGGCAGGCGCTCGGGCAGAGCGGTCGGCTCATCCCGAGGCCGGCACCGGGTTCTCCCTCAGGATCCCCGACACCGCCCGGAAGTCGTCGGTCAGCGCGACCTCCAGGATCTCGAACATCAGCAGCTCGGTGGACACGATCTGCGCCCCGAGATCGCGCATCGCCTCCAGGCCGATCGTCCGGCTCATCGGCAATCGTGACGATACGGCGTCGGCGGCGAGGCCGACCTGGTAGCCCTCGCGCAGGAGATCGCGCACCGTCTGGTAGACGCAGACGTGCGTCTCGATGCCGCAGACGATCACCTGCTGGCGACCGAGAGCCTTCAGCCGCGCGCGGAACTCGGCGGAGCCGCCGCAGGAGAACGCGAGCTTCTCGATCGGCTCCCAGACCTTCAGGGCCTCGCGCACCTCCCCCACCGTGGCGCCGAGCTTCTCGGGGTACTGCTCGGTGACCACGATCGGGATCGACAGCTCCTCACAGAAGCGTGCCAGCCGGGAAGAGTTGGCGATCACCATCTCCATGTCGGAGATCACCGAGCGGAACAGCTCCTGGATGTCGACCACGACCAGGACGCTGCCGGCCTTGGTGAAGGAAGGGGGTCGAGTCATGTCTCGCATCGTACGGACTCCACTGGCACACGAAAAGGGACGCCGCGGAGAGAGCGGCGTCCCCAGGAGAGACTGGGGGAAACCCCCGACGGTCAGACTTCGATCACGGAATCCAGGTGACTTCCACGCCATTGGAGGCGTTGAAGTCGGCGGCGCAGGGAGAGCCGAGCGGGTTGCGGTACCAGAGCTGGTAGAACTTGGTGTCGCCCGGAGCGATGTTGCCCGCCTTGGAGGAGATCGTGTAGCCGTATCCGGTGGTGTCGGAGGAGCCGGTGCCGTCGGAGTTGACGGTGCCGAGCCGCTTCAGCTCGCCGCCGGCGCAGCGGAGGCCGTCGCCCCAGATCTGGCCCGGGGTGAGGTTATTGTTCGCCTGGAAGTAGAGGCCGAACTGGTTGTGCTCGGTGTAGGAACCGTGCAGGACCAGGGTGTCGTTGCTGAGGCTGGAGGTACCGGAGGCGGTCAGCAGGGCCCCGGAGGTGTACTGGCCGTTCGCGCAGCCGGCGTCCTCGACGGTGCCGTCGTTGTTGTTGCCACAGGGGCACGCCGTGCCGGATCCGTCACCCGGGCAGAGGGTCGGGTAGATGTCGAACTCGATCAGGTACGCGCCTTCGACACCGTCCGCGAGGGTGAACTCGTGGACGTGATACTGGCCGTTGTCGCTCGTGGCCGAGCCGTCCGCGCTCGAGCTGATGGTATCGATGAGGACTCCACCGATATCCGACACGCCTTCCTGGACGAGGAGGTCGTCGTTGCGGTAGAGACCGGAGTCGATGTCGGTATTCGCATCGTCCCAGTCGCACATCCACATGATGTCGCCAAAGTCACTGATCTGGACGTGCCCCCAGGAGGAGCCGGTGATGACGAAACCACCGCCAATGCCGGGGGGCGGCGAGCCTTCCTGCTGGAGGACCGTGCCGTTGTAGCAGAGGAAGAAGTCACGGTCGGTCGGACCGTCGTCGTCCCAGATGGCGACCCAGTCACCGGCGTCGTTGATGTCGACCTCGGCGCTGGAGAGGTGGTTGAACGGGTAGGGACCGTCCGGGGTCGGAGCGGTGTCGAATTCCCAGGCGACCTCGGTGGTGTCGATGTAGTAGTGGCTGTCGACGTCGGTGTAGTCGACCGTCCCACCGCTGCCGTAGCTCTGGTCGTCGACGTAGAAGAACTTCTCGCCGGCGTTGTTGAAGGCGATGTTCTGCTTGGAGACGGTGAAGCCCTGAACGGTGTCGGCGTGGACTCCATCCGAGGGGGGGAAGGCCACGTTGTGGATCACGTTGTCGATCGCGAACAGCGTCTGGCTGGTGATGTTGCCCGCGCCGTCGTGGTCGATGCGAACCAGCATGTCGTCGTCGTCGGAGCTGGAGCGACCGGCGACGATGAGCTCGTTGTTGTTGTTCTGCCAGACCTCGGCGATCGAGTCCCAGACCGCGCCCGCCGGCTCACCGGCGACGGTGTTGGGCGTGGCACCCTGCTCCATGAGCACGTAGCTGGTGCCCGACATCCCGCTGGTCCAGATCAAGAGCTTGGTGTCGGGAAGGGTTCCCCCCACGTCCTCGGCGTTCATGAGCACCATGTAGTCGCCGTTGTCGTTGATGTCGAGCGTGTCGATGTACGAGTCGTAGACCCAGTTGGCGGCGTGCGACGCGGGGATGCCCAGGTTCGTGCCCTCGGCGTAGATCTCCGTCCCGTTGAGGAGCGTGGCGTTGTCCAGCTTCGAGTCGGCGTTGTCCGTGTCGAGCTCGACCAGCCACTGGCCGAGATCGTTGACGTCCATGTTGTAGATGGAGGTGACGGTGCCCATGGAGAGCACGTCGCCCTCCTCGACGAGGGGCGTGATCGTCTGGGCCTGGGCGGCGCTCGCCAGCAGGCCGATGGCCCCGAGGGCCGCGGGGATCCGGGTGATGCTGAGGTTGTTCATCGGGTTCTGGTTGTGATCTGGTTCTCGGTTCATGCCCCGGGCGAAGTGGTCGCCGGCCGGGATGGGCGAGAGGATCCGTCGGCGCGCCGGATCGGATCGGTGGGCCCCGGAGCGAGCTGCGCCCGGGCGTCCACCGGGAGCCGGAGCCCTCGGTCGCCGTCCCCGGTGTAGCAGGTCTCGGTGACAGCGGGAGATCGTATCGGGAAATTTTCTCAGGTGCTTTCCTGGAAAGGAATAGCCCGTAGAGCGCTAGAAATGCATATTATCTGGAGAAGAGGCGCAGAAGTGGTAGCCTCCCAGCCATGAGCGACGACCCCATCGACAGCCTCCCCCGCCCCGCTCCGGCGGAAGCCGACCTCGCCGGCAACCGACTCCGCGCGAGGGCCGAGAGCCTGGGTGTCGCCCTGGCCGAGACCCTGGGGGTGGTCCTGGCCCAGCTCCCCCGCCGCCCCGTGGGTCCCCAGATCCTGGCGGACGAGCTGGGGCTCACCGTCGTCACCGCCAGCCGTCTCCTCAAGGCCCTCGCTCAGTCCGACCCGATCGCGGTGCTCCAGCTCATCCCCGGGCCGAACCCGCTGCGCCGGATCATCGAAGGGGCTCGCCGGAAGGGGGTCGGGGACGAGGCGTGCTCCGCCGCCGAATCCGCCGTCGGGAGATTCGACGAGTTGATCCGTACCGAGGCGGGGGATCGCAGTGCGCTCAAGGCGATGCTGACCGCCTGGCTACCCGAGGAGCGCAAGGAGTTCGAGGCCCAGCGGCGCCAGGCGATCTTCAAGGCGAGGGCCGAGCTCGACGGCGTGTCCTGTGGGTTCTCGCTGACGTCGATCCTCCTCCACCCCTCGGCGGAAGACCCCTCGCGGCTCGATATCGTGCTGATCGAATGCCTGCTGGGGATCGACCGCCTTCGTCCGGAGGCGGTGGTCAAGATGGGCACTCGGCGCATGGTCACTCCCTCGAGTGGGGAATCGAGCTCCGGGGATCCCCCGACGGCGGCCCCCCGCCAGCCGACCAATCTCGAGGGCGAGATCGCGGTCGACGGGATGCACTCGGTCCGCCTGGACGAGTACTGCGCGGCGGCTCCGGCCCCCCTCGCGGCGGAGGTCTACGGCAACTTCGTGCAGTACTCGCTCGGCCCTACCGGCTTCGGCCCCTCCTCGACCGTCGACCTGGTCCTGGCCGAGGTCAACCGCTCGGAGATCGCCCACGTCGTGCCGGGCGGGAAGGAACAGGCCCCGTTCTTCTTCACCATCCCCGAGTTCGCCACCCACAAGAAGGTCTTCGACCTCCTGGTGCACCGTGACGTCTTCCCCGGGTGCGGCCCCGAGCTCCTGATCTACGACACCGCCGGCCGAGGCCCCGCGGTCGCGGAGGACCCGGCACGCCGTCTCGACCTGCGGCGGAGCACCGAGACGGTCGAGCACCTGGGAACCGGGCTGCAGCGCGCCCGCCTGGTCGAGTTCGCGCGCTACGGCGAGCTCCTGGCCCACGCCTGCGATCGCCTGGAGTGGACGCCGGAGGAGTTCCGGGGCTATCGGGTCCGCTCGACGTACCCGCTGATCGGCGCGCAGCTGACGCTGGTGTTCGGGCGGGGGACTGGGGCTGATCGGTGAGGAAGAGGCCGCAGAGGTAGCGGAGATCGCGGAGTTTCAGCGCAGAGATCGCGGAGGG
>CAZCAC010000128.1:0-25464 GCA_964496575.1 uncultured Planctomycetaceae bacterium | reverse complement strand
CGTGACCTCTGTTCCCTCCGTGTCGAAACCAATCTGAAACCTCCGTGGTCTCTGTATTCCTTCGCGAACTCACCGTGACCTCTGTTCCCTCCGTGTCGAAACCAATCTGAAACCTCCGTGGTCTCTGTTTCCTTCGCGAACTCACCGTGACCTCTGTTCCCTCCGTGTCACTCCGCCTCTCTGTGAGCTCCGTGTGAAACCGCCGTGATCTCTGTTCCCTCTGTGTCCGATTGCCGGGAGGATTCCCGGCATCCACCGCGGCCTCAGCTCTCGCCGAACAAGAGCTGCCGCGTCACATGCCGGAAGATCTCCGGGTTCTTCTTGAGGCGACGAGTGCTGTACGCACGCCAGCAGCGGCCGTAGGGAACGTAAACGCGGACCTTGTGACCCGCGTCGCGCCACTCCTCCCACAGGTGGTGCTGGATGCCCATCAGCACCTCGAACTCGAAGCGATCCTCGGGAACCTGCAGCTCCTCCACCAGGGCCAGTAGCCGCTGCGCGAGACCGCCGTCGTGTGTCGCCAAGGCCACGTGCGCACCGCGTTCGAACAGCTTCCGGGTGCAGGCGATGAACGCCTCGCGAATCGGCTCGGGGTCCGTGTGAGCGACCGCCGGGGGTTCCAGGTAGATGCCCTTGACCATGCGCACCGACAGATCGCCCGGAGCCAGCGCGTCGATGTCGGCCGGGGTGCGGAACAAGCGCGCCTGCAGGACGATGCCGACGTTGTCGAACTCGGCGCGAAGGCGCTCGAAGACTCGCAGCGTGCCGTCGGTGGTCGCCCTATCCTCCATCTCGACGCGCATTCGCTGGCCCAGCTCGGCGCAGTGGCGCGCGACCTTCGCGTAGCACTCGTGAGCGAGCTCCTCGGAGAGGTGAAGACCCACGTGCGTCGGCTTGATCGAGACGTACGAGTCGAGCTCCCGGTCGGCCAGCGCGGTGGCGCCCTGGCAGTACTCCTCGGTGACCAGCCGCGCCTCCGCCGCCGTCGCCGTCTCCTCGCCCAGCGAGTCGAGCACGCCGGCAAAACCCTCCGAACGGTACTCGGCGAGCTGCTTCAACGCATCTTCCAGCTCTTCCCCGGCGATGTACCGGCCCGCCACGATCCGCATCAGCGGACCGGGGACCAGCGGGAGCGTGGCGACGGCGGCGCGGTCGAGAATGCCCATGGCGCGGGAGAATAGCCTCGAGGTCCGGTGCCGTCGAGGGAAGAGAGGGGGGTCTCCGCGGCAATTCCGTAAACTGCGGCGATGAAGATCCCCGCCATCGCCGCCTGCCTCGCCCTGCTCCCGCTCCTGGCCTGCCGGTCGGCCGACTCCACCGGGCCCAACGCGCCGCCGGCGCCGCTGCTGCGGACCGAGTGGGTCCTCACCTCGATCGCCTCCGGTGCGGTGCCCGGCAATTCACTCGACGTGGACGAACCACCGACCCTCCGCCTCGAGGCCAAGGGGGACACCGTGCAGGTCTCCGGCTTTTCCGGGGTCAATCGCTTCACGGGGAGTTGCACCCTCGAGCCGGCCGAGCAGCTCACCTTCTCTCCGCTGATCACCACCCGTATGGCCGGTCCGCCGGAGCGGATGAAGCTCGAATCGACCTTCCTCGAGCACCTGCAGGGTGCGCGTTTCTACGCGATCTCCGGCACCGAGCTGTCGATCTTCACCGAGCTGGGTCGGCGGGGCTTCCGCGCTAAGTGAGCGACGGTTCCGGCACCTGTTCAGATTCCGCCGCCTTCCTCGTTGTACTCGGCGAATGCCGAGTCGTTCGGTGATGGCGGCGGATTCTGACCAGGTACCGAACCGGATGTCGATTCGCAACACGAAACCCACCGGCCGCGACAGGATGGGTAACGAAGCCCCTCGGTCTCCGTAACCTACTACCATGAAGCACCTCCACAGCGCCACGCTCGCACTCGCCGTCCTCCTGCTCCCGTCGACCTCTCTCGCCCAGCGCCCGGATCGTCCCGACCGCGCCGGGCCGAGGGAGGAGCTGCCCAGGGGACTGCAGCTCCGGGCCGAGGGAGCGTTCGAGGGCTACACGCTCTTCACCCCGCTGCAATCCACCAGTACCTATCTCATCGACCTGGACGGCGAGGTCGTGCACGAGTGGCCGAGCGAGTATCGTCCCGGCAACGCCGTCTACCTGCTGGAGAACGGTCACCTCCTGCGCTGCTGCCACGTCGCGGACAATCCGATCTTCCGCGGCGGCGGGACGGGCGGCAGGATCCAGGAGCAAGCCTGGGACGGGACGGTCCGGTGGGACTACTCGGTCAGCGATGAGAAGGGGCTGCAACACCACGACATCGAGCCGCTGCCGAACGGCAATGTGCTGGTGATCTCCTACGAGGCGAGGACGCGCCAGGAGGCCATCGACGCCGGCCGCGATCCTCGAATGGTAGGCGAGAGTGGCTTCTGGCCCGACGTGATCTTCGAAGTGAAGCCGATCCGCCCCGACGGTGGCGAGATCGTCTGGAAGTGGCGCGCATTCGATCACCTGATCCAGGACTTCGATCCCGACGCCGACAATTACGGCGATGTCACCGCACATCCCGAGCGGATCGACATCAACGCCGACCACCGCTCCGAGCCGCCGATGGACGAGGAGTCGCGCCGCCGGCAAGAAGAGGTGCTGAGGAAGATGCGTGAGCTCGGCTACGTCGGCGATGACGAGGACGAAGCGGAAGAGCGGAGCCGTCGCCGGCGAGACGGGCGGTGGAGCGGCTCCGACTGGCTGCACACCAACTCGGTCGAGTATCACGCCGAGTACGACCTGATCCTCCTCAGCGTGCACAGCCTGAGCGAGCTTTGGGTGATCGACCACTCGACGACCACGAAGGAGGCCGCCGGCAGCGAGGGGGGTCGTTTCGGGCGTGGTGGTGATCTCCTCTACCGCTGGGGCAATCCGCGTACCTACGGAGCGGGCGGGATCAATGATCAGAGGTTCTTCCGCCAGCACGATGCGCGCTGGGTCGAGGGCGAGAAGGCCGGAGAGCTGCGCGTGACCATCTTCAACAACGGCACGGAACGTCCCGACGGGCGCTACTCCTCGGTCGACGAGATCGTCCTCCCGTTCGATCCGGAGCGGGGATTCACCCGGGAAGCGGGCAAGGCCTTCGGTCCCGACGAGCTGGCCTGGACCTGGTCGACGGGCGACGAGAGCTTCTTCTCCTCGTTCATCTCCGGCGCGGAGCGACTGCCGGGCGGCAACACCCTGATCTGCTCGGGCGCGCAGAGCCGTGTCTTCGAGGTGACCGGTGACGGCGAGATCGTGTGGGACTACTACAGCCCCTTCGGGACGAGACGGCCGGAGCGCGGCGACGGACGACGCGGTGGTCCGCCCGATCCTGGCGGGCGTGACCGCGGCCCTGGTGGCGAGAGCCCGGGTGGCCGTGGTCCGGGTGGCCGTGGCCCTGGCGGTGGAGGTCCGAGCGGGATCTTCCGCGCGGCCCGGATCGCTCCCGACTACGCTGGACTGGCGCAGCTGAGGGTCGAGGAGGAATAGCGCACGCCGTCGCTGGTGCTCGAGCGCCCGATCGTGCGGGATCGCTCGAGCGCTCGCCGCGTGAACGCCGATCCTCGTCCGCTGGTGAATGCGCACCGTGATCGGCTCGCCTTGACGTGATGACGAGCTTTCGACAGGATATCCAGCTCTGTTAGTCCACAGTCATCGTCAAGGAACCATGAACACCAAGTACCGGCACTGAGTCTGGGAGTCGACGGTGCAGAGCACCGTCACCCACGCGACGAGCCCGGGAGTTCGATCCCCGAGGCGCTCGAGTCGCCGGTACTTCCCCAGGCAGTGACCTAGTCCCCTCGCCCTCGGAACGACCGGCCTCGATGGCCTCTCGGTCGTTCCCTCGCCTCGTCTTCAGCTGACGAAGTGCGACTGCGCAACCCGAGGAGGAATCGATGCGGTCACTCTGCCTGCTGGCCATCGCCCACGTCTTCGCCCTGGCTCCCGCCTGGGCACAGGAGAAGGAGACGGCTCCCCAACCCACGGAGCTCCAGGAGGGGCAGGAGGCGGTAGCCGACCCAGGCTTCCTGGCTGAGCTCCGGGACGACGTCGACCTGCTGCTCGACAAGCTCGGTCTCGACTTCTACGGGCACTTCCGTCTCGACATGTCGCGCGACTCGGCGGAGACGAACTTCGGGGATACCGCCTTCTTCGTGAAGAACTACGGAACCAGCGGCCCCGACGAGGAGATCAACATCACCGCGCGGCACACGCGCTTCGGGATGAACTGGACCGGGCCGGAGTCCGACGGCATCAAGGCCTCCGGAAAGCTCGAGATCGACTTCCTGGGCAAGTCGACGCAGAAGAACACGGAGACGCAGGAGCTACAGCCGGCCCCTCGAATGCGCCTCGGCTACGTGACGTTCGCCTTTCCGAACCGCTGGTCGATGACCGCGGGCCAGGAGTGGGACGTCTTCGGCCGGCCGATCATGAAGAAGGTGAACACCATGGTCGGCTGGGGCCAGGGCAACGTCGCCTTCCGGCGCCCGATGCTCAAGTTCGCGAAGTCCGCCTCGCTGGGCGAGAAGAAGGACCTGACTGCGAGCTTCGCCCTGGCGCGGCCGGTCGCCCGTGACATGACCAGTGATGGCGACGTCCAGGACGACGGCGAGGACAGCGGGGTGCCCGACCTGCAGGGGCACCTCGGCTTCAAGCTGCCCAGCGCCGGCAAGAAGCCGGTGACGTTCGGTCTCGGCGGCTTCTACGGATGGCGTGAGGTCGGTTCCGCCGGCACCTCCCTGGCGGGGGACTACAAGTACAACTCCTACGCGCTGGTCGCCGACCTGACCGCTCCCCTGCCCGGGAAGTTCACGCTGATCGGCGAGGCGTTCTACGGCAAGGCACTGGACGGCTATCGGGGCGGTGTCTGGCAGAGCATCAAGATCGACGGTGCCCAGGTGAGCACGATTCGCTCCCTCGGTGGCTTCCTCAACCTCATGTACACCCCGGAGCCGAAGTGGCGCTTCGTGGCCGGTGTGGGAGTGGACGATCCGAAGGACGAGGACTTCCTCGGCCAGCAGGGCCGGTACCGCAACAGCACGATCTTCGCCAACGCGATGTACTCCCTCTACCCGGGTGGATGGATCGGCCTCGAGATCGACCGGATGGACACCGACTATCGCGACAACAGCGCGCACAACAACCGTATCCAGCTGGCCATCATCCAGAAGTTCTGAGGAGGCAGCCGTGAAGAAACTACAGACATTCGTGGCGGTCCTGGCCGCTACGCTGACGCTCTTCGGATGCGGTCAGGGCGAGGAGGATGCGTCGAAGCCGGAGGCGGGCGCCGAGGTCCCGCGCCTCACGCTCGGACACGTCGGACACGATCACCAGATCGCGCTCTTCGTCGCCGCGCTCGAGCCGGAGCCGATCGAGAAGGCCTGCGGAATCTCGCTGGTCGAGAAGAAGAAAGGCGAGGTCTACGACCTGGTCGAGAAGGGTGAGATCCTCGCCGAGTTGCACCTGACCAAGGTCGGCGGTGGCTCGAAGATGCCCGCCGCCATGGAGCGCGGGGAGATCGACATCGGCCTCGGGGGCATCCCCGCGGTGATGTTCTTCGTGGACAAGGGCGCGCCCTTCAAGATCCTCTGTCCGCTCAACGTGGACGGCGACATGCTGCTCATGAGACCGGAGCTCGGCATCGACGACTGGGCCGGCTTCGTGAAGCACGTCAAGGAAAGCGACACCCCGGTGAAGATCGGGTACAAGGCTCCCGTGGCGGTGGCCAAGCTCGTCCTGCAAGGTGCTCTCGACGCCGAGGGAATCCCCTGGGGGGAAGCCGGCATCGAGGGCGGCGTGGAGCTGGTCAACTGTCGCGGCGGCGGCAAGATCGTGCCCAGCCTGGAGAAGGGCATGATCGACGGCGCGGTGATCAACGAACCCTTCGGCAGCATCGCCGTGCACAAGAACGTCGGCGAGATCGTCAGCCTGCTGGCCGATCTCCCGCCGGAGGGGCGCTGGAAGAACCACCCTTGCTGCTGCGTGAGCGCGACCGAGCAAGCGATCGCGGACCACCGGCGGGCGCTCAAGGCGCTCTTGAACCTGGTGCACCACACCACGGAGTTCATCCACCAGAAACCGGAGAAGGCCAGCGAGCTGGCCGCCGCCTGGACGAAGAACGACCTGGCCGTGGAGAGCCGGAGCGTCCCCAACATCGTGTACATCACCGACCCCGGGGAAGACTACCGCGCCGGTCTGAAGACGTGGCTGGAGATCATGGCCGAGGTCGACCAGTTCGAGGGGCGCCTGAAGGGTCTCGACTGGGAGGCGGCGTTCGCGCTCGGCCATGACGTCAGCCTGTACCAGGAGATGCTCGAGGAGCATTGATGACGGCTGTTCCCGGTACCAGGAGTCGGTGGAAGCGCGTGGTCAGGGCCCTGCTCTTGGGGTCCCTTCTACCGCTCCTGGTGCTCGGGTTCTGGCATCTGGCCTCCCTGCGGGAGAACACGCTGGTGCCGACGATCGGAGAGGTGTTCGCGGTGCTGGCTCATCCCTTCGAGGAGCCGCGGCTCGACAGCCTCTCGCTGGCCCACGGCGTGGCGGTGAGCGTGCTGCGGGTCGTCGTCGGTTTCCTCACCGCCTTCGTCGTCGCCGTCCCGCTGGGTTTTGCGGTCGGCCGCTCACGGATCTGTCGAGAGATTCTCTCCCCCACGATCGAGATGATCCGCCCGGTCTGCCCGGTCGCCTGGCTGCCGATCCTGATCCTCATCTTCGGCGACGCGTCGGCGGCGACGCTGCTCTACGGCGATGAGGCCTGGCGCCACGGCCTCCTGGCCCAGATCCCCTGGGCGATGGTGGTGGTGATCTGGCTGGGCGCCTTCTTCCCGATCTTCGTGAACACGGTGCACGGCGTGGTCAACGTCAAGTCGCTGTTCGTCGAGGTCGCACTGACCAACGGCGCCTCGCGATATCAGGTTTTCCGCCACATCATCCTGCCCGCCGCGATGCCCGCGATCATGACCGGCGTGCGGATCGGAATGGGGATCGCCTGGATGGTGATCGTCGCGGCCGAGTTCTACCCCGGCACTCGCGCGGGGCTCGCGTACATGATCACCACGGCGGACGAGGTGGGTAAGTTCCAGTACGTCTTCGCCTGCATCCTGGTGATCGGGGTGCTGGGACTCTTCACCAACCTCCTGCTGCGGCGCGCGAGCGAGCGCGTCGGCCGCTGGAAGGCGAGGGAGCGATGAACGGCCCCGTCATCGAGACGCGCGGCTTGTGCAAGGTCTTCCCGAGTGCCGGGGGAGGGTCGCTGACCGTGCTCGACGGGCTCGATCTCGTCGTCGATCCGGGTGAGCTGGTGTGTGTCCTCGGCCCGACCGGTTGTGGCAAGACCACGCTGCTCCGGATCCTCTCCGGCCTGGAGCCCTGCACCGCGGGCGAGGTGCAGCTCTCCGCGGGGACGAAGCGGGCGGCAGCCGGTGTCGTCTTCCAGCAGAACTCGCTCCTGCCCTGGCGCCGGGTGCTGGCCAACGTCACCTTCCCGATGGAGATGGCGGGCGTGCCGCGCGGCCGGGCTCGGTCCGCGGCGCGCGAGCTCCTAGAGCTGGTGCAGCTGGAGGGCGTGGAGCAGGCCTATCCCTACGAGCTCTCCGGCGGCATGCAGCAGCGTGCGGCGATCGCGCGCGCGCTGGCCACCGGCAGCGATCTCCTGCTCTTCGACGAGCCGTTCGGCGCGCTCGACGACCAGACGCGGATCGTGCTGCAGGAAGTGCTGCTGGATATCTGGCAGGAGCGACGCGCGACCGTGCTGTTCGTCACGCACAACATCGAGGAGGCGCTGGTCCTGGGTAGCCGGATCCTGGTGCTGGGTGGCGGCCGCATTCTTGAGGACCGGTCGGTCGAGCTACCGCGCCCGCGGGATCGTTTTGCCCCGGACTTCGTCGCCGCCCTGATGGAGCTGCGCAAGACCTTCGCGGCGGCGGTCCTGGAAAGCGCAGCAACGTAGAGGCTCAGCAGACGGAAGTCCGCGTGCACCCGGTTGTCGAAAGGGTGCACGACGGAAGAGCGACTCACTCTACCCTACCGACGCGCACCCGCGTCTCGTGCATCGCGGCGGCACCGCCGAGGTCGGCGAGGATCGACTCGCGCAGCTGGTTGACGCCCTGGCGGTCGCCGCTCCAGGCGGCGGGGTTGAAGAGCAGGACGTCACGGCGCACTGTTTCGTCGGTCTTCAACCGGGCTCGCACGGACCCCGCCCCGCTCTCCACCACGATGACCTCGCCGTCGGCGAGGTCCTTCGCCGCGGCGGTGTCGGGGTGCAGGCGGACCACCGGCTCGGCGTGGAGGTCCTCGCTGTTGATCTGGGCGTTGACCATCTTCAGCGACTTGGTGGCCATCAGCTGCAGCCGCCCGTCGTCCGGAGCCGGCTCGTGGAGCTCGAAGTCGCCGATCAGCTCGATATTGCCCGACGCCGTCGGGAAGACGCCGTCGGCGAAGGGCACCGCGGAGAGCGCGGGGTTGCGGTACGGCTTCTCCTTCAGCCTCTCGCGGGTGACTCCTCGATCGTGCAGCGGCTCGAGGAAACGATCGATCCACTCCGCCGCGCTCCCCGCGAGTGCTTCGCCGAAGCCGAGGCGCGCGGCGAGCCCGCGGTAGATCTCCACATCGGAGCGCGCCTCCCCGAGCGGCGGCACCACCGCCTGGTTCAGGCCGAGCCAGTGGTGGCCGTAGGCGCAGACGAGGTCCTCCATCTCGAGGTACGTCGTGCAGGGCAGGAAGAGATCCGCGCTCTCCGCGCTCGCCGTCAGGAACTGATCGACCACCACCAGGTACTCGAGAGAGCTGAGCGCCTCGGCGACGCGACCGGTGTCGGGACAGGTCGCCGCGGGGTTGGCGCCGGCGATGAAACCCATCTTCAGCGGCGGATCGCCGGTAGCGAGGATCTCCTCGCCGAGCCTGGGCATCAGGAGCTTGCGGCTCGGCGTCTCCGGGAGCTCCTTGAACGGCGCCATCTCCAGCCCGACTGCCCCGTCGAGGTCGGTCTGCGATCCCCCACCGGAGATTCCGACGTTGCCGGTGATCGCGGCCAGCGCGTCGATCAGACGGATTGCCGCGCCCCCGCCGCGC
Source organism: uncultured Planctomycetaceae bacterium (assembly GCA_964496575.1). Taxonomy (GTDB): domain Bacteria; phylum Planctomycetota; class UBA1135; order UBA1135; genus CAZCAC01. The sequence continues at coordinate 16,389 of CAZCAC010000128.1, read as the reverse complement.
CAGTACGCGGGGCCCAGCCCGCTCAGGGTGGCGATCGGTTTCGTGCTGGCGTAGACCTCGGCCAGCTCGTCGATCGCCTCCGGCGGGAGGTCGGTCGCGCTCGACACCGCCTCCGGCGAGATCGACAGGATCCGCTCGCGGTAGGCCTCGAAACCGTTGCAGTGCCGCTCGACGTACTCCTCATCGATCGCCCCGCGTTCGAGCAGAAGTCGTGCGATCCCGGCGGCGAGCCAGCCGTCGCTCCCCGGCCGGATGGCGAAGTGCCGATCCGCCTTGCGCGCGGTGGCGCAGCGCACCGGATCGATCACCAGGAGCCGCGCGCCGCGCTTGCGCGCCTCGTCGATGAAGGGCAGGCAGTGGACCCGAGTGGTGGCGACGTTCTTGCCCCAGACGACGAATCCCGCGCTGCTGGCGAGGTCCTCGGGCGCGTGCGTGCCCGTGTCGCCGAAGTCGAGCTCCTGGGCGGCGCAGGCCGCCTCGACGCTGAGCCCGCCCCGCGTGATGGTCGCGCCGCCGAACTCGGCCCAGAAGCGGCGCCCGAAGTACCTGGCCACCAGTCCCTTGATGCCGGAGTAGGTGACCGCGAGCACTGACTGCGGGCCGTACCGGTCACGGTAGTCTCGCAGCTTCTCCGCGATGGAATCCAGCGCGTCGTCCCAGGTGACCCGCTCCCAGCCACTCGCCGTCCGGCGCATCGGGTGCAGGATCCGGTCCTCCGCGTAGAAGCGCTTCAGGTAGTGATTCCCGCGATAGCAGAGGAACCCCCGCGTCACTCCGTGTTCGGGATCGCCGCGGTGCTCGACGATGCGCCCGTCCTCGACTCGAGCGATGATCCCGCAGGAGTCGGGGCAGTCGCGGTTGCAGGTGGTGCGGATCTCGACGGTCACGCTCGGATTATACGGACCCGCCATCTACTCTCCACCCGCCCGCGCGACGAGCTCCGCAAAGGCCGGAGTCTCGCGCAGGCTGGCGAGGTCGGGAGCATCGAGCAGGTCTTCCCGGCTGGTGGTGCCTTTTTCGAGGGCCAGGTCGAGCAAGACGATCGCCTCCTCCACCAGCCCTGCGTCGCCGCCGGCCCCGACCACCCGCGCGAGGAAGCCCGCCGCGCCGCGGGCCTCCACGCCGCCGGGCAGGCCGAGGAGCGGGAGCTCGCGGGCCGCCTCCACGCATCCCTCCAGATCGCCAACCTGGAGACTGATCTCCGCCGTGCCCCAGAGGTGGTTGCGCAGGAACACGCTGTACTGTCGCACTCCGGGTCCGGCGGCGACCGCGGCTCGCTGGCACTCGACCGCCTCGCCCAGGAGCCATAGCGCCTCCTCCGGCTCGCCAAGCTCGGCGGTCCTCTGCGCGAGGTTGTTCAGCGCGCCGCCCAGGCGGCTGAGTGCCGCAGTGTTCTCCGCTGATGCGGTCAGGGCTGCGCGCCGCGCCGCAACGCAGCCGCGTAGCGCCGCGAGCTCGCGGTCGGGAAAGCTCAGTACGCCGTAGATGTCGGCAAGCTCCGCGCACATCTCCGCCCGGCGACTCTGCAGGCTCGGGATGTCGGAGAAGCGTAGCGCCACCGCCTCGAGCCGCGCCAGCGCCTTCTCCCCGGCGGCGGCGGCTTCTTCGAGCTGCCCGGCACCGGCCAGCACGCTCATGGCGATCCCGTGAGCCGCGGTCAGGGTATCGGCGTACTCGGGAAGGTCCGGGTGCTCCGCGAGCAACTCCTCGCCCAGGCGCAGCGCTTCGGCCGACAGCTCGAGCCCCTCCTCGGGCTTGCCGCTCACCTCGAGGACGTCCGCGAGAGTGACGACGGCCTTGAGGACGCCGAGGCGTGCCTCGGACCAGGCCGGGCTGGCCTCGAGCAGGCGCCGCCAGGCCGCGAGTGCCTCGCGCCCGACCGACTCGGCCTCCTCCAGGTGCGGCCCGAGCGAGAGCACCGAGCTGAGATTGACCAGCGTCGCGGCTCGCGTGGAGCGAAGGGCGGAGTCGCCCGGCGCGTCCTCCAGCGCGAGGTCGCAGTGGCGCACGGCATCTCGCAGCGCACGCTCGCCGTCCTCGTGGCGACCCAGGTCGGAGTACAGGCCACCGAGGTTCACGCACGTGTTCGCCACGTTCTGCCTCGCCTTGACCGAGTCGGGCATGGCCGCGAGGCGTTCCTCGCCCAGCGCCAGGGCGCGCAGGAGGGGTGCCACCGCGCCCTCCAGATCGCCGCGGTGCTTGCGGATCGACGAGAGCAGCCAGAGCCCGTAGGTGAGCTCGACCGTGTCGCCGGGCTGTGCATCCGGAGCCTCGTGCAGCTCGGTCAAGAGCTCCACCGCGCGCTCCGCGGCGACATCGGCTTCCTCGAGCCGGCCCAGGTCCTTCAGGACTTCCGCCACGGAGCGCTGCGCGCGCGCCGTGTTACGCTGCACCTTCTCGTCGGCGTCGCCCTCGGCGATCAGTTCCTGGTGCAACCGCAGCGCGCGCTCGAGCAGCTCGCGCCGCAGATCGTCTCGAGGTCGCGCGGCGTGGCGGGATTGAGCTTGCGCAGCGGGGTGGGTTCCCTGGTCTCGATCCTGCGCAGGATCTCGGCGGTGTTCGCTCCGTCATGAGGCACGCGTAGGGTCAACAGCTCGTAGAGCGTCGCGCCCAGCGCGTACACGTCGCAGCGCGCGTCGATCGTCTCGCCCGCGGCCTGCTCCGGCGCGACGTAGTGCGGCGTGCCCACGAAGTCCCCGAGCGCGTCAGGTCCCCCGACTCCTCGCCGCGAGCCAGGCCGAAGTCGCACAGGAGGGCGCGCCCCTCGGGCGAGACCAGGATGTTCGAGGGCTTCACGTCGCGGTGCACGATGCCGCCAGCGTGGGCGTGCGCCAGAGCCTCGGCCACGTCCAGGACCAGCCGCGCCACGAGCTCGACGTGGCTGCGCGCGAGCCGCTCGGAGGGGCGAGAACCGTCGCGCGTGGAGCGCCGGCCCGGATCGACCGCGGTCGCGGAGTCACCGTCTCGCGAGCCCACCCGCAGGTGGCGGCCGGTCAGATGCGCCGGCTCGAGGTCGAGGCCACGCAGCTCGACCAGGATCTCCGCCAGGCTGCGCCCCTCCACGTAGGGCATCGTGTAGTACGGCGTGCCCTCCTCCTCGCCGGTTTCGTGGATGGGAACGATACACGGGTGGGAGAGTGCGGCGACCGCCCGCACCTCGCGCTGGAAGCGCTCGCGTCCACGCTCCCCGGCCAGGGCCGGATTGGTCATCGCCTTCAGCGCCACCTCGCGACCGAGCTTCTCGTCGCGCGCCAGGTAGACCACGCCCATGCCTCCGCGACCCAGCTCGCGGAGAATGGTGTGGCCGCCGATCCGTGCCGGCAGGGAGCGCTTGCGCTCGCCCGAGCCCAGCGCCCCGAGCACACCGCGCGCGCCGTCGAGCCGCGCCAGGCGTTGCTCGAGCGCTTCCGCATGCTCTGGATGCTCGGCGGCCACGCGCGCCGCCGCATCGGGCTCGCCGCCCTCCCGAGCGAGCAGCACCTCGGCCACCAGGTCGTCGACCGGGTCGTCGAGATCGTCGGGTTCGAACGTGGGCGAGGTCACGACTCCGTACCGGTCAGTCCAGGTATCGCGCGAGTTTCGCCAGGGCCCGGGCGTGGTGCACCTGCGCCGCGCCCTCGCTCGGTCGTTCCATCTGCGCGGCGATCTCGCGAAAGGGGAGGCCTTCCAGGTCGCGCAGCTCGATCACCTCGCGATCCTCGGGGCGCAGGGACTCGAGGGCGCGGAAGAGACGCTCCTGTTCGTCGGCCGAGGCGGCGTGGGCCGAAGGTGAGGTCGATGGTCAGGTCCGAACCGTCGGGGACGTGGATCTGGTAGTAGTCGTCGTCACCGTAGAGGCTGGTGAGGGTTGCGCTGAAACCGTCGTAGACCAGGGTCGGTGTGGCGCAGGTGTCGTTGTTCTCGAGGTGGTCGTCGGTGCACTGGGCGCTGACGCTGGTCGCGGCGAGAGTCAGAAAGAGGGGGCCCGCGAGGGCCGCGCGGAGGATGGCTTGTTGCATGGCTCGTGAGCCCCTCCCAGGGCTCGGCCGAGCGGGGCTCGCTCGGCTCTACCCCCCCGGCGAACGAGGCGGAGCGATCCGACAGCCTTTCCGAAAAAAGGTTCCCCCGAAACGGAGTCACTTCCGCCGGAGCTCGCCGCGCGCCCGCAGGCCGTCGTTCTCGAACGTGAGCCCCAGGTCGACCCCCTCCAGCGCGCGTACTGCGACGGGCAGCTCGGGGCCCTCGCGCGAAAGGACCGGGGAGCCGTAGACCGACGACTCCATCACCCCCAGCGCCTCGTTCCACACGTACTCACCGCCGCCGGGACACAGGAGGCGCGTATTCCACAGCTCCTCGTGCACCTCGAGCGGGTCGCGGCCCGGGAACAGCCGGCGCCACTCCTCCAGGATCGGCAGGTTCTTCCACGCGCGCAGGCGCATCCGGTCGCGGAAGTGCGGGCGGGCCAGGCCGCGGATCAGGTCGAGGGCATCCGACTCGAGGCGCAGCGCGGCGCTCTTCCCGAGCCAGGGTCTCGCCGGCGCGTCGTCTTCCGGGGCCGCCTCGACCCGCTCGATCAGGCGCTGGATCAGACCCTCGTTCAGCGAGAGCACCCAGCTGCCGGGCAGCACCGCATAGTGGAGCGCGTAGTCCTGGTACTCCTCCCCCCACTCCGGCTCGTCCGCCGGACCGACGCGCACGTAGCTGCGCCCGAGGTGCTCGCGAGTCTCCCAGACGAGCAGCTCCGGTCCCGCGGAGTCGACGAAGCCGCGCAGCCCGGTCAGGAACGCCGCCAGCTCCAGGGGATTGCCGACGTCGATCTCCAGGGCGACCGGCAGGCGGTACAGGTTCGCCCAGAGGAAGTCCTGCTGATCGTCGGCCGCGGCCATCTCCGACCAGAACTCGTCGCGACCGACGTGCACGGCCAGGGAATCGCCGACCCAGCGGAGGGCCCGTCCTCGCGGAGACCAGGCCATCTCCGCGTACCCCTCCACCTCGCGAAACATTCGAGCGTCGTGATCGAGCGCCAGGACGAAGGCCATGATCGTCTCGCCGGGCGCCCCGCTCGCTTCCGGATCGAGCTTGGCCGCCCCGGCGATCTCGATCAGGTCGCGGTACTCGGTCCGGAATACCAGCGGCATCACGGTGAGGTCGAGCGCCAGCTTCTCCGGTGCCACACTGATGCTCGCCGCGATCGGATCGAAGAAGCGGGACCACTGTCGCTCGTACCGGTTCCGGAACCGCTCGTAGGCGTCCCGCTCGGTCTGCGTAACCCCGCCGAGGTCCAGCGAGAGGATCGGCGTGAGCTGCGCGAGCGTGCCGTACTCCGGGCTGACCACGCCCGTCGGCGAGAGCAGCAGATCGCCGCCGCCGGGCACGGCGAGCTCCTGCTCGATCACCCGGCGCTTCGCCGTTCCCGCGATCAGCTCCTCGGCGTGCGCGGCCTGGTACTGGGCCATCAGCGCCGCCGCCCGCGTGCGGCGGGACGCGCCGATCCGCCAGCGAGGCCTCATCCAGCGGCGCAGCGTCGCGTCGGTGAGCAGAAAGAACGCCGTCTCCCCCTCCGCGCCTCGCGGGTAGCGGTCGCGGAAGAAACGGTACTCGTCGAGCTCCGCGATCGCGCGGGTCTCGCCGCGGTACACGCTCGAGAGGCGCTTCAGCTGGTCGAAGTTGTTGGTCGCGCAGACGACGTCGTCGAGACGCAGCAACAGCGAGGAGATCGTGCGGTCCGGAGACACGACGCCGGACCACTCGAGCCCGCCGACCGTCCCCTCGATCGGCCCCGCGTCGGGGTTCTCCTCGAGTGCCGCGCGCTGCCGTTCCCGCAGGAAACCGTGCAGCACGTCCGCGTTCTTCGCCTCGAACAGGATCGCGAGGTCGGAGCCGGTACGCAGGTACGGATCGGAGCCGGTGATCGCGACGCTCTTCACCAGCGCCGGGCCGAAGAGGCGCGCGCCGGCGTCGAGCCCGAAGCACAGCTGGCGCTCGTAGCGCTCCTGCGTCCGCGCGTCCTCCACCCGCGGCTCGAGCAGCTGCAGGATCGGGGTTCCGCTCTCGTGTGCCTCGTCCACGAGCGCGGCGAGAGCGTCGAACGAGGGGAAGAAGAGGGCGTGCTGATCGTGAGGGATCAGACGCGCCAGCGGATCGAGCTCGGGGTCCAACCCTTCGAGGAGCGGCGCCCAGTCGATCGGGTCGATGATGATCCCCTCGATCTCCTCCAGCGAGTACGACCTGTCGAGCTGCTCGGCCGCGCGTACGGGATCGAATCCCGAGTCGAGCGCCAGGTTCTCCGCTATGGCCCGGCCTCCGGAGAAGAGCTCGAAGGTCTCGTCGATGTCGCGACTGGTCCGCCAGCGCCGCACCGTGGTCGAGGGGCCCCAGAAGCTCTCCCCCTCCAGCTCCGCGCGCACCAGCGCCGCCTGGTGGCGGAACCACCCGGCGCCGGGGAAGCCACCGGCCGCCTTTCGATCCAGGTAGCCGAGCTTCCGCCGCAGGAAGTCCTGGCAGCCGTCGGCCCTCGCCGCGGTCGGCTCCACGGTGAAGGCGTGCCGCGTGAAACCGTCGAGCTCCGCTTCGGGCAGGTAGAGCACACCCTTCACGGTCTCCCCGGCCGGGGCCCGGACGCCCACGCGCAGCCGGCGGAACGCCTCGGAGCTCGGAACCCAGGTCAGGTGAACTGGCGCCCCCCGAGTATCGCTCCAGTCCACGTAGGCTTCACCATCCCCGTCGAGTCGCACGAACGGCTCAAGCACTGCAAAGGTCTCGTTCTCCGCATAGCCCCAGGTTCGGGGCGCCGGAGACTGCCCGGCGTCGTAGGTGAGCCCGGCGATCGAGACGTCGTAGAAGACATCCTCCGCGTGCGCCGCGCCCCCGAGGGCCATCGACAGCGCACAGATCACTCCCCACCCACGCTTCGAGAAGACCATCCAACCCATCGCGCCACTCCTGTTCCGAGTCCGTGCTATCCGCCGCCCTGGAGGTACTCCCCCGGGTGTGATAGCGAAGCGGACCGGCGAGGATTGGCTCAGTCCTGCGAGGTGCGAGGATAAGCGCTGCTTATCGCTCGACAGTTGCGCATCAGGGCACGATCACCGTGCGCACCCCTTCACCGAAGTGCTCGAGCCGGTCGAGGGTCGCGTTGATCGGATCGGCTTCCAGCGGGACCGTCCGCGTGATCACCTCGCCGAGGTCGAGCTTGCCCGTCCGAGCCAGCTCGCACAGCTCGACGATCTCCGTGCCGAGGTGATCGGACACGCCGATGATCTCCGCCTCGGTGCCGATCAGCTCGCTGTAGGGATGGACCGCCATGTCCTGGTCCGTGATCCCGGCGAGCGCCGCCCGCCCCCGGAAGGCGAGGCACTGCACCGACTGGCGCATCGTCAGCGGCAGGCCGATCAGCTCCAGCGCGACGTCGACGCCACGGCCGTCGGTGCGCTTGCGGAGCTGCTGTACCGGGTCGGTGTTCGCCGCGTCGACCGGGATCGCCCCGAGGCGCTCGGCGAGCTCGAGGCGCTCCCAGTCGATGTCGACGGCGTAGACCTTCTCGGCGCCCAGCGCGCGGGCCAGCTGCACCGCCGACATCCCCAGCCCGCCCGCGCCGAAGACGGCGACGCTCTCGCCGGGACTCAGGCGCGCCTTGCGCAGCGCGTGCATCGACGTCGCCGAGGAGCACATCATCACCGCGCCCCACTCGAACGGCACCTCGTCGGGCAGCGGGAACACGCCGCGCGCCGGCAAGCCGATGAACTCCGCGTAGCCGCCATCGCGATCCTTGCCCAGCATCTTCCCCGTGGTGCAGAACTGTTCGTGGCCTTCCACGCAGTGCCGGCACTCCCCGCAGGTGACCAGGTAGTGCAAGCAGACGCGCGCACCCGGAGCGTAGTCCGTCACCTCGGACCCGACCGCCTCGACGACGCCCGCGACCTCGTGCCCCGGCGTGAGCGGCAGCGGCTCGGCGGTCGCCGTGCCCGCGCGGTAGTGCGCGTCGGAGTGACAGATTCCCGCCGCCTTGACCCGCACCAGCACTTCGTGGGGCGCGATCGGCGGCGTGTCGATCTCCTGGAGCTCGAGCGGTCGGGTGGTCTGCGTCAGGCGGATTGCTTTCATCTTCGTTCTCGGGGGCCGGGGTCGAGGGCGGAGGGTGAGGGTACCGACTCGCCGGATCGGCGGCCAGGACCGCTCCTGGCTCCCGTCCCTCGACGACGCGAGAGAAGGGTAGTTGACGCGGGCGTTGCTGGAGTAGTCTCACTCCCGATGAGCACCACCCTCCCGCCCGTCTCGTTCTTGTTGCCGCTCTTCGCGTTCTCCGGAGATGGAATCGAGCTCGAGGCGATTCCGCCCGAGGTCGTGGACGAGGTCCGGGAAGCCACGGTGGGAGAGGATCAGCCTCTCGGCTTCTCCGAGAGCGACCTGATGCTCTACCGCTTTCGCTGCCGGATGCCGGCCTTCTACGAGCTGATCGAGGACACCTTCCACTTCGAGGAAGCCTCGCGCGAGCTCGGCAACCGCTTCGTCACCGCGGCGGGAGTCGCCGAGCTCCTCGAGGAGGCGTGGGTCGCCGGCGGCTTCGAGATCGCGCCGGCCGAGGAGATCGCCCTCGCCGAAGGGGATCCGCGAGAGGCGCTGGAGATCGCCCTCGACGAGGTGTGGGCGGCGGAGGGAGGAGCGCTGCCCGTCGACTTCTCCATCGAGACTCTCGACCAGATCCCCGAGCGCGCCGCCCTGCCCCTGGCCAGGTTCCTCTCCGTCATTCCCGACTGCGCCGACGCGTGGGCGCGCGCGGTCGAGGCGATCTCCGTCGACTCGTACGAGGAGCTCGGCACGGCAGCGCTGCGCTACCACGAGGTCGGCGCGGACGCCGATGCGCTCCGGCTCATCGAGCAGGAGTTCGACCGGGCGTGGGGCGGACGCGCCGCGGTGGAGTTCGTCCGGGCGGCCGAGCGACTCGCCGCCGAGCTCGACTCCGCGCGCCTCTCCACCGGAGTGAAGAACGTCCGCCTGCCCACGCCCCACGGCGACGTGCGCTTCGGCGACCGCGGCAAGACGGAGCACGGCGCCGAACCGCTGCTCCTGCTCGTCGACGTGGCCGGCGACGATCGCTACCTCCCCGGCAGCGCCTGCGGGAGCGGCGCCCATCCCTTCTGCGCGGTCATCGACCTCCGCGGCGACGATGAGTACGCGGCGAACGGCGAGCCGGGCGGCGCGGGGGCCGGCGCCGGGGTCGGAGGGATCGGAATCGTCATCGACGTGCGCGGCAACGACCGGTACGCCGGCGACCACCTCTGCCAGGCCGTCGGCCTGTGCGGTGTCGGCCTCCTGCTCGACGAGGAAGGGAAGGACGAGTACGAGCTCTTCTGCTACGGGCAGGGACTGGGCCAGCCCCTGGGCGCCGGCGTGCTCGTCGATCGCTCCGGTGACGACCGCTACGTGGCGCGCGACGACGAGATCCGTTACCCGTCGGCACAGACCAAGGAGCACAACTCCTCGATGGCCCAGGGCGCGGGCTACGGCCTGCGCGACGATGCGCACCAGCGGTACGTGTCGGGCGGCGTCGGCCTCCTGCTCGACCACGAGGGTGACGACTCCTACGCCGGCGGAGTCTTCGCCCAGGCCGTCGGCTACTGGTACGGCCTGGGGCTGCTCTTCGACCTCGACGGCGACGACACCTACCTGGCGGCCTGGTACGGCCAGTCCGCCTCCGCGCACTTCGCCCTGTCGTACTTGCTCGACGTCGAGGGAGACGACCGCTACACGACGACCCTGTCGCAGTCTCTCGGCAACGGGCGGGACCTTTCCATCTCGGTCTTTCGCGACGAGCGAGGAAACGACCACTACTTCGGCCCCGACCGATCCCTCGGCTGCGGAGACATCGTCGGCGTCGGGCTGTTCCTCGACTCCGACGGGCGCGACCGCTACGAGTTGAAAACGAAGGCGAACGTTGGATATCCGGCCTTCGCGGAGAAGGGCCACCCGCAGTGGCGTCTCGAACTGCCCACGGTGGGCGTCTTCCTCGACCTCGGGGGCGACCAGGACGAGTACGGTCGCGAGGGCTTCTCCGATGGGGAGCGCTGGTCCGAGGAGGGCCAGTACCCGGGCACGAGCGGGATCGGAATCGACGACGGACCTTGAGAACGGTTCCGGGCCTGCGTTCTGAACCCCGGGAGACCGCGGCGACCAGCCGATCGAGCTCGTCGCGGACCGCCCGTTCCTCTTCTGGATCGTCCACCGCGAGACCGGCTGCGTCCTCTTCCTGGGGCGGCTCGTCGGTCCCTCGCAAGGGGTCACGGTGTCCAGGTGATCGAGAACCCGTTGGCCTCGTGAACAACGGTTCCGCTCGGGTCTCCGGTGTGTACATCGACAACATCTCGAACACCGGATACCTGGAGCAACCCACGGATCCTGATCCAGTCCTGACCTACGAACGACTGGGGAATGGGGGCATCCGAGTCGACGTGTACGGCGCGGTGGGCGGCAACACGCGCCTCTACCTGGGCACGAGGCCGATCCTCCCGGCGACGGGGAGCCTCGTGAAACCGGAGATGATCCGGCACCGGCGAGCCATTCCCCTTGGTGTGATCGGGCCTTCTGGAAGCATCAGCTACGAGCTCGGCTACTGCCTCCCCGTCCACTGGTCCGACCGCCATGTCCTCGTTCTCCAGGGGTCGGTGGTGAGCGGCGGGCAGACGATAAGAACCAATTCGGGGAGTCTGATGAACCCCTTGTCGCGGTAGCGGAGCCGAGCCCGCGCGGGAGTTCTTGGACACTCCTCGAGAGAGGCTCGGCGACTCAGATGATGAGCCAGTTCGCCTCTTCCCCGGCACGACCCTGCTCCGCCATGACGCCGCCGCTTCCGCCATCCGACGTCCGCCGCCCGAGGGACAGAAACCGCGACCCTTGCACGAAGAAGGCACCAGCACGTTCGCCCCACGGCTGAAGCAGTGAACGCGGCAGGGCACCAAATCCTCGCTCCTCCTCGCCCCTCGAGAGAAAGGTCTCCCGGTGCTCGAGCAGGACCTCGTACAGCGCCCCTCCGGCATGGCAGAAGAGGGGCGCTCGGAAGAGGGGCTCCGTAATCCCCTCTCCAGGTCCCCGTGGGCAGCGGACTTGCGGCGACCGACCGGGCGGACGGCGGGGGAGCCGGCGCCGCTGTCGACGGGATCGGCATCGTCTCCGAGGATCCCGCTTCGAAATGGAGGTCGACCCACCCCTGCTGGAGGGGTGGGCCGACCGTCTACCGCTCAGGCGGTCGTCCGTTCAATTGCTCCAGATGATCGAAATCGCGTTGCTGGAGTTGAACTGATAACCGCACGGCCCGGTGGGGTCTCGGTACCACGCCTGATAGCGGTACGTGTCCCCAGACATCACCAGGCCGAGGGTGGCGATAGGCCACGTCGAGTAGGCGTACCCGGTCGAGTCGGCCCAGCGGACCTGGAGGCGCCTCAGCTGGCCGCCAGCGCACTGGAAGCCGTCGCCGAACATGATCCCGTTGAGGGGGTTCACCGCCTGGAAGTAGAGGCAGGGCATGTTCGGCGGCATGCCGAAGAGATTCAGGACCAGGTCGTCGGCAGAGACGCTGTCCGAGCCGGTGCCGAAGAGTAGCGCACCGTCCCCGGTGGAGTTGCCGCAGCCCCGCCCCGTCGAGGAGGAGAAGTTGTAGCAGGGGCAATACGCCCCCGACCCGTCACCGAAGCAGTAGGGCGTTCCGACCTCGCACTCGTCGAGCACGCCGTTGCCGTCGGCGTCCGTCGCGCCACCGGCGATGTCGCAGTCGTCGGGCACCCCGTTGCCGTTGCAGTCGTACTGACAGTCGTCGGGAATCCCGTCGCTGTTGCAGTCGTTTCCGCTGAGCTGGCATTCGTCGAGGATGCCGTCCCCGTTGCAGTCGTTCCCCGCGAGCTGACACTCGTCGGGAATCCCGTCGCCGTTGCAGTCCTGGCTGGTGCCGAAGGCGATGTCATCTGCGTCGGGAACGCAGTTCTCGTTGCAGTCGGGGAAGCCGGTGTGTCCGACGTAGACGAAGGCGTGACCTTCGTCGGGACCCTCGTTGTCGAACATCCACGCTCCCACGACCACGTCGCCGAAGCCATCGCCATTGACGTCCCCCGCATCGGCGACCGAGCCGCCGAAGCGTGACTTGCTCTGATCGCGTTCCTCGATCCAGTCAGCGCTGCTGTCGAGGCCGGATGAAGAGCCGATGTAGACGTACACGCGGCCCTCGTTCGCCTGACCGCCGTCGTGGTACGGGGCGCCGACGATCAGGTCGTCGTAGCCGTCGTCGTTCACGTCTCCGGCGCCGGAGACGGAGTAGCCGAAGTAGGCGCCACTCTGATGCCCCTCGACGCCCCACGCCGCGCTCGCCATGACTCCCGAGGCGGATCCGTGGTAGACGTAGGCCGCTCCTTCGTACGACGCTCCGTTCTCGTAGCTTTCCGCTCCGATCACGATGTCAGCGTACTGGTCCCCGTTCACGCTTCCTGCCGAGGAGACGCTGCATCCGAAGTCCGCGCCGCTGACCGGGCCTTCCTCAGCCCACGCCGGGGAAGTCCCCAGCCCCGTGTTGGAACCGTGATAGACGTAGGCCTTGCCCGGAACGTAGTCGAGCACGTGGTAGTTATCACAGCCGATGACGACGTCGTCGTAGCCATCACCGTTCACGTCACCCGCATCGGAGACGGAGTTGCCGAATTGATGGTGGGGAGCTTCACCGAGCGCCGTCCACGACGGAACGGGAAGAGCAAGGCCGGTAGGCGACCCGTAGAAGACGAACGCCGCGCCGCGCCATTGCCCGCTCATGCAGTACCCCGGGACCCCGACGATCACATCGTCGTATCCGTCGCCGTTCACGTCACCGGCGGTCGAGACCGCATTACCGAAACCCGGAGGGCCTTCGGAGGTGTGGCCCTCGTCGCCCTGCCAGTCCGCGTTCGACTCGGTGCCGTCAGGGCCCAGGCCGCTGGGGCCGCCGTACCAGGCGAAGGCGCGGCCCCACCCGTCGGTCATGTAGTTGTGGTAATTGCGGGCCCCGACGATCACGTCGTCATATCCGTCACCGTTCACATCTCCGGCGGTGGAGACCGAGTGCCCGAATCGGGCGAGTTCCTGGCTGATTGCCGCCTCCCAGTCGGGAGTCTCGTCGACCCCACTCGACGAGCCGTGGAAGACGAACACCCGCCCTTCGGGGTCCGTCTCGTCGTCGCCGTCGTTGTCGTAGTTGAGCGCGCCGACGATCACGTCGTCGTATCCGTCGCCGTTCACGTCTCCCGCCCCGGAGACCGACCAGCCGAAGTGACAGTCCCGCTGGTTTCCCTCCAGGGGCGGCTCGACCCCGCACATCAGGGGGTCGATGGTGATCGGGTAGTGCGCGTCGACGGTCTCGACGATGATGGCGAAGCCACCCGGACGCGGACGCAGCCGAGCATCAAGTTCGCGTTCCGTGGTGTCCCAGGCGACCAGCCCCCGGTACTTCACGCGACCCGTCCCCGTCTGGTCGACGAGCACCGCCGAACGTCGGGTCTCGTCGATCTCCAGGAAGAGCTCGCCTCCGAGCTCCACCTCGATCTGCAGCGGAAGACCGAGCTTCTCCGGAGCGGGCGGCCGCATCACCGTCCAGCCCTGCCCCCGGTCGCACTGCCGGCAGATGATGACCGTCTCCCTGCACCGGGCGCAGTAGAACAGGCGGTGGCTCTCCTCCTCGTCGTGAATCGTCTCCTCCTGCCGCCGGAAGCTCGACAGAAGGGCCGTGAGGCGCGATGATCACACTCAATCGCGGCAACGCGGTTTCTTGTGGGGGGAGGTCCATGTCGTCGAAAACATGTGGGGCCTCCCCCGTTTCGTACCGGGGGCGCGCGCCTTCTACCAGAGTCGGCAACGCATCGCACGCCCACCATCCCCGACTAGCACTGCAGGACCTCTGGGGAGGAGAACCAGATCCACCCAGGGCTTCGCTTGGGGGGAACCAAACCAGGGCTAGGGAACCAGATCCAAGGGAACCACTTCGCCGATGACGGCCACCGTCAGAATTCGGCGGATTTGCTCCGGCGTTGACAGTGCGTACCCGAGGAATCTCGGCCCGTGACCCGCGTCATCGTGTCCTTCGCCTCGCGTGCGATGCCAAAGTCCATGAGGAACGCGTTGTCCTCGCCATCGATCATAACGTTCGACGGCTTGATGTCGCGATGCAGGGTGCCCTTCCCGTGGGCAAAGTCGAGAGCTTGGGCCAACTGCATTGCCCAAGTTCCTACTCGTTCCAGCGGGAGGCCCTCGGGATGCTCGGCAAGCAGATCATCGAGCGTCTGACCATCGACGTACTGCATCACCAGGAAGGCCAGACCACCACGCGAATCGTCAATTTCGAAGGTCAGGAGCCGGACGATGTGAGGATGACTCAGTTCCAGGCATATCGTGGCCTCCTTCTTGAGCCGCGCGATCGCTCTCGCGTTCGACGTTAACGCGGTCGGAAGCAGCTTGACGGCGACCTTTCGATCATCAAGCTTCGCATCCTCGGCGAGCCAGACCACCCCCATGCCACCACGGCCGAGTTCTCGGACCAGGCGATAGCGGCCTGCGAGCGCTTCCCCGGGTTCTAGCGCCAGCAGCGTGTGTTCGAACTCGTCAGGGAAACTAGTCATTAATCTTCTCCTTGGTGGATCAATTGGCGGTCAATCAGGATCAAGACAAGCGCGAAAACCGATCACGCTTCCCTTGAACTCCGGAAGACCTCGGTGCCGCCTTGCCGATCGGCAGTCTTCGGGATCCGAGTCCCAGTTGCCGCCGCGCAAGACACGATGTGTGCCAGTTTGGGGTCCAATCGGGTTCAACGTGTCGGTGCTCGGATAATCGCTGTAGAAATCCGCGCACCATTCAGATACGTTTCCATGCATGTCGTACAATCCCCAGCTATTGGGGGAGTACATCTTCACAGGAGTGGTTCCATGTCCACCTTCCTTCTGCTCGATGCCCCCATGATGAAGGTCGGCTCGACAGTTCGCCCGGCTCGTAGCTATCGAATGGCCCGTGCAGAACGGCGTTGCGGTTCCCGCCCGGCAAGCGAATTCCCACTCCGCCTCGGTGGGCAAGCGATAGCGTCGGTTCTCAATCTTGCTCAGCCGCTCCAGGAACTCCACTGCATCTCGCCAAGAGACCCCCTCTACGGGAAGATTCCCGGGGTCACCTTGTAGATTCTCGTGGTCGCCCTCGTCGGGCCCCGCATCTAAGAAGGTGCTGGGATTGCAGCCCGTAACCTCTTGATACTGCATCTGCGTTACTGGCGTTGCGCCCAGCCAATACGGCTTGCCCAGGACAACGCGGTGTTCGACCTCGTCCTCCCGACGACCACGCTCACTTTGTGAGCTACCCATTAGAAAGCCATCAGGCGCTAGGTTCGCTGGGTCTATCAGCACAAACTCCATGCCCACTGAGTCGGTGAAGTGCCCAGCAGCATGACCGATCGCGTCGCAATGAACGACACTTCCGGGCTTCCGAGTTGACCGAGCCGTCGAATGTACATCAGATTGAGAAGCGCACTCTTGGGTCCTTGGCGCAAGTAACGCCTGGCACGAAGATGGTCGCTCCACCGCTTCCTTTGCCAGTCCTCGCATAATCAAGGTGGTCATCGGATGATCACTGTGGAGAGGGGCGGGAGCCTCGTTGATGATCAGGTCGCGGATCGGCCCTGTACGGGACGGTGCGTTCCCACTCAGGCACTCGTAGAGCACGGTGGCGAAGCTGTAGACATCGCTGGCCGCGGTTAGATCCCACTCCCCCCGGCACTGCTCGGGGCTCATGTACTGCAGAGTACCAGCAGTCGTATCACGGCCAGTAACCTGCGTGATCGTGTCTTTTGCGACGCGTGCTATTCCGAAGTCCGCGAGATACGGCTTGTCCGTCTTATCGATGAAGAAGTTCGACGGCTTCACGTCTCGGTGGATGACGCCCTTGCTGTGCGCATAGTCCAGAGCCTCGGCCAGCGGGGCACACAGCGCGATCGTTTCTTCTGCAGTGAGCCGTCCCTTCTCCTCCAGCAAGTCATCGAGTGTCTGACCCTCGACATACTGCATCACCATGAACGGAATAGTCTCGTGTTCTCCGAAGTGAAAGAACCGCACGATGTTCTCGTGCGTCAGTTCCGACATCGCCACTGCCTCTTGCCGCAGCTGCTTCATTGCCCGTTTGGACGCAACCCGAAGAGCTGGTAAGACTTTCACCGCGACCAGACGATCGTTCAGGAGCAGGTCTCTTGCCAGATGGACCTCCCCCATTCCGCCCTCGCCTAGCTTCCGAATGATCTGATACTGGCCGGCGAGAATGGTCTCTTCTGCGACGGTGTCATCGTATTCGTCTGGAGCACGGGGCGGCACTGTATACCCCCCGGTGTCAGGGTAGTTGTCGCCTGACTAACCCCGGACCGTCGGCTGC
>CAZCAC010000127.1:0-25691 GCA_964496575.1 uncultured Planctomycetaceae bacterium | reverse complement strand
ATCGGCATGGGAGTCAACACCAGTGGCTCCTTCTTCAGAGAGGGACTGCAGCACTTCCACGACACGATCCCCTACCTTCTTAGGAGCGCAGGGTATACCTCCGCGGCAATTGGCAAATGGCACCTGGCCAGTGTCTACCAGTTCCCTCCTGGGCCTGGAGAACCGGTTCATCCTCTCGGGAGCCGGAGCAAACGCATGTTCGACCTCTACGCAGGTCCGATCATGGGGAACATCAAGGACCACTGCAGGTGGTGGAAGACATTCGCCACCCCCATCCAGCCGGGACTGGATGAATGCACTCCCAGCCCTGGTGGCTACTGCCAAGCACCGATCTTCGAGTACACTGCGGTTGATACGGCAGATGATGCCATCCACTTGATCGAGACTCTCCCAGAGCCGTTCTTCCTGTACGTGTGCTTCAATCTGGCGCACAAGCCGGAAGGAAAGCCCTCAGCACGCCCAAAGGTCTCTTCCTGCCTGAATGGCGGGATCCAGGGGGACATTGCCTGCGCCTTCGATGGTCAGAACTTTCCGAGACAAACCCGATGCATGGTGCAGTGGATGGACAATGAAATCAGGAAGATCATATGTGCAATGGAGTCCGGCTCGAGTGTGCCCGATCTGCCCACGACCACGATCTTCATGGGAGACAATGCAGGGCTCCTGACATAGGTGCGTGGAGTGGCGGCATTGGCCGAATGCCGTTCATTCACGATGAGGGGGTGCGTCATAAGGTATGCAACGCTTTGACGGGGGCCGCGATCGACACCGACCAGGGAGCGAGCCCGACACGCCGTTTCCCTGCTGAGCCATGAGCGGATGGTTGCATGAATCGGGGCGCATGTGTCAGGAGCCCTGCAATGGCAGCCATATGGACGCAGTTGTGCCTCCATTCCTTCCGGCGCACGGCAAGGGAACGGTGTACGATGGCGGAATAAACGTGCCCTTCATCGTCAAGTCACCGTTCGTTGCCCCGGAGCTCGTGGGTGGTGCGACTGAGGCCTTGGTCTGCTCTACAGATATTCTCGCAACTGTCGCGAGCATTGCTGGTCTCAGTCTGCCGCCTGACCCCCACGGAACGAGAGACACCGTGAGCTTCCTTCCTGTACTCGCGGGATGGTCCGCCACCGAGCGGGAGTTCTCCTACGCGGAAGTGTTCTTCGATAACTTCATCCCGAACAGGGATGGAGACCCTCCCTCGGATTTCAAGCCAAACCTCCACAGGAGGGCGATTCGAAACCACGAGGGGTACAAGCTTCTCCAGAGAGTCTCCAGGGACTACGGTGAGATCAACATCACAGAGAAGTTCTACTACTTGCCCCGTGATCCTCACGAAAAGGTCAACCTCATGGCTCGTGTGAACGCCAAAGAGGAACCCTACGCACGGGTCTACGCCGAGCTTCGTGCAGAGCTGGACGCGGAGTGGCCCACCATCGTGAACTAGTCTCTCTGTTCCCCGCAGCCGGTGGCCGACCTGGCTCGCTCATCCTCCGCCCGCAGGGCCGGTCCGCAGCCGATGGTGAGTGCCGCCAGCAGGACGCCCACTGTGAGCCAGAACAGGCGTCTTGCGCCAGTACTCTCGTCGCCCATTCCAGAGCCTCCCCTCGTATCCTCTTCGTCGGCTGTTTCGCTCGCGAGGCGACGGCCCCACGCTCTTCGCTCGGCATTCTCGCAATCTGCAACATCCTTGCCCAGTGGGAGCTCCCGGCGTACCATCGGGAAGGCGAGGCCGGGGTGCGTTGCACGCCCCTGGAAAGAAACGTCCGGCAAGTGAGGGACTGAAGGAGGTTCGAGATGAAGGTTCGTGTTCTCGCATCGACACTGTGTGCCGCCTGGGCGCTGCAAGCGACGCTCGGCGCCCAGGTCTCGGGGATCATCTACAACCGCGTGGTGATCGACAGTAGCGACGTGAAGGATTGGTGCCGCGTGGCATGGCCCTACCACTGGAAGGACCAGGACTCGATCCTGCACCCATCCGCGCTGCTGAAGTTCGATCTCTCCGACATTCCCCAGGGCGCGACCGTTCGCTCTGCGATCCTCCGTTTCTACGTGGAAGCGACGCACCCGGGGGACGTCGTCTCGATCCATCACGTCAGCGACGACGGATGGTCGTTCCTCGAGAGTACGCACGCGGAGCTCTACAACTGGCCGACCGACCACCTGATCCAGTCCTACATCTCGGGGATCGGTGGCTGGAAGCAGATCGACGTCACCGCCGAGATCACCGGAAGTGCGGCCGCGGACGACGAGCTCACGATCAAGTGGACGCAGGCGGGGTACAACCACGAGCGCATCACCTCCCCTTCGTCGCTCGACTCGAACCACCGGCCGCGTCTCCTGGTCTCGTACGTCTCCGTCCTGCCCGTGGGGGCACCGGACCTGACCCTCGGGCCCGCCGACATCCGGGTCGACGACGTGACCCCGGCACCTTCGCAGCCGCTGCAGGTCGCCGTCACGGTCCACAACAACGGTACCCTGCCCGCGACGAACGTGCCCGTTCACCTCTTCGACGGCCGTCCCGAGAATGGCGTGGTGGTCGCCTCGGGAACGATCGCTTCGATCCCCGCCGGTGGAAGCACTCGGCGCCTCACCTTCGATACGACGGCCGTTCCCGGTCAGCACCGACTCTGGGCCGTGGTCGACTGGAACGACGTGCACGGTGAGCTCGACGAGCACAACAACCGCAGCTTCACCGATCTCTTCGTGGGCAGCGGCTACGGCGAATACGTCGAAGGTTTCGAGGAGGTGGTTCCGAGTGGCTCGGGCACCGGCGTCTGGCACGGCGGTGAGTCGGGACAGGGAGCGTGGCTCGCCGACGCCGACGTGCCCTTCGACGCCAACATCGACCTCTGCCGCCAGTGGCGGATCATGCGGACCCGCACCGAGGCCTACACCGGACACAGCGGCCTCTCGATGTACTTCAACGGCCAGTCCGACGACGGCACGATCTGGATCGAACGCTGGGTCCCGGTCGAGCCCAAGAGCGAGGTGACCGTCGATCTCTCCTGGGCCTTCGGCATTCAGGCGAACATGGCGACGACGCCGGTCTACTACATCGGCATGCTGGATCCGGAGGGGGAGGCGGACTTCACCCTGGAGCCGATGCAGGACGGCTGGGCGGAGTACCACGTGACCGAACAGGTGGACACCGGTAACCGCACCAGGCTCTGGGTGGCCGTCGGCTTCACCGTCAGCTGGGAGACCGAGGTGTGGCACTACCTCGACGACGTCGAGATCTCGGTGCAGTAACGTAACGGACGGGCGGCGCTCGCGCTGGACATCCCGGTGCGGTCTTGTGATCGTGGTGGCATGAAGACGTCCACCTCGATCGGCTGCGCTCTCGTCGTCATCGCCTGTGCGGTACCTGGTCAGGATCCGCCGCTATCCTCGGGCGGCACGGCGATGCCGGACCGCTCGAGGATAGCGGCGGATTCTGACCGGGTACCGTATCCGAACATCCTGTTCGTCTTCACCGACGACCACGCCTCGCACGCGATCAGTGCCTACGGGTCGGTGCTCAACCAGACGCCGAACATCGATCGACTCGCCGACGAGGGGGTGCTTTTCCGCAATTGCTTCGTCGGCAACTCGATCTGCGCGCCGAGCCGGGCGACGATCCTCACCGGCAAGCACAGCCATCGGAACGGCGTGATCGACAACACGATCGTGTTCGACGGCGAGCAGGTCACCTTTCCCAAACTCCTGCGCAAGGCCGGCTACCAGACGGCGATCGTCGGCAAGTGGCACCTCAAGAGCGATCCCACCGGCTTCGACCATTGGCAGGTACTGAAGGGTCAAGGTCCCTACTACAACCCACCGCTGAAGAGCGCGGAGGGGACCGAGAAGATCATCGGCTACACCACCGACATCCTCACCGACCTCGCCCTGCAGTGGCTGAAGGAGGAACGCGACCCCGAGAAGCCCTTCATGCTGATGCTGCAGCACAAGGCGCCGCACCGCAACTGGCAGCCGGGGCCGAAACACCTCCACGACTTCGACGATGTCGACCTGCCCGAGCCGGCGACGCTCTTCGACGACTGGCAGGGGCGCACCAGCGCGTGCGGAATGCAGGAGATGACACTGGCGAACCACTTCTCCAAGTCGGACGCGAAGCTCAAACCCCCGGGCAACCTCACTCCCGAGCAACTCGAGGTCTGGAACGCCGCTTACGAGCCGAAGAACGAGGCCTTCCGCGAGGCCAAGCTCGAAGATGACGACCTCGTTCGCTGGCGCTACCAGCGCTACATCAAGGACTACCTGCGCTGCATCGCTTCCGTCGACGAGAACCTCGGGCGCGTGCTCGACTACCTCGACGAGTCTGGCCTCGCCGAGAACACCATCGTCATCTACAACTCCGACCAGGGCTTCTACCTCGGCGATCACGGCTGGTACGACAAGCGGTGGATGTACGAGGAATCGCTGCGCATGCCCTTGCTCGTGCGCTGGCCCGGTGCGACCGAGCCCGGCTCCGTCGACGAGCACCTCGTCCAGAACATCGACTTCGCCGAGACCTTCCTCGACATCGCCGGGGTCGAGCCGCCCGAGGAGATGCAAGGACGCAGCCTGGTGCCGCTCCTGCGCGGCGAGGATCCCGACGACTGGCGCGAGTCGATCTACTACCACTACTACGAGTACCCCGCGGTGCACATGGTCAACCGCCACTACGGGGTACGCACCGATCGCTACAAGCTGATCCGCTACTACGAGCTCGATGAGTGGGAGCTCTTCGACCTCGAGCGCGATCCCGACGAGCTGAAGAGCGTCTACGACGACCTCCAGTACGACCCGATTCGCCGTGAGCTCACCGCCGAGCTGAAGCGGCTCCAGCTGTACTACGGTGAGACCGAGCCGGAGCTCCCGCTGCGCGAGCTCCGCGCGAAGGACGTGCAGCGCCGCGCCGAGCGAGTCGAGCTGCGCGAGGTGTTCCGCTGGCGCGGCCCCGACGACGAGGTGGCCGCCCCGGGTAATCCCTCCGGCAAGCCGCTGACCGTCGGCGCTCGCTGCACGCCGACCGGGGGCCAGGGAGTGCTCGTCGCCCAAGGCGGAGAGAGCTACGGCTACGCGCTCTACCTGAACGACGGGCGGGCCACCTTCGCCATCCGCGAGAGCGAGGAGGTCGTGGAAGTCGCCGCCCCCGAGCCCCTCGAGCCCGGCCGGAGCCACCTCCTCGTCGGGGTGCTCGAGGCCGGCGGCCGGATGGTGCTCTACGTCGACGGGCGAGAGGTCGCGGCGGCCCCCGCCCGGTTGCTCACGCAGCGCCCCGCGGAGGGGATGCAGATCGGCGCCGACGAGGAGTCCACCGTCGGGCCCTACGAAGGGCCCAATCCCTTCCCCGGCGACGTCGAGGAAGTCCGGGTGTACTGGGGGCGGCTCGACGAGGCGGCGATCGGCCGCTGGGCGGAGGGCGGCGAATAGGCGGAATCGGGCTGTCCCAAAACAGGGAGAGGGGGGGTCCCGGAGCTCCCCGGCACCCCTTGCGCTCCCCGACCCTCTCGCTCATCGTGGAATCTCTCGCGGGAACGCCCCCCCACGAGACCCTCCGGGAGGGGGGTACCGGCGGTGCCGGGACCCGGGGCGGGTGACAATCGATGAGGCTCTCCAACCGTTCCCTCGCCGGGCTGGTGGCCGGCATCCTCGGGGCGGCGATCTGGGCTACCCTCTCCTACTCCAGCGGGTGGGAGCTCGGATACCTCGCCTGGGCGATCGGCCTCGCCGTCGGCGCGGCGGTCCGATTCGGGCAGCGGGGAAGAGGTGGGCTCGTCGCCGGGGCGATCGCCGCCGGGATCACCCTGTTCGCGATCAGCGCGGGGAAGGCCGCCTCGGTCGTGCTGTTGGAGGAGGCCGGAGCGGAGTCCGAGATTCAGGCCGCGAGCGGGGACCTGCTCTCGCTGGAGGAACCGGAACTGATCATCTCCTACCTCGCCGACGAGGTGGTGCTCGAGCACCTCGCCCGAGACGAGGACGTGCGCTGGCCCGACGGGGTCGATCCCTGCTTCGTCCGGGCGGAGTCCGACTACCCTCCGGAGGTGTGGAGCGAGGCGGCCGCGCGCTGGGACGCGATGGATGCTCCTTCGCGAACCGCCTACATCGAGCGGATTCGCGCCGAGAGCGGCCAGGCCGCCGTTGCGAAGCCCGCACCGTCCACCTGGGCGCGTCTCCGATCGAGCTTCGGGCCCCTCGACCTGGTTTGCTTCGTCCTCGCGCTGGCGAGCGCGTTCTGGATCGGCCTGGGCCGACGAGTCTGAGGCGGGGAATCTGCCGGTGACCCGCTCGTAGGATCTGTCACCGCGACCGAGGTAACGTCGCGTCCGACTCGACGTGCCGGGCTCCGCCGGTCGATGAACTCGAGGGTTGAGGGATGCGGCAGGCACCCCGACAATGGTGATCATGCGTGCAGGACGAGGGACAGACTCCGGAGACCCCGACCGGGCCCGAGGTGGACTCGCCGGGTGGTTCTGGCTGCCCGTGACCTTCGCCCTCCTCCTCGGCTGCATGAGCGGCGAGAAGCGCCGGCACTACGACTCCGCGGAGGAGGCGACCGCCGCCGAGGACTGGCCGCGCGCCGCGGAGCTGTGGTTCGAGGTCCATCGCGCGGAGGATCCCAGGACGGAGCGCACCTATCGGGAGACCGCCCGGGCGCTCTACGAGAGCGGGGATGCCGCCAGTGCCTGCGCGCTCCTCGAGCAGGGGATCGCCGAGTTTCCCGGCGAGGTGGAGCTGCCGGAATTCAGGGCCGCTCTACTCGAACGCCTGGGCTATCACCGCGCGGCGGAGGCCGCTTACGCTCACCTGTTGACGATCGACCCGGACCACCAGGCGGCGCTGTGTGCCCTGGGGCGGTTGCGCCTGAAGCTCGGGCTCGAGCGCGCCGCTGAAGGCCCCCTCCAGCGGGCCCTCGAGCTCTACGGCGACGACGCCGCGACCCACGCCTGCCTCGGCCGGGTCTACGACGCCTCGGGGAGGCCGGAGCTCGCCTTCCTGAGCTACGGGCGCGCGATCGAGCTGGGCTGCGCCGACGCGGAGATCTTGCTCGACGCCTCGATGCTGGCGATGAGAGATGACCTGTGCACCCGGTTTCCCGAAGCCCGGCTCCGGGCCCTGGGCTGGCTCGACGCCCTGTGCGAGCTCGATCCTCAGTGCACCAGCGCGCACTACCTCCGCGGGATCTACCTCGCGGCGCTCGAACGTCCCGACGAGGCCGTGACCGCTCTGCGGCGCGCCGTGGAAACCGACCCGGCGTGTCGGGAGGCGCTGGAGCAGCTGGCCCGGCTCTACGTCGACCTGGGGGACCACCCTCGAGCCGAGGAGATGGTCGAGCGGGCACTGGAGATCGAGCGGGATCCGGCGCGACGCGTTGCGTTGATGGCGCTGGTCGCGCGGGATTGAGCCCGGGAACGCGCTACGAAGTTCGATCGGCGGGCGACACGAAGGCATCGCCACCGCGGTTCCCGCCTCGCGGGTGATGTTGAGGTCGAGGTGGCTCGATTCCGATCACCCAGCCTCGACGAAGAGCCGCAAGCGCTCGCAGGCGCGCTCGCAGATCCCGCGGACCCGACGCGGTGACATCTCCAGCTGGCGGGCGATCTCCCGCGCCGAGAGGCCCACGGCGTAGTGGAGCTCGATCACTTGCCGTTCGAGCGGGCCGAGCTGCTCCATGGCGATGAGGAGTCGCTCGCGCACGCGATCGCGGTCGAACAGCTCGGAGGGCGACGGTTCGGAGCCGACTCGCCGGGCCCGCGTCTCCCGCACCAGCCGGCGACGCTCCTTGCGCAGCCGCGAGACCGCCAGGCTGCGGACGACCTGCGCCAGCCAGCCGCGCGGCGAGAAGATCGGACTCTCCGGTGGACGCTCCAGGGCGGTAAGCCAGGTCTCCTGCTCCAGATCCTCGGCGGCGCTGGGGCTGAAAGTAAACCTCCAGGCCAGGCTGCGGACGAACTCCCGGTGTTCCAGGAGAGCGTCGATCACCTTGGCTCGGCCGGGGGATGATCTTGCACGCTCTTGAGCCACCCCAACAGGATAACGGCACCCGCTTCAAGGGATACGAAGTCGGGTCTTGGACCGCCCCGATCCGGGCGGGGACCGGAGTCCCCAGGGACGGCCCGGGGCCCCCGAATCGCGCCGATCGCCCATTACGGCGGCGTTTTCGCGTGATCAGGAGGGCTCGGGCGCTCCGCTGGCGGGATCCTCCTCCTCGGTCGCCGTGGGTGGAGTCGCCCCGGGCACCGCCTCGCCGGTGCGGCCGAAGGAGGTGAGCCCTCCCAGCGCGCCCAGCCCCATCGTCTCGACCGCGGAGCTGGGCACGATGATCATCGAGCCCTTCTTGCGCAGGCCCTCGAAGACCATGTTCATCGCCCGCAGGTGCAGGGCGACGGGGTTGTTCTGGTAGTGGTCGGAGGCGCGCGCGAACTTCTCGGCGATCTCCGTCTCGGCGGTGCCGAGGATGATGCGGCTCTGCCGCTCGCGCTCGGCCTGCGCCTGCCTCGACATCGCGTCCTCGAGCCCCTTGGGGATGATGATGTCGCGGATCTCCACCGCCTGGGTGGTGACCCCCCAGGGGTGGGTCTTCTCGTCGAGAATCCGCTGTATCTCCTCGCCGAGGCGGTCGCGCTGGGAGAGCAGCCCGGCGAGGTCGTTCTGACCGATCGCGTTGCGCAGCGCGGTCTGCGCGGAGAGGACCACCGCGCGCTGGAAGTGCTCCACCTCGAGCACCGCCTTCTGCGCATCCCAGACCATCCAGAAGGCGATCGCGTCGACGTTCACCGGGACGGTGTCGGCGGTCAAGGTGGTCTCGGCGCTGAAGTCGGTGACCCGGATCCGCTGGTCGACGAACTGGGCGACCTTGTCGAGCACCGGGATCAGCACGAAGAGTCCGGAGGTGCGCAACCCGCGGAACTCGCCGAAGCGGAGCACCACGGCGCGCTCCCACTGGTAGGCGATCTGGACCGAGGTCGAGATCACCGTGGCGAAGGCGATGGTCAAGACCAGGATCTCGGCGTGAGGCCGCATCAAGAGGTAGATCCCCAGGCAGGTCGCCGTGCCGACGATCACCATCACTTCCCAGACCTGGGCGAGGCGCAGGAGGACCGCCAGGGTGAGCGCCGAGCCGAGGGCGAGGAAGACGGCGATGGCACTGAAGCCGTGGACGAGGGTGTGGGTGACGAGACCGACCACGCTCATCATCACCAGAAGGAGGGCGTTGAGAGGGGCGAAGCGGAAGTCCGCACGGGAGGTCGTGGCAAAGCGTTCCATCGAGATCCTCGGGCCGTTGGTGAATGCGGGTGTCATCGCTCAATTCTCCTTGCGGAGCTCGAGGGCCTCCGCGAGTTCATCCAGGGAGAATCCGAAGCTGGCCGCGTGGGCCAGCGTCTCGGTCACGATCTGGTCGAGCTTGCGCTGCTTCTCGAGCTGGTCGATCTCGGGCTTCTTCCGCCCGACGAAGGTCCCCGAACCCTGGTGGGTCTCGAGCACCCCCTTGATCTCCAGCTCACGGTAGGCGCGGATCACCGTGTTGGGGTTGATCGAGAGGTCGACGGCCAGCTGGCGAACCGTGGGCAGCTGCGCCCCCGGCTCGAGCTCTCCTCGCGCGATGGCGAACTTGGCCTGCTCGATGATCTGCCGGTAGAAGGGCACGCCAGTCTGTCTGTCGATTCGGAACTTCAACGTCTCGTCACCAGATAATGTAGTGGTTCTCTAGTGTTCGCATATACTAGTACAATATCTCTGGTCGGCTACCCCTCCCGCGGACGATGGTGAGCACGATCGCTGCTAAACCCTTATGAGCAAAGGGCTACGGAAAACGGCAGAAGCTCGCCGCCCTCGCTAGTAGCGGTCCAGGAAGAGGTAGTAGAGCTGCCCTTCCGCCTTCATCTGCCCCGCGAACCCCTCCGCTCGCTCCCCGATGCCGAAGTAGACGTCCGCGCGCCCGGCGGTCCGGATCGCACCTCCGGTGTCCTGGTCGAGCATGAAGCGGCTCAGCTGGACCCCTTCGGTGTAGTCCGCGCCGGGCGGGTGGGTGGTGATGAAGACCACGCCACCGCGCGGGAAGATCGTCTTGTCGGTCGCCAGCGTCCGCCCCTCGGTGACCTCGACGTTGAGGCTGCCGCGGGGATTGCCCTCGATGGGGGTGAAGAAGACGTAGCGCTCGTTGCGGTTCAGGAAGCTCTCGACCCGGCCGGGATTCGCGAGGGCCCAGCGGCGGAGGGCGGGCAGATTGCAGTCTTCGACGCTGAGCTCTCCGGCCGCGACCAGCTCGCGGGCGAGCGAGGTGTACTCCCGGCCGTTGTTGCCGGCGTAGCCGAAGCGCTCCTCGGATCCGTCGGGCAGGCGCACGATCGCCGAGCCGTTGACGTGGGCGATGAAGGCGTCGAGGGGGTTCTGGAACCAGACCAGCTCGAGCCCCTTGTCGCGCAGCATCCCGGACGCCTCGATCGTCGCGCGCGTCGGATAGGGCTGGAGCCCCGCCTCGGTCGCCTGTCCGAGGATGGCCCCGCCGCTCCCCTTGACCAGGTCGGTCGGCAGGCCGTAGAGCGGGTAGCGATGGCTCGCCGTCGCCTCGAGGCTGCCGTCGAGGATCGGCGTGTAGTATCCGGTGAAGAGCACTCCGCCGCCCTGGCCGTCCCACCCGGCGCTCTTGTAGAGGGCGAACTCCCGCCGCAGGGCGGCATCGAAGCTCGACGCGTCGGGGGACTCCAAGAGGAGGGTCCGGAAGCGCTCGAGGCTGGCCGCCGCCTGGGCGTGGGAGATCCCTTCGATCGGGAAGAAGCTCTCCGAGGATGGGATGGTCATCCAGTCGATCGACCGCTCGAGCGCCCCGAGCAGCTCGTCGCGGTGGAGATACCCCTCCCGCAGATCGGGCCACTCCCCTTCATCGAGCACCCGCAGGAGGGCTGGTGCCCCGTACGGCAGCGGCTGGTTGAAGTCCTTTTCCTTGGGGGCGGCGGCGCAGGAAGCGAGAACGACGAGGCACGGCAGCGAAATCGAGGTGAGGATCTTCATGAAGGCAGAATAACTACCCCCGAGACCGAGAAAAGGGCGAACCGGCCTCCTCACTCCTGCAACCGAGGCTCCACCCCGAGGGGACCGCCCGCGAGGAGGCGCACGACGCCCTCCGGCGCGCGATCCACTTCTGCCGGACCGAGGTCGCGGTGGAGGGAGGGTACGTTTGGCGCTACAGCGCCGATCTCGAAAAACGCGAGGGAGAGGGCAAGCTCGACCACCGCACCGCCTGGGTCGAGCCGCCGGGGACCGCTTTCATCGGGGACGGCTATCTCGAGGTCTTCGAGCTGACGGGGGAGCCCACCGCCCTCGAGGCCGCGCGGGAGACGAGCCGGGCGCTGCTGAAGGGGCAGCTCCACTCCAGCGGTTGGTGCGAGCGGATCGACTTCGACCCGAAGGCACGGCGCGGGCGGGCGTACCTCGTCGATGGCGAGCCGGTGCGGAAGGCGCGGGACCTGAGCATCCTCGACGACGATCGAACGCAGTCGGTCATTCGGTTCCTGGTGAGATACGACCGGGTGACGGGGTTCGAGGATCGAGAGGTCGGAGAGGCGGCTCGTCGGGCGCTGAAGAGCCTTCTCGCCGCGCAGCATCGAAACGGGGCGTGGGCGCAGGTCTATCGCGGCCCCGCACCGGACACTGGTCGCGACCCCTCGCTTCGCGCATCTCTCCGGGAGGACGGCGAGTACCGGCGGATCAAGGCGCATTGGGACTATTACACCCTGAACGACGACGTGATCAGCGAGTGCATCCAGACGATGCTCTACGCGGCCGAGGTGTACGACGAGGAGCGCTTTCTCGAGCCGATCCCTCGCGCGCTGGAGTACTACGAGCGATCCCGGCTGGAGGACGGGACCCTGCGCTACTGGGGGAAGGGCGATCCGACCCGTCGTATCATCGATCCGCGGACTTTCGTGAGGAATATCCGTCTGCTCGGGAGGTACGCAGGGGATCGAGGAAGGTGATCTCCCCGGGAGAGCAGGAGTAGCTGAACCATGAGACGGAAGCGAGCGGGGAACCGCGCCCTCAGTTGGAAGTGGTGGGTCGGGGCAGGAGTGGTGATGCTCGCGGGCCTGGCGATCGGCGGCGTGCTGTTTGGCCCCTCGCTGCTGTACGGGGATCGGAGCCCGCAGGAGGTCCGGCCGCGCGATCGGGGCGTGTTGATCACGATCGAGGATCTGGACCCTGACCGAGAGCGGCGGCATCCCCATGAGTGGTGTACCCGGTATGGCCAACCATCACTCATGGGAAGCGTACACCCGGACTACCGCTACTATGACGACGGGACCGGGGAGGAAGAATTCTCCATCTCGTCGGAGGTATACGCTTACACGGGCCGATTCCTTGGAAACGAGCGGAAGGTCGCCATTCTCTGGAGCGTGATAAGCGATTCGCTCGAGAAGGACACGGCCTGGACCCTACCGGACAAGCCTCAACTGACGGTGCGCAGGCTCGATGGACTCGAGCTCGGCGATGAGTCCGCATGCGCCGTGGGCTACCGTGGAGAGAGGCCTGTCAGATTCGTTTTCCTATGTCGCGTTGACCTGAAGATTCTGAGAGTCGAAGTTCGAGGCATGGGTTTCGAGGACCGTGCCGAGGCCGAGTCTCTCCTCGCGCCGCACGTCGACCGCCTGCGTGAGTATCAACCGTGAAGAAGAGCGGCCCACCCCCGAGGGCAGGCCGCTCCTGATGTCTGGCGAAACCTCGTCGACCTAGCCCGGATGCGTCAACGTCCGCAGCCGCTCGTCGCGATCGGCGGCGAACTTCTTCATCCCGTTCCAGAGACTCTCGGGATCGAGCTGGGCCTCGATCTTGACCTCCTCGAGGCTGCCGCCGGTGCGCCAGCGGTTGTCGAAGTCGGAGGTCATCGCGTAGTCCTCGGCGATCTTGTGCGCCAGCCAGTCGTGCATCATGCGGCGGGCGCCGTTGGAGATCACCGTCGAGTCGATCCAGTCGGCACGCGGCAGCACCTTCTTCCGGTACTCACGAGGCTGGAGCTGGAAGAGCTCGTAGGAGATCGCCGCCACGATCTTGAGGTTCGGAGCGCCGGGCTCCTCGAAGCGCGGCAGGAGCTCGAAGATCGAATCGGTCGAGCTGGTGCCCTGGACGATGATCGTGCCCTCCTGGGGACGGGCGGGATCGAAGTCACGAAGGATGTACGCGCCCTTGGCCGCCTCCAGGTGCGAGGGAACGCCCAGCGCCTTGCGGTCGGGGATGGTGACCCCCGGACGAGTCAGGTGCAGCGCGATGATCGGCACATCGGTCTGCAGCGCGGCGGCGAGCGCCGGAGCGACCTCGTTGTGCTCCCACGGCACGAGGTTGATCACGTGGCCGTCGGGGAAGAGCTGGGTCACGCCCGGCGCGAAGATGCCGAAGTGCGTCCGGCTGTCTTCACAGGTCTCCGGACCGGAATGACCGGCGACCCAGATCACCTTGCCGAGCTTCAGCGGGCAGTCCTGCGCCAGCTGGCTGAACAGCCGCATCATCCCGTACTTGAGGTACGAGAAGGAACCGTAGGTCGAGCAGGTGGCCCAGTAGCCGTCGTAGCTGTTCTCCGGATCCGCCGACATGTTGACGGTCGCCGCTCCGGTGACCAGACCGGCGTTGGCGAACTCGGTGATCTGCTGCGGCAACATCACGCCCTCGGGGGACTTGTCGCGCTCGTACCAGCCGTAGCCCTCGAAGTCGCCGAAGCCCTTGCCGAAACCGCTGATCGAGGTCGAGTCGGCGAGGTCCGCCGAGCAGGCGAGGAACAGCGGGCGGTCCATTTCCTGCTTCGCCTTCGCGTTGGCCCAGGCGCCGAACTTGGCGAAGCCCTGCCTGTTGGCGGCACCCTCACCGGGCGCGACGAAGAGCTCGTCGGGGAGCTTGTCGAGGTCCAGCCACGAGCGGTCATCGGCGAGGTTCGTCCCGCTGATGGCGTGGAAGCCCTCGGGCTTCTGAGGCACCGAGTCGCCCAGCTCGACCAGGCGGTCGGCGAGGTACTCGACCAGCTCCTGGTCGTCGCGCAGCACGCTGAAGAGAGTCTCGAACCAGCCCTTCGACATCTCGCGGACCGCGTCCTCACCGGGGTCGTTCGTATCGCCGAACCCTTCGAAGGTGACGCCGTAGAGGTCCTGGAAGTCCTTCCGGCACTTCCAGAACATCTCGGAGTTGCGGCCGTGGCTCTTGCCGTGGCTGGGGGCGTCGTAGAGATAGTAACCGCGCCCCTTGCGCATCTTGGCCCAGACCATCCCGGGGCGCTTTTCGGTTTTCGAGTCCTGGACGACGTCCATCAGCGCCTGGCCGAGCTGCTCGTAGTTCTCCCCGTCCGCGGTGCCGGCGGTGCGCCAGCCGTACGGCTCGAACCACGTCTTCGGGTCCCCGGCCATCACTTCGCTGTTGGCGCGGGTGTCGATCCCGAAGTCGTTCCAGTCGATCAGGTAGATGAGGTTGTCGAGCCCGAGGCCCCACGCGGAGTTCTTGACCTCGTGGTGACAACCGGCGGAGTGTCCGCCTTCCCCTTCCATGGCGAAGACCTTCACCTCGCCCGCGCCGGCGTGCTTGAGCGCCACCGCCTCACCGAACGCCGCGGGACCACCGTGGCCCGACGGTCCGGTGTTGAACTTGAAGAAGAGGGTCTTCCCTTCCATCTCCGCGTGCCCCGGCAGACCACCGCGGTGACGCAGGGTGAGCAGGTCCTCCCAGGTGAGCTGACGGTTCTCCGCGTTGGGGACGAGGTACTTCTCGTCGCCCGTCTGCTCGTAGCGGATCCGCAGCGCCTCGTTGTACACCGCGAGCATCGCGTACACCGCCGGGTTGGCGTGCCCGGCGACGAGGACGAAACGGTCGCCGAAGGCCAGCTCCGGTCGCCGGATGTCCCAGCGCATCACGCCGAGGGTCGTCGCCACGAGGAGCGGCACCTTCGATCGCGAACCACCGGGGTGTCCGCTCTGGCGGAGGTTCAGCATCAGGTCGATGCACTGATCGATCAGGTCGCCGGTCTTCTTCCAGTGCCCGAGATGGGCGGACAATGCCTCGGGATTCAGCATGGGGCTCAGGGTCTGCATGGCTGCGGATGGGTCAGAGGGTTGGAGCCCCGGAGTATATATAAGGAGGCGAAAGTGGAGAGGGCCAGCGGAGCGGATTCACCGCGCTGGGCGCGGAACGGCGGCCGTCTTCGGGGTGTGCCACGAACGGATACGGAGTAGTTGGTAGGAATGCGTCACGCTTCACTCCTCCGGGAACCGCTCCAACCTCTCCAGTGCGGCCCGCTTGTCGGTCCCAGAGGATCAAACGGGATAGATGGGGGATCGTCACCGTCGCCGAGCCGCGGCCACGGCGAATGCATCGAAGTAGCGCTGAAGCGTAGTCTCGGTCGAACGGTACTCGTTAGTACCCACCAGAAAGTCGAGGAGCGTCTCCCGGACCCTGCAGATCTCGCGGAGGCGGGCCACGGAAGAACGGTGGCGGGTGTCATCGAGCGTGAAGTCGATCAGCTCCAGCGCACGCTCGACCGCTCCCTGAGCAATCCGAGGGTTGCGTCCTCGCCATTTCAGGGCTCGGCTGACTTCACTTCCGATGTTGCCGAGTTGCTCGGCCAGCGTGAGTGTCCACCAGCGACGAGCCGCCATCTCCCGCTGCTTCTGGTCCGTCATCGGCGCACCAGCTCGCCCACCAGAGCAGTGATCCTCTCCCGCGTCGCGAGATCGTCGACGCCACGGGACCGATTCCCAGAGGAGGGACGGAGGTTGATCATCGAGTCGAATTCGAGCCATTCGTCCTCCGGCAGATCTGGATAGAGATTGATCCCCCACAGATCTTGCTGTTGCGAGCCGCCGGCGAGAAGCTCGGCTTCTTGGTCGGCGTGCAACTCCGCGTCTACGAGCAGAATCCTCCGTTCGAGGTCGACAACCGCCTTGACCAGATCGCCAAATCGGCCTGCAGCCAGACTGCGCAGCTCGTCGAGGGGAATCGGATCCTGTCTGGTCACGGCTCTCATCGGACCGGAACGGTAGCATGACCGGATGGCCGAGTCGACGCACGGTGCTTCCATCGCCCGTTGTTGATCAATCCGCTAATTCCCTCGCCACCGGCCCGTCCTCACTCCTCCCAGAATCGCTCCAACCGCTCCAGCGCCGCCTGCGTGTCGTAGCGCTCGCTGCCGAAGCGATACGCGCGGTAGAGCGTGCGCAAGGCGGAGGTCTCGCCGGGCCCCGGCAGCTCGGCTTCGCGCAGCACGGGCAAGAGCGTCCGCCAGAGTCGTCGTTGCGTGCGCCGACCGTGTTCGACCTGCCCCGCGGCGGCCAGCGCGTTGACCGCCAGGCTCGCGCGGACCTCGATGTCGGTCTCGCCCGGGATCGCCGCGAGGGTGAGCCAGAGGACCTCGAGGGAGTGGAGCTTCCAGGTCCCGCGCGCGGCGGCGAGCCGCACCGCGACGTCCTCGCTCTCCAGCCGCTCCTCCAGCCACCCGACGGGCGTGGCCTCGTCCAGCGTCCGGCGCAGACGGCGGCGCGCCTCGGCCACCGGATCCGAGGCGGCCTGGAAGCGCTCGAGCAAGCGACGCCAGTCGAGGACTCCCAGCTCACGGTACAGGTCGAAGACGACCGCCCAGCCGAGGAAGTGCACCAGGACGTTGTCGCGAACCGAGTGAGGCTCGCCGGAACGAAGGGTGAGCAACTTGGCGACCTCTTCCTCGCTCAGGTCCGCCAACCTCAGCTCCCGCCACGGCCAGCAGGCGAGGCCGTCGACGATCCACCGCCCCTCGCGCATGGTGCCGTCTCCGAGGATCATGGCGAAGCCCTCCTCGAACCACAGCGGCAACCGCTCCCCCGCCTCCGCCAGGTGGGCGTGGACCAGCTCGTGCACCGCGGTGCCGGTGTCGGCGGTGCCCACGAACACCCCGGAGAGGTCGAAGAGTCCCCCGGAGCCCCGCGTGTGGAAGGCCCGCACGCGCGCCGGGCCGATGCCGGGGACCTCCTCGATCGCCTCGTCGGCGTCGCTAGTGATGTGCCCGTGATTCCCCGCGTCCATCTGCACCCCGCCATCCCAAGCGTGAACCCGGACGGGGTCGCTGAAGGGGCCGAGCAGGCCCTCGACCGCCTCGAAAGCGGGCTGGACCGCGCCGTGGAACTCCTCGATCGAGACGCTCTCCCCGGACTGTACGTACAGGGTCCACCCCTCGTACTCCTCGGCGGGACGCCAGCTGGTGCAGCTCGCGGCCAGGAGAAGGAGCAGGGCGGCCTGGAGGGTCCTGAGGGGGTGCATCGGAGGGTGAGGAGGGGGGAAAGTTTCCCTTGCGAGAACCGCGCACATCATAGTTTGATTACCGGTGACGCCCACCCGGCGGCAGCCAACACCTTCAGCTCTTTCTCGGTCTTACCAACTTCACACCACGGAGGCAGCTCGATGGCCGTTTTCCGATTGGAGGTCGACGCTCAGGACTGCATCGTCATTGCCTTGATCACGGATGAGGACGGCACCGAACACGACTACGAGTTCGAGTTCGACCCGACCTCGGGAACCTGGGACTTCGACGAGCGCGAAATGCTCCTGGAGGACTATGGGGATCTGTGGGTCGATGAGTTCGAAGAGGCCGTTGAAGAGGTGATCGAGGCGGTCCTCGAAAACACCATGAGCACCTGAACAGCATCGAATGACCTCTGAGTTCCGGCGAGTCTTCGTCTTCGTGCTCGACTCGCTGGGAGTCGGAGCCCTACCCGATGCCGAGCGCTTCGGTGATGCGGGGGCGCACACCCTCGATCACATCATCACCGCAACCGGGGGTCTGGAGACACCCCGCTTGATCGAGCTGGGGCTGGGCAACGTCACCGGCGTGGAGGAGCTCGCGAAGGCGAGCGCTCCGGAAGCGGCGTTCGGGCGCTGCGCCGAGGAGTCTCCCGGCAAGGACACCTCGACCGGTCACTGGGAGATGATGGGGTGCCCGCTGGAGGGGGCATTCCCCACCTTCCCCGACGGCTACTCTCCGGAGATCATCGAAGCGTTCGTGCGGCGCGGCCGGCTCGAAGGGGTCCTCTGCAACCGGCCCGCGTCGGGAACGACGGTGATCGCCGAGCTCGGCGAGGAGCACGTCAGGACGGGCAAGCCGATCGTCTACACCAGCGCGGACAGCGCCTTCCAGATCGCGGCGCACGAGGAGCACTTCGGCCTCGAGCGACTATTCGAGATCTCCATCGAAGCACGACGTCTCCTGGATCCCCTCGGCGTGGCGCGAGTGATCGCCAGGCCCTTCGTCGGCGAGGCCGGGAACTACCAGCGGACGTACAACCGCCGCGATTACTCGCTGGAGCCCCCCGGAGACACCACGCTCGATCGACTGGCGCGAGCGGGCCTGCCGGTGGTCGGTGTCGGCAAGATCCACGACATCTTCGCCGGCCGAGGGGTGACCGAGGATCACCACACCGAAGGGAACCGCGACGGAATGCGGCAGGCGACGAAGCTGGCCGGGAGCCTCGACCGCGGTCTCCTGTTCCTCAACCTCGTCGACTTCGACATGCTCTACGGCCACCGCCGCGACGCGGTCGGCTATCGACGGGCGCTCGAGGAGTTCGACGGGGACTTGCGGGTCTTCGAGCAGCAGCTACAGCGCGACGACCTCCTGATCCTCTGCGCGGACCACGGCAACGACCCGACGCACGAGGCGGGTACCGATCACACGCGCGAGTACGTGCCCGTGCTCGCCACCGGGCCGAACGTGGCGGGCGGAGTCGATCTGGGGACTCGCTCCAGCTTCGCCGACATCGGTGCGACCGTGGCCGAGGCGCTGGGCGTCGAAGGTACCGGCGCGGGCGAGTCCTTCCTGTCGCAGCTCGCGAGCTGAATCCATGGACATCCGAACCGTTCTCTCCACCAAGCGCGACGGACACGCCCTGAGCGAGGAGGAGATCCACTTCTTCATCGACGGGTACGTCCGGGACGAGATCCCCGAGTACCAGGCGTCGGCGCTCCTGATGGCGATCTTCATCAACGGGATGGAGCCCGCCGAGCTCGCGACGTGGACGCACGCGATGCTGCACTCCGGTCGGGTGATGCGCTTCGACGGGCTCGGGCGACCGACTTCGGACAAGCACTCGACCGGCGGGATCGGTGACAAGGTCTCGATCGCGCTCGCGCCGGCGGTGGCCGCGTGCGGTGTGGCGGTGCCGATGATCTCGGGGCGCGGCCTCGGGCATACCGGCGGGACGCTCGACAAGCTCGAGTCGATCCCTGGTTTCCGCACCGATCTCTCCGAGCAGGAGTTCGACGACGCGCTGCGGAAGGTCGGCGTGGCACTCGGCGCGCAGACCGAGGACCTGGTGCCCGCCGATCGCAAGCTCTACGCCCTGCGCGACGTGACCGGGCTGGTGCCTTCGATCCCGCTGATCGCCTCGTCGATCATGTCCAAGAAGCTCGCCGAGGGAGCGGAGAGCCTGGTGCTCGACGTGAAGTTCGGCAGCGGAGCCTTCCTCGCCGATGCCGCGAAGGGGCGGGAGCTGGGCGAGGTGATGATCGACCTCGCGCGAGGGATGGGCGTTCAGGCGCGGGTGCTGCAGACGGCCATGGATCGGCCGCTCGGGCTGGCTGCGGGCCACACGCTGGAGATTCTCGAGTGCCTCGACTGCCTGCGCGGCGAGGGGCCGCCCGACCTGCGCGAGCTTTGCTGCGCGCTCGCCGGAGAGATGCTGGTGATGGCGGGAGTCGCAGCCGACGTGGAGGCGGGCGAGAAGAGAATCGCCGCGTCGCTCGACGATGGCAGCGCTTACGAGTGCTTCGAGCGGATCTGTGCGCAGCAGGGCGCGATGCCGGGGCGCTGGTTCGACGAGCAGGGCGATCCCGAGCGCACCGACCGCGAAGAGTGGTTTGTCGATCGCGCCGGCGTGTTGCGCTTCCACGACCTGAAGCGAATCGGCTTCGCCCTGGTCGAGCTCGGGGGCGGTCGCGTCCGCCTGGAAGACGAGATCGACGTCGGCGTCGGCTTCCGCTTCAGGCGGGCGGCGGGAGAGAGGGTCGAGGTGGGTGAGTCGATCTGCACCATTCACCACCGCCACGGCCGAGGCCTTGATCGAGCCCGCGAGCTCCTCGCCGAGGCGATCCGGATCGAAGACCACTACGAGCCCGGGCCCCTGGTCCTCGAGCGACTGTGATACGGAGCCTGGCTCCGTATCACTCATTCAGCTGAAGCTGCACCTCGACCGCGTCGCCCTCGACGACGAGGACCTCCCTCTCCTCGCTGGTGAGGTCACCCTGCCGCGCGTGGATCGCCACTCGACCCGGGGTGAGGTGCCGGTACTCGAAACGGCCGTCGGCATCCGTTTGCGAAGAGAAGAAGACGACGACCCACGAGTCGTCGTCCTCGACGAGGCTCACCAGAGCTCCGATCGCGGGCGAGCCGTCCGGGGCCAGCACGAGGCCCTCGATCGATCCCGCCGGGGACAGGTCGATCACCAGGTCGTCCTTCACCTCTCCGAGGGCGAGCTGCAGCCCTCCGAGACGACGAACGCCGTAGGATTCGGTGTCGGTCTCCGCCGGCTCCATCGAGGTTCCCCCGGCGTGCAGCACGTAGCCGCCCGGCGGGAGTGGGGTGAAGCGGAACCTGCCCTCGGAGTCGGTGACCGAGAGCTCGGTGTACTCGTACGACGCGGTCGAACCCTCGCAGGCAGCGCTCAGGTCGAGGAACAGCTAGCAGCCGGGAGCTGGCGCGCCTCCCGGAAGGCGAACCCGACCGGCGAGGCAACCCGCCGGAAGATCGAAGTCCAGTTCCACCACGTCTCGGTCCGGGATGTCCCGACCGACCCGGAGGGTCTGCAAGGAGCCGAGGGCCTGGCCACTGGGAAAGAAGCTGAAGAGGAACGGCCCGGGGGATCCTAGATTCATCACGAATCCCCCGGCGTCGTCACAGTGGGCGGCGGCTCGCTCGCCGTTGTCGTTCTCGCAGCCCACCAGCCACCCCGCGTGCGGCTCCCCACCGGTGTGAACCCGTCCGCGCAGCTCGAAGCTCCCTTCCGCCTCCATGTCAGCCGGTGCATGAAAGTCGAGGTCGAAATCCCTGACGGGGTGTCCGGGTGGAGGCAACGATGTGGCCCCCACCCTTCCGGCATCGACAGGATTCGCCGACCCTGGCAGCAGCACCCGACCTCGGATCACGCCTCCGAGCTCGGGCTCGATCACGACCGTACTGGCTCTGACCGCCGAGAGATCGATCTCGATGGGGGCTTTCAGATAGTGATACCGCGCGTTCAGCCGGATCCTGGCCTCTCGGGTTCCTCTGGCCAGAGCCACGCGGAAGGGGACCCCGACTTCCACCTCGATCGTGTAGCGGTCCTCGATAATCCGACCGCTGCTCCAGTACATTTCCCCTTCTGCTTCGACGATGCACTCCTCGTCCGCTGGCACCTGGCCGGGCGCGAGAAGCTCGCAGTCGATCCAGATGGAGTCGTCGGGGACGCGCGGAAGCTCCGAGCCACGCCCGGTCACGCCGCCATCGCTCCGGGGCTTCACGTCTTCCCGTTCCCCGGATCGGCGTGCCTCGTCGCTGGTCGCCGGCGGGGGAGGAAGGGCCGCGGGGTGAGAGCTCCCCTCGGCCGTCGACTCCTCGGGAGACAGGCTGCTCGGTCCCTGTTCGCTCGCATCGTCCAGGCGACGGCCACGAGCCACCAGATCGCCAGCGCGATTCCGGCGACGAGGGCGAGCGCGGTTGTGAGACGAGGCCTCATGAGTCCGACTCCCTGATACCCCCGGGCACTCGAATGGACAACGAAAAGACGCAGCTTCCGCACAGCGGCCTCCGCCGTGCCGTTTCGCGGCCCGGAGCGGGACCTTGCGCCTCGCCTCAGCGATCGAGAACGAGGATCGCCTCGGGGTGAGTCCCCTGATCCTTGCGCGAGCGCGACCCCCACGGTTCCATAGGCCCCCGTCTCCAGCCCGAGGTTCCCCTTGCAGTTCGTCCACGGCCTGATCGGCCTCACTTTCTTCTGCGGAGTGTCCTGGCTCCTCTCCTCGCACAAGGGGCGGATGCCCTGGCGCGTGATCTTCGGAGGACTGGGGCTGCAGCTCTTGCTCGCCTGGATCTTTCTATCCACGAGCATCGGCCACGAGATCTTCGGCTGGGCGGCGGGAATAGTCACCAAGGTGATCTCGATGGCCGCTCCCGGCGCCGAGATGGTCTTCGGCGTCCTGGCCAAGCAAGACGTCCTGAAGGACCTGATGATCGAGCGAGAAGGCGTCGCGGAAACCCTCGGCCCTGGCAGCGCCTTCATCTTCTCCTTCGCCGGCACCGGCCTGGTCGCGATCATCTTCTTCAGTGCGCTGATGGGCGTGCTCTACCACCTGGGCGTGATGCAGTTCCTGGTGTGGTGCATGGCCAAGGTGATGTCGTGGGCGATGCGCGTGTCGGGCGCGGAATCGATGTCGATGGCCGCCAACGTCTTCGTCGGCCAGACCGAAGCGCCGCTGGTGGTCAAGCCGTATCTCGCCAAGATGACCAGCTCAGAGCTGAACGCGCTGATGACCGGCGGGTTCGCGACGATCGCCGGGTCGGTGCTCGCCGTCTACATGGGCTTCATCGGCGAGGAGTACGGGGCGCACCTGCTCACCGCCTCGGTGATGTCCGCGCCGGCGGCGTTCGTGGTGGCGAAGATCATGCTTCCCGAGACGGAAGTGGCGGAGACCTCGGGCCAGGTGAAGCTGCGCCTGAACCGCAGCGCGGGCAACTTGATCGAGGCCGCGGCCAACGGAACCACTGACGGGCTCAAGCTGTGGCTCAACGTGATTGCCATGCTGATCGCCTTCATCGCGCTGGTGAACCTGGTCAACTGGCCGCTGGAAGCGCTGGGCGAGTGGGTGGGGATGGAAGAGACGCTCAGCCTCAACTGGATCTTCGGGCGGATCTTCGCGCCGATCGCCTGGTTGATGGGCGTCGATGGGTGGCACGACTGCAAGCTCTTCGGCTCGCTCCTCGGGACCAAGATCGCCGTCAACGAGCTGGTCGCCTTCGGCCAGCTCCAGGGGATGCTGGGCAACGAAGAAGGCGTGAAGATGGCCTTCGAGCACCCGCGCACCGCCGCGATGGCCGCCTACGCGCTGTGCGGCTTCGCCAACTTCGCCTCGATCGGCATCCAGCTCGGCGGGATCACGCCCCTGGCGCCCGACCGCAAGACCGACATCTCCCGCCTGGCGCTGCGCGCGATGGTCGGCGGAGCCTTCGCCTCTTGGATGACCGCGACGGTCGCGGGTATCTTCCTGTAGTCCGGTCGGAGTAACACGCATGAAGACACCGCAGATCGACGACGCCACGCTGGCGCTGGAAGACCTCACCCGCAGCCTGGAATCCCACGGGGTCGGTGGCGCGCGGATCGCCTTGGTGCTCGGGTCGGGCCTGGGCGGGTTCGCCGATTCGCTGACGGACCAGAGAGTGATTCCGTACGAGGAGCTCGACGCGATGCCGACCAGCGCCGTTCCCGGCCACGCGGGGCAGCTGGTGCTGGGGAAGGTCGAGGGCGTGCCGGTGGTGGTCCAGCAGGGGCGTGTACACCTCTACGAGGGTTGGCGGCCGAGCGAGGTGACGCGTTGCGTGCGAGCGTTCGGTCGACTGGGGATCGGCATGCTCTTCCTGACCAACGCCGCGGGCGGCCTGGAGGCGGACTGGGAGATCCCGGCGCTGATGCGCATCATCGATCACCTGAACCTGCAGGGGCGGACGCCACTGATGCAGGGGGAAGAGGGACTCGGCAACCCGTACGACCGCGAGCTCGGCACGATAGTGGACGGAGCGACGGAGGAGAAGGGGATCGAGCTGCATCATGGCACCTACGCGGGGCTCCTGGGGCCGACCTACGAGACGCCGGCCGAGATCTCGATGCTGCGCTGGGGCGGCGCGCAGGCGGTGGGTATGAGCACCGTTGCCGAAGCGAGCGCCGCGCACGCGGCGGGGATGAGGGTGGCGGCGATCTCCGCCATCACCAACCGGGCGGCGGGAATCACCGGCGAGCCGCTCTCGCACGACGAGGTGGTCGAGGCGGGGCGGGTTCTCGCCGAACGCTTCTGCGCGCTGCTCACGGCGGTGTGCACTCGCGTCGGGGCGGACTGAACCTCGTGCTCTTCCGCAACGCCTTCATCACCGGCGCTTCGAGCGGCATCGGCCTCGCGATCGCCCTCGAGTTGGCCCGTCGCGGCACGCGGGTGGTCGTCACGGCGCGACGTCTCGAGCTGCTGGAGGAGCTCGCGGCGGGGATCGCGCGAGGCGGCGGCCGCGCCGACGCCGCGGAGCTCGACGTTCGTGACCCGAAAGCGATCGCCGATTCGATCGCACACTGGGACGCGATGGTGGGCGGCTTCGACCTCGTCATCGCCAACGCCGGTATCGGCCGCTCGGCGCCGGCGGGGGAGATGACCCGGGAGGACGTCGAGGAGGTGATCGACGTCAACGTCAAGGGCGCGATGGTCACGCTGATCGAGGGGATGCACGCCATGCTCCCGCGCGGCACCGGCACCCTGGCGGGCGTCTCCAGCCTCGCCGGCGTTCGCGCGATGCCGAGAGGCGGTGCGTACCCCGCTTCGAAGGCGGCCCTCTCTTCCCTTCTCGAGTCGTTGCAGATCGAGCTCCACGAGAGTGGCCTGAAGGTGGTCGACATCCAGCCGGGCTGGGTGCGCACCCCGATGACCGACTCGATCGAGCACCCGATGCCATTCCTGGTGGAGGTCGAGGACGCGGCCAGACGGTGCGTGGTCGCGCTGGAGCGGGGTTCACCGGTGCTCGCCTTTCCGTGGCAGCTGGCCTGGCCGCTGAAGACCCTCGGTCGCGCGCTGCCGCGAGGGGTGTGGGGATCGTTGGTCAGGAAGCTGAAGGGCTGAGAATCCCGGGATTTGCGAAACACTCCGGGGGACCAGTGCAAGCTGGTCATTGACCGATGAGCGATCACCCCGGACAGGCCAGTCTCGACCGTCTTCTGCAGCATTCCGCGTGGCTGACCGCGCTCGCTCGGAGCCTGGTCGCGGACGCCGCGGCTGCGGACGATCTGGTGCAGGACACCTGGGTCGCCGCGTTGCGCAATCCTCCCAACTCGAATCGACCGGCGAGACCGTGGCTTGCGACCGTGGTGCGGCGACAGGCGGGTCTGCGCTGGCGTCGCGAGACTCGTCGGGTCCCGGAAGTTGCTGAGGAGAGCGAACCCTCGGCTCTGGACGTGGCCCAACGAGTCGAGCAGGAACGATCTCTCGCCAGCAAGGTCCTGGAGCTCGAGCAGCCCTATCGCGACACGGTGCTGCTCCGATACTACGAAGGTCTCACCGCTACGGACATCGCGATGCGGATGGAGGTGCCCGCAGCCACGGTTCGCACGCGATTGCGGCGAGCGCTGGAGCGGTTGAGGTCTCGGCTCGACGACGAATCGGACGGTCGGCAGGAGTGGATCCAGGCACTGCTCCCGCTGGCAAGCTGGGAGGGGGCTCAGGTCGGCGGCACGGCCAAGGTGCTGGCAGGGCTGGCCGTGGGCAAGGTCATGCTGGCGTCAGTGATCCTCGCCGCGCTCTCTGTTCTGGTGTGGTTCGGGGTCGGGGCGGTCGTGAAGCAGTGGGGCGCGCCGGTCGCGACCGAAGCGGTGACTCAACCGGCACTGGTGCAGCTAGATGGCGGGGCGGGGGAAGAACCGCCCGCCCCCGAGGTTGGCCCGCGGGTGGCCGTGGACGAGCTCACTCCCGATCAGCGACCACGGGAGATGGCG
>CAZCAC010000126.1:0-25718 GCA_964496575.1 uncultured Planctomycetaceae bacterium | reverse complement strand
CCCCCCGCGCCCCCCCCCGCCCCCCCCCCCCCCCCCCCCCCCCCCCCCCCCCCCCGCCGCTGCTTCGACCGGAAACCCCTCTACCGGAAACCAGCGACGGTTGGCGAGGCTCCTGGCGACCAGGTAGCCGAATCCGACCGACGGGCGCGCAGGGGCGCGCGGCAGGGGATTGGGCGAGCGTTTTCGATCCCCATCAACGCGGCCCTTACCGATCCGTGGCTCCATTGGAGCGTTCCTGCACGGCGGGTCTGATCGCGGCGCTGGTCGACACGCGCCCCAGATTCTACGATCCGCGGTATCCCGGTCCTTCTCGCCGGGTAGCGCTCGAACCCCGCCACCCCATGCGACTCCTCTGGATCCTGTTTCTCGGTCTGCCCCTGCTCCTCGCGCCAGCCCTGTCGCAGCGAGAGCAGGAAGAGGACACGTCGACCTATTCGCTGGCCCTCGCCGCCGCCGAGCGCTCCCTCGAGGCCGGCAACCTCGGGCGGGCGCGCGAGCTGATCGAACGCGTCCTCGAGCGCGATCGCAAGTCGATCGCCGCCTGGGACCTGCGCGCGCGCTGGGCGGAGCGGACGAACGATCAGGACGACCGGATCTACTCGCTCCACCAGAAGTACCGCCTGTCGGAGCTGCAGCGCATCGGCAAGAAGGAGCTCAAGAGGCTCCGCGAAGAGCTGATCGCCCTCGACCCGATCGCGCGCGACCTGCTCGAGATGAAGTCCGACTTCATCAGGAAGCTGGTCCCGATCGCCGAGCGGTACGAGAAGCAAGGGCGGCCACACTCGGCGATCCGGGTGCACAAGCAGATCCTGGCGCTCGACCCGGAGAACCCCGAGTCGCAGGCCGCGATCGAGCGGATCGCGGCCGCGCCCGATCCCTCGCTGGCCGCCGACGCCAAGCCCAAGGACCTCTTCGCCGACGTCTCCGACGAGTGGATCCGCGAGCACGACGAGCAGCACGACACCTGGGAGAGGCGGGCGATCCTCGAGCGGGAGAACTACACCACCTACAGCGACGCCGGCTACGAAGTGCTGGTCCGCGCCGGCGAGGCGATGGAGCAGATGAACGCCTTCTACCGGGAGTTCTTCCGCTACGGCACCGAGGAGGACGGGCACAGCGTCCCGAAGATCGGGCTCAACATCTTCAAGACCCGCGACGAGTACCTCGAATTCGGTATCGGTCCGCCGGTCGAGTGGTCCGGCGGTCACTTCACCGGCAACTACGTCGAGACCTACATCTCCAGCGGCGGCTTCGAGGGGATGGTCGGCACCCTTTTCCACGAGGCGGCGCACCAGTTCGTGTCGCTCGCCACCCGCGCGGTGGGCTGGCTGAACGAGGGGCTCGCTTCCTTCTTCGAAGGGACGCGCATTCTGCCCAACGGCACGGTGATCATGAACATGCCGGCGACGCACCGGCTGATGCCGCTCGCCTCGCGGATGGAGAAGGGGTGGATGAGTGGCCCTTCCGACGGGATCGAT
Source organism: uncultured Planctomycetaceae bacterium (assembly GCA_964496575.1). Lineage (GTDB taxonomy): Bacteria > Planctomycetota > UBA1135 > UBA1135 > CAZCAC01. The sequence goes on along the minus strand of CAZCAC010000126.1, from coordinate 24,240 downwards.
CCCGGCGATCCGAACACGACTCCGACGAAGGCGCCGACCTTCCGCATCCTCGTCGAGAATCAGTACGGCTGGGGGCCGCCGTGGTACGCGCCGACCTGGGGCGTGGTGTATTTCCTCTACAACTACCAGGACCCGATCGACGGCCGCTTCGTCTACCGCCCGGCCTTCCAGGAGTACATCGACGTATCGACCGGGCGCGGCGAGGGCGCCGTGGAGAAGTTCGAGGAGGTGGTGCTGGGCAACCCCACGAAGCCGCTCAAGGGCGTCGAGCGCCCCGAAGACGAGGATGAGGTGCGGTTGCCGCGCACGATCGACGAGCTCGACGAGGTGTGGAAGAAGTACATGATCGACCTGCGCGACGAGCTCGCCGGGACGCTGGAAGTGGAGCGGCCCTACCTCGACTGGGGGCGCTACGCCGCGGCGAACAAGGACTACCTCTCCGCCAAGGAGCACTTCGAGAAGGGCCTCGTCGCCAGCCCCGGCGACATCGAGCTCCTGATGGAGTTCGCCGACCTGCTCGCCGGGCACTACAAGAACCCCGACCGCGCGGCGAAGCTGGTGATGGAGGCGCTGCACTTCCTCGAACGCCTCGAGCCCCTCGACGAGAAGCGCATCCGCGACGCCGAGCGGTTGCTCTCCAAGCTGGACCCGCGGCGCAGGACGCTGGCCAGGATCCGCGACGAGATGGCGCTCGCCTCCCGTGCGATCGTGAGCCGCTACGAGGCCGCCGATCTGCCGATGATGGTGATGGACGTCTCCTGGCGCCTCGGCAGCAACCTCGATCTGCCGGACCTCTTCGAGGACTACGAGAGAGCCGTGCGCCAGAGCCGCAAGTCGCTCTCGATCTGGAAGCTCGCGTACAACGAGAAGAACCTCGACGGCTGGAACGCCCAGGGGATCGACGGGACGTTCAAGGCGAACGGGATCTTCATGGACGCGAAGTTCGGCGAGGCGGACCCGCAGAACCACGACTACACCTTCCTGACCCTGGACACGGTGACCTCCGGCGACTTCTCGATGGAGGCGAAGATCCAGGCCGTGCGCGGCGAGGTGAACTTCTGCGGTTTCGTCTTCGGACGCAAGGAGGCGACCACCTTCCACGGACTCCTCTACATGCCGGGCCGGGCCGTGGCGCGTGAGGGCACGGCCAACCCCGACTACGTCGACCTGATGAGCTCCTTCGGCGCCTCGGTGACCAAGATCTGGCGCCACGTGCCGGTGGCGTCGCAGGACCAGGGACCGTCGACCACGGCGGGCGCGTGGCGCACGCTGCGCCTCGACGTCAGCGGCCGGACGGTCGACTTCTGGATCGACGGAGAGCTGCTCGCCACGCACGAGTTTCCCAGCCTCGAGGTGGTCAAGGGCGGCTTCGGGCTGATCACGGGGCGGGGCCAGTGCCGCTTCCGCGACGTGCGCTACCTCGCCCGTGACGCGCGCGACCGCGCCGCGGAGATCGAGCGCGAGATCCGCATCGAGGAGCTCAAGGCGAGGAGCGGTGGCTCGGTCGGCGGCTCGTTCCTCGGACTCGTGCCCCCGTGGCCGAAGGTCGACGAATGGGTGCAGGGCGCGCGCGAGTCTTGGAACGAATACGGTTCGGTGCCGCAGCTCCTGGTCTTCTTCAGCATCCGCCAGAACGACCTGGTGCCGATCGACGAGTGGCTGATGGCGCTCGACGAGGCGATGGCGGGCATCGACCTGAAGATCCTCTGCGTCTGTTCGCCGAACGACAAGGAGAAGATCGCCGAGTACCTGGCCGCCCATCCGTTGCCCGGCGACGTCGCCGTCGACTTCCGCGAGGGGGTCGGCATCGGCGAGAGCTTCGAGACCTTCTTCATCGAACGCTTCAACCTGCCGAGGATGCTCCTGATCGACCTCGACGGCCGGGTGATCTGGGAAGGGGACCCCGGCGTCATCCTCGGGGAAGGCCTGGTGCCGCCGTTCGAGACGTACGTCGACACCCCGCTGAAGGAGCTGATCGCCGCGCGCAGGCTGGAAGAGGTCGTGCGCTTCATCGACGCCTGGCAAGCGAAAGGGCGGCGCTCGCTCCACCAGGGCGACTTCGCGGCCGCCCTGCCGCTGCTCCAGGACGCGGCGGAGTTCGAGAGCCGCTACTTCCCGGAGGTGCAGAAGGCGCTGAGCCAGCGCGGTGTGGTCGAAGCCGCGCTCGACGCGCTGGAGGCCACCGGCCGATCGATCCAGAACACCGGGGCCGATCCCGCGTTCTCGGTGCTCGTCGACTGGGGGCGGGCGCTGGGTCGGGAGTACCCGGCGAAGGACCTGCGCGAGCACCGGAGCGTACTGGACAGCAGGGCGTCGAAGGCCTGGACCTCGACGATCAAGGCGGTCCAGCGCTATCGCAAGCGCGAGAAGGTGCCGCACGAGGAACGCGCCGCGCAGCTGCTGGAGCGCCTGGCCGAGCTGGAGGGCACGCTGGTGCGCGGACTGGAGGCCGACCTGCTGTCGGCCGAGAGCGATCCGACGGCCTTCGCCGAGCAGCTCGCCGAGACCGAGCGACGGCCCGCCCAATGGCTGGCCCGCGAGTTCTTCGGCTGGTAATCGGCCGAAGCACCTCGCGGGCCTCTCGGGGCTGGTGCAGGCGGTGGGCCCGCCGGGTCATCGACCTCAACGAGCGTCGACGACCTTCTTCTTCTTCTTCGACTTCTTCTTGTCCTTCTGCGCCTCGAGCCCCTTCACGAAGCGCTCCAGCGCCGCCTCGATCTCCGGCTCCCGGCCGGTTCCCTCGGCCAGCTTCAGAGCCTTCTTCTCCAGCTCGATCGCCTTGGCGACGTTGCCGGTCTCGAACTCGGCCAGCGCCAGCGTGTCGAGCGCCGCCCAGTTGCCGAACCCGGTCAGCTCGTTGGAGACCATCGAGATCTTCCTGGCGAGCTCGGTGTAGTTGCCGGTGAAGGGATCCTCGGTCAAAAGGGCCCAGGCGAAGTCGTTCAGGGCGTTCGGGTCCTTGGAGAGGACCCTGAAGATCCTCTTGCCCACCGCGTTCGCCTGCTCGTGCTTGCCCTTCTTGGCGAGCTTGATGAGCTCCTCGCGAAGCTGACCGATGTCGACGGGAGCCTCCTCGACGGCCTTGGCCGTCCTGATCGCCTCGGGCTTCTTCGCCTTCTTCCGCCCCTGCGGCTGCTCCCCGGTGAAGACCAGCTCGGAGCGCGCGTGCCCGTGCCCTCCACGCTCCTCTTCCATCAGCATCGTCACCACCGGACCGAGGTCGGGCAGCCGCTCGATGCGCGAGCGCAGCGCCAGGGTGGTGTCGCTTTGCTGGAATCCGACGGAGAAGACCGTCTCCGAGAGCAGCTCGGCGACCGGCCCCATCTCGGCCAGCTCGCGCTCCGAGAGGAAGGGCTTCACCATCTGGGCGCAGCGGCCGGGGTTGATCACCAGGGCGGTGGTGTTGTCGCCGCCCATCTGCTTCAGGGTGCCGGCGAAGAGCTCGTCCTTCAGGATCGAGCTGCCCTTCTTCCGGGCCTTCAGGGTCCGGGCGATCGCAGAGCGACTGGCGGAGATCATCATCTCCTTGTCGTGAGTGACGAGGTACACGGGCACGCCCTGGACCTGGTAGCGCTCGCAGTCGACGCCGCCGATCTCGACGACGTCGGCGTTCATCGAGCCGCGGCCGGAGGACTGGCTGGCGAGGCCGAGGACGAAGTTCCACAGCGCGCGAGAGCGATCGACGTCGTTGACCCGCAGGCAGACGACGATGTCGGGAATCGGCATGCCTCCCTGCGACTGTCCCTGAGGCGGCAGTCCGTAGACGACGACGTCGACGATGTTGGCGAACACCTCGCGACCGAAGTCCATCGCGGTGACGATCGGCCGCTCGGGATCTCCGGTGGCCGGGGCCACGCACGAGGCCTCGTTGAACGAGGTGGCGAGGAAGAAGGCCGCGCCTTCGGGTACCAGCTGCAGCGTCTCCTTGCCGAGCGCCGGCGTGCGCATCAGGTTGAAGAGGAGGTTCTGGTGCCCTTCCTCCAGCTGCAGCGCCAGGTCGAGCCCCACTCCCTTGCCGTCGACGCCGAGGCGGCCGGAGAATCCCTCCAGGCTGTCGATGTCGAGGAAGGCCATCGCCATCGCGGCCTCGGGGTTGTGGCGCGCTTCCTGCTCCATGGCCATCCGCAGCAGCGGCAGGATCGGCTCGGCGTTGAGGTGGAAGAAGATCAGGTCGTCACCGCGCATCGACTGCGCAGTCTTCAGGCTCTCCGCCTGGGCGAACGAGCCCTTCTTCTTGCCCTTGAGGCGAGCCGCGACGCCCTCCACGAGCGACCGGCTCGTCCCCGCGATCAGGACGCGCGGAGTGAGGGAGACGTAAGCCTCGTTCTCGACCATCCAGGTCGGATGGCCGGCGATCGACTCGATCGGCACGCCGCCGGCGGGCAACCCGGTTTCGATCAGGCCGCGGACGGTGTCCTGGTCGCCGGGGTGGAGGACCATCACTCCTTCGGGAGGACCGCCGTTCGGATCGATCTCGGTGATCGCTACGGCCGCGCCGCGCACCCCGAGGGCGCCGTCGAGCAGCCGCGGGCTGATCCCGAAGCCCCTTCCGCCGTCGACGAAGCCGAGCAGGCCGAGCTGGTCGGCGAGCTGGGCGATCTGCTCACCGGGTCGGTTGAGCTCGAGGTAGAAGATGGTGTCTTCCGGCATCAGCCGGGCGAAGTCACTCGCGGCCAGGTCCTCGGCGATCGCCGCCGCGGCGAGCTTCGCGCGCTTGCGAAGGCCCGCGTCGGCCTTCTTCGAGCGGGCGACGCCCTGGTACAGCTCGAGGGCGGCCTCCAGCCGGCCCTCCTCATGCTGGAGATAGTACGCCTTGAAGAAATCCTCGTCGGGACTCTGGGCGAGGGCGGTGGGGCAGAGGAACAGGGCGAGGACCGCCAGGCCGCTGGCCAGGGTCCTCGTGGGTCGGTTGGGGCGCATGGTGGAGTTCTCCCGGCGGAGGAATTTCGTAGATTTCACCGGCGAGGTGCCTGCCACCCCGCTCGGTGTGCCCTCTGGTGCGCTCCCTGCCGCGCTCTATTTGGATTCGGGGCCGATATTCCGCCTCCGGGGGGCTTGCGGCGCGGCTGGCGGCGTATCAGGAGCCTTCCGGTGCTCTTCTCGACGGAACCTCTCGCGCGGGGCCCGGTTTCGGGGGACACTTGTCCGGACCCCGGCTGCCGACGCCGGCCGCAGACCCCTGCATGATGAGCATCTTCCGAACCCTGATCGCCTTCCTGACCCTCCTGGCGCCGGTCGCCTCCGCGGCCCCGGCCCTCCAGGACGCTCCCCCCGGAGAGGGCCTGGAGGAGCTGCAGGCGCGCTTCGACACCGACGGGGACGGGGTGCTGAGCGATGAGGAGAAGGCCGCGATGAGGGAGGCCTTCCGCCAGGAGCGCGAGGCGGCCGCAGCGAAGAAGAAGGAACAGCGCGAGCAGAAAGCGGCCGCGAAGGCGGCAGCAGAATCCGCCCCGCCCCCGACCCGCGAGGAGTTGATCGCACGCTTCGACACCGACGGGGACGGCGAGGTGAGCGAGAGCGAGAAGGTCGCGATGCGGGAGACGCTCCGCCAGGAGCGCGAGGCGGCCGCCGCGAAGAAGAAGGAAGAGCGGGAGAAGAAGGCCGCCGAGCAAGCGGAGGCGAAGGCCGCGGACTCCCCGGAGGAGGCCGCCGCTCCGGCCCCGAGCCCCGAGGAGCTGCAGCAGCGCTTCGACGCCGACGGAGACGGCGAGCTGAGCGAGGCCGAGAAGGTCGCGATGCGCGAGTCCTTCCGGCAGGAGCGTGAGGCGAACACCGCTCGTAAGAAGGATAAAAAGACCAAGGGCGAGCCTGCCGCCGGTGAAGACTCACCCGCGGAGGTGGAGTGTGAGCCGGCCGCCGGACAAAGGGACGAGGCGGAGCTGGCGCGTCGCGAGGCGTTGCTGACCCGCTTCGACGCCGACGGGGACGGCAAGCTGAACGACGAGGAACGGGCCGCCTACCGCCAGGAGGCTCGCGACAGGGCAGCGCCACCGGAAGCGGCGACTCCGGGAGAACAGCCGGCCGACTCGCCACCGGAGGCCCCCGAGGCGGAGGCGCCCGCGCCTCCGACCCCCGAGGAACAGCGCGCACGCTTCGACGTCGATGGCGACGGCGAGCTGAGCGACTCGGAGAAGACCGCGATGAAGGAGGCGTTCCGCCAGCAGCGCGAGGCGGTCGCGGCGGAGAATGCCGAGAAGAGGAAGGCGCGCCGGGAGACTCCCGCACCCCCCGACTCGAAGCCCGCCGTGAGCGAGCTGAGCCCGGAGGAGCTGCTCGAGCGATTCGACCGCGACGGCGACGGCAAGCTGAATGAAACGGAGCGCACCGCCTACCGCAAGGCCCGGCTCGCCGGCGCACGCGGTGGGGTGGCCCCCGCGGAGCCGGTCGCGCCCGAGGCCGAACCGGCCGCGGAGCTCCCCGCCGCCTACCGGCGCTTCGATCGCAATCGCGACGGGAAGCTCGATCCCGCGGAGAGCCGGCTGGCTCGCCAGGCGCTGATCCGCAACGGAAAGGACGAGGCACAGGCCGTGTCCTCCACGCTGCCCGAGGCGGCTCGCCAGTTCGACCTCGACGGGAACGGAGAGATCGACGAGCGGGAGCGGACCGCCGCGAAGCGGTACCTGCGCGAGCGGCGCGATGAGGGTGGCGACGCCGAAGGAGACAAGCCGACGCTCGATCCGGCGGTCGGCGCAGAGCTGGCCGACTCCAGGATCGCCATCGCCCGGGCGGCGGTGGCCGAGGAGATGGCTCGCCGGGAGAAGGTTCAGGCCTTCCGCGAGAAACGGAACGAGGAGAAGAACGCCCGGAACCAGAAGGACTACAAGCGAGCTACTCTCCAGGCCTACACGATGCTCTCCAAGAAGGGCAAGCGCAGCTATCGGCCGGGCCGGGGGCGCGGTGGATTCAAACCCGAGCCGCGGCAGGGCGTGCAGCGCGGCAAGAAGCGGGGGAGCAAGTACTATCGCACCAAGATGAGGCAGGGTGGCCGAGGCGGGCGGCGCGGGGGCAACCGTTTCGGTGGGCAGGGCTTCCGCTAGTCCCTCCCCCGGGAGTTCCTCCGCAGCCATGGCGACGTCTTCCTCCAAGGCGCTCTCCCGAGGAGCGGCGTCGGTGATCGGCCTGGCTCTCGCCGGCTCACTGGGAGCGCTGCCCGGCGAGGGGGGGCTCGCGCACCCCGAGTCGATCGTCACCTGGCTGGCCCTCTGGGCCGCCCCGGCGGGGATCCTGGCCGCGATCGGCGTCCGGGGGTGGCTCGCCGTCGTGCCGCCGCTCCTCTGGGCAGGGCTCCTCCTCGCCGCGGGCGGGGAGCTCCCCGCGCCGTTCCTCGGCGCGGCCGCCTGCGGGGCCCTCTACGCCGCCGGCTTCACCATCGGGGTCGTCGTCCCGCCCCCTCGAGCCTGGGCCTGGGCCGGGGGGCTCTTCCTCACCGCCGGCGTCCTGGCCGCGGCGCCCTCCGGGGGCGGTGTCCTGACTCGCCCGCTGCCGCCCGGTACGACCGCTCGACTGCTCGACCTCTCTCCGGTGGTCTGGGTTCACGAGTGCGCGGGGGGGGACACGATGCGGCACCCGGCGGTCTACGAGAGAGCGGGAGCCGGAGATCTGGGACCCGAACGGCGGCTGCCGTACGAAGGGACCCCGAGTGCGCTCACCGCGCTCCTGGTCGCCTCGATCGCCGTCGCGTTCGCCAGCCGCGCGCGACGGCGTTCTTCGCCGGCTTGAGCGGACTTCCCTTGCAGGGCACCACCTCGATGTGTTGGTATGCGGGTCGCCGGTAGGCTCCGGCGACGAGGAATACCGATGGCGCTGCGCAAGTACTTCTGCACCTTCCCCCAGAAACTGATCTCCGAGCCGATCATCAGTCACACGCTCGGTGAGAAGTTCCCCGTCATCCCCAACATCCGCGCGGCCAGCATCAGCGATACGATGGCCCTGGTCGCGGTCGAGATCGAGGGGGCCCTCGAAGCGATCGAGGAATCGGTGGCCTACCTGAAGAGCCGCGGCGTGAAGGTCGAGGAGATAACCGACTCCGACGAGCTGCCCGGGCTATGACCTCCCCTTCGCGGGGGGCCGGGACTCTCCCTCGAGTGGCGCTCTTCGTCCTCTTCGGCCTGGCCGTCGCGTGCAACAGCGGCGGGACCCACTTCGACCAGGAGCAGGAGGTCCAGCCGGCGGTGGTCAGCGAGCACTACCTGGCCACCGGCGTGGGGCTGGAGATCCTCGAGCGGGGAGGGAACGCCGCCGACGCGGCGGTGGCCACGGCGCTGGCGCTGGCGGTCGTCTATCCGCAAGCGGGAAACCTCGGCGGCGGCGGCTTCGCCCTGTGGGTCCCCGCGGGCGGAGCGCCGGCCGCGCTGGATTTCCGGGAGGCGGCCCCCGCCGACACCGCTCCCGAGCTCTACCTCGACGAGGCGGGCGAGGTGGTCGGGGCCCGGTCGATCCGCGGCCCGCTGGCGGTCGGCGTTCCCGGCTCACCCGCGGGGCTCCATCGACTCCACGAGGAGCGAGGCTCGGGAGGGCTCTCCTGGGCCGAGCTGGTCGAACCGGCGATCGAGCTGGCGTCGAAGGGCTTCGAGGTCGACCCGTGGCTGGCCCACGACCTGCGTCGCGAGGCGGTGCGGGAGCGGATGAGCGACGGGGCGAACGCGGTCTACTACCCCGGAGGTCGTCCGCTCGCCGAGGGCGAGCGACTCGTCCTCCCCGAGCTGGCCGAGACCTTGCGCCGTCTCGCGTCGCGGGGACCCGAGGGGTTCTACCGGGGCGAGGTGGCCGAGGCGCTGGTGGCCGAGCTCGAGTCGAACCCGATTCCCGGCGCTGGCCTGCCCTCGAAGGGAACGGTGACGCTGGCGGACCTCGCGGCCTACGAGGTGAAGGCCCGCGAGCCGTTGATCGGTCGCTTCCAGGGGCACGAGCTCATCACCATGCCTCCCCCCAGCTCCGGTGGCGTGGTCCTCTTGCAGGTGCTGGCGGTGCTCGAGGGGATGCCGGTGGGTGCGGAGCGCCAGGCGGCCCTCGAGGCCGGCTGGGCGAACGGGCTCAGTGGCGCGATGCTCCACTGGTGGATCGAGGCGATGCGTCGCGCGTTCGCCGATCGCGCCGAGCACCTCGGCGACCCCGACTTCGGGGACGTCCCGGTCGGCGAGCTCCTGTCGCCCAGCTGGATCGCGCAGCGTCGCGTCTCGATCGGCGAGCGGGCCGATCCGGAGGTGCGGGCCTGGGCGCCGCCGCCGCCGCCGGAGAGTAGCGAGACCACTCACCTCTCGGTGGTCGACGCCGAGGGCAACGCGGTGTCGATGACGACCACCGTCAATGGACTCTTCGGCTCGGGGATCCTGGTGCGGGGCGGGGGATTCTTCCTGAACAACGAGCTCGACGACTTCGCGCTCGCCCCGGGCGTGCCGAACCAGTTCGGCCTGCTCGGGCAGCAGGCCAACCTGATCCAGCCGGGGAAGCGCCCGCTCTCCTCGATGTGCCCCGCCGTGGTGCGCGAGCAGAACGGGGGAGTGCGGCTGGTCCTGGGCAGCCCGGGCGGCCCGCGGATCATCACCTCGGTGATCCAGGTGCTCCTCCGCGTCTACCTCCTCGAGCAGGGTCTGCGCGCCGCGGTGTACGCCCCACGCCTGCACCAGCAGTGGAAGCCGGAGACGACCCGCTTCGAGCGCGAGCGGGGCGGCGGCTGGGACCCGGCGTTGCTCGAGGCCCTGGAAGCGCGCGGCCACGGAATCGAGCTGGTCGACCGCAGCTACGGCAGCGTCCAGGCGATCCAGGTCCTCCCCGACGGCCGATCGATCGCGGTCGCCGATCCGCGGCGCGGCGGGGCGGCGGGGGTGGTGGGGCAGGGAGTGGGGGATCCGGCGAGGCCGTAGGGGCAAAGCACGCGAAGACCGGAGTTATCACCCTTGGCGAGCTTCGCGTGAAAACTCCAGCCTCCGCGAGCTTCCGCTCCTTGGCGAGCAGTTGCTCCACGAAGAACGCCGCTGCGTCTCCGCAACGGCGCTCGTGAACAGCGACTCGCCCGAGACTACAGGTCGTCGAGGTCGTCGAGGTCGTCTTCGGTGTCGGCTTCCTCCTCCTTGGCTTCCTCAGCGGGGTCGCCGCGCTTCTTCTGCTTGGTGAGGATCAACCACTTCTCCTCGTTGTCCATCACCGTCTCCCAGGTGTCGCACCACAGCTTGATCGCCTGCTTGTTCTTGAAGAGGTACTCGTCGGGGTGGGTGCTGGGGTACCACCACCCGGCGTTCATCCCGTTGCAGATGTTCTGCAGGGTCTTCTGGCACACGTCGCCGCTGCGGAACTGTTCCTCGTCGGTCAGGTCCAGCTTCTTCATCACGTTGACGATCACCGGGAACGCTTCCTTGCCCGCCTTCTCCAGCTTGATCCGGGCGCGGTTGCCGGCGGCGCCGGCCATCGGGTCGACCATCTCGGCGGCGAGCTGCTTCAGCTCGAGGAAGCGGTCCTCGCTGCAGCCGTCGATGGGGCCGTACTCGGGGAACAGGGTGAGGTCGATCGAGTCGGGGTCGCCCGCGACCGGCTTGGGCAGCTCCGTCGGCTTCTTCTCGGTTTCGGGCTCATCCTCGGGCTCGGTCTCCTCCGGGTCGCCCTCGTCGCCGGAGGATGCCTCGGGATCGCCCTCGTCGGAACTGGCCCCCTCGGGATCACCCTCGCCGGCCGCGAGATCGGTGCCTCCCTCCGGGTCCTGTCCGAGGTCCGCGACGTCTTCGGGGGTGGGCTCCGGGGCCTCCTCGGGGCGGAAGAACATGTACCAGACGCCGGCGCCGACGAAGGCGAAGGCGAGGATGGCGAGGATGAAGGGCAGCACCGGCGCCTTCTTCGGCGCCTTGCGCCCCCGCGCCGGGCGGCGGCGGGAGGAGCCCCGTTCCTCGGGCTCGTCGTCGTCATCGCGGCGGCGCGAGCCCTTGCGGCGGCTCTTGGCCGGAGCGGAAGAGCGGGACGAGCGCACGCCGGACTTGGTGCCGGGCTTCTCGGCCCGCTTCCCGGCGGGACGCTCCGAGCGCTTGGACGCCGGCTTGCGCGCGGGCACCGGCTTCGCCTTGGCTTCCGCCTCCTGGCGCTGGGCGAGGAGACGCTCCTTCATCGAGGGTCCTTCCCGTTTCTTCTTCTTCACCTCGACCGGCTGCGATGAAGCCGGAGCCGGCTCGGAGTCGACGGGGGGCCCGATCTCGACCACGCCGTCGCACTGCTTGCAGCGGGCGCGATCGGCCGAGAAGGAAGCGGGAAGTTTGTACTGGGCTCCACAGGAGGAGCACTCGCCGATGCGATGGCTCATGGCCGTTATTGGATGGGGATTCAGGTGGGGTCTGTCGGCGGGGGGCGTGCTGGGAGGCCCTCAGCCGTTGTTTGCTTTGGTCCGCTCTTCCCGAGCTTTGCGCTCCTTCTCTTCCTGCTCGATGAGGCGCTTCATCTTCTCGTATTCGCGCTTCTCCTCGGGGGTCATCCGGTCGAGGTCGATCATCTCGTCGAGCAGGTCGGGTTGCTCTTCGGGCACGAGCCCCTCGAAGCGCTTGAACTTGCGGTGGTACCAGCCGAACCACTGACGCACGCCGCTGTCGCGACGCTCGATGGTCGCGCCGAGCGCCTCGTGGGCCTTGAAGGTGGTGACGTAGCCGGTGATGTCCTGCAGCATCTGGTGAACCTGCTGTGCCCGGATCGCCGCGTCCATGTCGGGAAAACCGGCCAGGTTCATCTCGTAGAACATGGTCAGCAGCGGGGGGATGGCGTGCTTGCCCGCCAGGGTCAGCTCGTCCCTCACCCGGGTCAGCTCCTTGGCGGGGAGCTCGAGGTCGATCAGCCTCGCGAGCAGGCGGTCGATCTCATCGCGCTGCGTCTGCGGCGTCTCGTCCATGTAGGGGATCGGCCCCGGCTCCGCCTCGATCACCACCGAGCCGTCGCTCAGCGTCGTGCGCGTGGTCTTCCGCGTGCTGGGCCCGCGCTTCTTCTTCTCCGACTCGGAGAGCCAGCGCTCCCAGGACCACACCTTCCAGTCGCCGTTCACCTTGACCAGCTGCCACTCGATGTTGCGGCTGCCGGTCGCGCCGCTGTCCGAGCGGGGCTCGAGCATCAGGCGCACCACCCCGGCCCGATCCTCCTCGATGATCACCGAGCCGTCGAACGGCTTCCAGCTGCCGACGAGGTTCTCCGGATCGTCGGCGATCAGCTCCTGGACGATCTCGTCGCGGAAGTCGGCCACCTCCTGGGTGCCGAGGTCGGCGAAGGCACCGGGGTCGACCGGCTCCTCTTCGGTCGAGTGCACCCGCGCCCAGACGTGATCCAGGGCGAGCTCGGCCGCGAGCCTGTGCTCGTCCAGCTTGTAGGCGGCGTCGTGCAACCCCCGGACGTAGAGCACCATCTTCGAGTCCCAGCCGGTCTCGTCGACCAGCGGCTTGGAGGCCTCCTTGGACACTTCGGGGGTATTGGTGTCCTCCGGGGCGTCCCGATTCGTGACCATCAGGAGGATCATCACCAGCGCGACGACCCCGGCTCCGATGCCGATCGGCAGCGCCGCGCTGCTCTGGCGTCCGCCGCCGCCGCCGCGGGCGGTCGCGTTGCGAGCGACGTAGATGCGCTCGCACTCGACGCAACGGACCTTGGCGCCCTCCTTGCTCTCGGGGATCTTGGCGCGCGCGCCACACGAGGGGCATTCGATGATCATGTCGGGGGGTGTTCCGCTGGTGGCGGGCGAGGGGTGCGGGGAGGGGACCCCGGACCCAAGCCCTTGAATCCGAAGAAGATAAGGCTTCGTCGGGAGGGGCGCAAGCAATGCGGGGCGCCGCCCCCGACCCTCGGGGAATACCCCCGCGACCCGGGCTGGATACAGGTTAGGATCCCCGCGTGAACGACCGTTTTTCGAGCCCGCTGCCACCCCCCGGCGCCGCCGGAGGGGAGTTCGAGCTGGTCTGCCCCTTCGACCCGACCGGAGACCAGCCCGAGGCGATCGAGCACCTCGTCCGCGGCCTGCAGGAGGGGGTGCGCGAGCAGTGCCTCCTGGGCATCACCGGATCGGGAAAGACGTTCACCATGGCGGCGGTGATCGAGCGGGCGCGCCGCCCGACCCTGGTCCTGTCGCCGAACAAGACCCTGGCGGCGCAGCTCTACTCGGAGTTCAAGGAGCTCTTCCCCCGGAACGCCGTCGAGTACTTCGTCAGCTACTACGACTACTACCAGCCGGAGGCGTACGTCGCCTCGACCGACACCTACATCGAGAAGGACGCCAGCCGCAACGAGAACATCGAGCGGCTGCGCAACAGCGCGACCCGCTCCCTCCTCGAGCGGCGCGACGTGCTGATCGTCGCCTCCGTCTCCTGCATCTACGGCCTCGGCTCGCCGGGCAACTACCTGGAGATGGCCATGACCCTGGAGGTCGACCAGGAGATCCGCCGCGAGGAGTTGCTGAGGCAGCTGACCCGGATGCAGTACGCGCGGAACAACCTCGACTTCCGCCGCGGGACCTTTCGGGCGCGCGGCGACGTGATCGAGATCTTCCCCGCCTACGAGGAGGACTCGGTGATCCGCGTCGAGCTCTTCGGCGACGAGATCGAGAAGCTGGTGATCGCCAACCCGCTCCTCGGCACGGTGGTCGGCGACGTGGATCGGGTCACCCTCTATCCGGCCAACCACTACGTCACCCCCGAGGAGCGGATCAGCGCGGCGCTGGAGGTGATCGCCGAGGAGCTGGAGGCGCGGACGCTCGAGCTGCACCGACGCGACCTCCTGCTCGAGGCGCAGCGGCTCGAGCAGCGCACGCGTTACGACCTGGAGATGCTGAAGGAGACCGGCCTCTGCAACGGCATCGAGAACTACTCGCGGCACCTCGACGGGCGCCGCGAGGGGGAGCCGCCGGCGACCTTGCTCGATTACTTCCCCGAGGACTGGCTGGTCTTCGTCGACGAGAGCCACGTCGCCGTGCCGCAGGTCGGCGCGATGTACAAGGGCGACCGCTCGCGCAAGGAGAACCTGGTGCGCCACGGCTTCCGCCTGCCCAGCGCGCTCGACAACCGCCCGCTGCGCTTCGAGGAGTGGGACCGGACGCTGCACCAGATCGTCTACGTCTCGGCGACCCCGAGCAGCTACGAGCTGGAGCGCTGCGAGGGGCACATCGCCGAGCAGATCGTGCGGCCGACCGGGCTGCTCGACCCGGAGATCCTCGTGCGCCCCGCGGCCACGCAGGTCGACGATCTCCTGGCCGAGATTCGCCAGGTGGTCAAGGCCGGGTGGCGGGTGCTCTGCACCACGCTGACCAAGCGCTCGGCGGAGGAGCTGACCCGCTACTACGACGATCTCGGCGTGCGCGTGCGCTACCTGCACTCGGAGATCGACGCGCTGGAGCGCTCGGCGATCCTGCGCGACCTGCGCCTCGGCACCTTCGACGTGCTCGTCGGCATCAACCTCCTGCGCGAGGGGCTCGACCTGCCCGAGGTGGCGCTGGTCGCCGTGCTCGACGCCGACAAGGAGGGCTTCCTGCGCTCGACCACCTCGCTGATCCAGACCTGCGGCCGCGCCGCCCGCAACGTCGAGGGGCGGGTGATCCTGTACGCGGACCGGGTCACCGGCTCGATGCAGGTCTGCCTCGACGAGGTGAACCGGCGCCGGACCCTCCAGGAGGCCTGGAACACCGAGCAGGGGATCACCCCCGCGACGATCATCAAGCCGGTCCGCGAGGGGATCGAGGCGATGTACGAGATGGACTACGCCGGCGTGCCGGAGCTGCCGCAGGGTGGTGCCTCCACCGCGGCGGAGGATCCGGCGGAACGCTGGGAGCCCGGGCGCCTGGCGGCGGAGATCGCGAAGGTGCGCGCGGACATGCTGCGCGCCGCGGGCGAGCTCGCTTTCGAGGAAGCCGCCCGCCTCCGCGACCGGCTGCGCGAGCTGGAGGCGCTGGAGCTCAGGCGGTGACCGAGCCTCGCTGGTCGATCGACGACGTCCCGCGCCGCCCCGGCGTCTACCTCTTCCGCGATCGGAAGAAGAAGGTGCTCTACGTCGGCAAGGCCCGCGACCTGCGCGCGCGCCTCGCCAGCTACCGCCGCCCCGGCGGCGACGGGCGCCTCCAGCTCCGCTTCCTCGAGCGCGACGCCCACGAGGTGGAGACGATCGTCACCCGCACCGAGAAGGAGGCGCTCCTGCTCGAGGACACCTTGATCAAGCAGCACAAGCCGCCGCACAACATCCGGCTGAAGGACGACAAGTCCTTCCTGATGCTGCGCCTCGACCGCGCCGAGCGCTTTCCGCGGCTGAAGTTCGTGCGCGCGCACAGCCCGAAGACCGGCAAGCCGGGCGGGCGCTCTCGCTTCTTCGGACCGTACGCCTCCGCGCGTGCGGTGCGGCGCACGCTGGTCGACCTGCACCGCGTGGTTCCCCTGCGCGACTGCCCCGACTCGGTGATGAACCACCGCAGCCGGCCTTGCCTCAAGCACCAGATCGGGCTGTGCAGCGCGCCGTGCGTCGGTCTGGTCGACGAGGCCGGGTACGACGTGCTGCTCGAGCGCGCGGTGCGCATCCTCTCCGGGGACACGGGCGAGCTGGAGGAGGACCTGGAGCAGCGGATGCGAGGGGCGTCCGAGCGGCAGGAGTACGAGAGCGCCGGCAAGTGGCGCGATCGGCTGACCGCGCTGCGCCGCACCGTCGAGGGGCAGGGCGTCCGGCCGCACGACCGGATTGCCCGCGACGTGCTCGGCCTCGCGCGCCGCGGTGACGACGCGGCCATCCACCGTCTCTCCTTCCGCGACGGGCGTCTGAGCGAGTCCCGCTCCCACCGTTTTCGCTCCGAGCTCTTCGACGAGGAGCTGGTGCACAACGTCCTCACCGCGCTGTACGCCGGCGGCCGCCGCCCGGTGCCCGCCGAGATCGTGCTGCCGTGTCCCCCCGCCGACGAGGGGCTGCTCGCCGAGTCGCTGGGCGGCGGGGTGAAGCTCTGCGTGCCCTCCGGCGGCGAGCGGCTGCGCACCCTTCAGGTGGCCGCCGAGAACGCTCGCGCCTCGATCGGCCGCTGGCTGAAGGAGGCGGGGGAGGCGGACGCGGCGATCCTCGAGCTGCGGGACCTGCTCGAGCTGTCGGAGCCGCCGGAGGTGATCGACTGCTTCGACATCTCCAACCTGCAGGGGCAGGACGTGGTGGCGAGCCGGGTCCGCTTTCGTCGCGGCATCGCCGATCGCTCGGGGTACCGGCGCTTCAAGGTCCGCGGCGTCGAGGGCCAGGACGACTTCGCCGCGATGCGCGAGGTCGTCGCGCGCAGCCTGAAGCGCGGAGTCGCCGAGGACGACCTGCCCGACCTCGTCGTCGTCGACGGCGGGGCGGGGCAGCTCGGCAGCGCGCTCGGGGCGCGCGAGGAATCCGGTGCCTGGTCGGTGGAGCTGGTCGGCCTGGCCAAGGCCCGGGCGGAGCGCCGGGCGGGGGGGAAGAAGAAGGGGGCGAGCGAGGAGCGGCTCTTCCTGCCCGGAGGCTCCGAACCGATCGAGTTGCCGCTCCACGGAGGGCTCCGGCACCTGCTCGAGCGCATCCGGGACGAGGCGCACCGCTTTGCGATCACCTATCACCGGAAGGAACGAGGCCGGATCGAATCGCGCCTCGACTCGATCCCCGGCGTCGGCCCCGCGCGCCGGAAGGCGCTCCTGCGACGCTTCGGCAGTGTCGCCGGGGTGCGCGAGGCGAGTCTAGAGGAGCTGGCGGCCGTGACCGGGGTCGGCCCCCGACTCGCTCAGGTGATCCGGGAGACCCTCGAACGTTGAGGGTCCGGGGGACCTCGCTCTCCCCGGTTGGGTCATCCTTGCTTCGGCGCGGGGCAGGTGCTACGACAGGTTGGCACGGAAGGTCTGGGCCCGATTCGTTTCTCTCCGCGGCTCGCTCTGCTCTCTCGCCGACTCGGGAGAACAGGACGCGGACAACACCAGGATGGTTCTCCAGGAATGGCCACGATCCTACTAGTCGAAGACGACGATGCCGTTCGCGAGATGCTCGCCAGGATGCTGGCGGGCATGGGGCACGACGTCGAACAGGCGAACGACGGGGCGCAGTGCTTGCAGCACGTCGCCAAGCGATCGTTCGACCTCCTGATCACCGACATCGTGATGCCCGAGCAGGGTGGCCTGCGCACCATCGACGGGGTCCGGAGGCAGTGCCCGGAGATGAAGATCCTGGCGATCTCGGGAGGGGGGAGCCTGTTGAGCTCGACCGATTACCTCTCGCTGGCGGAGAGCCTGGGCGCCCACGGAACGCTCGAGAAGCCCTTCGACAAGGAAGAGCTGGAGACGGCGGTCGCCGCGCTCACGACCTCGTAGCGCGGAGTCGGACTACCCTCCTCGCGGGTGGTAGAGGCGGTGGAGCCCGTGCAGCTGCTCCACGTCGAGGTGGGTGTAGATCTCCGTCGTGCGGATCGAGGCGTGGCCGAGCATCTCCTGTACCGCCCGCAGGTCCGCGCCGCCCTGCAGGAGGTGCGTGGCAAAGGAGTGGCGCAGGGTGTGCGGCGAGATCTCCGGCGAGAGGCCGGCGCGCAGCGCGGCCGCCTTGACCCGGCGCCAGGCGTTGGTGCGGTCGAGCGGGCGTCCCGAGCGGCTCAGGAAGACCTCCGCGCGGGCGCGGTACCCCGGCAGCCGGGTGCGCCCCTCCTCGATCCAGGAGGTGAGCGCGTCCCTCGCGCGCTCGCCGATCGGCACGATCCGCGTCTTCGAGCCCTTGCCGGTGAGGCGCAGGACGCGCAGCGAGGGTTCGAGCGCATCGACCGAGAGGCTCACCGCTTCGGCGACGCGCGCGCCGCAGGCGTAGAGGACCTCGAGCAGCGCGCGGTCCCGCTGGTCGCGCCACCCCGGGCCGTCGGGGGCGTCGAGCAGTCGCTCCACCTCCTGGGCGTCGAGGGTGTGGGGCAGGGGGCGCACCAGGACCGGGGAGGTGAGCAGCGCGGTCGGATCCCCCGGGGCGAGCCCCTCCTGGGCCAGGTGCCGCATCAGCATCCGGATCGCGGTCAGCTCGTGGGCCACGGTCGCCTCCGCGAGCCCCTCGGCGCGCCGGTGGGAGAGGTAGTCGACCACCACCTCGCCATCCAGCTCGGCCCAGCCGGCGATCCCTCGGCGAGCCGTCCAGCGCAGGAAGCGGGTGAGGTCGGAGCGATAGGAGCGCAACGTCGCCCGGGAGAGGCCGGCCTCGACCCGCAATGCCTGCAGGAAGTCCTCCAGGCCCGCGGCGAGGGCGGGGGGAAGCGGCTCGGACCGGTCGGAAGAGGGCACCCGGAGACCTTGGCGGGCCCGCCCTCGCTCTTCAAGGGCCGGTTCCCCCTCTTCGAGGCGCCGTCACCCTTGAGGGGAATCGCACGGCCCCCTATACTCCCGCGCCCCAACCTGAATCAGGGCGCCCGCTGCGCCTTCCCGACCCAGCAACCCCCGTATCGACCGCGATGCCCGGCAAGAAGCTTCCGGCCAAGGACCTCGCCCACTTCGAGAATCAGCTGCGCATGATGCTCGGAGTGCTGAATGGAGATATCGACGGTCTGCAGGCGTCCACGCTCTGGGACGAGAACCGTCCGGAGATGCAGGGGGACGAGGGCAAGAACTATTCGATCGAGCTCAGCCTGGAGCTCCTCCAGCACGACGCGAAGACGATGAAGGAGGTCCTGGACGCGCTGCAGCGACTCGAGCAAGGGACCTACGGGCGCTGCCAGACCTGCGGGCAGTGGCTCCTCAAGGACCGCCTGCGCGCCATGCCCCACGCCCGGAACTGCATCGGCTGCCAGCGCGCGGTGGAGTCCGAGCAGCTCTGAACCGGCGCCTCGCCCCGGACCCGCCTCCATGACCTCCGAAACCCCGAGTCCCGCTCGAAGCGCCATCGTCCTGCGGCTCGTCGCGGTGGGGGTCCTCCTGCTCCTGGACCTGTGGAGCAAGAGCGCGGTCTTCGCCCACCTGAAGGAGCTGAAGGGGATCGGTGACCTCGTCCGCTGCCCCTGCGGGCTCGCCTCCCACGACCGCTGGCACCTATTGGGCGACGGCGTGGGCTGGTTCACCTTCATGGAGGCGGAGAACTCCGGAGCGGCGTTCGGCATGGGCGCCTCCTGGCCCACCGTGCTGGTCGTCGGCCGCATCCTGGCGGTGGTCCTCCTCCTGGTGCTCCTGATTCGCTCTCCGAAGGGGCGAGGGATCCTCACCACCGCCTTCGTGCTGATCCTGGCCGGGGCGCTGGGCAACCTCTACGACAACCTCGGCCGCGCGAACTGGGCCGAGTGGTGGGGTGGCGAGGGGATCGCCTTCGAGTTCGGTCCGGTCCGGGACTTCATCGACGTCTACTTCTCGACGTGGACCTGGCACTTCCCGACCTTCAACGTCGCTGATTCCTGCATCACCGTGGGGGCGGTGCTGCTCCTCTCCAGCGGGCTGTTCGGACAGGGAGCGGAGACCCCCGAGGAATCGTCGGCGGAGACCTCCGCCCGAAGTTGAGTCAATTCTCCGGGGGGTGCCGTTGCCCGGATCGGAACGGTGATCTAGATTCCACCCGCATGGTGGAGTTGTCCGTTTCTCTGGGACCACTGAGGTTGCGGAATCCGATCCTCTCCGCTTCGGGGACTTTCGGACACGGGCGGGAGATGGAGCTCTTCTCCCCGGCGTCGAAGCTCGGCGGCCTGATCAGCAAGACGGTCACCTTGCGCCCCCGTCACGGCAACGCCGCGCCGCGCCTCCACGAGACGGAAGCCGGGCTGCTGAACTCGATCGGGCTGGAGAACCGGGGCGTCGAGCATTACCTCGAGCACACGCTGCCGCAGATGGCCGACGTGGACACGGTGGTCTTCACCAACGTCGGCGCCGAGGCGGAGGAGGAGTTCGCGGCGATCACCGCGATGCTGGAGGGGCGCGAGGAGATCGACGCGTTCGAGGTCAACCTCTCCTGCCCCAACGTCCAGGGGGGCACGCTGCCCTTCGCCACCGACCCGGCCGTGGTCGAGCGGGTGATCGCGTCGGTGCGCGGCGTGACCGACAAGCCGGTCTTCGCCAAGCTCTCGCCCAACGTCACGCGCGTCGGCGAGATGGCGGTGGCCGCGGAGGTGGGGGGCGCGACCGGCATCACGGCGGTGAACACCCTGCTCGGCATGAGCGTCGACTGGCGCACGGGCCGGCCGGGGCTGGTGACGACGGTCGGCGGCTACTCGGGGATCGGCATCAAGCCGGTCGCCCTGCGCTGCGCCTTCGAGTGCGCGCGGGCCGTGTCGATCCCGGTGGTCGGCTGTGGGGGGATCGCGACGGCCGGTGACGTTCTCGAGTTCCTCGCCGTCGGCTGTCGCGCGGTGCAGGTGGGCACCGCCTCCTTCTCCGACCCGGGTCTGCTCGGGCGCCTGGCTGCGGAGGTCGGTGCCCTGCTGGACGACGCCGGGGTGGCGGAGGTCGGCGAGATCGTCGATCGGATCGGTGACTTCCAGGAGAAAGACGTCGCGGGAGCACGCCGCCAGGCGTAGGCGCGAGTCACCATGCGCCTCGAAGAGCTGACCCCCGCGCACGTCCGTCAGGCGGTGGCGATCTACATGGTCCACGCCTGGCCGGACACCAGCCAGGCCAACCCCTGGTTCGACCCGCGCCAGCTCCAGGGGGTGGGCACCATCGAGGAGCTGTTCGCCCTGTTCACCTCGGCGGGGGAAGAGGAGGACGGGCCGGCGTGCGCCCGGTACACGCTGCGCCTCGGCAACGCCGGCTACCCGTTCATGAAGTTCGTGCTCCAGGAGTACCTCGTCGACCACGAGTACTTCTTTTCGGTCGACACCCACGACGACCTCGACATCCCCCTCGACAGCCCCGACTACGGCCAGTGGCAGCACCTGCGCGGGCGAAACCAGCGGCTGAAGCGGGAGATCGAGGGGCACTGGCGGGAGATCGGGCTGCCGACCAACGAGGACCTGCGGCAACTCGCCGAGGGGCTGGCCCGGGTGGAGCGGGACAGCCGCAAGCGGGGGCGGCTCCTGGTGGTCGACGACGAGCGGGGCGTGGCCCTGGGGCTGGAGGCGCTCCTGGAGGCGCGCGGCTACTCGGTCGAGGTCGCCTACGACGGCCAGCAGGTGCTCGAGCGGCTGGGGCGCGATCCCCTGCCCGACCTGGTCCTCCTCGACTACTCGATGCCCGAATTCGACGGCGAGGAGGTCCTCCAGCGGATCCGCGCCGATCCCCGCACCACCGACCTGCCGGTGCTCCTGGCCACCGCCTCCTCGATCGACCTCTCCCGGATGACCCGGGTCAGCGGGCTGCTCCGCAAGCCCTACCCGCGGGAGCTCCTCTTCGCCATGCTCGATCGGCTGACCGGCGGTAACGATCGACCCGGGTCGGCCTGAGGGCCCCTGGGGAGGGGAATGCGCCATCTCCCCGAAGTTTCTCACGGTGTGACTTGGCCGCCGCGCCCTCCCGGAGAAGAATATTCGGCTCCGCAGTGCGCCCGGACCTCTCCGGGCCTGGCTGGCGGTGCCGGAATCGTCGGGCACGCACGACTTCAATCACCTTCGATCGATGGACTGGGACTCAGTATCCGACAAGCTCTCCGACTTCGGGGAGAAAACAGGCCGCTTCCTCAAGGGAGTCTTCGGCTCGCGAAACGAGCGCGTGGTCCGCACCCTCGAGCCGCTCGTGGCCAAGATCAACGAGCTCGAGCCGTGGGCCGAGGGGCTCTCCGGGGAGGAGTGCCGGCAGAAGACCGAGGAGCTCCGCCAGGCGATCCAGTCCGGGGAGATGTCCCTGGACGACGCCCTCCCCGAGGCGTTCGCGCTGGTCCGTGAGGCGTCCCGGCGGACCCTGGGGCTGCGCCCCTTCGACGTCCAGCTGGTGGGCGGGATCGTCCTCCACCAGGGAGCCATCGCCGAGATGGCCACCGGCGAGGGCAAGACGCTGGTCGCGACGATGCCGTTGTACCTCAACGCGCTCAGTGGCAAGAACTGCTACCTGGTCACCGTCAACGACTACCTGGCCCGCCGTGACGCGGACTGGATGAGGCCGATCTTCGAATACCTCGGGACGAGCGTCGGCGCGATCCAGTCGTCGATGAGCCCCTGGGATCGCCAGCCGATCTACGCCTGCGACATCGTCTACGGCACCAACAACGAGTTCGGTTTCGACTATCTGCGCGACAACATGAAGACGCGGGTGGAGGAGCAGGTCCAGAAGGAGCTCTACTTCGCGATCGTCGACGAGGTCGACTCGATCCTGATCGACGAGGCGCGGACCCCGCTGATCATCTCCGGTCCCGCCGAGGAGGGGAGCGACAAGTACAAGCTGGCCGACAAAATCGCCCGGTCCCTGGTCAAGGACGAGCACTTCGAGGTCAAGGAGAAGGAGAAGGGGGCCCACCTCCTCGAGCCGGGGATCCTCGCCGCCCAGAAGATGGTCGGCGTCGAATCCTTCTACACCCCGGGCCACGAGGACTGGCCGCACTTCATCGAGAACGCCCTGCGGGCGCACAACCTCTATGTGTGCGACAAGGAGTACGTCGTCGAGGAGGGTGAGAACGGCCCCGAGGTGACGATCGTCGACGAGTTCACCGGCCGGAAGATGCAGGGGCGGCGCTGGTCCGACGGCCTGCACCAGGCGGTCGAGGTGAAGGAAGGGCTGACCCCGCGTCAGGAGAACCAGACGCTGGCGACGATCACCTACCAGAACTACTTCCGGATGTTCGAGAAGCTCTCGGGCATGACCGGTACGGCGATCACCGAGGCCGGGGAGTTCCACAAGATCTACGCGATGGACGTGGTCAGCATCCCGACCAACCTGCCGGTGGTCCGGGACGACGCCAACGACCTCGTCTACCGCACTGAGCGGGAGAAGTGGAACGCCATCACGAACGAGATCGCCGAGACCAACGAGCGGGGGCAGCCGATGCTGGTCGGCACCACCTCGGTCGAGAAGTCCGAGCACCTCTCCAACCTGCTCCGCGAGAGGGGGATCAAGCACGAGGTACTCAACGCCAAGGTCGGGCACTGGGAGCGGGAGGCGAACATCGTCGCCGTCGCCGGCGAGAGGGGCGCGGTGACGGTTGCGACCAACATGGCCGGGCGGGGTACCGACATCAAGCTCGGCGGCAACTTCGAGTACCGCCTCGGCCAGGCCCTCGAGGCGGCGGGGCTGCGCCAGGGCGACGAGGAGAAGCTCGAGGAGATCGACGTCATCCGCCAGGAGGTGCGCAAGAAGTGCGACGAGGACGAGAAGGAGGTGATCGACTTCGGTGGCCTCTACGTCCTCGCCACCGAGCGCCACGAGGCGCGCCGGATCGACAACCAGCTGCGCGGCCGCTCCGGTCGTCAGGGGGACCCCGGGGTCTCCCGCTTCTTCCTCTCCCTCGAGGACGACCTGATGCGGATCTTCTACCGCGACTGGGTCACCCGGATGATGGAGAAGCTCGGCATGACCGAGGGCCAGGAGATCGAGTCGGGGATGGTCACCCGGGCGATCGCCAAGGCGCAGAAGAAGGTCGAGGACCGCAACTTCGAGATCCGCAAGAGCCTCCTCGAGTACGACGAGGTGATGGACGAGCAGCGCAAGGAGATCTACGGCACGCGTCAGGACGTGCTGAACACGGTCGAGCTGAAGGAGAAGGTCCTGATGATGATCGAGCGCGCCGTGGGGCGCGCCGCCGACCTCAACCCCGAGGACGGTGAGGGCTTCAACCGCTGGATGGGACGGACCTTCGGCTTCGAGCTGGACCCCGAGGTCGCGGCCGCCTGCGTGGAGAACCCCGGCGCCTTCGGCCCGGCCCTCGAGGTGATCGAGAAGTACTACCAGGAGCGCGAGGCGAAGGTCGGCGAGGAGTTGATGCGGCGGATCGAGGGGTACGTCCTGCTCAACGCGATCGACAGCCGCTGGAAGGACCACCTGCACGCGATCGACGCGCTGAAGGCCGGCATCGGCCTGCGCGGCTACGGCCAGGTCGATCCGAAGACCGAATACAAGAAGGAGGGCTTCGGGCTCTTCGCGAAGCTCTTCGTGGCGATCGAGGACGAGGTCGCGAGCCTGATCCTGCGCATCCGCGCCAAGGGCGAGGACGAGGGCGAGGCGGAAGCGCCGCAGCCGCGCAGCTCCCCGACGGGGCGCGCCGGCCAGCCCAGCGCGCAGGGCGGCGGTCCGCCGCGGATCCCGCCGCAGGTGACCCCCGCCTCGAAGCTGATGGCGGAGCGCTTCCAGAAGGCCTTCGAGGAGACCGGCGAGCTGCCGATGCCCAAGCCCCCGACCCCGGAGGAGGTGCAGGCGCGCCGGCGAGCGCTGCGCACCCTCCAGGCTCAGCAGGCGG
>CAZCAC010000125.1:17225-25809 GCA_964496575.1 uncultured Planctomycetaceae bacterium | reverse complement strand
TTCAGGATCGTCGCCACCGCGGTTCCCTCGGGGAAGCGCAGCCGCTCGAACTCGACGATCTGCTTGCGCAGCGGGATGATCATCGTCACCCCGAGCAGCGAGCCCGCGACGGCCGCCAGGAGCAGCGCCGGGTAGTTGATCCGGCCCTCCAGTCCCAGCAGGAAGAGTACCGGCACGGTGAAGATGATCCCGGAGTTCACCGTGTTCACCGCCGAGCCGGTGGTCTGGAAGACGTTCACCTCCAGGATCGAGCCACGGCGCAGGATCCCGCGCAGGATCCCGAAGCCGAGCACGGCGGCCACCGAGGAGCCGACGATGGCGAAGCCGATCTGCAGGCCCGCGTAGCAGATGCCCATGTTGAGCATCAATCCCACCAGGACTCCACCGATCAGGCTGGACGCGGTGAACTCTCGATAGGGGTGGGGTTCGGGCATGGGGATCCGCCGGAGATCCTAGCGAATCGAACGGCGGCGTGCCTGGAGCGGATCGCGCCCCATCGAGTACTCTCGGGTCCCGAATCACTCCCCAGCGCCCGACCCGGGAGAAGATCCATGACCAGCGAAGACTTTGGCGTATCCGAAGCGGTCCACGACGGACGGCTCTACGACGCCATCAACACCGACCTCGCCGATCTCCCCTTCTACGAGCGCCGCTGCCGGGCCGCCGCGGGGCCGGTCCTCGAACTGTGCTGCGGGACCGGCCGGCTCACCCTGCCCCTCCTGCGTGCCGGAATCGACATCACCGGACTCGACTTCACCGAATCGATGCTCGAGCGCGGCCGTTCCAAGGCGCGGGCGGGGTCGCTGCCGGATCCCTTCCAGTTCGGCGATATCCGGGACTTCGACCTCTCGCGGCGCTTCGCGCTGATCTTCCTGCCGTTCAACTCGCTGCAGAACACCTACACGGTCGACGACGTCCTGCGCGTCTTCGATCGAGTTCGGAAGCACCTCGAACCGGAGGGGGCCTTCATCTTCGACGTGTTCAACCCGAGCCTCGAGTTCATGGTCCGCGGAGATGGCGATCCGGTCGATCGCCACCGGGGTGTGCTCGACGACGGACGTGAGGTGATCATCGCGGAGCAGTGCCGCTACGACGCCGCCGGCCAGGTCAACCGCGTCACCTGGCATCACCGGGTGGGTGAGGAGCGCTTCACCAGCACGCTGGACATGCGCTGCTACTACCCCCTCGAGCTGGAAGCGCTGCTCCGCCTCGGCGGCTGGCGGATCCTCGAGCGTTTCGGCGATTTCACCGAGGAGCCGTTCACCTCGGCCTCCCCCAAGCAGATCCTCGTCTGCCGGCCCATCGATCGCTGATCGGGCGACTTTTCGATCGGGGCTGGACCCGGGCCGCCGCGATTCGCGAGGATGCACGCCCGAACGGGCCCAAGCGCCCCAAACAGGAGGAAGATGAAGATGCAGAAGCTCCCCTTCGTACTCGCCGCCGCGGCCCTCGCGCTCTCGGCCTGCAAATCGTCGTCGACGCCGCCGATGGGGATCGACGTCGCCGTCGCTCTCGACGCCACGAGCCTGGAGCTCACCCTCGGGCCCGACGGCTACCCCGCGGAGATCGAGTACCACATCGATCCCGCCGAGGTCCCCGCGGAGATCCGCGCGGCGATGGACGAGCTCCACTCAGGCGGGCCGTTCACCGACGCCGAGCGAGAGTTCAACGACGGGGTGATGTACTACGAGCTCAGTCGCCTCGTCGGCGGTCGTGAGGTCGAGGCGATGTTCTCGCTCGACGCCGTGCTCTTCTCCGAGGAGATCGAGGTCCGCCGCGAGCAGATTCCCGATGCCGTCCACGAGGTGCTCGCGGACCGCTACCCGGTGGCCAGGATCAACAAGTACGAGGAGATCCGCGACGGCAGCCGGACGGTGGTCGAGTACCACGTGAAGCTGGACGACGGAGGTAAGAAGTACAAAGTCGCGCTCAGCCTGGAGGGAGAGATCATCGGCATCTGGACCGAGACCCCCGCGGAGATCGAGCTCCCTGTTCAGTAGTCGAACCTGTAGGACCGCGCGGTGAGCGAACCAGCAGGAAGCGCGGCCGCCGGTCGCCCCGTCCCCTCGGGGACCTGGCGGCGCATCGCCTCCGTCGTGCTGGTCGCGGCGCTGGTGGCCGTGGTGATCTGGTCTCCCGGGGCCCGGAAGCTGGAGCAAGAGGGGCTGATCGAGTTCTCCGCGCTGGGTAACTACGCCCCGCTGGCGCTGATCGGCGGCTACGTGGCCGCCGCCTCGCTCCTGCTCCCCGTCTTCCCCCTCGATCTGGCCGCGGGTGCGCACTTCGACTTCTGGGTCGGGGTGTTCTGGGTCCAGGTCGCGGCCACCACCGCGTCGGTGGGCGGGTACTTCGTCGGCGGCTGGATCTTCCGCCGGGTGCTCGATCGGCTGATGGAGCGGAAGCCGCAGCTGCGCCAGCTCGAGCGGGCGGCGAACGAGGAGGGGTGGAAGATCGTCTTCCTGACCCGCCTCTCGCCGGTCTTCTCCTTCAGCCTGCTGAGTGGCTTCTACGGCGCGGTCCGCGTGCCTTTCGGCCCTTACATCCTCGCCACCTTCGTCGGCATGCTGCCGGGAACCATGCTGTACGTCTACGCGGGCGACATCGCCGGCGACCTGTCGGGGACCCCGGACAACCCCGGGTACTCGGAGTGGCAGTGGTGGGCCGAGATGCTGGGCTTCGCGGCCACCGCCGTGCTGATCGTCTACGTCACGCGTCGGGCGCAGAAGATCCTGAGCGCGAAGCTGGAGGGCGCGCGGCCCGACGCGTGAGCGTGCCGGCCCGCCCCGCCCCTGCGCGCTCTCTCGACAGGTGCGGAGGTTTCGGGTATCTCGCTCCCCCACCGTGCAGCATCGCACGTACGATCGTGTGACCGGCGAACACTCGCTGCGGATCGGCTTCCGTGAGCGCCATCCCGACGGCAGGGATGTGCGAGCAATTCGGGCACGAGAGTTGCACGGCAGCTGGCTCCGCATGGTTGCGGGACGTCTCGTACCTCGCCTCATTCGACCACCCGCGAAATGAACACTTACTTCCTGACCTCGCTCGCCTGTGGCTTCCTGACGGCTCCCGGTTTCGACAATCTACCCGCCGTCGAGAACGTCGAGCTGTCCGGGCGTGACTGGGTCGGGATCCGCGAAGCCTGCGAGACGGGCCGCCACCAGGTCCTCGAGGTCGACGGAGGTCATCAGGCGCACAACCCCGGCCAGGACTGGCTGGCGCACTTCGACGGGCGAGGCTTCCACACCGAGCCCGAGGCGGGGAGCTGGACGTGGGGGCTGCAGCTCGAGAGCTGGGGGTTCGTCGGAGCCGTGCGGGTTGTCTCGCAGCCGATGAGCGTCAGCGCCGAAGGTGGGCGGATCGTTTATCGCTGGGACGCGGACCTCGAGGAGTGGTACGTCAACGATTCACGCGGTCTCGAACACGGCTACACGGTCCATGCTCGCCCGTCGCGAGGCGGCCCGGGCCCGCTGACCTTCAACCTTCGGATCCGCGGCGATCTGCAACCGGAGATAGACCGGCAGGGGCGGGGTGTCCACTTCCTCGACGAGTGCGGTGCAGTCGTACTCACCTACTCCGGACTGTCCGTCTTCGACGCCTCCGGACGGGCACTCCCGGCGAGCTTCACGCAGCTCGGCGAACGACTGCTGCTCGAGGTCGAAGAACAGGATGCGCTCTACCCGCTGACGGTCGACCCTCTCGCGCAACAGGCCTACCTCAAGGCTTCCAACACCGACGCGTTCGATGAGTTCGGCCACTCGGTCTCGGTCGACGGCGATACGATCGTCGTTGGCGCGCGAGGAGAGAGCAGCAGCGCCACTGGGGTGAATGGCGATCAGGGCGACAACAGCGCCCCGGCTGCCGGAGCGGCCTACGTGTTCGTTCGAAACGGGACCACCTGGAGCCAGGAGGCCTACTTGAAGGCCTCAAACACCGACGAGCGCGACCATTTCGGCACCTCGGTGGCCGTGTGGAACGACACGGTGGCCATCGGTTCGATCTGGGAGAGCAGCGGTGCGACGGGAGTGAACGGCACCCAGGGCAATGGCATTCCCTACTCCGGGGCGGCCTACGTCTTCAGACGGGTCGGGGCGGCCTGGAGCCAGCTGGCCTATCTCAAAGCCTCCAACACCGACGCCCACGACGAACTCGGTCAATCGGTGTCGGTATCGGGGGACCTCGTCGTGGTCGGAGCGCGCTACGAGAAGAGCTCTGCCACCGGCGTGAACGGTGACCAGGGAGACAACGGCAGCACCAAAGCCGGGGCAGCCTACGTGTTCGTCGTCAACCCCGGAGCGGCCTTCTGCCCGGGCGACCCCGGCATCGGCACTCCGTGCCCCTGTGTCAACGACAACGACGGGAGCGCCCCCGGCTCCGGGTGCGCCAACGGAGTCTTCGCGTCCGGGGCACAGCTGACCGGCAGCGGGATCGCCAGCGTCAGCTCGGATACGCTCGTCCTGCGTACGACGCACCTCGAGCCCGGGAACAGCGGCCTGTACTTCCAGGCGGACAACGACCGGTCTCCCGGGATCGTGTGGGGCGATGGACTTCGCTGCGCCGGTGGGAGCCTGCGGCGCCTCGAGGTCCGCTTCGCGGATGCGAGCGGGACCTCTCACACGACCGTGCGGGTCTCCACCAAGGCGGGCAACGTCACCGCGGGCGGCACCAAGTACTACCAGTGCTGGTACCGCACGACGGTCAACCCGCCTTGTGGCCTGGGAGTGAACGACTTCAATACGTCCAACGGGTACGCCATCCAGTGGCGGCCGTGACCGGGTACCGGAGTGCACTGCTGGTGTCCGCCTTCTCCACAGATCGTGCTCTCGCCTCCCCGCCCAGCGGTCACGATCGCTAGACTGTGGGCTTCCGGCCGATCGGCGGCCGCGAGCGAGCAACTGGAGAATCCGACGCCATGACCCACGGACGCATGAACAACTGGATGAGGCCCTTTCGATTCGCGCTGATCGGAGGGATGATCACGCTCACGCTCTCGAGCGCGCAGGCGCAGCTCGGCAAGACCCTCGAGGAGTACCGGCAATCGCTGGATCGCGCGGATACCGAGATCCAGAGGATCATCGACGTGCCCGACGAGCGGCGAACCTTCGAGAACACGCTCGGGGCGCTCGACGACGTGTACGGCCGGCTGACGATGGAGCTGACCTTTCCCCAGGCGATCGCCCTGCTCTCGCCTCACGCCGATGACCGGGACGTGGGCAACGCGGTCGAGGCGGCGCTGACCGAGTGGCAGATCGAGACCGGCAAGCGGGAGGACCTCTACCGGGCGATCAAGGCCTACGTCGACGGCGGGCCGAAGCTCGAGGGAGAGCGGGCGCGACTGCTCGAGCTCACCATGCGAAGCTACCGGCGTGCCGGGATGGAGCTGTCCGCCAGGGAGCGGGAGGAGCTGAAGGCGCTCCAGAAGGAGCTCTCGGATCTCACGATCGAGTTCAACAAGCGGGCGCAGATGGACGAGACCACGGTGCTGCTCACTCCCGAGGAGCTACCGGGGATGTCCGCGGAGTTCCTGGAGGGGATTCCCAGGGTCGCCGGCGTCTACGCGGTGCCACTCGACAACTCTACCACGATGGAGATCTGGCGCTCGTGCCCCGACGAGACGACGCGCATGAAGCTCTGGGTCGCCTACAAGCGCAAGGGTGGCCAGGCCAACGTGCGCACCCTGGAACGGATGCTCGCGCTGCGCGCCGAGATCGCCCAGACGCTCGGTTACCGGCACTCGGCCGACTACCAGACCGAGGTCCTGATGACGGGAGACGCCGACCGCGTGCAGAAGTTCTACGACGAGCTGATCCCACTCGTGCGCAAGAAATCCGACCTGGATTTCGCCGAGCTTCGCGACTTCAAGCGCCGTGACACCCGGGAGTGGGACGCCGAGCTCTACGCCTGGGACTACTGGTACTACGCCGCGATGGCGCAGAAGGAGAAGTACGCGGTCGACATGGACGAGATCCGCCAGTACTTCCCGTTGCAGCAGGTGATGGACGGGATGTTCGGGATCTGCACGACGCTCTACGGGATCGAGTTCCGCGACGCGACCGCGGACGCGCGCGCCGAGGAGCTCTACTTCTGGCACGACGACCTGAAGTTCTGGCGCGTCTACGACCAGGCCTCGGGCGAGCTGATCGCCGAGCTCTACACCGACCTGCACCCGCGCCCCTACAAGCGCGGCGGCGCGTTCCACTGGGACTTCATTCCGCGGCACCGCTGGATGGACGGTTCGCTGACCCGCATGCGCGCCGTGGTGCAGTGCAACTTCACCAAGCCCACCGCGGACAAGCCTTCGCTGCTGACGCACGACGAGGTGACGACGCTCTTCCACGAGTTCGGGCACTTCCTGCACGCCGCGCTCTCGGTCGCCGACACCACCGGCTGCGCGGAGTGCGAGCGCGACTTCGTCGAGCTCCCCTCCCAGATCTTCGAGAACTGGTGCTGGGAGCCCGACGTGCTGCGGATCTACGCCCGCCACTACGAGACCGGCGAGGTGCTGCCCGACGAGCTGCTGCAGGGGCTGATCGCCGCCCGGCGCTTCGCTTCCGGCATGCTGGCCGAGCGCCAGTACTACTACGGGCTGGTCGACCAGACCTACAACCGGCTGAAGGTCGGCGAGACGATCGATACCACGCAGGTCGGGATCGACCTGGAGACGAGGATCGAGCAGTACGAGGGTGTCGAAGGGACCTGGTTCCAGTCGAACTTCACGCACCTGACCAACTACGTCGCCAGCTACTACGGCTATCAGTGGTCGCTCGTCTACACCTGCGCGGCCTTCGAGAAGTACCGGGAGCTCGGCATGATGAAGCGCGCGGCCGGTGGACACTTCGCCGATACGATCCTCTCGCGCGCCGGCACGGTCGACGGGATGGAGATGCTGAGGAACTTCCTCGGCGGCGAGCCGACGATGGACGCGTACCTCGAGTATCTCGGATTGGAGAAGTGATCCGGCAGCGAAGCTACACCGAGCCGACCGCCGGGAGCGGTACGGCTCGGTGTTCGACTTCGCTCCTCCACTCGTGCACTTCCACCCCGGAGTGGATCGACCCGTTGATGGAGTGGTCGCCGCATTCACGGCCGCGACGGCACGGGAATTGATCAGCGGGAGGTCGAGACCCTCCCCCCACGGTTGCAGGACGCGCCCACCGCTCGCGAACCGAACCGCTCGCCCTCCGCGGGGCCTCTTGCGTCCGCCGACTCCGGAGGAGACCATCCCTGCGCCGCGGTTCCCCTTTCTCGAGAGGAGACGAGCATGATCACCGGTACTTCGTGGATCCCCGTGCTGTCGCTGTTCTGCTGCTTCCCCCTGGTCGGAACCTCCGAGGCGGTCGCTCCCCGAACCACCGGCCCCGCCGCCGAGGAGACCGTTCCCGAGGGACTGTCCACCGGCGACTGGGCCGGCATCCGTGCGGCACACGAGGCGGTGCGTCATGCGGCCTTCGCCGTGGAGGGTGGTTTCGAGGCCAGAAACCCGCGGCTGCGGTGGACGACGACCTTCGACGGTCGCGGCTTCCGCGTGCGGCCCGATCGGGGTGACTGGGCGTGGGGACTGGAGCTCGAGAGCTACGGTTTCGCCGGCGGTGAGCAGCCCGTGACCGGCCCGGCCACCGTGAGCGCCGAAGGTCAGCGGGTCACCTACACCTGGGACGACACGCTCGAAGAGTGGTACGTGAACGACAGGCGCCGCCTGGAGCACGGCTACACCGTTCACCGCAGGCCGGCGAGGGGCGGTGAGGTCGGAGAGAGCCCGCTGACCTTCACCCTCGCCGTGTGCGGCGGACTGCGACCGGTGGTGGACGCGGACGGGCGCACGGTCCGCTTCCTGGACGACGCGGGTGCGGCGGTGGTCACCTACACCGGGCTCCACGTGTTCGATGCCGAGGGAAGAACGCTGAGGGCCAGCTTCGAGTCCTTCGGCGCCCAGCTGCGCCTCGGCATCGACGAGCGCGGTGCACGCTATCCGCTGACGATCGACCCGGTAGCTCAGCAGGCCTACCTGAAGGCCTCCAACGCCGAGGGCGGCGCTTCCTCCTTTCCCCACGGCGATGCGTTCGGCTTCTCCGTGGCCGTGTCGGACCACACGGTGGTGATCGGAGCACCCTGGGAAGCCAGCAGCGCGACGGGCGTGAACGGTGACCAGGATGACAACGGCGCCCCCTTTGCGGGTGCGGCCTACGTGTTCGTGCGAAACGCCGGGAGCTGGAGCCAGCAGGCCTACCTCAAGGCCTCCAATACCGATGGCAGCCTTCCGTCCAATCCCTGGGGGGACATGTTCGGCCACTGCGTGGCGGTGTGTGGAGACACGCTGGTTGTCGGAGCGGTCGGGGAGAGCAGCAACGCCACCGGGGTGGGCGGCGACCAGCAGGACAACAGCGCCAGAGAGGCCGGCGCGGCTTACGTGTTCGCTCGGGACGGGTCGACCTGGAGCCAGGAAGCCTACCTCAAGGCTTCCAACACGGACTCCGTGGACCACTTCGGCCACGCCGTGTCGGTATCGGGCGATACGCTGGTGGTCGGCGCGTACGGGGAGAGCAGCAACGCCATCGGGGTGAACGGCAGCCAGAGCGACAACGGAAGT
>CAZCAC010000125.1:0-17125 GCA_964496575.1 uncultured Planctomycetaceae bacterium | reverse complement strand
CGGGGAGAGCAGCAACGCCATCGGGGTGAACGGCAGCCAGAGCGACAACGGAAGTCCGAGCTCGGGCGCGGCCTACGTATTCACGCGGAGTGGCACGAGCTGGAGCCAGGAGGCCTATCTCAAGGCCTCGAATACCGCTGATCAAGACTACTTCGGCTACTCCGTATCCGCGTCGGGGAACACGGTTCTGGTCGGGGCGAGCTTGGAGGACGGAAGCGCCACCGGCGTGAACGGTGACCAGGGCGACGGCGCCCCGAATGCCGGAGCGGCCTACGTCTTCACACGGAGCGGGATGAACTGGGGCCAGCAAGCGTACGTCAAGGCCTCCAACACGGACCCGGGAGACTACTTCGGCTCTTCGGTGGCGGTGTCCGGCGACACGGCGGTGATCGGGGCCCACCGGGAGGCCAGCAACGCCACTGGCGTGGACGGCGATCAGGGTGACAACAGTGCCTCTCAGGCCGGCGCGGCCTACGTGTTCACGCGAGACGGGACGGACTGGAGTCAACAGTCTTACCTGAAGGCGTCCAACACGGACGCCGGCGACTGGTTCGGCTACGCCGTCTCGATGTCGGACCGCACGGTCGTGATCGGCGCCTACGAAGAAGCGAGCAGCGCGACCGGAGTGAACGGCGACCAGCACGACAACAGCGCCGATCAGGCCGACGCGGCCTACACCTTCCTCGTACCCGTTCCCTTCGAGCGCTACTGCTTCGGTGACCCGGGCAGCGGAGTCCCCTGCCCGTGCGGCAACGACAACGACGGTAGTGTCCCGGGCTCCGGGTGTGCCAATGGCGTGTTCAACTCGGGAGCGCGGCTCTCGGGCGGAGGGTTCGCCAGCGTCAGCGCGGACACCCTCGTCCTGGTCGCCACCAACCTGGAGCCGAACAATACCGGCCTCTACTTCCAGGCGGACAACCGGGTGAACGGCGGCAACGGGATCATCTTCGGCGACGGCCTGCGCTGCACCGGCGGCAACCTGATCCGTCTCCAGGCTCGCACCTCCGACGCGATGGGCACCTCGAGCACGACGATCGGCATCGCCGTCAAGGGCGGTGTCTCCCCCGGCGACGTCAAGCGATACCAGTGCTGGTACCGCAACATCGTGAATCCGCTCTGCGGAACCGGGGTCAACGACTTCAACTTGTCGAACGGACTCGAGATCACCTGGGATCTGTAGCCGGGCCGGATTTCCCGCGAGCGGAGGTCGTACACCCCCTGGGCGGTCGCGCCGGACCAGACCGGGTCGTGGAGCCGGAGCACTACCGATCCTTTACGCCTTCGGAGGCCCGGACCTTGCGGCCGGAAGCACCACCGGGCAGCCTGGGTCGCCCCGGCGATCGAGCCGCTCCGTACCCCGACCAGCGCAGCGCCATGTTCCTCCCCTATCGCGAGACCGCTCTCTTCCTGCTCCTCTCCTCCTGCGCGACGGCGTCAACGCCCATCGCCGCAATTCCCCCCGAAGCTGCGAACGCGGCGGTCCAGCAGGAGGGAGCGCTCGGTTTCTACCGCTACCCCGCGTTGCGCGGTGACACCATCGTCTTCGCGGCGGAGGGTGATCTCTGGAAGGTATCCACCGAGGGCGGCGTCGCCCACCGCCTGACCACGCACGCTGGCGAGGAGCAGTTCCCGACGATCTCGCCCGACGGAACGACCCTCGCATTCACCGCGCACTACGAAGGGGTGCCCGAGGTCTACACCATGCCGCTCGTCGGCGGCGCGCCCACTCGCTGGACCTACGAGGCGGACCCGTCGGTGGCCACGACCTGGACGCCGGACGGGAAGCTCGTCTACGCGACGCGGGCCTACTCGGGACTACCCCGACTGCGGCTGGTGAAGATCGATCTCGAGATGGGGACGCGCGAGCTCGAGCCGCTCGCCTACGCCAGCGAGGCGGCCTACGACGACACGGGGGACACGCTCTACTTCTGCCGCCCGGTCTTTCACCGCAATGTGACCAAGCGGTACACCGGCGGTACCGCCCGCGACGTCTGGAAGTTCGAGCGCGGTGCCGAGGAGGCGATCGAGCTGACCGGCGACTGGAACGGCGAGAGCCACTCTCCGATGTGGTGGCAGGGGCGCGTGTGGTTCGTTCGCGGCAATACGATGAATCTGCACTCGATGAACGAGGACGGCACTGACCGCAGGCAGCACACGAACCACAGCGGCTGGGACGTCAAGAGCCCGTCCATCGACGCGGGGCGCATCGTGTACTCGCTCGCCGCGGACCTGTGGCTGTACGACATCGAGACGAAGGTGAACCGAAAGGTGCCGATCACCCTGGCCTCGGATTTCGATCACACGCGAGAGAAGTGGATCACCGAGCCGATGAAGCACCTCACCAGCGCGCACCTGCACCCGAACGGCGAGAGCGTGGTGCTGACCTCTCGCGGTCGAGTCTTCGTCGCTCCGGTGAAGCACGGACGCCTGGTTCGCGCCACGCGCAAGGATCGGGTGCGCTACCGGGACGTCGTCTTCACGCCGGATGGAGATTCACTGCTCGGGCTCTCCGACGAGACCGGTGAGCTGGAGTTCGTCGAGATCCCCGGCGACGGCGTGGGTGCCGAGCGGAGGTTGACCAGCGACGGGGAGATCCTGCGCTTCCGCGGCTTCCCCTCCCCCGACGGGCAGCTGATCGCCTGGCTCGACAAGAACAACGACCTCTGGGTGCGAGACGTCGAGACCGGGGTGTCGGGCGTCGTCTCCGAGCACCGCGAGCACCGCGAGAACCAGGGCGACATGGCCTGGTCGCCCGACGGGCGGTGGCTGGCCTTCAGCGAGCCGGCGCTGAACACCTTCGAGCAGATCAAGCTGTTCGACTCGAAGAGCGGTCGGACGCACCTGGTGACCGGCGATCGGGTGAACAGCTTCAGCCCCGTCTGGGATCCCGGCGGGGAGCTCCTCTACTTCATCTCCGACCGGAATCTGCGCTCCCTGGTGCGCAGTCCGTGGGGCACGCGGCAGCCGGAGCCCTTCTTCGACAAGGAGGACGAGATCTACGCGGTCTCGCTGCGCGAGGGGCTGCGCCCGCCGTTCCGGCCCGACGACGAGCTGTACGAGCCGAAGGAGAAGAAGGACGCGAAGGAGGAGAAGCCCGAGGGCGACCAGGAGAAGAAGCCCGCGCCGGTCGAGATCGACCTGGACGGCCTCTCGAGCCGGCTCTTCCGCGTACCGGTCGCATCGGGGAACTTCCGCTCGCTCTGGATCAACGAGCAGGCGCTCTTCTTCCTGGCCCGCGACTCCGGCCCCGACGCGAAGCGGCACCTCACCGCGGTGAAGATCGGCGACGAAAAAGGTGAGCCGGTGACGATGATCGAGGACGTGCGCTCGATCGAGCTGTCGCTCGACGGCAAGAAGCTCCTGGTGCGCAAGGGATCCGACCTCTTCGTGGTCGACGCCAAGCCGGCCAAGGTCTCCGACCTGAAGGAGCACCGTGTCGATCTCGGCGGCTGGAGCTACGCGATCGACGTGCGCGACGACTGGCGCCAGATCTTCGTCGACGCCTGGCGGCTGGAGCGCGACTACTTCTACGACCCGAAGATGCACGGGGTCGACTGGGATGGCGTCCTGGTCAAGCACTTGCCCCTGGTCGACCGGGTGACCACCCGCGACGAGCTGAACGAGCTGATCGGCTGGATGGTCGGCGAGCTCTCCGCGCTGCACACCAGCGTGCGGGGCGGCGACCTGCGCAAGGGAACCGACGACGTGAAGGTGGCGACGCTGGGCGCGCGGACGTTCCGGGATCCGGCCGTAGGTGGCATCCGCATCGACCACATCTACCGCACCGACCCCGACTACCCCGGCGAGATGGCGCCGCTGGCCGATCCGTACCTCGCGGTGAACGACGGCGACGTGATCACCGCGGTCAACGGCATCCCCGCGCTCGTGGCGCGCGACCTCGGCGAGCTCCTGCGCAACCAGGTCGGGCGACAGGTGCTGCTGCGGCTGAAGTCGGGATCGGGGGAAGAGGCGGTCGAGCGCGACCTCGTCGTCGTCCCCGCGGGCGACGACCGCAAGCTCCGCTACGCCGACTGGGTGCTCTCGCGCCGCACGGCGGTCGAGGAGGCGGGCGAGGGGAAGATCGGCTACGTCCACCTCAGCGCCATGGGCGGCGGCAACCTGACCCAGTGGTACCGCCAGTTCTACCCGGTGTTCGACCGCCAGGGGCTCATCGTCGACGTGCGCAGCAACTTCGGCGGCAACATCGACAGCATCATCCTGGAGAAGCTCCAGCGGAAGGCCTGGATGTACTGGAAGGGACGCGTGAACGAGCCGTACTGGAATCAGCAGTACGCCTTCCGCGGACACATGGTGGTGTTGTGCGACCAGGAGACCTACTCCGACGGCGAGGCGTTCGCGGAGGGCTTCCGCCGGCTGGGGCTGGGCGTGGTGATCGGCATGCGCACCTGGGGCGGCGAGATCTGGCTCAGCTCCGACAATCGCCTGACCGACGGCGGACTCGCCCGCGCGCCGATGACCGGCGTCTACGGCCCCGAGGGCGAGTGGCTGATCGAGCAGATCGGTGTGATCCCCGACATCGAGGTCGACAACCTGCCCCACGCGACCTTCAACGGCGGCGACGCGCAGCTGGAAGCCGCGGTGAAGCACCTGCTCGAACGCGTCGCGGAGGACCCGCGAGAGGTGCCGCAGCCCCCGCCTCACCCGGACAGGTCGTACGAGTACCGGTAGGCCACGCCGCTGATGGAGGAGACCGACTCCCCACCGAGGTGAGGAGCCGGTCTCATACAGGAGTCAACGGAGAAGACTAGCGGATCAAGAACTCGCCGGTCTTGGCGTACACGGCTCTCGCGGTGTGAGCGCCCTCGGTCAGGGTCAGGTTGATGACCGACTGTCCCGGGGGCTGCTCGACGCCGTCGATCACCCACTTGATGAAGGTGATGGGACCTCCCTGCGCCGCGGGTGCGACGAGGGTGACGTCGGTCCCGAGCCAGTAGTCCCGCTCGAAGGACGGGTTGGCGAAACCGCCCCCGTCGAGCGTGCTGTCGAGAGGAGCGACATCGAGCCAGAGGCCCGGCAACGACGCTCCCACCGTGACCTTGCTGCTCCCCGAGCCCGGAGGCACGAGGCGCAGGCAGTCGTCGGAGGTGACGAAGGGAGTCCCGTCGAGCAGGGTCCCGGTGAGCATCAGCGGCACCAGAGAGCCGCCGGGAAGATCGCTCAGCTCGAGCGCAGCCACGACGTTGTCGGTCTTGAACTTCATCGACAGGTCGACGTAGCCGTCGGGACCGAGCTCGTGGCAGTCACAGCCGTCCCCGTGGAACGGGGTGCCCACGTCCTCGTAGGTGCTGTGGGGACCTGGCGGTCCCTCGTGCGGGGCGACACTTCCGCCCACGCCGTCCCAGCGGGACAGCATCAACGTGGACAGGTCGACCATGGTGACGTCGAGGGTGTCCGTTCCCAGCAGCGCGACGGGCAGGACCCCGTGGCTGCCGGGGTTGAAGGAGTTCGGGCAGGAGCCCGGCTTGATGTCGAGGTGCAGGCCGCAGGGGCTCATCCCCACGACCTCGGCGGTCACGAGCACTTCGTCGACCTGCGCGTACCAGTTGAAGTGCACTTCCGGGTCGTAGAAGCGGAAGGCGATCTGGGTCGTCGCGGTGACCGTGCCCAGGCCCAGCGTCACGTGCTCGCCGGGCGTGTTGCGGAAGGAACCGTGGTCCTCGTTCCAGGAGAGGAGGTTGGTCCAGGTTCCACCTGCATCGTAGCTGACGTAGACCTCGAAGAAGTCGTAGCCGGCGTAGTTCTGGAAGTTGGCGTCGAAGTCGAGCATCGCTCCCACGGCGCCGGAGAGATCCATCATCGGTGAGATCAACCAGGTGTCGTAGGACGCCGAGCCGAAGCCATCGCTGGAGGCGGTCGCGGCATCGCCGTCCCCGCCGGTGTAGTTGCCGCTCTCACCGCTGCCGGCGATGTCGGTCCACATCAGTCCCGAGCCGTCCTCATCCGTGACGGTCCATTCGATGGGGATACCGGTGTCGAAGCCCTCGTCCAGGACCACCACGGTGCCCGTCCCACAGTTGGTGCCGGCTCCGAGGAAGGTCCCTCCGGCCGACTCGCAGCAGGTCGGGCTGGTGACCGAGCAGGTCCCATCCGGCATGCAGCAAGCACCCAGGGAATCGCAGGTCGTGTCATCGCCCTGGTACGAGCCGCCCAGCGCGGCGCACTCACCTTCGGTGACGACCACGCAGGTGGAGTCGGGCAGACAGCACGCCCCTTCCGGCAAGCAGGCGACATCCGCCGTGGCCGGAACTCCGTCGTCGTAGACCTCCAGCTCGAAGGTCCCCACGGCACCGCCGTAGCTGTGCACCAGGATGAGGTAGGTCGCGCCGTACTGAGACGGCCACGAGACCTCGGACTGGAGTCCGCAGAAGTCGTCGACGCCGACCACGCAGACGGGAGCGGCGCAGTCGGGGCAGTAGACCGACAGCTTGGAATCGAAGGTCGTCGCCCCATTGCACAGGGAGGCGGTCATCGTCGTGCCGGTTCCCATCACGGTGTACCAGACACCGGGAGAGGTGATGGAGGTACCGCAATCGGGGAAGCCGTCGTCGATCGTCGAGCCCACGGTCGTTCCCGGCGTGAGCGACGGAACGGCCACCGGGATGGCGTCCACGCAGAGGTCGTTCACCGCGGGAAGCACCTCTTCGACGTCAGCGGTGAAGATGTAGGCGGACTGGCTGTCCTCGTTGAGCATCACCGGGAAGTACACGGTCCCCGGCCCGGGGATGTCCCGCCAGGTGATATTCGGAGCGGTGACTCCGTCGGAGCACCCGTACCAGTCGATGTCGTCGTACACCTCGTACGCGGCACAGTCGTTGCAGTCGTAGTAGATGGCCACACCGACGTTGTTGACCTCGAAGCCGTTCCCACAGAACGAGACCGAGAGGTTGTTGAGAGCGTAGGGCACCTCGATCTCCCACCAGGTGGAGTGCCAGTCGAGCACACCGGGGCAGTCGATCAGGGCGCACTCGTTGGTGCCGCTGACCGTCTGCGGGTACGGAGGGGCGATCGGGGTTGCGTCGATGCACTCGTCGTTCGGAGGCCGGTTCCCGTCGCAGGGATCCCCTCCACAGTTGCCGGTGCCGCTGCAGCCCGTCGGTTCGTTACCACCCACGCCGTCGGCGCAGACCTCGACTCCGTTGAAGTCGTAGATGTGGTACTCGTTCTCGTAGGGCCAGCCACCGGGGACGTAGGCGGTGGAGATCAGGTCTCCCGTCGCAGCCTGGAAGTAGAACGTGACCGGTCCGAATCCATCGGTCAGGGTCAGGTTGTCGAGGACCAGGCCGCCGTTGACCAGCACGTCGACCGACCCGCCGTTCCAGCCGTCTCCGTAGTCGTCGGTCAGGACGATGGAGTGCTGGCAGGTGACGACGTCGCCACAGGGCGGATCGAGATCGGCACAGGTCCCGTTGGGCAGGAAGCGCATCGGAGCCAGGCAATCCTGCATCTCGACGTTCTCGGTGCACGTCCCGGTGCTGTCGTCACAGCAGGCCCCGTAGGTGGGGATGTACTGTCCGCTGAGGCACAGCGCCAGGTCGTAGTAGTAGTCGCTCAGGGAGACGCCATCCCCCTGATACGCGTGACCGTTTCCACCGGTCCCGCTCATCCACAGGAACCAGCAGCCGGGGGTCGCGTTGGCCTGGATCGAGATCCATCCGCTGGTCAGGGGGATGCAGGGGTCCAGCGTCGCGTTGTACTCGTACAGAGGGAACACCCCGTTGTAGAGGTTGCCCGTATCGACTCCCGACAGCGAGACGTTGTAGGTGCCGAGCTCCGCTCCCGGCTGACCGCCGGCGTCCGCGTAGAACTTGATGTCGAAGCCCAGCGGGTCCTCGGTGCACGCGGTCCACCCCGATCCGTCGTTGTAGGCATTGAGGCCCCAGAAT
This sequence comes from uncultured Planctomycetaceae bacterium, assembly GCA_964496575.1. GTDB lineage: Bacteria > Planctomycetota > UBA1135 > UBA1135 > CAZCAC01. The sequence continues at coordinate 9,221 of CAZCAC010000125.1, read as the reverse complement.
CGGACGCCGCAAACATCTCCGTTGATGTTCGAGAAGTTCTCGTAGACGGTGTACCCCACGTCCGCGTCGCTGTTCGCCGCGGACCACGAGGCGTTGGGATCATGAGGCGGCTGCCCGAAGAGCGAATCGCCCGGGCAGGTCATGTCCCGGCCACTCCTTCCCGTGGGATACGGGGGTGAGACGGTGGGATAGCCGGTCATGGCCGCGTGACTCGTTTCCGCGAGCACGGTGACGACCCTGACCTCGGCCAGCGGTTCTTGCCAGTAGACGTTGACCAGCGCATTCGAACCGGCTTCGGCGGGAATCGTGATCTCCGCACGAGTCGCGCCACGCACCGGGTCCTGGATGTGGAGCACCGTCTTCTGGTCCACGCCGGCGATGATCCAGACGGCGCCACCGCCGGGCGTGGCGCGCAGCGGTTCGCCCACGGATGTCTCGGCGACCACCGTGGCCTTCGCCATCGGCTTGCCGGACTCATCGAGTATCGAAGCCCTCAAGGAGGGATTCGTGGGATCGTCCAGGGTCGTCGCGTTGACTCCGGTGAGCCAGCCGAGAACCAGGATCAGAATGCTGCCGATCAGCAGCGGGGTCCTTCGTCACATCGGGATTCTCCTCCGTTCAGTGATTGATGGCAGAGGTACTCCTGAAATCGGCACGGACGCGTCGTTTCTCTCGGGTCACGGTGTGGATACCGGGTGCACGCACCTCGTGCCTTCCGATCGAAGTATCGATCCGGATCGCGCTGTCGAGACATTCGCTCGACGCGACTTCCACCGGGAGTTCTCGATCGACTCGTGCGTCGCTGTTCACCTCACGGGCTCCTGGTGTGGCACGCGTTCGTCCGCGATGGAGTACATCGAGCAGGATACGATAATCCGCCATGGCGGGCCCGAGAATGGGTATGTCTGTTGCTGCGAGCTAACCCCGAGCAGGGCAGCCTGAAAAAGGCCCGGTTCCGGGGGGAATGGTGATTCGAGGCTCGGGACCATTCCCCGTTCGACGACGATCGGATTGAACCGATGCGCACGGGGAATTGACTCCTCTCGGAGTCCGATACGTTTCCCACCCTCCGGAAGACCCACTCCGAGGCGATCGCCTTGCGGCGTCGGTCGATGCAGGTAGGCTGACCGGGGCCGACGGGCGAGCTCGCCCCGCATACCGGCAATCCCATGAGCCGTCGACGATCCCGGTCCGCCCCCGGAGGCTCCAGCCACTCTCCCGATCAGGAGAGAGCGAGGCCGGATCGCCTGTCGTTACGGCGACTGGCCTCGGGGGTCGCGCTGCTCCTCGGCGCCGCGGGCGCTTCCACGATGATGGCGCTGCGCCACGTGGGGCTGGCGACTCTCCCGGGCTGCGGCCCCCGCAGCGCCTGTGCCGAGGCTGCCGGGAGTTCCTGGGCGACGATCCCGTTCACCAGCTGGCTGACGGCCTTCTTCGGTGCGGCCTACTTCCTCGCGCTCCTGATTCTCTGGCTCGGAAGTCGGCGAGGCTTCCCCGCCCGCCTCCTCCCGGTCGTTCGCCTGGGAGGCGTCGCCTCCCTGTGGCTGGTCCTCGTGCTCGTCGGCAGGGGGCACTTCTGCGTCTACTGCCTCGTGACCCACACACCGCGAACCTCTCGTTCTGGGGGATCGCGGAGATCTCTCGACGCGACGTGCGCCTCTCCCCACGCCTGATCGCCGCAGCCGCTACTGTCTTCCTCGCCGTGTCCGCTGCCTGCTGGGGCTTCGAGCGGCGTGCGCAGCATCGGGTGGAAGCGCGGGGCGAGACGGAGCTCGCCCGGTCGACCTCCTCGATCATCGCCGGGAACGCGTCCGTGGAGACGTCGTCGGAGCTCGGCTTCCGCGGCAGGTACCTTCTCGGTCCCGACCGAGCCGCGGTTCGCCTGGTCGTCTTCACCGACTACCAGTGCGAGGACTGTCGGAAGATCGAGGAACAGCTCGAGCGTCTCCTCGAGCGGCACGAGGATGTATCGCTCTCCGTCAAGCACTTCCCGTACTGCCTGGACTGCAACCCCACGGTCGATCGCACCCTACACGGGAACGCATGCTGGGCGGCGCGCGCGGCGGAGACGGCCGGCATCCTCTGGGGTGACGAGGGGTTCTGGGCGATGCACCGGTGGTTGTTCGCCCAGCGGGGTCTCTTCACCTCGACGGAGCAGCTCGAGCAGGGCATCCGCAGCCTCGGCTTCGATCCCGGAGGCTTCGTCGAGAGGATGATGGCAGGCGACCCCCTGATCGGGATCGCGGCCGAGATCGAGGAGGCACGCTCGCTGGGGCTCTTCCAGACGCCGATGATCTTCGTCAACGGTGTCGAGCTGCGGGGATGGCACGCGCGAGACGCAGTGGTGCATGCCGTCGAGGCGGTGCTGTCGGCCGGCCCCGTGGCGAGCACGCACGCCGATGACCGACCGCCCGTCGCGGTGGCCAAGTGCGTCGAGGACTGGCGAGATCGATCCAATCCCCGCCGGAGCCTCCCCGGCGGTCCCCATACGCTGCTGCCCGGCTCGTCGCCAGCGAGGGTCCGGGTCGTCGTCTTCGGGGACTACCGGGAGCCGACCAGCGCCGAGGCGGACCGGCTCATCCGGGCGTGGTCGGCCGGCCGCGGGGACACGCGCTACGAATTCCGGCCCTACCCTTTCGACCGGTCGTGCAATCCCCACGTGAGCGAGACGAGATTCCCGGACGCGTGTCTCGCGGCCCGTACCGCGGAGGCCGCCTACCTGCTCGGAGGGCTCGAGGCGTACCGGCCCGTGCACGAGTGGCTGATGAGCGGCCCCGAGTCGCTCGACGACGAGGACTTGCGAGCTGCGTGCGCTAGGATCCGCCTCGACGTCGACGCCCTCCTGACGCTTCGTGACGGGGAAGAGGTCGGGGAGGCTGTCGCGGAGGAGATAGCCGCAGGCCGCCGGATCGGGATCCGTCAGATCCCGACGATCTACGTCAACGAACGGCAGGTCGTTCGCTGGCGATGGCTGGGTGAGGAGCGGGGTGAGGAGATCCTCCACGCGATTCTGGATGCCGCGTCGCGGGAGCCGTGATACGGCGCGACTCCAGCCCCCGATCTCCCTACAATCTCCCCGACGCGACCCCCGAGGAGACTCATGGCGAAGAAGACCCAGAAGCGCAAGAAGACCCTGAAGACCAACCACGCCCAGCTGGTCAAGCTCTCCGTGAGCGGCCAGATCGTGCCCGCCGTCTGGCCCAACGCGAGGATGTACCGGTACGGCGGCGACGGCGTGATGCGGCTGCTCCCCGGGACCGGCGGCATCTGCTACAGCCACCAGGTGGGCGACAGCGCCTGTGATATCAAGGGCGATCACGTCGAGGCGGGCGTGACGATCAAGAACTCCGACAGCGATTTCAACTCCTCGCTGAACGTCTTCGCCTGCGTCGGCAACGACGCGCGAGTGATCGGCGGCCCCGCGGAAGGCGCCAAGGGCATCGTCTGTGGCAAGCACGGTGGCGTCGAGCACGTCATCATCGACTTCCCCGAAGCCACGCTGAAGAAGCTGCGCATCGGGGACGCGATCCAGATCACCTCGCACGGCGCCGGCCTGGAGCTGCCCGACCACGCCGGGGTGACGGTGCTCAACTGCGACCCGCGCCTGCTCGGCAAGTGGGGCATCACCGAGAAAGCGGGCGGCGGGCTGGTCGTGCCGGTCACTCACGTCGTACCCGCCGGGATCATGGGCAGCGGCCTCGGATCCCCGACCTCCTACCGCGGCGACTACGACATCCAGATGTTCGACGAGGCGATCGTCGAGGAGCACGGCCTGGGCTCGCTCCGCTTCGGCGACCTCGTGGCCGTGATGGACGCCGATCACACCTTCGGCCGCCGCTACCTCGGCGGCGCGGTCTCCGTCGGCGTCATCGTGCACAGCCGCAGCGACGTCAGCGGTCACGGCCCCGGGGTCACGAGCCTGCTGACCAGCAAGAGCGGCGCCCTGGAGCCGAAGGTGATGAAGGACGCCAACATCGGCAAGATCCTGGGACTCGGCCGCTGGCGGAAGTGATGCGGATCCAGGTTTGTTTTCACACACTTGCGGCACCTGCGAGGCCTGGCCTCGCAGGTGCCGCAAGTGTGTGAAAACAAACCTGGATCCGTATCAGTATCAGTCGACGAACGCCGCCAGGTCCGCCAGCTCCTCGTCCAGGAGCATGTTGATCTCGAAGATCCAGATGATGATCCGCTTGTCGGCCAGGGTCGTCCCGGGCTTCCTCCGGCGCGCGAGGTTCTTCCAAACGCCGTCCGCCGGCACGCCGGGGAGCGCGATCAGGTCCAGCCGCTGACCCAGCCGCGCCCCGAGCTGATCGGGAACCCCGGCGCCGTACTGCGCGTACCACTGGGCGTTGCTGTCACCCAGCACCAGGATCGGACTCTGGGGGTCCGGGCGCTGGGCCAGCTTGCCGTTCGCCTTCAGGATCGAGTCGACCCAGACCTCCGTCTCGACCTTGACTTCGGGCAGGTTGTTCCCGCGCGGCGGGGGGACCTTGAAGACGATCTTCTGGCGCTCCAGGTGCCAGTCCACGCCTTCCCGGAGCGCGCCCGGCTCGAAGCCTTCCAGCTGCTCGACCTTCTCCGCGATCACGTCGGCGGCGAGGTTCACCGCGCGCGCCGTCCAGTGGTTGTTGAAGTCGTGGAAGAGGAAGCGGTCCTGGTCCTCCGCCGTGCTGAAGCGCTGCGCGGCGTACGCGGGAGTCAGGTGCACCACCGCCACGCCCGCCTCGGTCAGGGCGGCCAGGTGCTTCGCCGTCGCCGGGTCCACGCCGACGAAGTCCTCGGGGATCTCGAGGCCGTCGACGACCCGCTCGGGGTAGACCTGCTGCATCCGCGGGATCGGGACGACGACCAGCTCGGTGCCGCGCTCGCGCAGCTTACGCGAGAGCTCCACCACTCCGTCGAGGCCCTTCCGCTTGCTCTCGGCCTCCTGCTCGGCGCTCCGGCCGGGACGGGCATTCCCGCGATTCCAGGTCTGGAGGAACCAGGTGTCGCGCATGCTGATCCCGTAGGTCGGGCGGATGTCGTACGAGACCCCCTTCACCTCGTCGAGCAAGACCTGACAGGCATCGAGGAGACGCGGTCCGATCCCCTGCCGCTCCACCGCTCGCTGGTGCTCCTCGAGAGCGGTCAGGGTCCGGGCGAGGCGCTCGGCGCGTGATGGGCCCTCGTCGTCGGGGCTCGCCGCGGACGGGGTGGGCGCACTCCCGGTCGCCTCGGCACCACAGGCCGCGCAGACGAGGAGCAGGGCGCCGAAGAGGGGGCTCCAGGAGCTCCGGAAGCGCTCGCGAATCGCGGAGCGTCCCGACGGGTGGGGGCGGAGGTTGTTGATCATTCGTGAGGACGCGAGCGAGGTCGATACGCGAGGTGTCGGGTTCTGATCCCCCTCGACGAGCCGCCATTCTAGCGATCGCCAACGGCGAGTGGTTGGGCGATCCCTATTGCGATTTCGTATTGTCCCCGGCCGCGGAGCTCGGCCGGAACCGGGGACGGGCCGAACTCCCGGCGGAAGATCGCGCACCGTGTGGCAGAATGGCGGCGATGGTGGATCAGGATCGAGACCCGGGCGGGCCGAGCTCGCTGGACATCCCGCGTGAGCTCGCCAAGCTGGTCCGGGACTCGCCGAACCTGCGCGGCCTGCTCGACCAGGCGGTCGCCCTGGTCGCCCGGCGCTTGGCGGTCGACGTCTGTTCGATCTACCTGCTCGACCCGACCGATCACCGCCTCTGGCTCGTGGCCAGCCACGGTTTCCGACCGGAGGCGGTCGGCGAGATCTCGCTGGGCCTCGAGGAGGGCCTCACCGGCGAGGTGGTCACGCACCTGCACCGCCTCGCCGTCGCGGACGCGCCCAGCCACCCGCGCTTCCGCTACTTCCCCGAGACCGGTGAGGAGGAGTACCACTCCTACCTCGGCGAGCCGCTGTCGATCGACGACCGGCCGGTGGGCTCGATCGTCCTGCGTACGCACGAGGCGCGCGACTTCACCACCGAGGAGCGGGAGACCCTCTCCATCATCGCCGGACAGCTGGTCAGCCTGGTCGAGAACGCGCGCCTGGTCGAGGCGCTCGACCGCCCCACCGACTCCGGCCGCGCGTACTGGCAGGAGGTGCAGGGCTGGCGCGCTCCCCCCTCCTCCGGGGAGGAAGGGGAAACGGCGGCGAAGGGCCATTCGTGCACCGGGATCTCCGAGGGGATCGCTCTCGCCGAGGCGGTCGTCCTCGCCCTGGGCTCGAAGGGCGACGAGGGAGAGGGCCCGGTCGACCCGACGCTGGAGCTGTCCCGCCTCGATCGCGCCCTCCAGCACTCCCGCGACGAGCTGGAAGCGATTCAGCAGTTCACGCGACGCGAGGCCGGCGAGGACTCCGCGCTGATCTTCGGCAGCCACCTCCTGATCCTCTCCGACGAGATGCTGGAGCGGAAGATGCGCACCGCCATCGAGGGAGGGATGGCCGCGGGGCGCGCGGTGAAGCAGGTCTTCTCGGAGGCCGCCGAGCTGCTCGAGCTGGCCCGGGATCCGTACCTGCGGCAGCGAGCGGACGACCTCCTCGAGCTGCGACAGCGGCTGATCCTGGCGCTGTCGGGGTCGGAGGATTCGCTTCCGCCCATCGAGGGACGGATCGCCGTGATCTCGAGCCTCTCCGCTTCCTGGGTCGTCGAGCTCCGGGCTCGCGGCGCGGTCGGCGTCATCGCGGAGCACGGGGGCGCGACCTCGCACGGCGCGCTCCTCGCCCGCTCCTTCGGCCTCCCGGCGGTCGCCGGCCTCGACGACGCGCAGCTTCGCATCGCGACCGGTGACCGCGTCGCCCTCGACGGCGGGGAGGGCGTCGTCATCGTCCGCCCCGATCTCGAGGTGGAGCAGGCGATGCGCGTGCGGATCGAGGTGCGGCAAGCGGCGCGTACCCGCCTCGAGGACCTGCGCGACCTGGAGGCGATCACCACCGACGGGCGGCGCATCGCCATGATGGCCAACATCGGGCTCAGCGCGGATCTCTCCCTCGCCATCGAGAACGGCGCGGAGGGTATCGGGCTGTACCGCACGGAGCTGCCCTTCCTCCTGCGCGACACGCTACCCTCCCGCTCCGAACAGGTCCGCCTCTACGGCCGAGTCTTCGACGCCCTGCCCGACCGACCGGCCACTTTCCGGACCCTGGACATCGGCGGTGACAAGTTCCTGCGCGGCGGCGACCAGAGCGAGGCGAACCCGTTCCTCGGCCACCGCGCGATCCGCCTCTCGCTCGACAACCCCGAGACGTTCATCGCCCAGCTGCAGGCGATCCAGATCGCCACGGTGGGACACGATGCCCACGTGATGCTGCCGCTGGTCAGCCAGGTCGAAGAGGTACGGCGGGCGAGAGAGGCGCTGCGACGCGCGAGCGAGCTGCTCACCGAGGAGGGCATCCCCCACCACGACTCGCTGCCGCTGGGCGTGATGATCGAGGTGCCCGCCGCGGTCGAGATCGCCCCGGCGCTGGCGCGCGAGGTGGCCTTCTTCTCGATCGGCACCAACGACCTGATCCAGTACGCCCTCGCCGTCGACCGGGGGAACGAGAAGGTCGCTCACCTCGGCGACCCCTTCCACCCCGCGGTGCTCTCGCTGATCCGTCGCACCGTCCAGGCCGGACGCGACGCCGGCATTCCGGTGAGCGTCTGCGGCGAGATGGCCGGCAAGCCGGAGACGGCGCTACTCCTGCTCGGACTGGGCGTGGAGATCCTCAGCCTGAACGGGGTCGCGATTCCGGTCGTGAAGGAGGCGATCCGCGGGGCCAGCTACGAGGAGCTGGAGCGCCGCGCACGCGAGCTGCCCTCGCTGGCCGGGCCGGAGGAGGTCCGGGCGGCGTGGCGGGAGTGAAGGTGAACCCGGTTCCGGTTCACGGAAAGACCACCCCCCGCGGTTCATAGATCCCGATCCGAAGCAACTTCCCCGGGTGGAGCCCGTGGCGGGTCACCAGGTGGACGGGGAACTTGAGCTCGAGGTCGTGAGCCCGGGCGTTGCCGCGACGCCGAAAGAGAGCCACCCCCTGATCGGCCAGGAGGAGGAGACCCTGTCACTCCGGACCCGGCTCCATTCCATGGACCGCAGGGCGCGACGACAGAAGCTGCTGACCGCCTACCCCGAGACCACGTGAGTGGGCCCGAGGAATCTCGCCCCGCCGGGGCATTCCTCCCCGCCCACCCAGGTGGTCCTCCACCGTGCTTCTGACCTGGGAGGGTCTCCAAGCGCCACTGGGGGGGATTCCATTCCCACTTCTCACGGCCGGCACACCGCTTGCACGAGGCGTGCATCCAGCAGGAACACAAGGAGTCGCACCTTGCAGCTAACCACTACCCCAACTGGAAGCATGCCCAAGAAAGCGTTCGAAATCGGTCTGTGCTTCAACTGCCATCAGATCGCAACCTGCATCGCAAGAAGGAGGGCCCCGAACGGCTACGTCATGTTTTGCAATGAACACGACGCCAGTCTTCCCCCTGAGGAGGAAGAGGCCAGGAAGCTGAAGGCGTGGAAGCGTCCGTCTGCTGATTCAATCTCCAGCGCCCCTTCTCCGGATGACGAGCTGGACCGCAGCTACCGAGGCCTCTGTATGTCCTGCAAATGGCGCACGACCTGCAGACATTCGCACACCGAAGGCGGTGTCTGGCACTGCGCAGAATTTGAGTAAGCCTGCGACGGTGGCTGCAACCAACCTGCCAAGGGGATAGATCCGTGATCAATCTGACCATCAACGGTACGCACGTATCGGTGGAGAAGGGAGCCACTCTGCTCGAGGCAGCTCGGTTCCTCGGTTTCCCGATTCCCACTCTCTGCCACCAGGAAGGGCTGTTACCGTTCGGCGCCTGCCGGCTGTGCGTGGTCGAGATCGGCAAGGGAGAGCGAGCAAAACTCGTCAGCTCCTGCACCTACCCCGCGGAGGAGGGCCTGGTCGTTCGCACCTCCTCGTCCCGTGTAATGCGCGCGCGGCGCATGGTCCTGGAGCTGCTGGTTGCCTCGTGTCCTCAGTCGAAAGTGATCCAAGACCTGGTCGCGTCTCATGGAATCCGCCAGCAGCGGTTCAGGCAGGAGAATGAAGACTGCATCCTGTGCGGTCTCTGCGTGCGGATGTGTGCGGAGCAGATGACCGGACACGCCATCGGCTTCTTTGGGCGCGGCTCGCACCGACACATTGGTACTCCCTTCGACGAGAAGTCCGAGAAGTGTCGGCTGTGTGGAGGCTGCATGTACGTCTGCCC
>CAZCAC010000124.1:0-25841 GCA_964496575.1 uncultured Planctomycetaceae bacterium | reverse complement strand
AATCTCGAGACTGGTTCGACAGACCTGGGCCGCCTCCAAGGACCTTGCGAAGCTGGAGGTGCACCTGTGGGTCTGGAACTGCTATCGCAACTACGTGCGCCCCATGACCAACGCCGAGGCGAAAAAGGGAGGGAGAACACCTGCGATGGCGATGGGCCTCGTGACCAAGCGCTGGCGACCGGTCGACCTTCTCCGGTGGAGGGTGGGCCCACCCCCATAGCGCCAAGACCAATGAACGACGCCAGTGCCGTCTACGGGTAGGGGGCCGGAGGCAGCTTCGGCCGCGCGCCCTTGTGGACGCCGGTCGCATCGATCCCACCGCCGATTGGCTTCTCGAAGTAGCACTCCAGCCCCTCGACGTGCTGCGGCACGGGCTGCAGAGCGTCCTCCGGTCCGAGCCCGGTCATCGGCTCCCAGGCCAGGGTCCGCGTGGGGTGGCGATGCAGCACCTCGTCGCCCGCCCCGAGATCGACGCCGGTCAGCGAGATCCGCAAGCGGGTGTCCAGCTCGAGTGGCTGGTCGAATTCGAAGACCAGCTCGAAGAGGAGGTCCTGCTCCCCGGGTCCCGCGACGGGAGTCACCAACTCGTCGAAGACGAGCAGCTCGAGGGGATCGACGCCGTCGCCCACGGACACTCGCACGTGATAGGACTCGGGGGCCTGGGTGCCGCGCTGCATCGGCAGGGTGAGGTGCCAGATCTCGGCGCCCCCCCCGACCGCCCCACCGATGTTGAGTGACGGAGGCGCGTCTTCCTCGGAGCGCACCATCCAGGCGTCCAGGGCGTCCTCCATGAACGGGATGTTGCGCCAGTAGTAGACCGAGCCGCCCTCGCCGGCACAGAGCAGGTCGTCGTCGCCGTCCAGGTCGTAGTCCCCCACCGCGGCGACGGCGAGGGCGTCGGTATCGGCCGTCGGGTCGGTCACGTCGATCGCCTCTCCCAGCCCGACCGGCTCGATCGTGAAGGATCCCTCGTCCTTCTCGACCCTCAGCAGGCTGGCTCCCAGAGTCCCGGACCAGGGCAAGGCGAACACCCAGGTCTCCAGCGGCGAGTACTCGTTCAGAGGCAACGCCGCGGCGGGTGCCGCGGGAAGCAGGTACGGCGAGGCCAGGCCGTGCACCGGATCGATGGCGGTGACGTAACTGTTCGAACCGATGGTCATGGCCCAGACCAGTCGATCGGTCGGCGAGTCCTCATCCTGCAGCCGAGCCATCGAATCAGCGGGCTGCGCCGGCAAGCTCAGGTAGGTGATGCTCCAGTCCAGCGAGAGGACCTTCAACGAGTTGGTCAGGAGGCCCGCCATCTCCGGTCCGGGCTGTCCGTCCCACTCGACGTAGGCGAGATCGCGGATCTCGGTTCCCAGGGGAGTCGATTCGAGATTGGTCCAGATCTCGCCGTCGAGGATTCCGCGCCGAAGCAGGCTCCTCCCCGGCGCGTAGCCGTAGACGTCGGTCGTCCCGTCGAGGCGCGGGAAGGCCCACAATCGAGTCACGCCTCCCCACTGCGGCGTCACGAGCGTCCTCTCGGCGTAGATCGCTACTCCGCTCGAGTCGTCGTAGATCTTGAGCACCAGCGCGTCGCCCTGGACGACCAGCAGGCCATCCCGTCCGCCGGTGTGCGGCACGGGGACCATCACCTGGGCGGAGGTGCCGAGCGGCTGGGAGAAGCCGAAGCGGGAAGGGCGGTAGAGCAGGTCGATCCGCCCACCTCGTCTCACTGCGAACTCGACCTCGAGCGCGCTGGTGAAGCGCAAGCTCACCATCTCGTCGACCGTCACGGTTCCAGCACCGCTGAGCCCCGCGTCCAGGGTCAGGCCGGTCACGTAGTCGAACTCGGGATCATCGGCACGAACCGTCGCCGCGAGGGCGCCAGCCGCGAACAGGGCCGAAAGCAGTACTCGATGCATAGCAACCGATGTGGCAGCAGTCAGGGAGCGGTCGGATTTCATGGTATCCGCCCTTCCAACGAGCGGGCGAGGAGTTTCAGCAAATCGCGTTTTTTGAGTTCTCCCCCCGTCCGAGTGGGTTCAGGTGGAGCCCGAACCAGCGCTGATCGCCTCGGGAAGATCACGGCCGCTCAACCGTTCGGACACTCTGCGTATCACGCGCGGCTCGTGCAGTTGACAGGAATGCGCGGAGAATCGAGCAGCTACCTGACCTTCTTCCACAACCAGACCAGGCGCCGGCGCAGGACGTCCTCGCCCAGGGCCGGAGCCCGCTCGGGGTCCTCGTCGCACGTCCGATCCACACCGGGAACGTGGGCGCTGCCCCGGAAGTCGGCGCCGAGATCCTGGACCAGGACGTCCAGCTGGGCTCGAGCGGTGTCCTGCTTGCGGCTGTCTCGGGGTCCGCCCTCGGCGGTGGCCCAGACGTGGTAGCCGTAGGCGAGGCGGAACTTCAGGTCGTACCACTCGCAGGTCCACTTCTTCTCGACGCCACCCGCCATCGCGTTCAGCTTCTCCGTCGCGTCCCGGAGCTCGGCCGCGGTGAGGCCGGCACCAGGGACGATCCGGATGTCGAACGCGTCACCTTCCACCCAGCCGGTCACCGCGCGCGTGTAATCGAGCAGGGTCCGCTTCGAGGGCTTCCGGTCGGTCCGGCCGACGAGGACGGAGAGGATCGCGTGAGCCTCCCCGGTGCGGTGCAGCTCGAGCAAGACGTGTGAGAGATCCGGCTTTACGTAGCGGACGAGGTCCTCCTCGTGCGCGTCATCCGCGCCGAACTCGGTGATCAGCTCTTCGAGCCTCGAGCGGGCCTTCTCCCACTCCTGGAGATCGAACCAGTGCCTCGACTCCTCGCGCAGGTTCTGGAAGCTCTTGCTGGTGGCGGCCTCGTTGGCGACCTCGAGCAGCTCGGCCATCTGGCGCAGCAGCCAGACACGCTGGTCACCATCAGCCGTCGCGTGCCGCTCCTTGAGCTCCTTGTAGAGCACGATCGCGAAGATCGCCACGTGCTTGCTATCCGGGTACCGCTCCAGGGCCAGCTCGAGGTACGACTTCGCCTCGTCGAGCTCGCCGGCCCTGACCAGTGAGCTCCCGACCAGGCGCATGGTCCAGGGAGCGAAGCTCGTCTGCTCGGGGAAGAGCCGGTAGTAGTCGCGAGCGTTCTCGATCACCGCCGCGTAATCCTCGCGGTCGTACTCGATGAGTGCTCGATAGAAGCCGGCGATGGCCTTCGCTTCGTGCCGCCGGGCCTTGCGCTCCGCGTCGTCCTCCACTGCATTGAGTGGATCGGTGACGAACGTCTCCAGGTAGTCGACGAAGATCGAGTACGCCTCGTCCTTCTCGCCCTGGCGGAACCGGCAGACGCCGATGGTGACCACCACCTTCTCGTAGAGAGCCGCGGTTCGCTCGATCTCCCGGAAGAACCCGACCGCTCCTTCGTAGTCCTCCTCGAGCAGCTTCTTCCGGGCGAGGTTGGAGAGGATCTTGCCTCGGTCTCCCACGTTCTTCGCCGCGGCGATGCTCTCCGCCTCCTCGCAGAGGGTCTCGACGACATCGTCGCCGGGGGCGCGGCGCTGAAGGACCTGCGCGGAATCGTAGAAGGCCTGGGCGTTCGCGGTGTCGTACTCGGGGTCGCCGCTCCAGGTGGTGCATCCCTCGCGGAAGGCGAGGCACGCCTCGAGGTGCCGGCCGAGCCGCTGGTGAGCCCGGCCCATGCGGTAGAGGGTCTTGGGCGCGAGCTCGACCCGCGCCGCGCGATCCTCATGCTGTAGCGCAACCAGTACCAGCTTGAAAGCCTCCAGCGCGGGCTCGTACTCCTGGTTGTTGTACTTGCCCTCGGCCGCCGCATAGAGGTCCCGGGGATCGATGGCCACTCCGGGGCGTCGGGTGATCTCGGCGATCAGTTCCTGCCCGCGCACCCGCAATATGTTCTTCTGATTCTCGGCTACCACCCGCCGGGCGATGGTCAGGGCGACCTCCGCGGCGGACCGGCGCCGGCGCTTCGTCACCCCGTCGTCGGCGGCCTCTCGATCGGTCGCGTACCATCGTCCATGCCCGCGCTCGAGGTCTCCACCGACGACGCCACCGGAGTCGAGCAAGGTCCAGGCCGCGGCGAGCAGAGAGGGGTAGCCGAGGGTGGTCGAGTAGGCAAAACCCTCGCGCTTCTGTGTGTTGACGAGGTGCAGCGCGTAGTGGCAGGCCTCCCGCACGCGCCCGGTAGCCATCAAGGCCTCGCACAGGCCGTCGGTGGTGAGCTCGACGAAGAGCCAGCGCTGCTCCTTGTCGACCGACGAGAGCCCCAGCTGCTTCACCGTCTTCGCCCACTGTTCGGAGTCGGTCGAGAGCACCTGGTCGATCACCGCCTCGAAGTATGCGATCGCCTGCTCCCAGTCCTGCTGGGCGCTGTAGACCCGACCGATCAGGTCGAAGGCGCGCAACGCACCGGGGGTGCCTTCGCCCTGGTCGAAGGCGACCTCTTCGAGGATGCGGTGTGCCTGCTGGAACAAGAACTCGCCATTCTGCTGCGAGCGGCCGAGCTCGAGCAGCAACCGGCCATGGGTCAGCATCACCTCCAGCCGCTCGCGCCGCTCGACCTCGGAGGATCCCGGTTCGGCCAGTAGTTCATCGAGCAGCTCACCGCTGTGCTGAATCGCGGCGGTCAGGATCTCGATCCGGCGCAGCCGGAGCGTCTCGGCCTGTTCGCCGACCGCCTCTTCGAGGGCGATCTCCAGCGAACGGGCGAAGAGAGCACAGGTCTTGATGTACGCCGACTCCGCTTCGAGGAAGGCCGCGGAGTCCTGGTGCGTCTCGAGAAACGCCTCGTAGGCCGATACGGCCTGCTCGAAGAGCTCGTTGCGGCGCTGCCGATCCAGCTCGGCGATCGCGGCCTGCGCGTAGAGCTCGCACCGGACGACCTGCAGTCGCTCCCCGGTCTGATCGGAAGTGCCCTCCTGCCCGATCGCTGCGATCACCTCGCCGGCGAGGTCGACGAGACCCCACTCGGTGGCGAGTCCGCGGGCAAAGGCGATGTCCTCTTGCACCCTCGCCTCGCTCTCTTGCGCGAGACCGGTTGGTGCGAGAAGAAGGCAAGGCAGGAGAAGTGCGGGTATACGGGGGGCGCAAACGCCGTGGCGAATTCTCATGGTGCTTCGGCGACCCTGAAGTCGGAGGGATGGGCGACGAGTGCTGCGAGTGCGCGGGGTGCGGGTGCGGGGGCCCTGATCCGAAAGCCACCTACCCGTCGCCCGATCCACGGCAACGCTCGATTCGACGGCTTTACCGTAAAGACCGTCCGGCGCTCCGATGTGTAGCCCTTATCCGGGAGCACTACGGCTGTCGTCGATCACACCCCGGGCGGCACGAATTGGAGACCCGGCCATCCGGCGATCGACGACGCATTTCTTTCCGTTCCTTCGTCCAGGTTGCGTGCCTCGAATCAGTTGTGAGGAACCACCCGGCGACGAAGAGCCGGAACTCATCTCTCTCCTGCCCGAACCAGTCACATGCACTCCTCCATCACGAATCTACTTCGTCCCGGCCTTCTGCTCGGTTCCCTCTTCACCTCGGCCCTTCTCGGCAGCTCCGCCTCGGGTCAGAGCTGGTGGCCACACGACGCCATGCCGACGGCGCGCCATCGCCTGGCGGTGGCCACCGCGAAGCACAACGTGAGCAACTACGCCATCTTCGCCTTCGGCGGAACGAATGGCGGTCTGACCACCTACGACGCGGTCGAGATGTTCAACCCGCTCACGTCGACCTGGAGTGTCCGGGGGCCGATGCCCGGCAAGCTCCATAGCATGGCCGCGGCGACCGCGGACAGCGCCAGCGGTGAGCGCGTCTACATCTTCGGCGGCTCCCCCGGGGCGGCACCGACGACCACGGTCTGGGAGTACGACGCCGTTGCCGACACCTGGAATACGTCCTTGCCCCCGCTCCCCAAGGCGGTGTCCTACCTCTCGGCGACGACCGGCATCGACGGGAAGATCTACGTCTTCGGCGGTCTCGAGGACGTCGCACCCTACCACTCCGACGAGGTCTTCGCGTTCGATCCGATGACGGGCACCTGGGGCCCCTCGGTTCCGGACATGCCTCGCGCCCGCTCGAGGCACGCCTCGGTCGCCGGCTGCGACGGCCTGATCTACGTGATGGGCGGCAAGAACTCGAGCGGCGCCCAGCTGGCCATGGACGTCTACGACCCGGTGGCGGGCAGCTGGCTCGCGCTCAACCCCTCCACCAGCACCGCCTGGGCTTCGATTCCGGGCGTCCGGGAGCTCGAGGTGACCGCCGCCACCGGGCGCAACGGGCTGATCTACATGATCGGCGGGGACGGATACCCGTACGAAACCGGAGTGATGGACTCCTACGACACGAACACCAACACGTGGACGTCGGAGACCAGTCAGCCGACCACCCGCAACGGCCAGGCCGCGGTCGGCGTGGGCAACAGCGTCTACGCCATCGGTGGCTGGAAGAAGTTCGGCGGAGTGCAAACCGCCACCGAGTCGTGGGGAGGCTTGCCCGGCTCCCCGAGCTGCGTCGGCATCGTGCACATCAATCCCCCCGGGGTCATCTACTGCGAAGCCGCACCGAACTCGATCAGCCAGGGTGGCGCGAAGATCGACGGCGCCGGGAGCCAGAGCGTCGGCATCGCGGAGCTGACCCTGCGCGCTTCCCCAGTCCCCGACCAGCCGGGTCTCTTCTTCTACGGCGCCAACCAGATCCAGGTGCCTTTCGGTGAGGGCTTCCGCTGTGTCGGCGGCGGCATCCGCCGGATGGGAGTGCGCTTCGCGCAGAACGGAGTGCTCTCGACCACGGTGAAGTTCACCGGCTACGGCGGGGCGCCGAATCAGTTCGAGGCGGGGACGGTGTGGAACTTCCAGGCCTGGTACCGCGATCCTGCCGGTGGCCACAGCCAGTTCAACCTCTCGGATGGGTACACGGTCCACTTCCTGCCCTGAACGCGCTCCGCCTTCGGTCCACGCTCGTACGCGACGTGGCGCGACCCCGCGGCATCACCGGTGCCGCGGGGTCGCTTCTCTTCACACTCGTGATTACCGGCGCACCCGGTGGTGGACCGGCAGCGTCGTCTCGCGGCGATCGGCGGGAACCGGCTGGTAGGCGCTCATCTTCGCCGGGGTGAGCATCCCGGGGCTCGGCGGGCTACCGTTCATCGCGAAGCTGCCTTCGGCGGACGCCTCCCAGGAGCCGACGAATCCCCCCAGGGTCTCCAGCACTCCGGCCGCGTAGCCGTTCTCGACCGTCCCTTCGAGGGCGATGAAGTAGTCGTAGCTGACCATCAGGATGTAGCCGTCGTCGTCCACGAAGCCGATCAGCGGGATGTCGACCTGCCAGCCGTACTGGTCCACCGAGAGGGCTCCGATCAGGTCGCCCTCGGGGAGGATCTCGAAGGACAGGGGAGAGCCGAGGCTGTCGCTGCCGGAGTAGAAGCCCGCCAGCAGGCCGGTGTCACCACCCTGCTGATCGGGAACCAGCGGGTTGGTGCCGGTCTGCAGCTCGACACCGTCGTCGACGCCGTCGCCGTCGGTATCGGGGTTGAGCGGATTGAGGCCGTAGTAGACCTCCATGTCGGTCAGGCCGTCCTTATCGATGTCGAAGTCCTCGGGGTCGGTGCCCAGCACGAAGACCTCCAGCTCGTCCTCCAGTCCGTCACCGTCGGTGTCCCAGGAAGTGGACTCACCGGGGAAGGTCGGCACCCCTTCGGGGTATCCGGGCGCGGTCGATTCACCCGGAGGAACCGTCCCGTCACCCGAGCCGTAGAGGAGCTGGATCGCGTCGATATCGCTCGTCCCCAGCTGCGTCTTGACGCGCTGCGGATCGTAGCTGGGGTACATGATCGAGTTGATATCCTTCGAGTGGAACAGCCCCAGCCCGTGGCCGAGCTCGTGCGTGGCGACCTCGAGCAGGCGCACCACGTTCGTGTCGCCGTCGACGGGGTCGGCGCTCCAGTACTCATCGGAGTCGAAGTGGCCGTCCCCCGCCGTGGCACCACCGGCCCCGGGAGGAAAGTAGCAGTGGGCCAGGACTCCGCCCCGGCCGTCGAAGGGACAGTCCTTGCGGCAGGAGGCGCCCGCGGTCTGGTAGAGATCGCAGTGCGCACCCGCCCCGAAGCCGAGGATCATGTCCGCCTGCTGCGGATCACCGACCTCCTTGAAGGTCAGGGAGGTGACGGCGGCCCAGCGCTCGAACGCGTTGGCGAAGGTCTGGCGCACGACCGCCGGGGAGATCTCGGCGGGCCCACTGGCCAGGTAGTAGGTGAGGTCCTTCTTCTGCCACCGCCCTTGCGGCGGCGGGCCGTTGTCGAAGCTCCCCGGCAGGGAATCGAAGAGCGAGTCCAGGATCTCGCCGAGGGAACCCCCGCCACCGCAGGAAGGCAGGGTCACGATCGGCGCGGCGAGGAGCGTGGCGGTCAGCAGCTTGTGGATGAGCTTCATGATCTGGGTCCTTCTTGGCGGTCTCTGGTGGGTCTCTCGGGTTGGGCGCCGTCTCGCGCCTCATCCGGGGGATCGCCGTCACCGGGGGGGACCGGACAGGTTTGCCGGGGTTTTTGCGAGTTCGACCGGGGAGCGACCGCTGGCACCCCGGCGCGGGCGCCGTACCCTTGGGGCCGCGGAAGCCGGATCATGGAGGAGCTCGAGTACATCACCGGAGGGCGGGAACTCCTGGACGCCGTGGGACCCCTGTGGGAGCGGCTCCGGGCCCATCACGCGGCGATCTCGCCCCGCTTCGCCCCTCACGTAAATGCGACTTCCTACGACCGGCGCCGCGCCTCCCTCGCCGGGCGGGCGGAGGATGGAGCGCTGCGGATCGATCTCGTCCGTGCCGGCTCCGGGGCGCGCGACGTCGCCTACTGCGTCTGCACGATCGATCCGGACGGAACCGGCGAGATCGAGTCGCTCTTCGTCGAGGAGGCCCTTCGAGGGCGCCGGGTGGGCGACGAGCTGGTACGCCGAGCGCTCTCCTGGATGGACCGGCACGAGGTGCGACGCAAGGTGGTCGGGGTCCTCGTCGGCAACGAGCGCGCCCACTCGCTCTACGCACGGTTCGGATTCCACCCCCGAACCGTGATCCTCGAGCAGGTGCCGTAGACGATGACGATCGATCCTCCCGGATCGCCGAGGGATCGGCGACACGGCCTGCGGCTCCGCCCCGACGCCCGGCGCTACCTCATCGGCGCGTGCGTCATGGGCGGGGTAGGGACGGGGTAGGGACGGTGCCAGGACCGAATCCACCACCAGGTGGCGGATCCGGTCCTGGCACCGGAGGGCCCGAACGCGCGTTCAGGGGCAGAAGGTCCCCCTCAACGCGTCCGACAGGTTGAAGTCGGTCCCACCCGGTCCACCGGGGTCGCGGTACCAGAACTGGAAGTTCCAGGTGGTGCCGGGATCGATCTGCCCCGTGCCGGACCCCGCGGGGGGCTGGGTGAAGTCGACCAGCCGCTGCAGGTAGCCGCTCGCGTCGGTCTTCTGCGCGGGGTTCAGGCGGTGGATCCCCGAGCCGGCGGCGCTCACGCAGCGGAAGCCGTCGCCGAACGGGAGCTGGATCTGACCCTTGCCGTAGTAGAAGAAGCCGAACTGGCTCGGCGTCGCGCCGGAGACGGTCACGGTGAAGGTGTTGTCGGTGATGCTCAGCGTTCCCTGGCTCCCGATCAATGCGCCCGGGCCGACGGAGTTGGGAGCGGTCGAGCAGTAGGTGAACGGCCCCTGGCCCAGCTCCATCGCGACGATGATGCCGTCGGCGAGCCCGCCAACGGGGTTCTCCAGGTACGCACCGGGCGTGGTCGGGAAGTCGGTGAAGCTGTTCGTCCGCCCGGCCGCGAAGACGGAAGGTGGGCTGCCCGCCGAAGCGAGGGTCAAGGCGTTGAATCCCTCGTACAGGGCTCCACCGACCAGGGTCGAGTAGAGCAGGTCACCCGCTCCCGTCGACGCCGGCGTGAGCTGGAGCAGGAAGCAGTCCTGCCCCCCCTTGAACTCCGGCTGCCAGCAGCCGCAGGTGACCGGGAAGACGGTGCTGGTGATTCCCGCCCCGCCGGTGAAGCCGCTCGCGATCACGCCCCCGGCGCCGTCGAGGACCAACCCCAGGGTGGACTCCCAGCCGTCGCCCGGGAGGTAGGTGGAGTAGGTGACCTGCTGGCTCGACGGCGTGGCGCTCGTGTCGAGCCAGAGAAGGTAGGCGTCGTTCGAACCCGCCGGACCGTGGTAGCTCGGCGCCAGCGAGCCGGCGGTCGTCGGGAAGTCGTCGGAGTAGCTCCAGCCCCCCACGACGATGTCGTCGTCGGGTTCGACCACCACGCTCGCGATACCGTCGTGGCTCGTGCCTCCGATGTAGGTCGAGTACTGGAGGTCCGAGGCTCCCCCTCCGGCCGGATCGAGCCGCGCCACGAAGGCGTCCCACTCCCCCGCCGGGGAGCCCTGGTAGGCGTTGGCCGTCGTGGGGAAGTCGGTGGAGTAGGTCCAGCCCGCCAGGACCAGCTCCCCCCCCACGCCGACGGCGATGTGGTTTCCCCGCATGTTCCCGGGAAAGTCGTTGTCGAAGTTGGGCCCTTCGTCGTCGTTTCCGCCGAGGTACGTCGAGTACTGGAGGTCGGCCGCGCCACCTCCGGCGAGATCGAGCACGCAGACGAAGATGTCCCGGAAGGCGACCAGCGCCGGCTGGTAGCAGCCGGTCGAGGTGGGGAAGTCCGTCGAGGTCGTGGAGCCGGTGACGGCCACCGTATCCCCGCCCAGGTGGACCAGGTCGATGCCCACGTCGAGGACCGTCCCTCCCAGGAAGGTCGAGTACTCGAGCGCCGAACCGTCGGCACTGAGCCGGGCCACGAAGGCGTCCCAGCCTCCCCCGAGCGTGGTCTGGTACGGGCTCCCGACCGGCGCGGTCGTCGGAAAGTCGCTCGACAGCGTCATGCCGCACATGTTCACCCGGCCCAGGTCGTCGGCCACGAGCTCCATGAGGCGGTCGCGCTTCAGGGCGCCGCCGAGATAGGTCGACCAGACCAGCTGGCTCGCGCCGGTCGCGGTGGGATCGAAGCAGGAGACGACGCAGTCCTCGGTGCCGCCCTGGAAGGTCTCGTCGTAGGCCCCGGGAGTGGTCGGAAAATCGTTGCTGTAGGTGCGGCCACCGACGATCACGTGACCGGTGGTGGGCTGGTCGTCCATCGCCAGCAGCACCTCGTTGTTGAGCCCGCCGAAGAACGTCGACCACTCGAGCCCCGGGTCGATCACCAGGGGATGGGCGGGGTCCTGCCGGGCCAGCTCGAAACCGTAGCGCTCGTCGCCCTGCGGGACGAAGCGACACTCGACCTCCTCGCGCTCACCCGAAGGAAGCTCGAACCAGGTGTGCGGTGCGCTCTGGATCACCGGCCCGCGCTCGGTCTCCATCCGCAGCGTCCCGCCGCTCTCGACGACGAGCCCGGTGGTTCCCTCCGCCCGGAACACCACCTGGTCGAGGTCGGCGCCGGGAGCGAGCAGCAGGTCGTACTCCAGCCGCCCCTCGTGGTCGCGTACGCGCAGGTCGATCCCCTCGTAGAGACCGCGGTAGAGCACCGCCGAGTAGGCGGGAACGCCCGTCACCCAGCCGCCGGGGTCGGGGCCGTAGAAGTAGTTCCGCTCCGCCCGCTGCTGTCCTTCTCCTTCGAGCCGGACACCTCTCGAGACGCCCTCGAAGCCGAGTCGCAGCACGAGTCCCCGAATCGACTCGTGCGTGACCTCCTGTCGAAGGTCGAGCACGATGCCGGACTCCTCGAGACGCGCGGTCATCGCCCCTCGCCAGGCGACGAAGCGGGCGGGAGTATCCCACTGTCCCCGGTTCTCGACGAAGGCCAGCGGCCGGTCGGCGAGCGAGCCGAGCTCCGAGGACACCTCATCCGCCGCCAGCGCGGCGACCGAGCCTCCAGCGAACCCTGGCCCCGCTCTCTCGTCCATGGGGCCTGAAAGGGCATGGCCGACTTGCGCGAGCACGCCGGCAGCGATCAGGATGGCGATCCTCATCGTTCTGTCTCCTGTTCTGTAGGAATGCGGCGAGCGTGCTGCGTTCACCCTCGGGGTCTGGCCGGCCGTCGACCTGCGCCCAGGGCTTATCCGTAGCGTAAGGTCATCCCGCCGTTTCGGGGCAGCGATCTTCCGAATAGGTACCCCGGAAAGGCCGTTGCCAGGGACCCGGAACGAGGCCCTGCCCGGCGATCCGGAATCCCGCCCTGCCGCTCCGGGCGGGCCTCGCGTGCCCCTTCTCGCCCTGGAACCGTCCCGTTCGCCCGCGCCGGTTTTTTTCGAGGTTCCTGTCCGGCTCGAGCACCCCGCAGCGATCCGGAGGGCGAGTCGGAATCCAATCCCCGGGGATGGCCCGGGGCCGGCGCCACGAAAACCGAGTCGACCGGACGGGTCGGCCACACCACCGGAGCCAAGAGATGAAGAACACGAACGCGATCACGAATCGGACGGAAGCAGGTGTTCTCCGCGGCGGGAGCGCCCGCCGCTCCGCGAGTCGCGGAAGCGCCTTCCTCCTCTCCGCCGCCGCGGCCCTGCTGATGATCGGGGCCATGCCCAGCACAGCGCAAGCACAGGGCTGGACGGTCGCCCCGAACCAGGCACCGTACCGGCCCACCGTGCTCGGCCCGTACAGCACCTGGGATCAGCCCACGGCGATCGATCCCACTTTCGGAGGCATGGTCAAGCTGAGCTGGCGGACCAACGGCGATCCCGATGGAGACCGGGTGGACAGCTCCATCCAGGTGCTGATCTGGGACCAGCCGTCCGAGCAGTGGGCCGTGGTGGTGAATACCGTCGTGGCCTCGTCGACCAACGAGTTCGTCTACGGGCTCAAGTACTCCGCCGGAGACCTCCTCCCCGGCAGGTTCTACATCTGGAAGGCCTTCGCCATCGACTCCTCGCAGCGCAGCAATCCCTGGTACTCGGAGACGGAGTGGCAGATGTTCGCGACACCCGCCCAGCAGACTCCGCCGCCGCAGGGTGGCGAGACTCTCGTCGTCCCCGCGGATCGGAAGCAGACCCTCACCAGTCAGCCGCTGCAGGCGGGTCGCCGGTACATCATCGAGGCGAGCGGCACGTTCGGGGTCTGGAGCAAGCTCGCGGAAGGGGTGGACGCCGTCTACCAGTACCGAGACGGTGTTCCCGCGGTGTGGAACCAGCTGCGCATCGACGACAAGGGCCTCACCGATATCGCCGGCAAGCTCACGTACAACCCCCAGCACGTGTACCGCATCAACTACACGGGCCAGGGCAAACCCCTCTCCTTCCGCCTCCTCGACGCCTACAGCAGTCCGAGCGACAACGGCGGAGCGATCACCGTGCGGATCATCCCGCAATAGCGGGGTGGTAGCTTCTGGATTCGGCGGTCGCCGGGGGGCGGCCGCCGATTCGTATTGCGGAGCTCGGGGAGAGGGGCAAGCGGGGCCGGGCCTCGCGAACCCTGCGAATCCGGCCCACGACTCGAGACGGCGGCGGAGGCGAGTCAGGTGAGGTCGGCTGAGCCTTGCACCAATTTCCTCTTTCGAGCCGTGGAATCCTCATGCCGCAGTCTCTCGATCTCCTCGATGGCGACATCCACGGAGCTGCGACCGTCGAGGCCGGCTTCGGCGAGCAGGCTCTGCATCCGCACGTCGAACTCCTTGATGCGCTCCAGCACGGTGGGCCCGTGGCGCGTGAACAATGTATTTCGAAACCGGCCCCCCGTGAGGGGTACGATGGCCTCGGCCAGGAACGAATCCCCGACGATCACCTGGTTCTCGACCATCTCCACGTCGCTGATCACCACCCTTATCTCGTCACCGACCTTCTTCCTGATCTCCTCGAGGGCTTCCCGCAGAACCCGCAGACGCGTGTCCCACCCGAGCTGGTCATGTCTGTCATTCTTGATGCTCGGTTTGATTATCAGATCGCATCCGGCGTTCTCGGCGTGCTCCTGGAGAATCATCCGCTCACGTTGGAACCACTTGCGTGCGTGAGAGCTGGTCTTGTGCTTTCCCTCGCGCCTGTCCCAGATCGAATGGGTGTGATCTTTCTTGGGAATGGCAAAGGAGGTGAAGGCTCCGAGGAGCCTGACCCGGCCGTACCCGAGGCGAGCGGCTCTCCGGGCGTAGCAGACCAGAGCCTGGGTACGTTCCTCGTAGTCGCGTGCGCATTCGAACCCGGGGAGCTTGGGGAAGCTCACCGGGTCGATCACGTTGACGAGCACACTCCGGGTCAGCCGCTCCTCCAGGTCGGAGAGATCCCCATTCACCTTGACGGCCTGGAGGGTACGCACCAGGCCCTCGGGCAAGCCTCCGACAGCCAGGGGAAGAATGGGCACGTCCCTTCCCTTTGCGTAACCGATCTCCTGGTGTGTCCAGAGTTTGCTGCTGGCATCCTCGGTCAAGATGGGCAAGAAGACATGGGCTTGCTCGATGCACTCCATGATCCTCTCATCGAAGGGCATGCCTTCCTCCAGGTCCCAGCGATCCACGATGGCTTGACAGCCGAGGTTCTCCTCGAGGTGCTTCTTCACCGTCTCCATGAGCCCACTGTCCTTGTGCGAGTAGCTGATGAAGACTCGATACGTGTACATCTCTTCCGGGGTGGGGTCTTCAGGGGGAAGGCGGCAATCAATCGCAATCCGGATCCATGACCAAGAGGATAAGGGATTCAGAGCATCTCGCAACCTCGAACCCCGGGGCACGCGTTCCGCTCGTTGTAGCGCATCCCACGGCCGCTGTTGGCCGCCATCGGCCAGCCTGTGCTCCATCAGAGGCCTGCGCCGCGGTAGAGCGAATCGAGGCGGTGCCAACGAACGCTCGCCGATTCGACTCCTCGGCTGGGTCCTGAAGTCCTTCCGATACCCCGATGACGCCTAGTCGGCGTAGAACAGGACCAGGTTGAACATCCAGTGGGCCAGCGCGATGCGCCACAGGCTCCTGCTCTTCGCGTAGATGATGCCCAGGAGCGCGCCGAACAAGAACAGACTGACGCTGTCCAGGGGGTCGTAGGCGTGGTAGATCGAGAACAGCGCGGAGGACAGGGCCACGGCCAGGAACGGCCGGCGAGTCAGCTGGGTCAGCCTCGCCCAGAGGTAGGCCCGGAACAGGACTTCTTCGAAGAACGCGGCCAGCAGAAGCGTGCCAGGTCGCAGGTACCAGCTCAGCGAATGTGGATCGATCGAAGGGTCGTTTCTCGTCCACCTGATGTGGTCGAGTGCCTCTCTCAGGATGCCCGCGGGAACGAACGCGAGGCAGCAGCCGCACCAGATGATCATCGCCCAGAACGGCTCCGCCCAGAGCCTCCGCCGGCTCAACCCCAGAATCGCCCGCAGGCCCCCTGCGCGCCACGCCAGGTAGCCGATCATCGCCATGGCGCCGATGCAGAACGCAGCGTCCTGGAGGTCACCCCAGGCGGTCCGCTCGCCGGCAGATTGCAGTACTCCGCGAATCGAGCTCAGCAAGAGTGGCAGCCAGAAGAGCGACAGGACTGCCGCCAGCTCCCAGGCGATCACCTTCCTGGAAGCCCCATCCGGAGCCGCGGATGGCGAGAGGAGATCATCCACCTTGGGTAGAAACAACCACTCCAGCCTGGAGCGAGCCGCACTCCGGCGCGGTCGTCTGGACGTGGTGCCCGCGAGCTGCGGCAGCTCCTGGTGGCAATTCCAGCAGGAGGGGAACTCCGGCGGATTCTGCTCGCCGCAGTGCTCGCAAGTCCGGTCGAACTCGCGGTCGGCAGCTCCTTGTCCCGCGGCCTGGGGCGCTTCCATGAAGCCGATTCAATCACGCACGAGGCGAGTGGCAACGAAGAAACACTCGCCATTCCGTTGACTGCTTCATTCACCACGTCCGAGCAACGGACGACCACGGCGGAGTGATCACCGTGCGGATAATCCTGCAGTTGCAGGATGGTGGCTTCTGTATTCGGCGGTTACCTGGTTCCGTCGCGCCTCCGTCGGTCGAGGCTCATGCAGCGGTCACCCATCAGGGGCAGAAGGTGACCGTCAGACCGTCGGTGGTGTTGAACTCGGCCCCACCCGCAGCCACGTCGCGGTGCCAGAACTGGAAGCTCCAGGTCGAGCCGACGGTGATCTGTCCAGAGGGTCGGGGGGGAGACGTGATGTCGAGGTCGTAGCTCGCGGTACCCGTGGCGCCCGAGTTGACGACCGGCAGGCGGAATTGCGGAGCCGACACGCAGAGGAAGCCGGGCCCGAAGGGAGTCTGCTGTTCACCGGGACCGTAGAAGAAGATCCCGTTCGTCATCGCCGGCAGATCGGTCGCGACGAGCACCAGGTCGTTGCTCGCCACGCTGGTCGAACCCGACCACGAGATGGTCGCCGGCAGGCCGGTGGAATTCGCGACCGAAGTGCAGTGGTTCGTCGGGGACGGGCAGTCATCGATCCTCACGATCCATCCCTCCGCGAAGGACGTGTTCGAACGACCGAGACCGAAGAAAGTGCTTCCATCGGGCGAGACGCCCAGGGGCAGCGAGAAGCGCAGGCCATTCGGCGCGACGAGGCCGAGACCGGCAAAGTAGTCGTCCATGGAGACGAGACCGGTCGCGGCTGTCCATAGCCAACCCTCACCGCTGGTCGCCGGGCCGATCGGCCGGTCCATCCCGACGATGACCGAGCCGTCGCCGCTGATGCCGGTCGCGAAGCCGACAGGGAAGATGCCCCCCAGTCCCAGCGAGCCGAGCTGTTCGAGGCCGGTCGCCTGGCTCCAGCGCCAGGCCTCGTCGTTGGTGCTGACACCGCCCATACCGACGACCCATTGACCGTCGTCGGAAACGGCCCCGGCCTCTCCGACCAGGCCGCCGGAGGGGGTGGTGATCAAGCTCTGGACGCCGTTGATCCAGATCGCACCATTGCGCTCGAGGGCGCTGTCCTGCCACCCGACCACGACGTCGCCGTCGTGGTCGACCGCGTTCGCGCGCGAGGACATGTTCGGAGCGCTCGACCCGAGGTCGACGGTGCCGCTCCCGGCGGTCCAGTGGATCCCGTGGGCCTCGCCGGCGTTGATCCAGCCCAGCCCGACCACGTGGTTGCCGTCCCCGGAGATGCCCCAGCCGGAGCTGGCGCTGCTGCCCGAGGTTCCGCCGATGCCGCCCAGGGGCGTCCAGACACCGGTCGCGCGGTCGAGCAGGGACATCTCGTAGAAGCCGCTCGCGCCATTGAAGGTCGTGCCGCCGACCCGGGCGCCGTCCTCGGAGACCTGCGGCTGCCCGCCGACGCCGTTGCCGGCGGACGCGCCGCCGATCCCGATCATGCCGCCACTGGCGGTCCACTCGAAGTAGTGGCCGGCGACCTCGTCGGAACCCACGACGAGAGAGCCGTCGCCGGTCGCATCGAACGGGGTGATGTAGCTGCCGAGCTCGTAGAGCTGAACGGTCTGGGCTGCGGCGAAGGGGGCCGCGCATCCGGCGGCGAGGGAGTGGATGAGTAGTCTTCTGAGTTTCATCGGAGGTGTCTTGGTCGCCAGGTCTGGCCCGGTGCCTTCGGGGACGGTAGGTCGGATCGGCCGGCCGAGGGGCCCGGCCTGGTCGCTGCGGAGCCTCGATTCTATTTCCCCGGGGAAGATCGCACAATCGGCCGCGCGGGCATTTTTGCGGGATTCCTGAACCGGTAGGCAACTTCTCGCGGCAGACTGCAGGGGCAATGCCCCTCGCCCACTCTACCCCCCGTGCCTTTACGGAGGATTTCGACGCGACTGCCCGGCAGCTGCGCGCCGCCCTGACCGAGCTCCTGACCGGGCTGGGAACCCCCCCGGATCAGCCGCAGGCGATCTCGCGACGGTTCGGCCTGCAGAAGAACCTGGCCTGGAAGCTGGCGCGCATCGTCTCGGCCGTGGACTCGATCGATATCGCTCCGGTGGTACCCGGGGCGGGCGGCATGCGGCTGGCCCTCGAGTCATTTGCCCGCGCGGGAGCCAGCGACCCCAGCGTCGCCGCCGTTCGTGCCGCCGCCGAGGAGTTCGACCGGATGACCCGCCTGCACGCCGGCGATCGGGACAACCTCGAGTTGATGCTGACCAGCATGCTGCCCGAGCGCATCGACAAGGAACGGCTCGAGCGGAGCCGCCGCCTGGCCTTCCTGGGCAACAGCACGATCCTCGGTCTGCAGGCGGGAACCAGTTTCTCGACCACGATCCTCTCTCCCAACGCGCTCGATCCGGACCGGATCGACTTCGCCCTGCTGCGAGGGGCGATCGGATTCCGCCGGTTGCGCCCGATGGTCCGCGGGCCCCTGGCGACGATTCGATCCTACGGCCTGGACGACGCCATCGTGCCGATCGACGGCGAGATCGCGGAGGGAGAGGCTCCGCTCCTGCGCGAGTTTTGCTCCGATACCGCTCCCCCGATCCACAGCGTGAGAAGGAAGGAGGAAGTCCTCTTCGAGCTCGGCGAGGGTCCGGTCGGCAACACCGCTTCATTCTCCTGCGTCTTCGGATGGACCATGCCCGCCGCGGCACCTCTTCGCACCGACGACTCGGAGGAGGTCGGCGAGCACTTCTTCCGCCTCGATCTGCCGACGGAGCGCGCACAGTTCGATCTCCTGATTCACCGTGACCTTCCGTTTCCGGCCGTCCCCCGGCCATTCATCTACAATCTGATGCCCGGGCAGGTTCAGTATCCACTGAGCCGGCAGGAGCGCTACCTCCTGCCCTGCCCGGCACAGGTCCAGAACCTGGGAGATTCGCCGGTCGTCACCACCCAGTTCATCCCGGACTACCGTGCGATGATCGATCGCGTTTGCGAGGGAATCGGCCAGAGCCCGGGCGACTATCGGGGGTATCGCCTGGAGCTCACGTACCCTCCGATTCCATCCTTCCTGGTGCTCGCGCATCCGCTGGCGAGCCAGCTGTGATCGGCGCGACGCTGAACCTCGACCTCGAGTTCTGATCCCTCACGCGGGCTCAGTCCCCATCGAGCTCCGCCTGCCAGGCCGCCTCTTCGTCGGGCTTCTCCCACGCGGCGTAGAGGCGGACCAGGCCCTCGATCGCCCAGGGGGCCCGGCCTGGCGCGCCGGCCACCGAGGCGGACAGGATCTCGTGGCCCAGCAGCAGCTGCTCCTCCGCCGCCTCGAACTGCTCCAGCCGGATCAAGCACTCCCCGTAGTAGGTGTGAATCAGGCCCCGGAAGCCGTCGGTCTCGGACAGTGTCCGGGAGGCCGTCTCGGATGCCTCGGCCAGCAGGACTCGCGCCTCCTCGAGACGACCGAGGTCCACCAGCAGGGCACCGCGGCGGTTCATGGCGAACAGGGTGTCGCGGTGCTCGGGCCCGAGAGCGCTGCGGTGGAACTCGGCAAGCTCCGCGAGCAAGACCTCCGCCTCCTCCATCTCCTCCTGCCCCATGTGGTCCACCGCCAGGTTGTCGAGCGACTTCGACGTGTCGGGGTAGTCCGGACCGAGCGTATCGCGCCGCACCTCGTAGACCTCCCGGTCCACCTCCTCTGCATCGGCGAAACGCCCCTGAGCCTGAAGCGTCTCGGCCAGGCTGTGCTTGGCGTACAGGATGAACTTGTGCTGTTCGCCGTAGCTCTCCTCGAACTCCTCGATCACCTCCCCGAGCAGCAGCTCGGCCTCCACCAGCTCACCCCGCGTCCGCAAGAGGATGCCGAGATTGATGCACGCACTCGCGTAGAGGTGTGACCGCGGGCCCTCTTCCGTCCGCAGGTACCCGAGAGCCTCCTGGTAGAGCAACTCCGCCTCCGCGAGGCGCCCCAGGGTCATCCGGGTGATCGCCAGGTTCACCATCGTCGCGATGGTGTGCTGGTGCTCGTCTCCCAGGCTCTCGCGCCTGATCCGCAGGGACTCCTGCTGGATCTCCTCCGCCTCTTGCAGCTTGCCCTGCTTGGACAGCGGAAGGGTGAGGTTGTTCATCACCGCCAGGGTGGCGGGGTGATCCTCGCCCTGCAACTCCCGGCGGATATCGATCGCCTCCCGAAAGAGCGCTTCCGAGGCGGCGTAGTCACCCTGGTCATTGAGCAACATGGCGAGATGGCCCATGGTGACCAGCGTGTTGCCGTGATGCGCGCCGTGGAGCTCTCGCTGCTTCTCGTACGCCTCGCTGAACATCGCGGCCGCTCCGACGAGATCGCCCTTGCGCTTCTTCGTGGCGGCCAGCTGAGAGAGAGTCTCCAGGGCGTGGGCACTGTCCTCGTCCTCGGCCGTCCGGTAGATCTCCAGCGCCTCGGTCAGGATCGACTCCGCCTCGTCGAACTGGTTCCGGAGGTGCAGGATCTTCCCCAGGTTGACCATCGCCTGGAGCGTGCTGGGGTGAGCCGAGGTCAGATGTTCGCGCAGCCCGTCCAGGGCCTTCCGCACGAGGCTCTCCGCCTCCCCCAGCTCGTCCCGTTCCATCAGCACCGCGGCCAGGCGACTCTCCAGCAACAGGGTCTCCACCTCGTCGGTATCGGTGACGCCTCGCTGGATCTCGACTGCGCTGCGCAGGTGCTCCTCTGCTTCCCCGAAGCTGCCGAGCTTGAGATAGGACCACCCGATGGTATTCCGGAGCGAGGCCTCCACCCCGGGCTGCTCGGAGAGGGCCTCGTCGATCCTCGCCGCGGCCTGGTCCAGCACGTCGACGACCTTCACGTCCTTCCCGTCCTTGAAGGGATGCGGCGCGGAGAGCATCTCGTCGAGAAACAGGTTGGTCTCCACCTTCTCCAGCGCCCGGTCTCGCTCGCGCGCCAGGGCGGCCGAGGTGCGGGCCTGCTCTCGAAGGCTCTGCGGATATGACCAGCTGACGACGTAGAGGAGAAAGGCGAGGACGGACAGGACGCCCACGGTGATCACCGGCCTCCGCTTCAGCGCCTTCACCGTCCGGGTGATCGGTCCCGCCGGCCGGGCCAGGATCAGATCACCCGCCAGGTGGCGGCGGAGGTCCTCGGCCAGCGCATCCACGGACTGGTAACGAGCCTTGCGTTCCTTCTCCAGCGCGGTGAGCAGGATGACGTTCAGGTCGCCCGCCAGGCTCCGATCGACGGTACTGGGCGGCGTGGGTGGCACGTCGCGAATGCGCCGTGCGCCTTCGAGCACCGAGGAATCCTTGACGTCGTACGGCAGCTGCTCGAGCAGCATCTCGTAGAGCACCACACCCAGCGAGTAGACGTCACTGCGAATGCCCACCTCGTGTGGATCGCCGGCGCACTGCTCGGGTGACATGTACTGCAGGGTGCCGATGAGCTGTCCCGCCTCGGTGTGGACGGACCCGAGCTCGGCATCCGGTTCCGAGACTCGAGCCACACCGAAGTCGATCACCTTCACCTGCCCCGCTTCATCCACCAGGATGTTGCCGGGCTTGAGGTCGCGGTGGATGATCCCGCGGTGGTGACCGTACTGAACGGCCTCACAGACCTGGAGGAAGAGCTCGATGCGCGCCCGGGTCGAGAGCATCGCCTGCCGCGCGAAGTCGTTGATGAGCCGCGCGTTCTCGACGTACTCCATCGCAAAGTAGGGGAGCATCATCGCCCCCACCCCGCCGATGAGGTGGCGGCCCGCCTCGTAGACCTGCGCGATACCGGGGTGACTGAGGCGCGCCAGGATCTGAGACTCGTATTCGAAGCGCCTCAGGATGTCCATCGACGTGATGTCGCGGTTCAGCATCTTGAGCGCCACGAGACGCCTCGGGGTCTCCTGCTCCGCTTCGTAGACCGTGCCCATCCCGCCCGAGGAGATGATCCCCACGACCCGATACTGCCCGACCTGTGTGCCGATTAGCGCTTCCGACCAGTTCGTCGCGGGCACGGCCGGCGGCGTCGTGCTCCCGTCATCGGCCCTGGCCGAGTCGCGCGCCTGGAGCAAGGCCTCCAGGCGAACCCTGAGCGAGGCATCCTCCCCACAGGCCTCCTCGAGGATGGCCCTTCGCTCGGCGCTGTCGAGCCGAATCGTGCCATCGATCAGCTCGGCGATCTTCTGCCAGGGGGTCGGGTTCATGGCGGCGTTCCTTCGGTGGGCTCACTCTCGCGCACCGGATTCACTCGCTCGCGGTCGGTCGATGGTAAGGCACCGGCCAGGGCTGCGCACGCCCGGGGAGGTGGACCGGGTGTGGGGTGCGGACCTCCGACGCGTGTCCGGCGTGAGGAACCCGCCGGGAGCGCTCCGGGCACGCCCCTGGCCGTTGCAAAACCTCCGGAATCGCCGCCCCGAAACCCGCCTCGGGTCCATCTCGACCTTCGAAGCGTGGAAGCCTCCGGTCCGACACCTCGAAGGCCATTCTCCCGTCCCGCGGGCGGCGGCTCGCCGCTCGTCGCTCGTCGTTCGCGCGATTCAGTCCTCCGTCATCGGGCTCGTCGAGTAGGCTGGATTCTCGGGACGATGGTCGGTGTCGGGCCGGGGGCACGTTCCACGGTCCTTCCCCACGGGCTCCGACAACACCGAGGAAAACCCAGATGAAGTCCCTGCTGACGTGCGTCGCCCTCGTGATCCCCACTCCCGCGGTGTTCTCCCTGGCCCCGGCGAATGAAGGGCGCGAGGATGCCTTCGAGGACGTCAAGCTCACCGCGCCCGACACCGGAGTCCAGTACCAGTTCGGCCACTCCGTCTCCCTCTCGGGTGACACCATGCTGGCCGGGACGCCCGGACTTCTGGAGTACACCGGCATCGCCGGTTCGGTCTACGTCTTCGTCGGCGTGGGCTCGAGCTGGGCCCAGCAGGCGAAGTTCACCTCGAGCGACGCGGAGGTCGACGACCAGTTCGGCTCGGCTGTCTCGCTCAGCGGCGAAGTCGGATTGATCGGCGCGTACGGCGACGACGACGGTGGATCGGAAGCCGGTGCCGCCTACGTGTTCACGCGCTCCGGCTCCAGCTGGAGCGAGGAGGCCAAGCTCGTCGCCGCCGATCCCGCGCCGGAGGACAACTTCGGCGAGTGTCTCGCTCTCGACGGCGACACGGCGATCATCGGTGCCCCCTTCGACGACGACGCCGGGATCAACTCGGGCTCGGCGTACGTCTTCGTCCGCTCGGGTGGCGGCTGGAATCAGCAGGCCAAGCTCACCGCCGGGGACGCCGCGGCGCTGGATCAGTTCGGCACTTCCGTCTCGATAGACGGCGATACGGTGCTGGTCGGCTCGATCCAGGCGGATATCGCCCCCTGGTCGAACTGCGGAGCGGCCTACGTCTTCGTGCGCTCGGGGGGCAGCTGGACGCAACAGGAGAAGCTCTACGCCAGGGACGGCGTGCACGACGACTTCTTCGGAACCTCGGTCTGCGTCCAGGGGGATCGCGCCCTCATCGGCATGATCGGAGACGACGACGGCGCCCTGCTGCAGGGCTCCGCGTACATCTTCGAACGCTCGGGCTCGAGCTGGATTCAGGAGGCCAAGCTGGTGGCGAGTGATCCGGACAGCTACTCGGGCTTCGGCTGGTCCGTCTCGCTGGAGAACGACCGGGCGCTCGTCGGCGCCCCGAGCGCCGAGGTTCCCGGCTACCCGTTGCACGTCGGTGCGGGGTACACGTTCACGAAGTCGGGGGCGGGATGGAACGAGGAGCTGAAGCTGATGGCGAGCGACGGGAGCACCAACGACGGCGTCTCGTACAGCGTCTCGCTCTGGGGCACGACCGCCGTGCTGGGCACTCCCTACGACGATCCTCACGGCGCGCAATCGGGTTCGGTCTACATCTTCTCGCTCCCCGGCGAGCCGGGCACCGGCTACTGCTTCGGCGATCCCGGCTCCGGAACGCCCTGCCCGTGTGGCAACGACAACGACGGCAGCGTCCCGGGATCGGGGTGTGCGAATGGTCCTTTCGCCTCGGGTGCGCAGTTGACCGGCGATGGCACGGCGAGCGTCAGCGCCGACTCGATGACCTTGATCGGCACCAACCTGGAGCCGCTGCAGGGTGGACTGTACTTCCAGGGCGACGGGTCCCTGGCACCGGGGGTCGTCTGGGGGGACGGCTTGCGCTGCGTCGACCAGGCGATCGTCCGGCTCCAGGTCCGCTTCGCCGACAGCACCGGCGTGTCCAGCACGAGCCTCTCCATCGCCGCCGCCGGAGGCGCGACGGCGGGCGAGACGAAGTACTACCAGCTCTGGTACCGGAACCCGACCGACCCGCCGTGCGGGACAGGATTGAACGACTTCAACACGTCGAATGCCTACGAGGTCGTGTGGTTGCCATAGCGACTGCACGAGAGTGCTTTGCGACCCGTCACGCTTCGAACCGCCTGAAATCCAGAACTATGAAGACACGAACCTGGATCACTCTCACCTTGGCCGCCGCGGTTGCCGTCCCCACAGCGATCGGCCGACCGCGAGCCCCCTCCTCCGAGACCTGGACGGAGGAGGTCAAGCTCATCGGCAGCGACACGACCTCCTGGGACAACTTCGGCGGCGCCGTCGCCTTCGATGGCGACACCGCGCTCGTCGCCGCGAAAGGTGCCGGCTCCCTGGGCGCTGCCTACGTGTTCGTACGATCGGGCCTCGTCTGGAGTCAGCAGGCCAAGCTGCTGCCCACCGATGGGGGGACCGGAGGCGGGTTCGGCTACTCCGTGGCGCTCGACGGCGACGCGGCGCTGATCGGGAGGCGCAACGATGACGCGGCGGCCCCGAACGCGGGTTCGGCGTACGTCTTCGTCAGATCGGGCACGAGCTGGACCCAGCAGGCCAAGCTCATCGCCAGCGACGCGGTCAGCAGCGCCCTCTTCGGCAACGCGGTGTCGATCGAAGGCGGCACGGCGCTGATCGGGGCGGACGACGACGATCACACGGCGGGCGGTTACGATTCCGACGAGGGCTCGGCGTACGTCTTCGTCAGGTCGGGAGCGAGCTGGAGCCAGCAGGCCAAGCTCATCGCCAGCGACGCGGAATGGTACGACGAGTTCGGCAGCTCCGTATCGCTCTCCGGCGATACCGCGGTGATCGGGTCGCACTGGAGCGACGACCCGGTCAGCCACGCGGGCGCGGCCTACGTCTTCGTCCGATCGGGAACGAGCTGGACCGAGCAGGCCAAGCTCCTCGCCAGCGATGGCAGCTACGACGACGAGCTCGGAAAGGCCGTCTGCATCGAGGGCGATACGATCTTGCTCGGGGTGGCCTTCGAGGACGCCGTCGCCCAGAACTCCGGCTCGGCCTACGTCTTCGAGAGAACGGGGACGAGCTGGAGCGAACGGGCCAAGCTCATCCCCGACGACGCAGCGCCCGGCGAGTACTTCGGGCGATCGGTGGCCATCGACGGCGATCGACTCTTGATCGGGGCGAGCGGCGGCTACCTGGGATCGACCGCGGGCTCCGCCTACGTGTTCGGTCGGCGAGGCCCCGGCTGGATCCAGCAGGCCAGGCTCGAGGCCGGTGACGGGAAACCGGACGACTACTTTGGAGTTTCGGTCGCCCTCTCCGGCGACTCGGCCTTGAACGGTGCGTACCTCGACGATTCCAGTGGAACGTCATCGGGTTCCGCCTACGTCTTCTCGCTGCTCGGCCCGCCCGGAGTCGGCTACTGCTTCGGCGATCCCGGCAGCGGCACACCGTGCCCGTGCAACAACGACAACGACGGCAGCGTGCCCGGCTCGGGGTGCGACAACGGCGTGTTCGCTTCCGGTGCGCAGCTCGTCGGAACCGGCATCGCCAGCGTCGGCAATGACTCCTTGACGCTGACCGCCACGCACCAGGAGCCCTACAACTCGGGCCTCTACTTCCAGGCCATGAACGACCTCTCCCCGGGCGTGGTCTGGGGCGACGGCCTGCGCTGCGCGGGCGGCGGTGAGATCCGGCTGCAGACGCGCGCCGCGGACGCCACCGGGACATCGTTCACCACCATCGACATCGGCGCGAAGGGCGGAGTCGCTCCGGGGGACACGCGGTACTACCAGCTGTGGTACCGGACCACCTTCTTCCCGCCCTGTGGCCACGGCGTGAACGAGTTCAACACGTCCAATGCAGGGCTCCTGACCTACGCCGGATTGTGATGATTTAGGGTCGATTTCG
>CAZCAC010000123.1:0-26539 GCA_964496575.1 uncultured Planctomycetaceae bacterium | reverse complement strand
GCCATGAGCGGATGGTTGCATGAATCGGGGCGCATGTGTCAGGAGCCCTGCAATGACGGAACCGTGCCCGGCTCGGGCTGCGCCAACGGCGTGTACTCCTCCGGCGCGCGCCTGATCGGCGCCGGGTCCCCCAGCGTGACCGGGGACACCGTGGTCCTCTTCGCCAGCAGCACCGAGCCGAACCAGAGCGGGCTCTACTTCCAGGCGAACAACCAGATCTCGATCACGCCCTTCTGGGACGGCATCCAGTGCGCCGGCGGCGGGCTCCGGCGGCTCGGAGTACGATTCTCCGACGCCGGCGGCGCCTCGAACACCTCCGCCTGGACGACGCCGATCTCCCAGAAGGCCGGGAACATCAGCGCGGGCGACACCAAGCACTACCAGGTCTGGTACCGGAACCCGACGGCCTCCCCCTGCGCCACCGAGGCCAACACCACCAACGGGATCTCGATCACCTGGGAACCCTGATCGCGGGACGGAACTCCTGATACAGCCCGCACCCGCCGCCGCCCTGCCCGCCGGAGCTCCCGGAGGGGGGGCGGCGGCCCCATTCGGGCGGTTCCGCACCGCCGATCGCCCCGATCGGGACCAGCGCCTCGGGAGACCCGCTCCCGGGGCCCGCCGCCGGGCAGACAGAACCTTCACATCCTCCTGTTCGAGGTCCGCGAGAATCGCTGAGACGCCCGCTCCAACCCGCTAGACTTGGGAATAACGCCGGGGTGAGGCAGCACCCTTCGGTAAGCAGAGACCCTCCCTGAACTGGAGCCCGAACCATGATCACGAGCATCGCACTGGGCGTTTTCGCCCTGTCCAACGCATCCCTCCCCACCGCGCTCCCGCCGGCGCCCGCGGGCCTTTCGATGGTCCAGGACGACCACACCAAGCAGATCGCCGACGCCGGCGAGGACGTGGAGAAGATCCTCGAGCTGGGGCGCACCTGGAAGAAGGACGGCAAGACCAAGGAATCGAAGGCGGCCTTCACGCGGGTCATCGAGATCGACCCCGAGAACGAGGAGGCGCGCAAGGCGCTTCGCCACAGGTTCTACGACGGCAAGTGGTTCAAGACCTATTCCGAGCTGTCGAAGTACCGCCGCGAGGAGGCGAAGCGCAAGGCCGATGCGGGGCTCTCGCGCTTCGGCGACGAGTGGGTCCCGACCGTCGACCTTCCCTACCTGCGCATGGGCTGGGTGAAGGGCGAGGACGGCAAGTGGCGCAAGCCGCGGGAGATCGCCCGTGAAGCCGAGGAGAAGAAGCTGATCGAGGC
This sequence comes from uncultured Planctomycetaceae bacterium, assembly GCA_964496575.1. Taxonomy (GTDB): domain Bacteria; phylum Planctomycetota; class UBA1135; order UBA1135; genus CAZCAC01. The sequence continues at coordinate 25,275 of CAZCAC010000123.1, read as the reverse complement.
GGGTTGCCAGCTCCGCGCCGAGGATTCGAGCTGGGTCCACCCCGATGACTTCGACAAGTGGAAGGAAGGGCTCTGGAAGTGCGGCGAGGAGTGGGTCGACGTGGCCAAGGCCAACGAGTTCCACTCACAGATCGGCCAGTGGTGGCACGCGCGCGGTGAGCACTTCGAGGTCCTGTGCACCTGCGACATGGACACCCTCCTGTGGGTCCGCTGGAACGCGGATCAGGCCTACAAGGATCTGGTCCGCATCTACGGGGTCGAGCCCAGCTCGCGCCCCCCCGTCGTCGTCTTCAACAGCATGGACCAGTTCAACATGTTCGCCGCCGGCGATCAGGCGGCGCAGCTACCGCCGAGCGAGGCGTCGGGCTTCTCTTCCCTGCACTACGCGTACTTCGCGGACGCCTGGTACAACGGAGCCGTCGATCCGCCCGAGTACCTCGGTACCGGAGTCGCTTTCTGGGACGCCAAGGATCCGGCCTCTACCCCCTTCGGCAAGCACTCCGTGCGCCACGCGGCGGGCCTCGCCTACGTCGAGGCGATCTGTCCCAGCGTGATGACGATCAGCGAGGCGATCGCCGGGGGCGCGCCTCCCGACCTGGACGCGTTCTGGAGGGAGAAGAAGGTCCCTCGCTGGCTCGTCTACGGCGCCGCATCCTACGCCGAACGCTACTACAAGGATGAAGGGGACAAGCCCTGGGCGGTGCGTGACTGGGCGATCTCCAACCTCAAGGGCGCGGGCAAGCTCGACAAACTGGACGACATCTTCGAGTTCGGGATCACTCTCGACGACATCCCCGGCTCGACCAAGATGATCCACGAGGCGGGACTCCTCGTCTCCTTCATGCTCGACGGGGAGTGCCAGCCGGTGATCGATGCACACGCCGCGTTCAAGGCCACCCTGAAGGGTGGCGAGGACGTCGACGAGGCGATCGAGAACCTGCAGAAGGCGCTGAAGAAGAACGAGAAGAAGCTGAAGAAGTACGCTGACCTGTAAGGAACTGCGGGCGACGGACCCGGGAGGAGAGCGATGCGTATCCCGTTCATGCTGCTGATCAGTGCCGCTGCGTTCTCCTCCCTCGGTCTTGCCGTGCAGGAGTCGAAGCAGCCAGCGAAGCCAGAGGTGAAGCCGATCGAGAAGGAGACCCTGGCCCTCTTCGAGTACGACCGCGAGGCCGACCTGGAGATCGAGGAGGTCGGCTTCGAGTCGCTCCCCGGCTACACGCGAGCCGACCTCACGTACGCCAGCCCGGCGGGCGGGCGCGTGCCGGCGTATCTCTATCTGCCCGACACGGAAGGCCCGCACCCGGGGATCCTGCTGATGCACGGGATGCCGGGGGATCGTGAGGGATCGAAGACGCACGCTCCACGCTACGTCACGGCCGGCGCGGTGGTGCTCGCGATCAGCGCGCCGTGGGCGCGACCCGACGGGCCGCGGGAGGACATCCTCGACTTCACCGAGCGGGACTACCTCGAGCAGATCCAGCTGATCCAGGACATGCAGCGGGGGATCGACCTGCTGCTGACCTTCTCCGAGGTGGACCCGAAGCGCCTCGCCTACGTCGGCGGCAGCTACGGCGGCGCGATGGGCGGCCTCCTCGCCGGGGTCGAGAAGCGGCTGAAGGCGTACGTCCTGGTCGTCGGCGACGGCGGGCTGATCGCGCACTTCACCGGCCCCGACGACCCGCCGACTCCGAGGGATCTCTCCCCGGAGCGCTGGGCCGAGTGGAAGGCGCGGATGGCCCCGATCGAGCCGATTCGCTTCGTCGCCCACGCCGCTCCCGCGCACCTGCTCTTCCAGAACGGCGAGCACGACGAGATGGTCCCCGCGGTGACCGCCCGCGCCTACCAGGAGGCGGGCAGCAAGCCGAAGACGGTCATCTGGTACGACGCTGGCCACGGACTGACCCCGAAGTTGATCGACGATCAGATGAAGTGGCTGGCGAAGCGGATCGGGTTGAAGGTCGAGGGGGGCTGAGCGACGCGTTCGCGCCCCCGGGATCGGGCCAAAAACCGCCCGATTCGTAAAGTGACGGTAAGGCAACCAGACTGTAGAATCGGCCCCTTGGTCAGGTCATGGACCGCGATGGCGCCAGAAAGTCGAGTCATCCTGCCGCACACGCTCGAGGCTTTGCTTTCCCCCTCATCGCCCGGGTCAGGAGGAGTTGGATGGGTCGTGTCGATGCTTCGCGCGGATCGTCGAAGGGAGTTCACCGGGTTCGAGAGCGGAGCGAGACGCGAAGTCCAATGGGCTGGGGGCGCGCCGCTCGCGCGCTGCTCGATGCGCTGATCCACCTCCTGGCCTGGCCGGCTGACCGAGCGCGGAAATCCCGCCAGCGCTTCACTCCCCAGCGCGCGAACTTGCACGAGGGTTGGGTCATCGCGAACCACATTCTCGTCAGCTTCCACGTCGCCTTCATCTCCTCGGTCCTCGCGCTGCCTGCCGAGGTCGCGACGCGGTGGGAGGTCCTGTGGTTCATCTTCTGGAGTCCCGAGACGTTGGTCTCGGCGATCTACGTCTACGTCACCTTCCACGCCGCGGTCGCGCTGCACGAGATCGGGCACTTCCTCACCGCGGCACGACTGCACGCGCTGAACCAGGACGTGCTGGCGCGAGTGCAGCCGAAGCTCGCGCTGGAGGGTTGGCCGCGCCTCGTCTACCTCCTCCGGGTCTTCGCCCTGGCGCCCTTCGGTCGCGCTGACGGGATCAAGCGCGAGGGGCTCAACTTCTATCCCGACGCCCCATACAACCTGGCGGTCGCCGCCGCCGGCCCGCGCGCGAGTCGCAACGTGGCGCGGATCTGCCTGCCTCCGGCACTTCTGCTACTTATCCTGGGGCTCACGCTCTCGTTCGTCCCGGCCATCTACGTCGGTCGTCTGCTGCTCGGCATCGGCATCGTCACGCTGCTCGACTTCCTGATGGCGGACCCGGGCAAGTATCGCGAGTTCACGCAGAGGGAGAAACAAGCCAAGGAGTCCTCCGAAACCGTCGCGAAGGTATCCGGCTGGCTGGACAAGGCGCCGGTGCTCAAGCGGAAGATGGTCGAGGAGCGGATGCAGGATGCCGTGCACCCACTGCTCGGCAGGGTCACCGCGCCGTGGCAGTTCCGCAACTGCGGCATGGGCGGCCGCCACACCGAGAAGGAGTACCCCGAGTCCAACATCTCCATGCAGGAGGCGATGTTCGTCATCCTCGGCGCGCGCAACTCCGAAGAGTCGCAGGAGATGACGGTCCGGCTGCAGACCCGCCTCAAGGAGATCATCGAGAAGGAGGACGGCTGCCGCGTGATGGGGATAGGGCTCGAGGGCGGTCTCGCACCCTACATCGACCGCGGTGAGTATCCGCTGCCGGAAATCCGCCTGTGGTCGATGATGCGGGTGGCGATCGAGGAGTGCGGCTACCAGCCCGGCACCGACGTCGCCATCGCGCTCGACCCGGCGATGAGCGAACTGGAGATCGCCTACCGCGAGGAGTTCAACATGCCCGACAGCGTGGGCATGTACCTCTTCTGGCGCGACCAGACCAAGCTGGTGATGGACCGCGACCAGCTCCTCGAGGTGTTCGAGACCGCCCTCACCGAATACCAGATCCCGATCATCTCGATCGAGGACGGTTTCTCCGAGGACGATCACAAGGGTTGGCAGAACCTCCTGGACAAGCTGGGCGACAAGGTCTTCGTGATCGGCGACGACCTGGTGACGACGAACGACCGCACCATCGAGGTCGCCGCCGGCAAGGGGCTGATCAACTCGGTGCTGGTGAAGGCGAACCAGATCGGGACGCTCTACGAGACCCTGCTCGCCGTCCTGACCACGCTCGGCAAAGACCTGGAAGTCGTCGTCTCGCACCGCTCGAAGAGCCCCAACGACGACATGGAGGCGCACATCGCCCTCGCCTGCAACTCGCTCGGGCTGAAGGCTGGCGGCGGCTCGAACACCGAGCGGCTGGTGAAGTACCACTCCATCACCATGCAGATGCACGCGGTCGAGAACGCGGCTGCTCGCGATCACACCGGGGAGCTCTCCCGGGCGGTCGTCGAGAGGCTGTCGGCGTACGAAGAGCCGACGAACGCCGGTATCCCGACGGTCGGCGCGGAAGTGGACCTTCGTCTGCCCGACGCCGGGGTGAGCATGTCCTTCAAGGGCGCCACGCCGCTCGGTACGTCAGCGGGCACGGGCGAAGCCGTGCACCTGATCGACAAGTTCATCGAGCACTCCGAGTACCGTGAGATCATCGAACAGCACGGAGATTGCATCGAAGAAGTCGAGCCTGGAGTCTTCCGCTTCCGCTCCTCGATCTCCCCCGCGCAGGTGAGTGACAAGCAGGACGAGAACCTCAGCTCGATTTTCAGGCGTGCGAAGCGCTACCAGGGCAAGGGCTGCCAGAACGCGGTCGACAATGTCCACCAGGTGATCGCCCCCTACTTCCTCGATCGCAACGTCGCGGCCTCCAACCTGCTGGAGATCGACCGGGCGCTGTTGCGCCTGGAGCTGGAGACCGCCCGGCGTCGGGGAAAGCTGAAGGATCCGGATTCGACCGACGAGGCGATCGCGGTGATGCAGCGCAAGCAGAACCTCGGCATGAATGCGATCCTGTCGACGTCGCTGGCGCTCGCCCGCGGTATCGCGCACGTACAGGGCAAGCGGCTGCACGAGCTCCTCCGCGAGGAGATGCTGTCGATCGTCGATCGCCTGGCGCGGGCTCATGGGATCGCGATCGGGGGTGGAGGGTTCGAGGACTACCTGAAGGCACTGCGCGCCGTCGCCGCCAAGCTGGAGGCGAACGGGGAGTCGCTCCACGTCGCGCTCCGGCGCACCTGCGGACTCTACGAGGTCTCCGAGGAAGCTCCTTCCGCGCCGGCGGAGCCGCCTTCACAGCTTGACGAGCGGGCCAAGATCGGGGCCGACCAGGAGCTCGTCCCGGCGGCGAGGCCCACGGCGCCGGGGCCGCGCCAGGTCGAGGAACCGATCCGGGCCGCGGTCGAAGAGGCGGGGTTCGCGCCCCGCGAGGTGGCGTCCGAGGCGCTGAGCCTGCTGGGGCAGTCGGAGCAACAGGAGATCGCCGCGCTGAGCCTGGCTCTCGCCCGCGCCATCGCCGAGGCCGACAACGTGAAGCTCCGGGCAGATGCGCTGATCCAGTTCCAGTACGCCCGCAACAGCGTCTCGCCCCTCACCCGGCGCTTCGAGATAGCCAATGACCGCGTCTTCATCACCCCGGACGGCGTGGCGGTACCCTACGCCATCGGCTGCACCGTGCTCATTCACGAGGTGAAGGATGGACGCATCGACGGCGTCCACGCGCGGGCGCTGCCGAACGGGGTGATCCTGACCGACTCGGTCGTGCTGGACGGTACCGGGATCGTCGGGAAGCCGATTCGGGTCGAGTGGAAGGAGTTCACCCCCCGCAACGAGGTCGCGATCCAGATCCACCGCGTACGCGACATGGCGTCGATTCTCGCCCGGCTCAACGAGTCGGGCAACAAGCGGGAAGTCGTCTTCAACCTCCGCTTCGTCGTCGCACGACTCTGCAGCCTGTCCTTCCAGGGATTCCTCGGCGCGAAGAACCTGCAGCCGGAGATTCATAACCTCAGCACCCAGCTCAGCCGCTTCCTCAACGGTCCGTTCGCACCGCAGCTGAAGCTGATGCTGCGCATCCTGGTCCGCAACATCTCCGGCCTGGTCCTACGGCCCAAGGTGATCGACGAGCTCTGGAACGACACCATCGAGCTGTCCGAGGTGCACCTGCGCGGCAGCGCGATCACCAATGAGATACGAAGAAGCGCTCACCACGCGCTGGGGCGTGGAACACTCCGTCTGGCGCGGGCGTACCTCGACTACCTGAGCGGCGGTGACGGCGCCGACCTCCCCTATCCCGGTCAGCAGGCGCTGTGCGAGGCGGACGAGGACGCGCGCAGCGAGGCGCTGCCGCTCGAGATCCTGACGCGAGTCGTCGCCAACCTCGAAGAGCTGCTGGGTACCTCGCAGGTCGTCACGCGCATCCGGGAGTGGCAGCTCGCCTACACCGACAACCTGCTGCGGTGTGAGTCCGGCAACCGCATGGACGACGACCTGGAGCAGCTGGTCAAGGGCGGAATCCGCGACAAGAACCGCTGGGTCTACCAGCGCTATCTGCGCATCCTGCGCAAGAAATCGGAGGAGGGTGCCTGGCGCAGCGGCATCGGTCGCGTGCTGGACAAGCACCTCGAGGACTTGCAGTCGCTCAACCCCGAGGAGGAGAGCTTCGACGCTGCCGGCGCGGAGACGAGCGCGCGGACCTGCATCGTCGAGTTCATCGACCGCCTCGAGGAGGAGTACCAGGAGGACCTGTTCCGCTCCCTCGAGGGCGTGCTGGCGACCTACGGTCAGGACTCCTTCGCCGAGTCCTTCTTCCGCATCAGCAAGCTGCGCGACTCTCTCGCCACCTGGACGGAGCGGCAGGCCTTCGAAGGGCAGAAGCACCTTCTGCATCAGCTGGACTGCCTGCTGGAGGAGATGGGCTACCTGTCGAACCGACGACTGGCGTCGACCTACGAGGAAGAGGGGCTGCACCTTCGCCGCTGCCTGCAGATCATCCACCGCTGCGTCGCCAACCTCCCCCATGACGGCATTCCCTCGCGCGAGCTGTGGGACCTCTCGGTGATGCTGCTCGACGAGAACAAGACGCACGCCCAGATGCTCAACGTTCTCGAGTCGCTCCGGCAGACCTACCACAAGCTGTTCCGTCGCGTCAGCTGCGCCTACGAGCAGATGCAGGAGGCGCTCGGGCTCAACGACGACGAGCTGCGTGCGGCGCTGGCGAACTACCAGCGCTACCTGCACGACCTCAACAGCATGGTGCACTTCGCCGACATGGCGAAGTCTCACATCGAGCAGAACGTCTTCGATCTCTCGCAGCGGATCGACGGTGAGCCTCCGGCACCGACCGCTCCCGAAGGAGCGTACGACTTCCTCCACTTCTCCGACACCGATCGTCTCGATGAGGTAGTAGACGACGCGGAATCGCGCTCGAGCCTGCAGGACGTCTACGGCGGCAAGGGGTGCGGCCTGCTCTACATCAGCCACCTGCGACTCCCCACGCGGGACGGCTTCGTCATCCCGACGCGTCTCCCGCGCGCGGGTCTGCACCACACCGACCGCATTCGCCTGCGGCGCGAGCTGCGCAGCCACGTCCGGATCCTGGAAGAGGATATCGCGAGAGACGAAGGCGTACCCTGCCGCTTCGGGGATCCGGAACAACCGCTGCTCCTGGCGGTGCGCGCCGGATCGGTCTTCACCATGCCCGGCATGCTCGCGACGGTCGTCTTCGTCGGCCTGACCGACGAGGTGGCCGCGACCCTGGCGATGCACGACCCCTGGTTCGCCTACGACTCCTACCGCCGCTACCTCGCCTCCTACGCCGAGGCGGTCTGGGGCCTGAACCTCGAGGACTACAACGTCGTCGACAAGGTGAAGGAGCACCACGGAGTGCAGTACAAGCGGGATCTGCCGCCCGCGGCGATGAAGGAGGTCGCCGAGGCCACGAAGGCGATCATCCGAGACGAGGGCCACGGCGAGGATCTGGATCGCATCATCTCCGATCCCTTCGAGGGGCTGTTCGGGGCGGTGGATGCCGCCTACGCCTCGTGGAACAACAAGAGAGCGCTGCAATACCGCGAGGTGATGGGGCTGTCGGAGGACTGGCACACCGCCGTGATCGTGCAGCAGATGGCCTGCGGCAACCGCAGCAACGCCAAGATGGAGGAGGACCTGACGGAGGAGACCGCCTCGCTGACGGGTGTCATTCCGCGCTCGGTGATGACCGAGCACGGATTCAGGACGATCACCGGAGACGTGAAGTTCAGTGCCTGCGGCGACGACCTGGTCGGCGGGGTTACCCGGGCCGAGTCGGCGCTTCCGCTAGCGCAACTCGACGCGATCATGCCGGTCTTCGCGCGCGACCTCAAGCGCATCGACGCGCAGCTCCGGCGCTACCGGGGCACCGATCCCGAGATCGAGTTCACCGTCGAGCGCGGCCGGTTGAGCATCCTGCAAGCGCGCATGGCCCAGACGGCGACCGACGAATCGGTCCGCAAGTTCGAGGATCCCGGCGGTGAGCTGGCGCGCGGTTCGGGGATTCGCGGCGGCGCTTTCCGTGGGGTGATCGCCTTCGACGAAGAGGACATGGAGGTCCAGGCCGCCCGAATCGCAGCGGGAATCGATGAGGTCGACGGCGTGCTCCTGGTGCTCGAGAACCCGACACCCAACGAGATCCCGATGATCTTGCACGCCGACGGCCTGGTGGCGGCCAAGGGTGGCTCCACCTCGCACGCGGCGGTCGCGATTCACGCGATCGAGAACCGCCCCTACTCGGCGGTCTTCAGTGTGTCGGGCCTGCGGGTCGACACGAAGGCGCGGCAGCTGATCCTGAGCGGCATCACCTCCGAGGTCCGGCGCCGGTTCACCTCCGGCGACGTGCTCTCGATCCACGGCGAGACCGGCGCGATCTACGAGGGCTCGCGGGAGCTCTTGCCGCTGTCCCCGCCAGTGCCGGTGGCGACGTCCTGACCCCGGTGTCCATCGAGGGTATCACCTTCAGGACCAGGTGGACGGCTGACCACTACACCCTGAACTCCCGAAATATGGAGTGGCTCAGCTCTCGTAGGGATGGATAGAGGCCCTTGTAGATCTCGAAGTACCGGCCGTAGACCTCCGTCAGCTCGGGCCTCGGCTCGTAGACCTTCCCCGGTCGCCTGACGCGTTCGTAGGCTTCGTCGATATCCGCGTACAGGCCGAGACCCACTCCCGCGAGCACGGCCGTGCCCAACGGGGTCGCCTCCTCCACCTGGGGCACCTCGATCGGCTTGCCGATCATGTCGGCCTTGTTCTGAATCCAGAACTCGTTCTGAGTCCCGCCGCCGGCGACCACGATGCGATCGAACTCGCAGGCCAGCCCCGCTTCCATGGTCCGAACGATGTCGAGGAACTGGTAGTTCAATCCCTCCATCACCGCCCTGAGCAGGTCGGCCCTGGTCGCCGCCGTGCTGATTCCGGCAAAGGCGCCCAGGGCTTCGTTGTCGTCGATCGGGCATCCCGCCGCCGAGATGTACGGCAGGTAGAAGACACCCGACGCGCCCGGTCTGGTGGTCTCGAGCTCTCTCATCAGGTGGTCCCACACGTCGCCCCCGTCGCGCTTGGCCCTCTCCTCGGCCTGGGCACCGAACTGCTCGCGATACCATTCGAGCGATGCTCCAGCGACGGCGCCGCCCCACGCGGCGTACATGTCGGGCACCACGTGCGACTGCATGCAGACCGCTGATCTCTGTATCTCCGGGGTGAGTGCCGGCCGGGAGACCGCCGCGAGAACACTCTCCCACGTTCCCAGGATGTCGAGGACGGTGCCCGGCTTGTACGCCCCCACGGGAATCGTCCCGCAGATGTGGTCGTGTCCGCCGAGAACGACCGGCGTGCCCTCGGGCAACCCGGTCGCCGCCGCCGCCTCCGGGTTCACCCGGCCCAGGAGGGTCCCGCTGGGCCGCGGCTCGGGCAGCAGACCTCGGTCGATCCCCGACGCCTCGATGAGCTCGTCGGACCACCGCCTCCGCTCCTGGTCGAACAGCAACATGCACGAGGCCATGCTGTAATCGGTGGCGATCGCGCCGCAGAGCTTGTGGTTGAGGAAGTCCTCGATCAGCAGCCACTTGCGGGCGCGGCTCATGATCTCCGGCTCGTTCTCCTTCATCCACAGCACCCGCATCGCTGCGAGCATGGCCCAGCACGGAAACCCGGTGATTGAGAAGGTCCGCTCCGAGCCTATGTTGGCCTTCCACCATTCCGCCTGATCGACGGTGCGCGTGTCGTGCCAGCTGATGAAGGGATAGAGCGGCTGGCCCGACTCATCGATCGGGACACCGTCCATGCCCATCCCGGTCACGGCGACGCCACGGATCGAGGTGGGAATGTCGATCTTCGAGACTGCCTCCCGGGCCGCCGCAGCCGCTCCCTGCCAGATGCCATCGGGCTCCCAGACCACCCACTCGGGATGGTCCGGCGGGCTCACCTTCTCGGTCGGGCGGCTTGCCGAGGCCACGCGGTTGCCGTCCAGGTCGTAGATCACGGCCTTCAGGCTGGTCGAGCCCAGGTCGATCGCCATCAAGTAGTCCATCGTTCACCTTTCTCCTCAGAGCCTGATCGGGTAGCGGCCGTGTTCCTCGAGTGTCCGCATCAACGCCAGGTAGTTCTCGGGCTTGACCGCCGAGTGGATGGAGTTGCTCGACGACAGGATGAATCCTCCGCCGGGCGCCCCCTTGCGTAAGGCCTCCTTGGTGGCCACGACGACTTCGTCGGTCGTGCCGAAGCTCAGCAGCTGCGCACAATCCACGTTTCCCTTGAGCGCCACTCGATCTCCGTACCGGGCCTTGACCTCGCCCAGGTCCATCCCCGCCAGCGGGTCGATGGGATCCAGGCAGTCGATCCCCGAGTCGATGATCATGTCGATGATCGACCACAGGTTGCCGTCGGTGTGCTTGATGACGGGCAGCCCCAGATCCTTGAAGCCCCCGATGACCCGACAGAGATCGGGGTAGAGCAGCTCGCGGAACTGGGCGGGCGACATCAGGGGACCGTTGTTCCCCGCGTAGTCGTCGCCCGTCCAGACGAAGTCCACGTCCAGCTTCGCCACCTCTGTCGCCATCTCGAGGTTGATGTCGGCCGACAGCCCGACCACGGCCCTGACCAGCTCGGGATCGAGGGCGAAGGCCAGGAGCATGTCCTCCATGCCCATCAGGTAGCGGGGAAGCGAGAGGATGTCGTTGAGGTGGACGCCGATCGCCTTGTCGCCCTTGAACCGGTCCACGGCCTGCTCGATCCGATCGAAGCGTCCCGGGGCGTGGGGATCAGGCGGTACGTAGCGGTCGAAGTCCTCTCGGGTCTTGATCGGGGATTCGACTTCGATGCCGTGCTCCTCCGCGCCGATCCTGGTCACGTAGCCCCACTCGCTCCTGAACAGGTTCGGACCGACCTGCTCCTTGGCGAAGGTGGGGCCCACCAGGATCGCGTCGTGGTTCATCCTCACGGCGAAGTCGTTGTGGTCCTTGCACCCCGGACACAACGCCTCTCGCACCCGGCTGTCGATCAGCCATTCGAAGTGGGGAACGCGGTCGGGCTCCTCACGTCTGAGGACCGTCATCACGCGTTCAGCCGAGGTCATCTCCGCCATCGATGCTCACTCCTCCGGCGCAGAAAGGGTCGCCGTTGTTCGTTTCACCTCTATGCCGTGTCGGTCGCGCAGGATCTCGAGCGTCCGGGCACCCTCTGATCGGGTGTCGTCGTCCGACCACTCGCGCGCGCGGGCCATGATCGCCAGGAGCTCGTCGAACAGGTCGGCGGTCAGCTCGCCGAGAAGAGCCAGGGCCGTCCGCCGGAGCACCAGATCCTCCAGATGGAGGACTCGTTCGTGGCAGAGGATGAACTCGATCTCCCGAACCGTGTAGCCCCGGTGGCCTCGCAACGGCCTGTCTTCTTCAACCTGGCAGAAGGCCGCTACCCTCTCTGCCCACACACCGTACCGATCGAGCAGCGCCCGCGCCCGCTTTGCAGCTACGCCGTATCGATCGTGGATCTCGCCGAGCCACCGGCCCAGCTCCACCTCGCCACTCGGGAAGCCCTTGCCCCCGCCGATGGCCAGGTCCTCGGTCGAGGCGCGGCGCTCGCGGCCGAGGCGTTCGAGAAGAAGGTCGGCGACATGCTCGCCGAACCCCCGAAAAGTGGTCCACTTGCCGCCGATCATCGAGAAGACGGGAAAGGCGATCCCCCCCGTGGGCTCGATCACGTCGCAGCGGTGGTCACGGCTGACCCCCACGGTCTCCGACGCGTCACTGCTCGGCAACGGGCGAACGCCGGAGAAGCGGCTCAGGATCTGGGAGCGATCGACGCGGAGGCCCGGGAACATCTCGCGAAGCGCGTTCAGCATGTAATCGACCTCACCCTCCTCGCAGCGTGCCTCGTCGGGGTCGTCGATGCGGATGTCCGTCGAGCCGAGCAGGGGTCTTCCCAGCCAGGGAAGGACGATCGCGACACGACCATCGATGTTCTCGAAGTAGACCATTTCGCCCTGGAGCGCCTCGAGGAGCTCGGGGTGATCGAGGACGAGATGGGCCCCCTTCGTGCCGCCCATGAGCCGCGTGTCGTGCCCCAGCCTGCCGTTGGCGAGGTCGATCCAGCCCCCCGTGGCATTCACCACCGTCCGGGGCCTGACTCCGAGCTGCTCGCCCGTCGTCTCGTCTCGAAGCGTCACGGTCTCTTTCGACGCACCCACCAGGGACACGTGGTTCAAGGCTCGCGCCCGCTCACAGGCTTCTTCGCCGTCGAGCAGCAGTTCCAGGCAGAGCCGCTCGGGATAGCTGATCCAGGCGTCGTGGAACCGGGCCGATCCGACGATGGCTGGATGAAGGGCGGGCCGTCTGGCGAAGGTCTTCTTCCGGCCGACGATGCTGTGCTTGGGCAGGATGCGGTTCCTGCGGGTGTAGAGGTCGTAGAGGGAGAGGCCCAGCTTCACGATCAGCCCGCCGCGGCGGGCGGGGCGCGACCCCCCGAGTCTCAGCAGCCGCTTGATCGGGGTGGTGATGCCGGAGAACCAGGAGAAGAGTGTGATCGTCGTGGGAAGGGGGCGGACGAAGTGCGGAGCGTTCTGAAGCAGGAGGTTGCGTTCGCGCACCGACTCCTTGACGAGCTGGAACTCGCCAAATTCCAGGTAGCGCAGTCCGCCGTGGATCATGCGCGAGGAGGCACCGCTGGCGCCGGCACCGAAGTCGGATTTCTCGACGAGCAGCACGTCGACGCCCTGCAGCGCGAGCTCGCGGAACAGGCCCGCCCCGTTGATCCCACCGCCCACGACCAGAACCGACACCTCCGGTTCCCGGCGAAGTCTCTCCAGCGTTTCCTTTCGTTCCTTATCGACCGTCGCCACCTTGTCGCAACGCCCCTCCGGCGCGCATGGAAGTCACCCGGCGACGGCCTGCTTGCGCGCCTGCCCCAGGGCATCGGCGGCGATCATCGCATCGACCACGTCGGCGGCGGTCACCTCGAAGGGGTGGTTGCCGCAGAGAGAGCCCTCGGAGGCGCAGATGTCGCCGATCGCCTGCAGCCGGTCGCGCCCCACGTTCTCGAGACCGAGGTCGGCGAAGGTCACGGGCAAGCCCACGGCGACCTCGAAGTCCACGATGCGGCACGCCTCCTCGGCGCTCACGTCCTCGTCGAGGCACAGCTGCGTGATGACGCCGAAGCCGACCTCTTCGCCGTGCATCAGGCCGTGGCATTCGGGGAAGGACGGCAGACAGTTGGCCACCATGTGCGCCGTGGCCACGCCGCAGCTCTCGAATCCGAGACCCGAGAGAAGGACGTTGGCCTCGACCACTTTCTCGACGGCAGGCGTGACGACGTGCTGCTCGACGGCACGCCGGGCCTCGACGCCGTGCTCCAGCAGGATGTCGTAGCACAGCCGGGCGAGGGTCAAGGCGGTCAGGGTGGATCTACCGCCCGCCAGGTTCATCGCGCGGGTCTTGAAGCTCGCATCCGCCTCGACCCACGTCCCCAGGGCGTCGCCCATCCCGGCCACGAAGCTCCTGACCGGCGCGTCGACGATCACCTGCGTGTCGACGAGCACGAGGTCGGGGTTGACGCCCCAGCTCTCGAAGCCCAGGCAGTTGCCCTCTTCGTCGTACCAAACGGTGTAGGAGCTGGTCGGCGAGTCGTTCGACGCGATCGTCGGGCACGTGACCATCTTCGCGCCCACGGCGGCGGCAGCGGCCTTGGCCGTGTCGAGAGTCTTGCCGCCCCCCACGCCGACGGCCACGTCGGCCGCGGACTCCCTCATCAACTCGGCCACGCGCGCCACCTCGGTCCTGGTCGAGTCGCCCTTGAAGTCGACATCCACGAACTCCAGTTCCGCGGCGCGCAGGCTCGCGAGCAGCGTATCGCCCACGGCTGCCTTGACGCGGGCGTCCCACAGCAGCAGCGGTTTGCTTCCCAGCGCACCTATCAGGCTTCCTGCTTCTCGCAAGACATCTCGGCCCTGGATGTACTTCCGCGGCGCTATGAACACGGTTTTCATTGGTAGGCTCCTCGACTCGATCTCGCGTTTCGGGCAGGAAGCACGCGCCTTTCCCGCTCCGTTCGATGGCCAGCGGTACGATGCTACCGATACGGCTATTTCCGCGTCAAGTCCGGGGCGTTCGGGGAATCGGCGAATGGATGATATGATGCGGCGCATGACCGGCGATCGAGGCAAGAAGCACCGGTGACCAGTAGTTTCGCGCTCGCCGGTCCGGGACCGGACGGGCGCACTTCGCACGTGAGGAAGGAAGCATGAACCGACGAACTCTCCTGAAGACGACCGGCGCCGTGGCCGGCGCAGCAGCGCTTGGCGCGACTCCCTCCGCCGCGCAGGGCGAGAAGAAGGACCGGGCGAGTATCCAGTGGAAGAACGAGCACTTCTACCGAGCTGACGGGAGCTTCGACGAGGAGAAGGGGAAGGACGCCATCCTCGCCCTCTGCAAGTACCACGGGTATCCCGTGTATCCGAAGCTCCGGGAGAGCCTCTGGATCTCCGACTACGGCCAGGGACACTTCATGGAAGTCGGCCTGGCGGCCTGGATGTTCATGAACAACGTCGAAGATCGTTACATGCTCATGGACATCTTCCTCCTTCCCGGCCAGATGCTCCCCGAGCACTGGCACGAGGATGGAGAGGGCAATCCGGCCAAGCGCGAGGGCTGGCTGATCCGCTGGGGCCTCAGCCACGTCGTCGGCATCGGAGAACCGAACCTGGGACCCGATGTCGTCGTGCCCAAGTGCCACTGGGACGGCAAGGTCACAACCCGACACGAAGTGGTCGCGACGCCCGGCATGTTCGTTCCCCTGGCGCAGGTGAAGAGTCGCCACTGGCAGCTCGCCGGCCCGGAGGGCGTGATCCTCACCGAGGTGGCCAACGTCCACACCGGCTCGGCGGTACGCCACTCCGATCCGGTCATGAACGACTACTTCCTCAGCCAGGGTTGATCCGCAGGCGGCCCCGGCCGCGATTCCGGGCTGCTACCGATGCCAGCTCGGTGCTCGCTTGCTGATGGCCTCCGCGAAGGTCGCCTTGCGCCGGAAGTCGCCCGGGTCGTAGCCGGCCTTCTCGGGATCCGGATCGACCCAGTGCGAGTGGTGTCGACCGTAGTATGAGCCGTAGAACTGGTAGTTGGAGTCGACCCATCGGGCGAGGATCATCAGCTCCATCTCGGTGAGCATCACGGAGTGGTCGGTCTCGGCGCTGGCAGCGTGCGACCGGAGCGTCAGAACCTCGGTCAGCACGCTCCTGTAGCTCCCGTTTCTCTTGGGAGGCAGGTGCGACCCGTTGTAGTTCCCCTGGTCACCGCGGCGGAACGAGGTGAACTCGGAGATGAGCGGGCCAGCCAGCTCCTTCGAAGCCAGCTCCTCGTAGGAGGTGTTGTAGTAGACGGTTGTTTCACCGGTCAGCCGCAGCTCTCCGGCGGGATCGGTCTCGCCGTGACACGAGACGCACTTGGCGTCGAAGATCGGCTGAATGTCCGTGGGGTAGTGGATGACCTGTCCGGCCAGGCCGTCGCCACCGTTTTCGACGAGATCACACGGCTGCGGCTTCAGATTGCTCGGCGCTCGCGTCAAGGCCAGCGGCGTACCCGAAGTGACTGCATGACCCACCTCGTTGGATCGCCCGTGACAGCCCGTGCACGACCGCACCTCCCCGGGGCGGTAGGTGACATAGGTTCTCTCGCGCTGGATCTCCTGGAAATCCTCGTCCAGCGCCTGGAGAAAGAGGCTCCGATTCGCGGGCACCGTGAAACAGGCCGAACCGTCCTCTTCCACTGGCACGACTCCCCACTGCACACGCGGCCAGAGCGCCGCCTTCCAGCCCGAGCTGCTCAGGGATGACGCCCACCTCCTGCCGGTGGCCCAGTACCGGGGGATCACCTCGTTGACGCGCAGCCACTTCACCTCACCGGGCTTCACCCCCTCCATGCCCTCGTGGACATCGGTCACCACGCAGAGCCCCTGGTCCCTGGCCGCGTATTCCGGATGCCGAGAAGGGCCGATCTCCGGGGGAACGTCGCGGGCGACCACGGGGACGGGGTGCCAGCACGAGAGCGAATCGTCCGCGTGGACCAGCTGGCGATTCCCCGCGGTGTCCAGGAGATAGAGAGCGTAGGCGCCGGCGACGTCCTTGTAGTGATCCGACGGATCGGTCTTACAGGCGACGAGGAACTCCGTGTCGCTGATCGGGTAGGGATGGGTGTAGAGGTGACCGCTCGTGCCATTGCGGTCGTGTACGTACGCGCCATCGCTGCCGCGGAAATGCCACCCGGGTTCGGTCCGGCGCTCGATGAACACCTCAGGTGTGATGTTCGTCACCGCGTAGCGATCGTCCCACTGAACGTATTCCGTCTCGTCCGGGTCCGGGCCCCGATGGCGCCGGTCACAGCTGGGGTCCACCAGCAGAATCGCCCCGAGGCAGCCTCCTTGAGGAAAGTGGCAGGTCCCGACGCAGACCACACGGTGGGGAGCCCCGGGAAGGGGCTGCGGGTACATGTAGACGGTTGTCGTGTCGTCGTCCAGGCCGTAGAGCTCTCGTGCGCCGGAACCGTCGGGGTTCATCGTCCACAGGGTCTTGGCGACCCGCGCTCCCTTGTCGACATACTCCCAGCGGTGGTACATCACGCTGCCGTCGTCCAGGACCACGGGGCAGAACTCGCTGACCGGACTGCAGGTGAGCTGCTCGATGCCGGTGCCGTCCGGATTCATGCTGTGCAGCGTGGGAACCACGAGATGCGACGAGCCGCCACAGAGCACGGTGTGCTCACAGCGCGTCGACGAGAACATGACCCTCCCGTTCGGCAGGTAGCACGGGTGGATGTCGTCGGTGTGCCACCCTGCTCTCCAT
The DNA here is from genome assembly GCA_964496575.1 of uncultured Planctomycetaceae bacterium. Classification (GTDB taxonomy): domain Bacteria; phylum Planctomycetota; class UBA1135; order UBA1135; genus CAZCAC01. The sequence continues at coordinate 8,342 of CAZCAC010000123.1, read as the reverse complement.
CGCTGGGCCTTCTCGGCCTCGTCCCGTGGCGCGAACGAGATCTGACGCAATCCGCTGCCATCCCGGTTGACTTCCCAGATCCGGAAGCCGGACCCGGGTGTTTCGCGGAAGTCGAAGAGGACCTTTCTGGCATCGAAGGAGAGGCTGATCTTGCCGATGAAGCCGCTGCCGCCGGGAAGCTGGGCGGCGGTGACCACCGCGCGTTCCTTCTTCGTGCTCAGATCGTAGACGTAGATGCCGTTGTCGGGGAGAAACCGATCGGGACTCGTCCCGTTGTTGATGTCCGTGTAGTAGTGGTCCGAGGAGTAGGGCTTGCGCTTGACGAACACGATGGCCTCGAAGGCCCGCGCAGCCGAGGAGAGTGGTGCCGGTGCCAGCCCCGGGGAGGCCGCCGGACTCCCGACGGGTTCGTCTGCTGCCGGTACGGCGCCGCACAGGATCACGCTCAGGATCGCAGCGAGCAGGCTCGAAGCCCACCGGCAGCCTTGTGCCTTCGATCTGGTCATTCCCGCGGAGTTGCTGTTCTGGATCACTGGTCACGTTCTAGGCAGTGCGGAGTGCGGATGGGACAAAGGGCCAGCAGCCTTCGAGGTGTGCCGCCTGACCCCCGAGCCCGCCACGGGCGCGAAGGGCAAGGCGCAGACGCCTCACGAGGATACTACCACGGATGACTCGACCACGATCATCGGCATTGACCTGGAGGACCGCGACAGCACTTCCGCCCCGCATACCGGTCTCCAGGAGCATGCTACGGCGTGGGGGCGGGATTCGTGCGTGCTCCAGGGCACCCCGCCGGGTATACCTGCGCACTGGCGACGCATCGCCGATTCCACCCCCTACCCCACCGAGCGAGAGAACCCGTGAAACTGAGAGAGCTGGTCAACCTGATCGGGTTCCGGCCCAGGCCGAAGCGCTACGGCTTCGAGGTCAGGCAGTTCCAGCTGCCCGACGACGGGCTGGTCGAGTACGCCCAGTGGCTGCACCCGCGTGAGGGGCCGCAGGAGATCACCGGCGAGTCGGTGGCGCGCCTGCGGGAGTTCGTCGGCGAGGGCGACTTCTGCATCGACATCGGCGCGCACTCCGGCGACACGGCGATCCCCATGGGGCTCGCCGCGGGGAAGAGCGGCTGCGTGCTGGCGCTGGAGCCGAACGGCTACGTCTACCCGGTGCTGGAGAAGAACTCGCAGCTCAACCAGACCAAGACCAACATCGTGCCCTGGATGGTTGCGGCGACTCCCGAGGACGGCGAGGTCGAGTTCGAGTACTCCGACTCGGGCTTCTGCAACGGCGGCCGGCACGAGGGGATCAGCAAGTGGAAGCACGCCCACGCTTTCAAGTTGAGGGTGCAGGGGGTCAACCTCGGGCGGAAGCTGCGCGAACGGTACGCGGACCGCCTCCCCCGCTTGAAGCTGATCAAGACCGATGCGGAGGGGTACGACCTCGCCGTGGTCCGGTCGCTGGCCGACGTCATCGAGGAGTTCAAGCCGTACGTCCTCTCGGAGGTCTTCAAGCACACCGAGCTCCCCTACCGCACCGAGCTTCTCGCGTTCTTCGAGGATCGCGGCTACACCGTCTACCGGCCCGGTCGGGATGGAAACCTGAAGGGGACCGAGCTCTCGGCCGACGCGCTGATGGAGTGGAAGCACTACGACGTGTTCGCCGTGCCCACGCCCTGATCGAGGGACCCCGTCCGCCAAGAGGTCCGGTCGGAGACAGCCGGACCTCTTGGACAATATCAACACCTGCGGTGCTCCCGCGCCTTCGGCGCGGGGGTCGGACTTCGTCCGACCTGGAGACACGGCCTCTTCGGCCGCGCCTCTAGTCCTCCTCGATGCTCGCGACCGCACCGGCGAGCAGGCGGCCGAAGATCTCGTTCCCGTGCTCGTTGAGGTGACCGCGGCCGTTGAAGAAGAGCCACTCCTCGCGGACCAGCTCCGAGCGTGAAGGCGCCGCCACGCGAAAGCCGGGGATGAGATCGACGAAAGGGACGTTCACCTCCGCGCAGATCTCCGCGAGCTGCCGAGACGGGTGAAGCGGATCGAACTGGTCGCCGAGCTCCCTGGCCACCGTACGCAGATACGCGAACTCGTCGTCGTGCACCTGCTGGGAGCACGGTAAGAGGACCATCGCGAAGGCATGGTCGTCCTTCGCCACCTCACCCGCCAGGGTGTGGATCACCGCGCGGGTGACCGCCCAGGCATGGGCCGTCCGCTCGTCCTCGCCGGTGAAGAAGATCCACTCCGACGCGCGAATCGAATCACCGTGCCAGGCGTGGCGCTCCTCCAGGGTGGCGTCGGCCTTGGCGATCACCGGCTTCGCCTTCAGCGCCTTCAGGGTCTCCTTCTGCCAGACGTAGAGGCGGCTGTACTCGTTGAGGACCTCCTTGAAGCGCGTGCCGAGCGAGGGGTACGGGAGCTGCACCAGCTCCTCGTTCTCGTCGAGATCGAAGTAGATTCGCTTCCGCTGCGTGAGGCGGATCGAGTTATCGCCGAGGTCATTGCCGGCGAAGAAGACGCACAGCACCACGTCGGGATCGAATCGCCGGGCGAGCTCGCGATAGAGCACGTACTCCGGGCCGGTCCCCGCCGCGGGGACGCCGAAGTTCAGTACCTCCCAGCGGTCGCCCTCGTTGTCCTCGTTCAGGATCCGCTGCAGGACCCGAGCGGCGGTCTTCTCCTCTTCCACCTGCCAGGCGGCGGTCATCGAGTCGCCCAGGAGCACCACGCGTCGCGTACCCGCGGGTTTCTCGACGGGCAGGTCGGGGAAGCGGAAGCCCAGCTCGTTCGTGACCCAGTGCACCTCGCGACGCGATTCGGGATCGTAGACGTTCCCGTCGAAGGAGCGGATGTGACGCCGCCCGAGGGCGTCGTCGACGACGAGCATCGGCCGGGACGTGTCGGTCAAGAGACGCACGGCGATCTCGCCGATGACGAGGATCACGACGAGGGCGGAGAGGGAGACCAGGAGGCCTCGGATCAGTCGGCGGAGGAGGGAAGGCCGCGGCTTCCCCCGGGGATCGTCTTGGGGCATCATTCGGAGCGCTGGGCCGGACGTCGGGTTCGGTCGAAGAGCCTACCAGACCGCCGGTCGCACGCGACGCCCGCAGGATCTCCTCTCCCCCACCGAAGCCGGACTCCCACCTCTCGTGAAGCGCTCCATCGTCCTCGCCGCGGCCATCACCATGCAGATGTGCCTCGGCGGGATCTACGCCTGGAGCGTCTTCGTGCCGGCGCTCCAGCGTGATTTCGGCTACAGCTCCGCGCAGACCCAGCTCGTCTTCGGCACCGCCTTCCTAGTCTTCACCGTCTCGGGCGTCTTCACCGGCGCACTGCAGGATCGGTACGGGCCGCGGTGGCTCGGAGTCGCCAGCGGGGTCTTCCTGGCGGCGGGGTACGTGGTCGGATCGGTGGGCGGCGATTCGTTCCCGGTGCTCTGGCTCGGCTTCGGCGGCCTCGTCGGCCTGGGGATCGGTTGCGGCTACGTCTGCACCATCGCCACCGCGGTGAAGTGGTTCCCCGAGCGCAAGGGTCTCGTCGCGGGCCTCGCGGTGGCCGGCTACGGCGCGGGAGCGATCGTCCTCTCGGGCGTCGCGGAGTCCTTGCTCCGCCGCGGGTGGGAGGTGCTCGAGATCCTGGGCACGATCGGGCTCGTCTACGGTCCGATCGTCGTGGTGGCGGGGCTGCTGCTCACGGTGCCGGCTCACTCCCGCGCCCGCGTCCCGGTCCGGTTCGAGCGCCGGCGACTCCTGCGCGACCGCCGCTTCTGGGCGCTGTGTGTCGCGATGTTCTGCGGCACGCTGCCGGGCCTCCTGATCAGCGGCAACCTGAAGCCGATCGGTCTCTCCTTCGAGCTGCCGGCGGTGACGGCCGCCCTCTCGATCTCCACCTTCGCGATCGGGAGCGGGAGCGGTCGCATCGTCTGGGGTCTCCTCAGCGACCGCTTCGGCTGCCGCCGCACGGCGCTCTTCGCCCTGGTCGCGATCGCCGTCTCACCCTTCCCGCTGTGGCTCGCCGGCTCGACCGAGGGGGGCTTCCTCGTCGCGGCGCTCTTCGCGGGCTTCTGCTACGGCAGCAGCTTTGCGGTCTACCCGGCGCAGGTCGCCGAGCTCTGGGGCGCGCGGGTGATGGGCACCGTCTACGCGCTGGTGATGGTCGCGCACGGCCTCGCCGCGGAAGTCGGATCGGGGGTCGGCGGGTGGCTCTTCGACCTCTCGGACAGCTTCGTGCCGGCGCTGGTCCTCGCGGGAGGGGCGGCGGCGGTGGGCTGGGTCGCGTATCGGGTGCTCCTGACCGATCGTGCGATCCGTGCGTCCACCGGCTCTCGTATCGAGCGGCGCTGAGACGGCCGACCGGTCGGGTTGCGGCCAAATCTCCGGGTTTCCCTGGCGGGGTCGTTCATCCGCCGTCGCCACCGAGGGCAGAGCCACGTTTTTTACGGCCAGCAGGGAGCCGATCGGCCCCGCGAGCTGGAAGGAAAGGAGACGAGAAATGAGAAGCCAGATCCTCGGAACCGCCGCCCTCTGTGCCCTCGCGGCGGCGGCGACCCCGCAAACCACAGTCAAGCCCGGGTTCCCTCCGCAGCGCGGAGCGGTCCCGGCGCTACCCGCACCCGTGACCCACGCTTCGTGGTCGGCCCAGCGGCGCAACAACCACCTGCTCGAGGCGAGCTTTGTCGTACAGCCGACGATCCTGCCCGCGAAGGGGCGGGGGCTGCCCCCCGAGTCGGCCGGCGGGACCTTCGCCCCGCCTCCCCCGCGGCCGCCGCTGGGTTCGGGCCTGGGGCCCGTCCCCCTGCCGGGCGGAACGGGCGGCCCCCCGATACCCGGCGACCTCGCCGGCCCCGCACCCTCCCAGCCGCTGATGCAGGGCTTCGAGGGGATGGGACCCAACGGCGTGGATCCGCCCTGCCCCGATATCGCGGCCGGCCTCGACTACGTGGTCGCCGTCACGAGCGATGACCTGGCGACCTACGACCGCGCCGGCAACGAGCTCTTCCGGATCGACCTGCACGACTACTTCGGCTTCAGCACCACGTACGTCCTGGAGCAGCCCCGGGTGATCTACGAACCCTGGGGCGCGCGCTGGGTGATGATGTGCCACAAGCGGAAGGACTCGACCCAGGAATCGTCAATCGTGATCGCGGTCACGTCGAACTCCTCGCCCTTCGGACTGACCGGCGGCTGGTACTACGACATCGATGCCGTCCAGACCGGCGCGAGCGGCAAGGCCCACGCCGACAGCTTCAACCTGGGGTACAGCAACGACTACCTGACCCTCGGCGGCAACATGCACTACTTCTCGAGCGGCTTCCTCTGGGCCAGGATCTGGATCCTGGACAAGGCCGCCGCCTACGCCGGGGCAGGGATGGGTTCGGTTCGCGTCTCGGACATGTACCACGGTGATGGAGACCAGGTCTTCACGCCCTGCCCCGTGGAGATGCAGGTCTCCTGGTCCTCGGGCGGAAACGTCGACGGGACCTGGATCGACACGCGCTCGGGAGGCGGCGACGAGGTCACCCTCTGGAAGATCACCGATGCCTTCGGCGCCAACAACATCTGGGGCGATGGCATCACCGTGAACGCCTACGCCTATCCCCCGAACGCGCAGGAGCCCGATGGAACGAATCTGCACGCGATGGACAACCGGATCCTGTCAGCGGTCGCGACGGGCGACAGCCTGGGATCGAACGGGATCGAGCTGTTCACCGGGTTCAACAAGGAGCACTCCGGCAACCTCGCCTGCAACCTCCTCAAGATCGACCCCACGTCGAACACCAAGGAGTGGGAGCACCCCTTCTGGTCCTCGGGTCGCGACTACTTCAACCCGCGAGTCGCCGCCGACTTCTCAGGAAGTGCGGTCTGGGTGTTCACGCGAACCGGGTACACTGCCGGGGCCTATCCGGAAGCCCGCTTCGTCGACTACGACCAGGGGACCTTCTCCAACAGCTCCGCGTCGCTGCACACCGGTGACTCCTGCTACAGCGGCTACTACTGGGGCTTCTACTCCGGCGCCCAGATGGACTGGGGCGACTACATGGTCAACTACTCGACTCCGGGCCAGCCCGCGAAGTTCTGGATGTACAGCCAGTACGCCGACAACACCGACTGGGGCACCTACGTCGGCGCGACCAGCGTCTGGACGCAGGGTGACCTCTCCGGAGTGACACCGCTCACGCCCTGGTACATCAGCGGCCCGGTGGGCGGTCCCTTCTCTCCCTCCTCGCAGAACTACACCCTGTATCACACCGGTGATGTGGGAACGGTTTACGAGGTCACGTACCTCCCGCCCTGGCTGGACGCCTCGCCGGGTCTGGGGCAGCTCTTCTCGACCGGCGCCACCGTGACGCTCTCGGTCAACGAGACCGCGGACTGGCTCACTCCCGGTACCTACAACGACACCATCGTGTTCAGCAGCGTCTTCAACGGCGGGAGCTCGATCAATCGGTCGGTGCAGCTGACGGTGACCGGCACCGGTGTCGCCTACTGCACCGGCGAGGTCGGTGTGGGGACGCCCTGCCCCTGCAACAACGACAACGACGGCAGCATTCCCGACGCGGGTTGTGCCAACGGGGCCTTCTCCTCGGGCGCCAAGCTGATCGCCCTCGGCAACGCGAGCGTCAGCAACGACACGGTGACCCTGGCCGCCACCAACGTGCACCCGGGCAACTCGGGGCTCTACTTCCAGGCCAACAACGCGATCAACAGCGGCAATGGTTCGGTCTTCGGCGACGGCCTGCGCTGCGCTGGAGGGGGTCTGATCCGCCTCCAGGTCCGCTTCTCCAACAGCCATGGAGAGTCAGCGACGACGATCTCGATCTCGGCCAAGGGTGGGGTCTCCGCGGGTGACATCAAGCGCTACCAGTACTGGTACCGCGACACGTCCGGCGACCAGCCCTGCGGGGTCGGCGTCAACGACTTCAACCTGACGAACGGGCTCCGGATCACCTGGGGTGCCTGATCCGACGGATCGAGCAGGCGACCTACGCACTCTCGATCCCGAGCGAGTCGGCCGCGGATCTTCCGCGGTCGACTCGTTACCGATCCGACTCCGGTAGCCCCATCCCGCTGCGGTCCGGAGACGGCGGTCGCTTCGGCACGACGTACTCGAACTCGGCGATCTCCTTCAGCATCTGCTCGATCGCCGCGTCGAGCTGCGGATCGCCGCCATCGACCATCAGCGTCGGATCGTCGATCACCTCGATGTCGGGATCGACGCCGTGCCCTTCGACACCCCACGTCCCGTCGAGCTCGTAGAAGCCCCAGTTGGGGACCGTCGAGTACCCGCCGTCGATCAGGCCCGGATTGCCGGACATGCCGACGAGGCCGCCCCAGGTACGCGTGCCGATCAGCTTGCCGAGGCCGTAGTGGCGGAACACCCAGGGGAAGTTGTCTCCCCCCGACCCGGCGAGCGCGTTGATCAGCATGCACTTCGGTCCCTGGTGCACGTTGGCCGGCTGCGGCACATCCTTGCCGTCGCGTCGCGCCCAGAAGTTGGTGACCGGCTCGTTCATCATCTTGACGAAGCAGGACGGGTCGTAGCCGCCGCTGTTCCAGCGTTCGTCGACGATCAGCGCCTTCTTGTGGAGCTGGCCGTAGTACTGCCGCACGAAGTCGTTGCGCCCGCTGATCGCGGTGTCGGGGACGTAGACGTAGCCGACCTGGCCGTTCGTCTTCTCCGCGACGTAGGCCCGGTTGTGCTCGATCCACGCGCGATAGCGCAGGTTCCGCTCGCTGGAGACCGGCTTGAGCACCACGTCGCGCGCCTCGTCGTCGAGCTCCGGCTTCGAGCTGACCGTGACGGTGATCGCACGGCCGGCCGTATCGGCGAAGGCCGCCCACGGGTCCCTGGTCACGTCGACCGGAACGCCGTTGACGGCGAGCAGGTAGTCGCCTTCGCCGAACTCCACGCCCGAGGCGTGGAGCGGGTTGCGCGCGTCGACGTCCCAGTCGGCTCCGGCGTAGATCCTGGCCACGCGGTAAGCGCCTGAATCGAGCTCCCAGTCGACGCCGAGCAAGCCGACGTTGCGGCGCGGCTGCTGCTCGGTGTCGCCGCCGGAGTAGTAGGTGTGCCCGACGTTCAGCTCGGCGATCACCTCGCCGAGCACGAAGCTGACGTCCTCGCGGCTCACGCAGCCGTCGAGCATCTTCAGGTAGCGGTCACGAATCCCGGGCCAGTCCACCCCGTGCATGTTCTCCAGGTAGAAGAAGTCGCGCTGGATCCGCCAGACGTCCATGAACAGCTGGCGCCACTCCTCGCGCGGCGCGATGTGGGCGGTCATCTTCTCGGTGATCACCTTCTTGCCCGACGCCCCGGAGCTCGCCTTATAGATCTGGGCGCTGTTGC
>CAZCAC010000122.1:0-26622 GCA_964496575.1 uncultured Planctomycetaceae bacterium | reverse complement strand
CAATCAGTCCCGTCCCCCGCCACCAATCCCATCCCCTCCAGCGCCCCTCGCACCACTTCCGCGAACCCCGCCGGACGCCAGCCCAGCTCCTCCTTCGCCTTCCTCGCATCGAAGCGAGAGCGCGCCGAGACCATCCGCATCGCCTGTGGCGTCAACCGCTCCAGTCCCTTCACCCGGTCGAGGAGCCTCGCTCCCCGCTCCACTCCACCCCACAACCACCGCGGCACCACCCCCCTCGCCTCGCGCACGCCACAGACCTCCGCGACCTGCCGGATCAGCTCCAGAAAACTCAGGTTCGACTCCACCAGCAAGTACCGCTCGCCACTCCTCCCCCGCTCCAGCGCCAGCAGGCAACCCCTCGCCACGTCCTCCACTCCGACCACGCCGACACCACCCGGCGGCGCGAAGCGCACCGCCCCCGCAGCCATCTTCTCGAGGAAGTGCGCGCTGTTCGATCGCGGCGTGGCCGGGCCGAAGATCGCGCCGGGGTTGACCACCACGACCTCCATCGATTCACCCGCCGCGAGCACCAGCTCCTCTGCCGCTCGCTTGGTATCGACGTAGTCCACCCTCAGCTCGGCGCCGTTGTAGGAGCTCCTCTCGTCCAGCAGCTCCTCCCCGCTGGCGTGGCCCACCGTCACCACCGAGCTGATGTGGAGGAACCTCCTCACCCCGGTCTCCCTCGCCGCCTCGAGCACCGACCTCGTGCCCTCCACGTTGACCCGCCACTGCTCCTCTCGATCGCGCGTGCGGTAGCTGATCAGCGCGCCGCCGTGAATCACGTCGAACGGCTCCTCCCCCACCTCGTTGCGCGCCTGCCGCAACACCCGCCCCACCGAGGCGGGATCGGTCAGGTCACCTCGATGCCACTGCAACCCCTGAGCCTCGACGACCTCTCGACCGGCGCGGGCCAGCGCGTGCACGTCGCTCCCCCGCTCGCCCAGCTGCTCGAGGAGCTCCCGACCGAGGAAGCCCGTCCCTCCGGTCAGGAAGACGTGGCCGGTCACGAGCCTTCCGCCCGGGGCAGGAGGAGCACCACCACCGTGCCCGTCCCCTCTCCATCCGGCACCGCCTCGATCCGGATCTCCCCGCCCAGCTCGTCGATGACCCGCTTGCAGATCGCGAGCCCCAGGCCCGTCCCGCTCGTCCTCGTCGTGAAGTAGGGCTCGAACAGGCGTTGCCGGACCTCCTCGGCGATCCCGGGCCCGCTGTCGCGAATCTCCATCCTCACCCGGCCGTCCTCGTTGCCGAGGCGCACCTCCAGCGTCCCCCCGTCCGGCATCGCCTCGAAGGCGTTGGTGACCAGGTTGATCAGGACGCGCCGGAACTCGGTCGGGTCGACGTGGATCGAGTCCGCCCGTCCCTCGATGCGCGTCTCCACGCCCAGCTCGTCGGCCCAGGCCGCATTCAACGCGCACACCTCGTCCACCAGCTCACGAGGATCGACCACCCTGGGCTCGGACAGGTGCTGCCCGGCGAAGAGGTAGAAGTTCTGCGCGATCTGCCGCATGTTCTCGACCTGCCGGCCGATCAGCTCGAGCGTGCGATCGAGGATCGCGTCGAAGTCCTCGCTCCTCTCGTCCCGCGCCCGGCGCAGGAGATTCACCGACAGACCGATCGGGGTGAGCGGGTTCTTGATCTCGTGCGCGATCTGCCGCGCCATCTCCCGCCAGGCCGCTTCCTTCTCCGCCTGGACCAGGCGCTCGCGGCTCTCGGAGATCTCCGCGGTCATCCGGTTGAAGGCCTGGGCGAGCTGACCGAGCTCGTCGTGGGACTGGACCTCGAGCCGCGCGTCCAGGTCCCCGTCCGCGACCCGCTGGGTGTGCTTCTGCAGCGCCAGGATCGGCTGCGTCGTGCGGCGCGCGATGAAGACCGTCCAGACGATCACCACCACCAGCACCAGCACGCTGGCGTTGACCAGGATGCGGTGCAGCTCGTTGACCGTCGCGTAGATGTCACTGTTGTCGATCCCGATCCCCAGCACCCAGCCGAGCCCACCGTCCTCCGGGCTCGCGCAGTGCTTGAACGCGGCGTGCTTGCGTACCCCCTTGAACGTGTACTCGGGATACATGTCCCAGTTCGACGAGAGCGCCGCGTCGACCAGCACCTGGAGGTCTACGCGCTCCCCGTTGACCTTCTCACCGTAGAGCGTGCGGTCGTCGTGGCCGATGATCGAGTTGCCGTCGGACTTCCACAGCCACGCGTAGGAGGTCGAGTAGAACTGCGATCCGATCAAGCCGTCGAAGGTGTCCGGACGGGAGGCGTCGAGAATATCGCTCTGGATGACGCTCCAGTTGAGCAGCCCGTAGACCACGCCGATCACCTCTTCCGGGTGATCGAAGGCGAAGACCGGCTCGGCGATACCGACGGCGTAGTCCCTCTCGTCGGGAAGGCCCGACGGCGGTTCGGCCCGCAGCAGCTCCGGCTCGGCGAAGAGGAGCGACGAGATGTGGTGGTCGACCAGCGTCGCCTCCCCCGCCGAGGCGCGCCGGAACCACTCCTCCTCGGCGAACTCCCAGTCGAGGATCCGGACCAGGGTCTCGGGAGGCAGCGGGAGGCCGTGCATGTCCACCCCGTTGCAGACGACGCAGCTTCCCTCCCCGTCGATCACCAGCAGGAGATCGAAGGAGTCGCTGCGCCGCACGAAGCGATCGAAGCGCTCCTCCAGCCGGAAGGCCGACTCCCGGGGCTCCTCGCCGAGCGAGGTGGCGACCATCGGGTCGTTGACCCACAGGTCGATATCCAGCCGCCGCTCCGCGAGCTCGTCGTCGACCCGTTCGGCGAGGTTCGCGGCGAAGCTGAGCAGGTAGAAGCTGACCAGATCGTTCGACAGCCGGTCCGCCAGCCTGATGTCGATGTACCAGGCGAAGCCCACGAAGGGCACCACGACGCTGGCCAGGACCGCCAGGAGCCACTTCGTCGATATGCGTCGGATCATCGTGGCCGTATCCTACGCGCCGTGCCCCCCTCCTCGAACCCCTCCCGGATCCTGATCGTGCGCCTCTCGCACCTCGGGGACGTGGTCCACGCCCTGCCCGTCTTCCACGCCCTGCGCGAGAGGTTCCCCGAGGGGAGAATAGCCTGGGCGGTGCAGCCGGAGTTCGCCGACCTCGTCGGGGGGCTCTCCGGGGTCACCCGGACGATCCTCTTCGACCGCCGGGGGGGGATCGGCGCCTGGCCCCGGCTCTGGCGGGAGCTCCGCCGCTTCCGTCCCGACTGGACGATCGACGCCCAGGGGAACTGGAAGAGCGCGGCGGTGACCCGCCTCTCGCGCGCCCGGCGCCGCTCCGGCTTCCACCGCTCGGAGTGGCGGGAGCCCCTGGGCTGGCTCGCGCTCAACGATCGGTGTGCGCCGACGCCGCTCCCCCCGCCCGTGCACGCCCTCGACCGCGGCCTGCACCTCGCCAGGACCCTGACCGGGCTCGAACCCGCCTGGGTGCCGGAGGACTGGTTCGAGCTCACCGAGGAGGAGCGCCGGGGCGGGGAAGAGCGCTGGCGCGAGCGGCTCGGCGACGCCGACGGACCGATCGTCCTCCTGCAGCTCGCCGCCGCGGGAGACCCCCGCGCCTGGCCGGAGTCCCACCAGCGCGAGCTCCTGCGCGAGCTCGGCGCGCGCGGCGTCACCACCCTGGCGCTCTCCGGCCCCGGGGAGGCCGAGCTGGGAACGCGCTTCGAGCGGGAGCTCGCGGGCGAGCCCCGGATCGCGCACTGGGTCGATCAGCGCGGCCTGCGCGAGCTCGCCGCCTTCTTCACCACCGCCGCCGAGCGCGGGGCGCGCCTCTGCTCCGGCGACTCCGGGCCGATGCACCTCGCCGCCGCGTGCGGGCTGCCGGTCCTCGCCCTGGCCGGTCCCCAGGACCCCCGGCGCACCGGCCCGTGGCCGACTCCGGAACACGGGGGACCACACCGCGTGCTGCACGCCGCCCCGTCACCCGAGTGCGCCCCCTGCTGTTCGCGAACGTGCGCCCATCCCGAGGGTGCGGTGTGCCTGCGCGACATCACCCCCGCGATGGTGGCGGAGGCGCTGCTCAATCCCGCGAACCGACCTGCTTCTCCAGCGTCTTGATCTGCAGCTGGATGTCCTTGTACTCCGGCCAGAAGCCCTCGATCGCGCGGAGGCTCAGGATCTTCAGCTCCGGATCGGTCTGCTGCATCGCCTCTTCGTAGTAGGCACCGGCCTGCTCGACGTAGCTCTCCAGCGTCTCCTTGCGCGTGCGGGCGTCCTTGAAGAAGTCCGCCCGCTCGAGGAGCTCGCCGTAGCCCGCGATCGCCTCTTCGTAGAGCTGGTCGTGCTCCAGGTTCAGAGCACGGTCGTAGATCCGCTGCAGTCGAGCGGTCACGATCTCCTCGCGCGTCTCCTGGAAGAGGTCCTGCTGGACCTCGGTGAGCTTCTCCCCCTCGTCCAGGAGCTCGTTCGCCTGGTCGAACTCGCCGCGGTAGACCTTCATCTGCGCCTCGCGCAGGAACTGCGCCGCCGCGGCCTCGTCGGTCAGGCGGGCGATCCCCAGCTGCGCCTCCTCGTTCCCCGGATCGAGGGCCAGCGCCAGTCGGTACTCGTTCAGCGCGCCGGCGTACAGGCCTCCCACCTCCAGCCCGTCCGCCACCGCCACGCGCTGGTTGGCGAGCAAGATGTCGACCTCGGTGATCCGTCGCTCCGCGCGCTCGTTCTCGGGCAGGAACTTCTTGGACACGGAGAAACCGCGTCGCGCCTGCTGCAGCCAGTAGTCGGCCAGGGCGCGCACACCGTCGTTGTAGTACTGGACGCCGAGCCCGTCGCGGTAGTTGACCAGGATGGTCAGCTTGGCCAGGCCCTGGAGCGCCGATTCATCGTTCGGCTTGAAGTCGAGCGCCTGGCGGTACGCCTCGAGCGCCGCCGCGAGGTCGTCGCTGGCGAAGGCCTCGTGAGCCTTGCGCAGCCAGCGAGCGGCCACCTTGTTGCGCGTCTTGTGGATCCACTCCTGGACCAGCGGGTTCTCCGGCGCGATCTCCAGCGCGTCCCGGAACCAGGCCAGCGCCTCGAGGTCCTCTTCCTGGAAGGTCGCCTTGCGGCCGCGCTCCAGGTAGTAGCCGACGGTCGCCAGGCGATGGGCCTCGGCGATCTCCCGGTCGTCGGGGTGCTCCGCTCGCAGCTGGTCGGCCAGGCGGACCGCCTCCTCGAAGCGCTCGTGGAAGGCCGCGTCCTCGACCTGGGCGAGGGTGAGCTCTTCCTCCTCGGTGGAGGCGCACCCCGGGGCGAGGAGGGCCGCCGCCAGGAGGAGAGCCGGGAGGGACCGGATCGTGCGGGGTCGGGAGGTGCAGCGGGTCGGGTTCATGGGCGAGGAGAGGTTCCGGCGTCGTGAGAGGGGGTATGGACGCCGGTCGGCGGCGGTCCTTCCCGCTCTCCGGGAGGATACGGCAGGGGCCCGGCCGGTTCCAAGGTCCGCTTCGACAAGGACTTCGGAGGTCCGTGGCCTCCGGGAGGGGGTCCACGGCGGGCGTCAGCAGCGCATCGACTCGAAGAGCACCACCCCCAGGCTCCCGAAGATCAGCACCGGCAGCCAGCTGGCGAGCAGGGGGTCGAGAGAGCCCTGGACGCCGAGGTTGCGGCAGATGAAGTCGGTCGCGAAGAAGAACAGGCACAGGAGCAGCCCCTTGGCCAGCCCCTCCGCCCCGGCGCTGCGCTCGTGGCGCATCAGGACCGGCAGCCCGCACAGGAGCAGCACCAGGTTGGCCAGGGGGAAGGTCAGGTGGTACTGCATCAGCGTCTGGTAGATGACGTTGTCGGGATCCCGCCGCCCCAGCTCGATCGCCTCCATGAACGAGAGCTCGAGGGGCTGGTCCCGCGCCCGCCGGAAGGTCGCGGCGAGCTCGGGCGTGAACGCGAACTCGTCGGGTCCGAGCCAGTCGACCTCGCTCACCAGGCTCCGATCGGTGAGCTCGGTGCGCTCGCCCCCCACCAGCCGCAGCCCCCACTCGCCCTCGCGCTCCTCGTAGTACGCCCGATCGGCGACGATGTTGGCCACCCAGGTCTTCCCCTCCCGCAGGTGGGCCGCGAGGTCGATGATCTCCGGCGGCTCTTCGCCGTCGCCGGGGCGGTACTCGGAGAGCTTCAGCAGGCTCCCCGACAGGTCGCGCAGCCGGACCACCTTGTAGACGCGGTCCTCGCTACGCTCGGTGAGCACGTAGTGCAGCGAGTCGCGGATCGGCAGCACCGTGGCGGTGGCCGCTTCCCGCACCACCACCATCGCCATCGCGGCCAGGAGACCGCCGGCGAAGATCGGCAGCAGGAGACGCCGGCCGTTGATGCCGGCGGCCAGCGCCGCCCCCACCTCGTTGTTGCGGAGCATCCGCGAGAGGGTGAACAGCCCGGCGACGAAGGTGATGAACGGGGCTGCCTGCAGGAACAGGTAGGGCGTGTTGTACAGGTAGAAGCGGGCGATCACGCCCGTCGAGACGGTGGAGCCGTCGGCCCAGGGCTCCAGGTAGTCGTCGAGATTGCTGGCCATGTCCATGATGAAGAACAGGCCGACGACGACGAGGAGGGCGGTGGCGTAGCTCTTGGCGAAGGTCGACCCGACGTAGCGGTCGAGGGTCCCTCCGAGGGCGAAGCGGCGGCGGCTGACGAGCTTCATCGAATCACTCCCGGAACGCCCGATGGGTCAGGAGCCCGCCGAGCAGGCAGAAGATCGCGAGGGGTCCCCACGCGCCGAGCCACGGTTCGACGGTCCCCGCCTCGGCGAGCTGCTTGCCCAGGCGCAGGGAGAAGATCCAGTAGACCAGGGCGTACCCCACCGCGACCGCCAGCGCGCCGAGCTGGGTTCCCTTGCGCATCAGGACTCCGGTCGAGCAGCCGACCAGCACGAACATCAGGCAGGTGACGGCGTTGGCCATCCGCTGGTGCCAGTTGTAGAGGTAGCTCTGCAGCTTCGCCTCGTCCAGCTCCCCCGAGTTGATGCGCTCCCACAGCTCCGCCGAGGTCTTGTAGCGGGGGGAGTGGAAGACCTTGTCCGAATCGTCGCCGACGAGCTGGCTCTGGGTCACGGTCAGGACCGTCTCCTCGGCGTAGCCCTCGACGTTGCGGCTGGCCCCGCGCGCCTCGTACAGGAAGACCCGCATGTCCGTCTCGTCGAACTCGAAGCGGACCGCCTCGGCCAGGAAGCTCTCCGGCTCCTCGTCCCCCTCGGCGGGGAGCTCGATGAAGCAGTCGTAGAAGGTGTTCGGATCCGCCGGATCGCGGAAGGTCGCCGTGAGGTAGAACCCCCCCAGCTCGATGTCGGTCTTGCCCGGCGAGAGGTTCTTGAAGACGCTGCGCAGCTCGTCGAGACGAATGGTCTTCTGACGCATGCGGATCAGCGGCAGGAGCTCCGCGTTCATCGCGTAGACCCCGCCGCCGGCGATCGAGGCGAGGGCCAGCGCGGGGAGCAGCATCCGGTAGGGGTTGACCCCGGCCATGCGGATCGCGGTCCACTCGTTGAGCGCGGCGAGGCGACCGTAGGTCGACACCAGGGCGAGCAGGAGCGACACCGGCAGGACGTAGGGCACGAAGCCGGCGACCACCATCGGCAGGAACTTGAGCACCGCCAGCATCCCCACGCTGCCCAGCTTGTGCACCGCACCGACCGCCAACCCGGGCATGGCGATGAAGATCATCACCGTCGCCGAGAGGACGAAGGCGGCGAGGAGCTGCCTGAAGATGTAGAGGTGGAACTTCACGGGGCAACGCGACAGTAGAGACGAGCCCGTCCAGAAATACAAAGCCAATCACCCGCCCCCGCCCCCGTGGTGGGTACCTTGATCCGGTGACCAGAATCCCCTCTCACGACATCCTGAAGGCGGGTCCGAACCGCACCGTGATCCAGGAGACCGCCCCCGACGGGCTCCGGCGGTTGGTGATCAAGCGCTACCGGGCGCGGGGGTGGCTGCGCCGGCTGGGCGATCGCGCCCGGGCGCGAGGGGAGTACGAGGTGCTGCGCGCCCTGCGGGCGCGCGGGATCGGAGTCCCCGAAGCGGTGGCGCTGCGCCGTCGCCTGGGGGCGTGGGAGGTGGTGTGCACCGCGATCCCCGGCGCGCGCACCCTCGCCGACCTGATCACCGACGTCGAGGCCGTTCCCGGGTCGCGCACGACCCTGGCGAACGCCCTGGGCGAGCTCATCGCCCGAGCCCATGTCGCCGGGCTGGACCACGCGGACCTGCACGCCGGCAACGTGCTCGTCGACGACGAGGGACGCCCCTACCTGATCGACTTCACGCACGCGCGGCTGCGCGAGAACGTGAGTCCCGCCGTGCTGCGACGCGACCTGACCAACCTCGCCGCGGACGCGCGTGAGCGGGTTCCGCTGAGGCTGCGGCGGCGCGTCTTCACGCGCTGGTGGCGGGCGCTCACCGACCGCGAGCGCGCCGCGCTCGGGCCACCCGGTGAGCTGGCCCCGGCGCTCGGCAGCGCCGCGAAGGAACGGCGCCGGAAGGCGGTGCGGGCACACCGCGCCTCGTGGTACCGCGGCTTCGACTTCCTCCGCGGCCTCGACGTGGCGCGCGGGCGCGGGCTGGTGAGGCGAGAGGTCTCCGGCGACGACGAGGCGGCGCTGGTCGAGTCGATCACCGGCGTGGGCGAGACTCCGGCGACGGTCCCCCACCCCCTCGACGCCGAGCGCGAGCTGCTGGTGATCGACGCGGCCGGCGAGGCGAGGGAGTGGTGGGGCGAGCTGGGGCGCGCCAGCGAGCACGCCCTGCCGTGTGCCGAGCCGCTGGTGCTCCTGGAGTCGCCCCGCGCGCTCGCCGCGTTCTCACTCCCCGCGGGCTCGACTCGCTGGAACGACCGCGTCCCGACCGACCCGGGCGAGAGACTGCGCGAGGCGCTCGACGACCGCGGCTTCGGGCCGGTCTCGCTCGAGGCGTGCCGGGTGACCCCGGACGGCGCCCTGCTCCTCGGCCCGGGTACGTTTCTCCAGGAGAAGGAGAGCTTCCGCCGTGGCTGACGAACCGCTCCGCCGCCGGGTGCGCGCCCGCGCCCTCCACGTCGCCGCGGCCACCGCGGCGCGGATGCCGCGTCCGGTGGTGCTCGGGGGGCTGGAGATGCTCGCCTGGGCGTCCCGCTTCACGCGCTACGAGCGGCGCACGCTGGAGAACCTGGAGACGGCGTTCGGAGCCGAGCTCGACGAGGCACGCCGCGCCCGGATCGCCGCCGGCGTCCGCCGGCACTCGGCGCGCATCTTCTACGAGTGGCTGCGCATGGCGCGCGCGGATGGTGATTCACGCTGGGTCGAGGCGGTGGTCGAGATCGACGACTCGATCGCCATCCTCGACGAGGAGATCGCCGCCGGGCGCGGCGCGATCGTGGTCACGGCGCACCTCGGCAACTGGGAGCTCCTGGCGGCGTCCCTGTCCCTCCGGGGAATGCGCGGGGCGGTCGTCGGACTCGAGCGGCGCCGCGACCCGACCTCGCGCTGGCTGATCGAGATGCGCCGCAAGTACGGGGTCGAGACGGTTCCGCAGCACTCCCACCCGCGGGCCCTGGTGCGCGTCCTCGAGGAGGGCGGGGTGCTGGGGCTCCTGTGCGATCTCGAGGTGCGCCGCCTGGCCGGCGAGTTCCTGCCCTTCTTCGGCCACCCGGCGCTGACCATGACCGCCCCCGCGGCGCTGGCCCGCACCCGCCGCCTGCCGCTGGTACCGGTGCGCTGCGTCCTGCCCGCCGAGGGCGCCCCCCGCTACCGGCTCAGCGTGGAGACCCCGCTGCGCTGGCCCGACGCCCTGCCCCGCGCGGAGGCGACCCGGGAGCTGACCCTCGCCGTGAACGGGGTGTTCGAACGCTGGATCCGCGAATCCCCGGAGCAGTGGGCGTGGCACCAGGCCCGCTGGCGCACCCGCCCGGGGGAGCTGGATCCGATCCCGCTGGCGGGCCGCTAGAGGGGGAAAACAGCCCCGGAATGGCCGCTCGACGGTTACGATCGGAGGTTGCGCGGCAGGAAGCTCGTGCTCAAGGTATGTTCACCCATCTCGCCATCCCGGCGCGACTGGGGCGTGCACTCGGTTGCGCCCCGCTCGTGGCGCTTCTCCTCTGCCCCGGCTGCTCCGACGAGGTCGTCGCGGCGGGGGTAGACGACGAGGTGCGGTCGCGGACGACCGTGCTGCCCCTGGCGCCGCACGGCGAGGCGCCCCCCCCGCTGGAGCTGGTGCGGCGCCTGGAGGTTCCCCCGGAGCTCAAGCCGTGGGCCGTGATCCGCGGCAAAAAGAAGCTCGGCCCCCTCACCTCGGCGAAGATCCCCGGCGATCCCCACGGCGTGCTGCTCACCGGGAGGGGCACGAAGACGCTGGCGATCCCGGGCAGCTACCCCACGCACACCTTCAACCGGGTGGTGCTCGAGCTGGTCGCGCCGACCGACGTCACCGGCACTCTCGCCTTCTACTTCAACGGGAAGTGGATCGGCGAGCAGACGGCCACCCTGGAGGGAGGGGACGCGCAGATCCACGAGCTGGTCTTCGAGCCGGGAACGCTGCAGCTGACCACGACGCGGTGCCAGGGTCTGCGCTTCGAGCTCGACTCCCCGGGGCCCTGCTTCGTCACCGCGATCTCCTTCTGGAGGGTTCCGCTGACCGAGTACACCCCGGGCAGTACGGAGGAGCCGTCGAGGATCGAGATCGGCGGGGACCGGCGGGACGCCTGGGTGCTCTCCAGCTCGAGGCACCTGCGCGCCACCGCCGACATCCGGCCGGGCGCGGTGCTGCGCTTCGGCTACGGCCTGCTTCCCGGCTTCGTCGATCGCCGCGACCGTCCGCGCATCGAGGTGCGGATCGAGAGTGGCCGGGGGACGCGGACCTTTCGCGACTTCGGTTTCGGCGAGCCCGGTTCGATGGTCCGCTGGAACACCGTGCAGATTCCCCTCGACGAGCACTACGGCCATCACGCCCGGGTGCGGATCGAGATCGAGCCCTCCCGTCGCGGGGAGCGGGTCGCGGCGATCTGCGAGCCCCGCCTGATCGTCCCGTGGCGGGTTCCCCCCACCGTCTTCCTGGTCACCTCCGACTCGCTCCGCGCCGATCACGTCGGCGCCTACAAGGGCGGCCGGGGTGCCAGAACTCCGTCTCTCGATCGTCTCGCCGACAGAGGCCTGCTCTTCACGGATTGCTACGCGAGCACCAACGAGACGTGCCCCTCCTACGCCGCGTTGATGACCGGCATCTCGCCCCGCGAGCTGTGTACCGACGCCGGACCGCGATCGATTCCCGAGGACGTGAGGACGCTGGCGGAGCTGTTCGAGGAGCGGGGCTGGGTCACCGTGGCCGCGCTCAGCTCCCCGGAGCTCGCCCCCGAGGAGTCGGGGCTGGGGCGCGGCTTCGAGCGCCTCTTGCTCCCCGGGAAGAACGCCGCTCCGGCCCGGGTGGCGACGCGCTGGCTGCGCACGCAGGTGTCCCAGCTCGAGGGGGAGGCCCTGTTCGCCTGGCTCCATCTCTCCGATGCGACGCTGCCGTACACCCCCCCTGCGTCGACGCGCCGCCTCTTCATCGGCGAGGCCTCTCTGCGTCCCGGCGAGGAGCTCCCCAGGGCGACGTACCCGATCACCCCCCTGGCCGCCGACGCCGCGGGCAAGCGGGCCAGGTGGTACCTGAACGGGCTCTACAAGGCGGAGGTCTGCTATGTCGACCAGGAGCTCGGACCGCTCCTCGCGCATCCACGGATGATCGCCGGGGTCGTCGCCTTCACGGCCGACCACGGAGAGAGCCTCGGCGAGCACGGCGTGTGGTTCTCTCCGGCCGGCCTCTACCCGCAGACGCTGCGCGTCCCCCTGATCCTCGCCTGGCCGAAGGGACCGCCGAGGGTCCGGGTGGGACGAGCGACCACGCAGCTCGATCTCGGAAGGACGCTCTTGAACTGCGCCGATCTCCGGACCGCGCCGTTCCCGGGGACGGACCTCCTGAGCCACGAGCTGGAGGAAGGGGAGCCGGGTGATCCCCGTTTCTCGCTGGGGCTCGACGGCGGGCGCGCGTCGGTCACCGCGGAGAAGTGGCACCTGGTGCTCAACATCGCGCCGGCGGAGCGCCCCGAGTGCGAGGAGCTGGCGGAGCCGCACTCGCTGGAGCTGTACGACCTCGCCACCGACGGCGGTTGCCTGACCGACCTGTACGCGAGGGAGTTCGACCGGGCGCGCTCCATGCGCGCGCTCCTCTTCGAGTGGCTGCCCGAGGGTTGGCTCGATCCGGAGTGCGACTGCCGCTGGTGCGCAGGAGAGCGGCCGGAGATCCCCGAGGAGGTGATCCCCGAGGACGAGGCCGTCGAGGACGAGGCTTCGGAGGAGGAGGAGACCCCGGCGGGCTCGAGCTCGGATGGAGCGGAGGAGGAGGTCCCCCCGGAGGAGAACGGCGAGGGCAGTTGACGTCCCCTGCCCGGCGACCCAGACTCCAGCGCGTGCACGTCGTCTTCCTTCACCCGGCGGTCCTCTTCTCCGACGAGACCGAACGGCTCCTCGCCTCGGTGCGCGCGGCGGTCGCGTGCGGCTCGCGGGTCAGCGTGGTGACCGGTCGGGGGACGCGGCTCTCCACCCTGACCGACGCCGGCGCGGAGGTGCATCTGGCGGAGCTGCCCACCTCGAACCTCTCCGGCTTCTTCGCGGCGCGACGTACCCGCGCCCGGATCGCGGAGCTCTCCCCCGATCTTCTCCACGCCACGCACGAGGAGCTGGGCCGTCTGGTCTCGATGCTGGCCGAGGCGCTGCGGATCCCCTACGTGGTGGAGGTGACGCGCCCCTTGAGCACCCCGCTGCCGACGCATCCCTCCTGGCTGCGCTCGGTGATCCTGCCCTGCAACACCTTCGTCGAGAACGCGGTCAACCGCGGGCAGATCCCGCGCACCAGCCTGCGCGTGGTGGAGCACGGCCCCCCGCTGCGCCGGGACTGGATCGCCCGCCCTCTCGACCGCGTTCGGGTTCCGGTGATCGCGGGCCTCGGCACGCTGGACGAGCTGCACGGCACGCTGATCCTCGTCGAGGCGGCGCGCCTCCTGAAGGAGGCGGGGCGCGACCTGCGCTACCTGATCCTCGGCGAGGGCCCGGCCGAGACGCAGATCCGCCGTCGGGTGCGCGAGCTGGATCTCGCGTCGATCATCACCGTCGCCTGTCCCTCCCTGCCCGACCTCGCTCCGGTCCTGGGCGAGGTCGACCTGCACGCGTCCTGCGTCAGCGGCGGCAGCCCCGGCTGGTGCGCGGTGCAGGCGCTGGGGCTCGGGATCCCGTCGGTCTTCTCCGCCGTGAGCTGCTCGTTCCCGCTGGTCGAGGACAAGCGCAACGGCCTCCTGTGCGAGCGCAACAGCCCCGACAAGCTGGCCGAGGCGCTGGCGATGCTCCTCGACAACCGCCCGGCCGCGATCGCGATGGGGGTGGCGGCGCGGGAGGGACTGCGCGAGAAGCGGATCGAGCGTCGCTACGACGAGGAGGTCGTGGGGACGCACGAGGGCGCGGTCGGTGGAGCGCGGGTGTGAGGCTGCGCCTCTAGTCCAGCATGTCCCCAGCCTCCGCCAGCGCGCGGATCTCGGGGATCTTGATCATCTTCTCGAAGTCCGCCGGCCGGTTGTTCTTGTAGCCGAGGAGGTACTGCCCGGCGATCTCCTCCCCGTCCTGCGTCCGCATCTTCACGAACGCATCGACCGCGTCCCGCTGCATCTCCTCCTCGCCGATCAAGGTGATCAGCTGCACCAGCACGCCGACCGCCTTGCCGTACTCCGCCTTGTCCCAGTGGTAGCGCGACTGCAGCATCTGGTCCTCGGCGAACAGCACCCGCCCGGCGAGCTGGGTGTCCATGATCGCCAGCGCGGCGTCGCGGTCGGAGCCGGAAGCGCGAGAGAGGAACTCGTCGAGGAGGCCGAAGACCGTGACGTAGTCACGCGGCTTGCCGGCGGTGAGGCGCTTCACCTCCCACTGGACGTCGGCCAGGGTCGAGTGATCGTCCATCTCCGCGATCGGGTAGAAGCGCGTCCGATAGCGGTCTACCCAGTCCATGTCGTGGTGCTTCGGCCAGCGGCGGCGGAACTCGTCGCAGCGCTTGATGAAGAGGCGAGCGCGAGAGCGGTCGACCTTGTCCCCCTGGAGGTAGCGCTCGACGTACTTCTTCAGCTGCGTCTCCATCCACTTGGTGCCGCTCACGTTCAGCGCGGCGATCCGACCCTCCTCCTCGAGGTCCGCGATCTGATCGCGAAGGTCCTTCACCTTGGCCAGGAGCGCGGGGGAGGCGAGCGCGGCGTCGATCCGGTCCAGCTCCACCTTGCAGCGTTCGTAGGCTCCGATGTCGAAATTCGCGACCGCCTCGCGGAAGCGCTCGTCGGGGTCGTACTGCATCGCCCCGTCCGCCATCCACTTCTGCGCCACGAAGTAGACCACCACGCCGAGCACGCCGATGATGACGAAGATCGTCCAGGTGGGCATGCCGCGCGAGACGTTACGGCGGCTGGCGACCACGCGCTGCCCTCCCGCCGTCGATTGCGCCCCGCGCCCGCCGGCGGCGGGGCGTCCGGTCGCGCGAGCTCCCGGCTTCACCACCGGGCCCGCGCTGCCGCCGTGCTCCTCCGGCTCCAGGCGGAAGACCGCCGATCCGACGCGGAACTCGGCGCTCTTGGGCAGCCGGGTCGGCTGGCCGATCGCCTTGCCGAGCACCGTCGGCGGGGTCACCCCGGGCATCGGTCGCAGGATCAGCTCCGAGCCCTTCACCTCCAGCTCGGCGTGCATCTCGGCCACGTCCGGTGAGGTGAGCTTCAGCGTGCACTTCTCGCCGCTGCCGATGCTCAGCTTGCCATCATTGACACGAAACGCGCGGCGCTGGCCGCCCTCCTCGAGAATCAGTCTTGCCATGGTTCGAGATCGGTTTCGAAGTCGGTTCCAACGCCGAAGTTCTGCGTCCAGTACCCGCTGGTCAGTCCCGAGGCCATCTCGCGATGCCCCGGCATCAGGATGTTGCGGTGGTGTCCACTGCTGTGGACCCAGCCGTTGTGCGCCCCCTCGGGAGAGCCGCTGCCCATGTGGCAGTTCTCGCTCACCCCGTGGTTGTACTCGACGAGGCGCATGCGATCGAAGGGAGTTCGCCGCTCGGGGTCGCCCTCCTCGAAGTGGCCGAAGTGACCGGTGGCGGCCATGTAGTCCGAGTGCCCGCGCGCCGCTTCCTGGATCTTCGGGTTCCAGGCGAGCGCTCGGCGACCGAAGAGCATCCGGTACTCGTTGGTGATCCGCACCTGGCGCTGTTCCTCGTTGCCGGGGCTCTGCGCCTCGTCGAAGGACCCCGCGTCGTCCCAGCGGGTCCGGTTGAAGGCGAGGACCGCGCGGTCGTGGCGCAGCTCCTCCCGCTCCTTCTGCGTCCAGGCGAAGTGCCGCAGCGTGACCTCTTCGACTTCGGTGGGCAGCGCCCAGATCCAGTCGGGGATCTCATCGGGCAGCTCGACGTCGAAGTCGTGCGTCGACGACATCTCCAGCGTCCAGGCGAGCTCGTCGAGCGCCGCCCGGAAGCCCCCGGAGAGGCGGGTCGTGCGGCTGCCCAGCCACACCTCCCGGGTCGCCGCGACCAGCTCGTCGACGCGCTGCTGCACCGGCCAGTAGAGGCGCGCCTTCTGCGGCGGACACTCCGGCGGACGGTAGGGGTAGAAGTACTCCTCCTCGTCGAAGATCAGCTCCAGCGCCACCTCCCGGCGAGTATCGAGCTCCTCCCGCTCCGCGGCGAGGCGCTCCAGCGAGGAGAGCACCGAGCCCTTCTGAATCGTCTTCAGCGCGCGTTTCCAGCGCGTGGTGAGCGCCTTCTCGATCGCCGGCGCCGAGGTGGGGCCGAGCTCCTCGAGCGCGGTGAGCAGCGCGTCGCGCTCCTCGGCGTCGCTCTTGACCAACTTGCGCTCGAGGGCGGCCACGGCCGCCGCCAGCTCCGCGTCGTCGAGGTCACCTTGGCGGACCCAGCGTCCCCGATGGAACGCGTAGCCCTTCTCGGGGACCCCCTCGCCGCGCGTGCGCGCGATCAGCGCCCAGGCCTCGTCCTGGCGCAAGGTGCCGCACTCCACCAGCTCGGCCAGCTTCGCGAGCGCACCGCCACGCCCGCCGTGATCGCCGCGCGAGAGGCGCTCGTCGATCAGGCCGAGCTCCGCGTCGGAGGAGAGCACGACGCGCGAGGCGAGTCGCTTCAGGGTGTCGAGCGTCAGGGAGCTCCACGACAGCGTACCCGCCGCGATCAGCTTCACCTCCCGCGCGTTCACCGCGGTGATGCCCAGCTCGGCCTCGAAGCCCTCCGGGTCGAGCTCGAACGCCGCGACGATCTCCGCGCGCAGCTGCAGGCGGCGCTCGATCGCGGTCGCCCGCGCGATGTAGGTGTCGCGCTCGGCCCCGGGCAAGGCGGCGAATCCCGCTTCCAGCCAGGCGTCCATCGCGGCCTGGAGGTCGCCGTCCCGCTCCAGTGCCAGCGCGCGCTGGAAGGGCTGCCCCTCCCCCGGCTCCACCGGGTCTTCGACGCGTTCCTCGGTGCGCACGACCACGGGCGGCGAGACGACTCGCGGCGTCTCCTCCGGTGGTGCCTCGGCGGCCGCGATGATCTCGAGGCGGCCCTGGTAGTCGTCGATCGAATCGCGCAGCTCGGCCAGGCCGCTGAGGTGCGGGAAGCGTCTCGCCGCGGAAGCGAGATGGGCGTGCGCCGCCCCCAGCCGGCCCTCGTCGTCGAGCTCCTCCGCGCGATCCATCAGCTCGACCATCTCCCCCTGGGCCAGGGCGAGAACCTGATCGGAGAGCGAGCGGAACTCGTCCGCGCGAGTCCCGGAGACGGCGAGCGCCATCTGGACCTCGGACCAGGCGCGCAGCCAGTCCTTCTCCTCGATCGCCGACTGGATCTCGGCGCGGCAGGTGTCGAGCGTCTCCATCCCCGCGCGGACCTGCCGGGGGCTGGGGTCGTCCCGGGTCGAGCCGTCGCGGTCCCCGCGGCGAACCGTCCAGGGATCACCACCGACCAGCGGTTCCTCCAGCTGATCGCGCCGGTAGCCGAGCGGGTGCATCGGGGTATGCCGCCTCGAGGCGAGCGCCTCGGCGGCGCGATCCTGCGCCCGGGAGACGGCGATCTTCAGCTGCTTCTCCGCGCCGGGATCCTCTTCGGCGAGGCGCAGCGCCTTCAGCCGCTCGAGGGCCTCGGTCGGCTCCAGCGCCATCAGTCGCTCGATCTCCTCGGCCAGATCCGCGCGGCTCTTCCGGCGGCTGGCGATCAGGCGGCGGACCTCCTCCGCCCGGGGCCCGCTCTCCCCCTCGAGCAGCTCCTCGGCGGCCTCCAGGTTGCCCCACTTCACCTGAGAGCGGGCTCCCTGGACACCCGAGGTCTCGTCGCTACAGCTCGAGCCGAGGAGCAGGAGGAACAGGGCCCCGATGGCGAGGAGTTGGGATCGAATCATGAGAGTCGCTGGGCGGGATCACCGCTTCGAACAGGATAGCCGATGAGGTCCGGCGGGGCCCGGAGAGATCGAGCCGTCCTCTCTATACCCCGCCGACCAGGTTGGGCGACAGATCCTCCGGGGTGATCGGGCCGGAGCAGAAGACGGCGGCCCGCTGGAGCTCGTTCTCCAGCTCGCGCACGTTTCCGGGCCAGGGATGCCCCTCGAGCACGGCCAGCGCCTCGGGGGAGAGGGACAGCTCGCGCCCCATCTCCCGCGAGACCGACCCCAGGACGTGCGCGGCGAGGAGCGACAGGTCGCCGGGCCGGTCTCTCAGCGGGGGCAGCGTGATCGAGATGACGTTCAACCGGTAGTAGAGGTCCTCGCGGAAGCTCTTTTCCGCACACATCGAGGCCAGATCCCGGTTGGTCGCCGCCACCAACCGCACATCGACGCGCCGGACCTTGTTGGAGCCCACCGGCCGGACCTCGCCGTCCTGGAGGACGCGCAGCAGCTTCGACTGCATCAGGAGCGGCATATCCCCAATCTCGTCGAGGAAGACCGTCCCGCCGTCGCCGCTGACGAACGTCCCCGGGCGGTCGGCGATCGCCCCGGTGAAGGAGCCCTTCTTGTGGCCGAACAGCTCGCTCTCCAGCAGCCCCGCCGGCACCGCGGCGCAGTTCTCGGCGAGGAAGGGGCCGTCCGCGCGGGCCGAGCCGCGGTGCAGCGCGCGGGCGACCAGCTCCTTGCCGGTGCCCGTCTCGCCGAGGACCAGGACGGGCACCGGCGTGGGCGCGACCTTCTCGATCAGCTCGAAGACGCGCTGCATCGCCTCGCAGTTCCCCACCATGCCGAAGCGGCCGGGGATGTCGGCGGAGGCGGCGGTGGGTGCCGGGGGGGCGAGCAGCTCGCGCCACGCCCGCTCGAGCGCGGAAAGCTCGTCCTGCTCGCGCGCTTCGTCGACCAGCTCGCGCAGCCGCCGGATCAGCTCTTCGCGCGCGCTCACGAGAGCACCTCGAGCTTCGCGTACGAGAGGAGCAGCTGCTTCGCCCCGTGCGCGGGGAAGTGGACGGTGGCGCGCGCGTTGACCCCCGAGCCGAGGAGCTGCTCGACGGTCCCGGTGCCGAAGTGGTCGTGGCGGACGCGATCCCCCACCCGGAGCGTTCCGTAGGTCTCGTCGGGCGCCTCGAAGACGCCGAGCAGATCGGTCTCCTCGCGCTCCTCGTCGTGCCCCTCGAGCAGCGCGGTGGGGATCTCGGAGAGGAAGCGGGAAGGCGCGCGGGCGGTGGTCTGGCCGAAGTGCATCCGGTAGGCGGCGTAGCTGAGGAACAGCCGCTCCTCGGCGCGAGTCATGCCGACGTAGAACAGCCGCCGCTCCTCCTCCAGCCCTTCGTCCCCCTCCGACTCGGTGACCGCCCGCATATGCGGCAGGAGGTCCTCCTCCAGGCCGGCGATGAAGACGGCGGGGAACTCGAGCCCCTTGGCCGCGTGCAGCGTCATCAGCCGCACCTGCTCGGCGTCCTCCTCGAGGTCGTCGACCTCGCTGACCAGCGAGATGTCCTCGAGGAACCCGCGCAGGTGGCCGTCGGGGTAGAGGCGATCGTACTCTTCCGCGTAGGCGCAGAGCTCCTCGACGCATCCCTCGCGGTCCTCGCGGTTGCCCTGGTCGAGCTCGGCCATCCAGGCCTCGTACGGAATCGTCTCGACCAGCGCAGTGAGCGCCTCGGCGGCGGGCAGCTCGCGCACCTCCTCGAGCTGCTCCATCAGCGCGGCGAAGGAAGCGAGCCCCTTCTTGGCGCGCCCGCGAATCCGCCCGAGCGCTTCCTCCGAGCGCACCGCCTGGAGCAGCGAGAGTCGTCGATCGCGCGCGAAGTCGACCAGCGTCTCGAGGCTCTTGTCCCCCACCCCGCGGCGCGGGACGTTGACGACCCGGCGGAAGGCGACGTCGTCGGCGGGGTTGGCCACCAGCTTGAGGTGGCTGACCAGGTCGCGGATCTCGCGCCGCGCGTAGAACTCGACGCCGGCGACCACCTGGTAGGGAATCCGGGCGAGGCGCAGCTGGCTCTCCAGCGCGCGCTGCATGAAGTTGGCGCGGTAGAGCACGGCGACCTGCGAGAGGCGCGTGCCGCTCGCCTGCAGCCCCTGGATCTGCACGGCGATCTCGCGCCCTTCGTCGTTCTCGTCACCGCACTCGGTGAGGTGCAGCAGCGCTCCCGCCTCGCGTTCGGTGACCAGCTCCTTGGCCTTGCGCTGGCGGTTGTTGGCGATCACCGCCCCGGCCGCCTCGAGGATGTTGCCGGTGGAGCGGTAGTTCTGCTTCAAGACGACCATCGTCGGGTCGCCGTAGTCCTTCTCGAAGTCGAGGATGTTCTTGATGTCGGCGCCGCGCCAGGCGTAGATCGACTGGTCGGGGTCGCCGCAGACGGCGAGGTTGCCGTGGTAGGAGCAGAGGTGCCGGGTCAGCTCGTACTGGACGCGGTTGGTGTCCTGGTACTCGTCGACCATCACGTAGCGGAAGCGGCTCGCGTAGGCGTCGCGCACCCCCGGGTTGGAATCGAAGAGGACCAAGACCTTCAGCAGGAGGTCGTCGAAGTCGAGCGCGTTCGCGGCGCGCATCGCCTCGTCGTAGGCCTTGAAGGCCCGGGCCAGGACCTCCATGTCGAAGCCGCCGTCGGGCACCGGGGTCTCGCCGGGGTGCTTGTTCTTCCACTCGCTGATCCAGCCGCCGACCATCGCCGGGCGGTACTGGGTGGCGTCGAAGCCCTGCTCCTTGATCAGGGTCTTCAGGAGCTGGTTGCGGTCGGAGGTGTCGTAGATCGAGAAGTCGCGGTTCCAGGCCCCGAGCACCTCGATCTCACGGCGCAGGATCCGGGCGCACATCGAGTGGAAGGTGCTGATCCACAGCCCCCGCGAGTCGCCCAGGAACCCCTCGGCCCGCTCGCGCATCTCGCGGGCGGCCTTGTTGGTGAAGGTCACCGCGAGGATCTCGCCGGGGCGCACCCCCCGCTCGCGGACCAGCCAGGCGATCCGGCTGGTCACCACGCGCGTCTTGCCCGATCCGGGGCCGGCGAGGATCAGGAGAGGCCCAGCTCCGTGGGTCACCGCCTCGCGCTGCTCCGCGTTGAGGGCGGTGAGCAGCCCGGGCGACGTTGTATCGGGGTCTGACAATTCGATCGATCCTCCCATGGGAGCGGAGAGTCTACCGGGGCCAGGAGGCAGAACCAGCCTCCGCCACGGAGAGGGGGTGTGCCTCCCGGGATTCGTGGGCTAAAGTGCAGTGATCTACGCGCCGTCGGTTTCTGCGCGTTGCGCGCAGAAAACAGACTCAGGAGGGCATCGGAGCCTTCGAGAATCGTGATCCTGACGATTCGCTGTTGGCTTGGATTGCGGGTGCCAACCCGCGCTGAAGGAGCGAGATGGACACTCAGACGATCGAAGAGGTCGAGGAGCAGACCCGGACCCGAACGGTGCCGATGTGGAAGGTGATCTTCCACAACGACGACGTCACGCCGATGGACTTCGTCACCATGGTGCTGATGAGGTTCTTCCATCACGACCCTCGGGCCGCCTACCGGATCATGATGACCGTGCACACCCGCGGGATCGGTCTGGCCGGGGTCTTTCCGCTGGAGCTCGCGGAGCTCAAGCAGGAGCAGACGATCTCCGCCGCCAGGCCCTGCTACCCGCTGCGGGTGACGATCGAGCCGGCCTGAGAGTCTCGTGTCGTGGGTTAACCCACGACACGAGACTCTCTGAATGCCTTTTTCACCGCCGCCCAGGGCGGCCGAGAAACCCCCGGGCCCCCGAAAGCCCCGGATCGAGTAAAGACCTCCTCGGAGGGCACCCGATACGGGGCCACGGAGAGCGAGAGTGCCGTTCCACCAGCGGCCGGCTCGATCCCCGTCGCTCCGGGAAAACCCGGGGAGCAGAGAATCGGGCGCATGGGCGTCCCACCATCCATGTTCGGCTTCCGCAAGAGCAATCAGGGGGCGTCCTCGAGCATCCCCCCCGAGGACTCCGGCGATGCGCCCCGGCGCCCCGCCGAGGACCCGCCGTCGCTCGTCCCCGCCGAGATCAACAAGCAGGCGAGGAAGCTCAACCTCGTCGGCAACGATCAGCTCGCGGGGGCGATCGGGGAGGCGGTCCGGATCGGGCTCAGCCAGCACTTCCTCTTCGAGGAGACGCAGCTGCGGGCCGCGGTGACGTCGATCGGCCACGAGCTGCTGAAGCGGCTCAAGGCCACTTCCCGCTCGGTCCGCGGCTTGCCCAAGCAGGCCTTCCTCAAGGAGGTCGAGGCGGACAAGCGACGCATCGAGGCGCAGCGGGAGCGGGCCAAGAAGGAGCTCGAGAGCCTGCTCAAGCAGCTGCACGACCGGCGGGTCGAGTTCGGCAAGGTCGAGCAGGAGCTCCTGCTCGAGGCACAGGTGACCGGCCAGGCGCAGGACCGGGACCTCTCCGCGCGCATCGCCCAGCTCTTCTCGAGCTTCGACGGAGAAGGAGACGTCTCCGACGTCCAGGCCCAGATCACCCGCCTCGCCCTGCAGACGCTGCAGGACGAGCGGGACAAGGCGCTCGACAAGCAGATGATCGAGCACCGCACGGAGGTCCAGAACTTCGAGCGGCGGATCTCGAAGCTGACCAACTCGCTGGAGCTGACCGAAGACGAGCTGCGACGGATCGCGACCGCCAAGAACATCGACATCGGAGTCGGTTCGATCTATCGAACCGTTCAGGGGCTCTCCGACGCCGATGCCGCTTACGAGACCAAGAAGGAGTTGATGACCAGCATTTTCCAGGCCAACCTCGATCTCCAGAAGGGAGGCTCGAGCGGCTAGCTGGTTCCAAACAATCAGGATTCTATCTATCACCTGCAGGGAGCGTCGTGTCCTCGCCGCACCCCGAGCAAGAGAACCGAGGGCTTGAGAGACAAGGGAGCCATGACCGAACAAGACTGGACCGAAGACAACGACGTCGACAGCACTTCCGGAGAGAGCACGTTCGAGGAAACCCCCCAGGCGGTCACCGTCGGTGCCGACAGCAAGGAACACGGGGTCTTGTACCTGGGCGTCGACCTGGGAACCTCGCGCACCTCGGTCACCGCCAGCAATGGCGTCCGGGAGACCGTCTCCTCGTACGTCGGCTACCCCAAGGACGTCGTCTCGAAGAAGCTGCTCAAGCAGGACGTCCTCTTCGGGGATCACGCGCTCGAGAAGCGCCTCTCGCTGGACCTGTACCGCCCCCTGGCGGAGGGTGTGCTGAAGTGCAGCTCCGGCGAGGATGACTACGACGGCAACCTGAAGGCCGCGCAGGACCTGATCTCCGAGATCATCCGCCTGTCCCAGCCGCGCAAGGACGAGCTCGTCTACGCGGTGATCGGCGTACCCGCCGAGGCCTCGATCAAGAACCGCGAGGCGATCATCGACGCCGCGCGCATGGCGGTCGACTCGGTGATGCTCTGCTCCGAGCCCTTCTCGGTCGCCTACGGCCTGGAGATGCTCGACGACGTCCTCGTGATCGACATCGGCGCGGGGACCACCGACCTCTGCCGGATGCACGGCACCATGCCCGAGGAGTCGGACCAGCTCACCCTGACGCACGCCGGGGACTCCGTCGACACGATGCTCAGCGAGCTCCTGGAGCAGAGCTATCCCGAGGCGCAGTTCAGCATCCAGATGGTGCGCGACATCAAGGAGAAGTTCGGGGCGGTCGGCGAGAACCTGGATCCGGCCATGGTCGAGCTGCCGGTCGACGGGAAGCCGACTCCCTTCGACGTGATCAACGAGGTGCGCACCGCGTGCCAGAGCATCGTTCCGCCGATCGTCGAGGGACTGGGCAAGCTGGTCGGGACCTTCGATCCCGAGTTCCAGGACAAGCTGAAGAACCGCGTCCTGCTCGCCGGCGGCGGCAGCCAGATCAAGGGCCTCGACAAGGCGATCGAAGCGGAGATGCACCGGACCCTCGGTGGAGGCCGCGTGATCCGCGTCGAGGAGCCGATGTACGGCGGCGCGAACGGTGCGCTCAAGATCGCGCACGACATGCCCGGCGAGTTCTGGGAGCAGCTGAAGTAGGACGCACCCGGCGCACGGAGCCGCGTCGAGGCTGAACGCGACGCGTCTCCGGACGGAGAGCACGGCGGCGGAGACGGCCCGTTGGAAGGGGCCGGCTCCGCCGTCGTGCCGTGACCTCCGACCCGGCGCCGCCGGGATCACGCTCGACGGCGTGGCCCCCCGGTGGCACCGTAGGGGCGTGTCGGTACCCGAGCCTCCCACCGCACGACCGATCCTGGTGCTGGGATTCGGAGTCGTGGCGGTCTCCACCGCGGCGACGCTGATCCGCCTGGCGGAGGCGCCGGCCCTGGCGATCGCCTTCTGGAGGTGCGCCATCGCCTCGGCCCTCCTGTTCCTCGCCTCGCGGGGGCGGTGGCGCGCCGAGCTCGGTGGTCTCGAGGCGCGCGAGCGATGGCTGGCGGTGGCGGCGGGGTTCTTCCTCGCGCTGCACTTCGCCAGCTGGATCCGCTCGCTCGAGTACACCACGGTCGCCTCCAGCACCCTCCTGGTGAACACCGGCCCGATCTGGGTCGGGCTCCTGACCCCCCTCCTCTCCCGCGATTCGATCGGCCGGAGTCTCTGGATCGGGATCGCGCTCTCCTTCGCCGGCAGCGCCATCGTCGCCGGCGGCGACCTGCGCCTGGGGGACGGGGCCCTCCTCGGTGACGCCCTCGCGCTGTTCGGGGCGATCACCGTCGGCCTGTACCTCCTCGCCGGGCGTCGGCTGCGGGCGCGCCTCTCGCTCCTTCCCTACACGGCCCTCTGTTACGGCGTCGCGGCGGGGTTCCTGGCGATCTTCGCCCTGGTCTCGAGCACTCCGCTGGTGGGGTTCGGGGCGGCCACCTGGGGGTGGATCCTGGCGATCGCCCTGGTCCCCCAGCTCCTCGGCCACACCGCGTGCAACTGGGCGTTGCGCTGGATCCCCGCCGCGCTGGTCTCGGTCACCCAGCTCGGGGACGTGATCGGGTCGACGATTCTCGCCGCGGTGGTCTTGAGCGAGCGTCCTCCGGCGGCCATCTTCTGGGGCGGGCCGATGATCCTCCTCGGCATCGCCTGGGCGGCGCGAGGTGAGCGCCGCTCCTCTGATTCCCCCACCGATCCCCCCACTCCCGGCTCGGAGCGCCCCTGAGGCCGCCGCCGAAGTCCGCCAGACCCCTCTCCCCATCATCGCTCCCACCCCGGCGGGGCTCTGGACCACCGCGCCCCGGACCCGGGCGGCCAGAATTGAAGCTTTCTACCAAAAGGCCGGCGATCGGGGTATTTCTAGCTACAGATCGATAGAAAGCCAGATGATCCAGTCAAGTTCCTCACCCACCTCGACCCGAAAAGGGAGAGCGGGCATTACGATAGGGACGGGCCGCCGTCTGGGAGGTGAGTACGAGCACCCCTCCTGGCAGCCCCGGCATCGAGAGGGAAAGGCGTGAGCAAGAGAAGCTGGTTCTCCGGTCTCGGAACGAGTGTAGGAGTGTGGGTCACTCTCCCCCTGCTGGCCACGCCGGCGTGGGCGGGAGATCCACCGGTGGAGCAGATCTGGCGTGACGTCCACGTCGGCGAGTCGTTCATGGGGCACACCGTGGCGATCGGCAACCACGGGACGCAGGTCTTCTGCGACTCCGGAGCGCTCAGTCAACACACCAGACTCTACGCCTGCGAACAGGGACTCGATCCGTACGTGATCTGGGAACAGTCCTCCTCGGAGGACGCCTTCCACCACAAGGTCGTGGCCGCCGAGCGGATCGCCGCCTACGTCTCCTGTCGCGAGCACGTGGTCGGTAGCCAGCGTCAGGTGCACATCGATTTCTACGACGACGCGACCTCGGCACCTCGCTGGAGCTACGTCTTCCCCGAGCTCTTCTCCGGGGGCGACCCCGGCTACTGCCAGATCACGCCCGACGGCAACTGGGTCGTGGCCGGACTCAACGGCATCACGGACGTCCACCTGGTGGTCCTCGATACCAGCGGAGTGGGAACCCCCCACCGCGACTTCCACCTGCCGGTCACGGGCGCCGTCGATGCGTTCGAGATCTCCGATGACTGCAGCCGGATCTACGTGGCCAACATGGTCCGCGGGTACATCTTCGACCTGGACACCGGCGCCCAGATCTTCAAGAAGACCCTGTACGGAAACCAGGTCTGGGGGCACGCCTTCTCGGGCGACGGCCTGACCTTCGTCTACCTGCGCGACGGCGCCTACCGGGTGATGCGTGATCTGGGCTCCGGCTACACCCAGATCGCCGCCTTCCAGCCGTTCAATGTGGGTTCCGACGACTTGCCCTATCTCGTGGACCTCTCGTACGACGGGAACACCCTGGCCTGCACCGGCTTCGACGGATCGGATCTCCTGACCTCCCACGTCTTCGCCTACGACGTTCCGTCCGAGGCACAGCTGCTCTTCGACAGCTGGACGGGCGCCGGCAGCTACGACAGCCTGCCGAGCGACGTGGAGATCACCCCCGACGGCCAGCGAATCGTCGTGGGCCAGTGGGGGGACCAGGCGGGCCTCGTTCCGGAGATCGTCGCCTACGAACGCCAGGACACGGGAGGGAGCTTCAGCTTCTTCGATTCCTTCAACCTCCCCGGTTCGGTCCACGACATGGACCTCTCCGCCAGCGGGAAGAAGCTGGCGACCACCGGCCGCGACGTTCACGCCAACGTGCCGTCGGGCGACAAGGTGATCCAGATGTTCGATCTCGGCTCCGACCTGCGCGTGAGCAGGTTCCAGCACGGGGTCACCGTGGACTTCACCTTCTACCCGCCGAGCGGGACGAGTGCGGCCTTCCTGGTGGAGGCGAATGGCCTCTACGACCAGCCCCGAACCTTCGGCATCGGTACCTTGCACATCACCCGCCCCACTCAGCGGCACCCGATGGTGATGAACGGCCAGATCGCCGTGTTGAACGACTTCCCCGTCGGCTCGGGCGCGACGCGCTACTTCCAGGCGTACGCCATTCACGGGCCCTACAACTCGGACCTGTCGCTCTCAGAGGACTGGGTCCAGGTCAAGCCCTGATCGACGCTGGGACGAGAGCTGGCGAGGTCGACTGTCGACCGAAGCCAGTACTGGCCCCCTTGATTGGCCTCTCATTTCGTCGAAGTCCGTGACCAGCGCCTCAGCCGACCGTCATTGACCTGTCGCGGGATCGCCCCCCGCCCAGCACAGGTTCAAGAAGAGGAGCGGCCATGGCCTTCGAGCCCGAGTACTGTCCCTACGACGACTGCGTTCATCACCGGCGC
>CAZCAC010000121.1:0-26897 GCA_964496575.1 uncultured Planctomycetaceae bacterium | reverse complement strand
CTTCTTCTTCTCTCTGTGTCCTCTGTGTCCTCTGTGGTTAATCTCTGGTTCTGGTTCTGAATCTGGTTCTGTGTCCTCTGTGGTTGATTTTGGTCGTCCGGACGGTCAGAACACCCGCAACGCCGGAAGCGACTAGCGCCGCAACCGCTCACCCTCCTCCTCCGTGATCTCCCTCCTCCGAGAACTGCAGCTGCACCAGCCGCCAGTACATCCCCCGCCTCGCCAAGAGCTCCTCGTGGCTGCCCTCCTCGACCACCCGCCCCTTGTGCAGGACCACGATCCGATCGACGTCGCGGATCGTCGAGAGGCGGTGGGCGATGATCAGTGACGTCCGCCCCTCCATCACCTTCCCGACCGCCTCCTGCAGGAGGTGCTCCATGTTCGTGTCGACGCTGGAGGTCGCCTCGTCCAGCGCCAGGATCGGCGGGGCGACCGCCAGGACGCGGGCGAAGGCGACGAGCTGCCGCTCCCCGGTGGAGAGGTTCGAGCCGCGCTCCCGCACCGGCTCGGCGTAGCCCCCGGGGAAGCGCCCGACGATCTCGCCGAGGTGCAGCTCGTCCGCCGCGGCCAGCGCCTCCTCGTCGGTGATCTCCGGGTGCCCCAGCCGGATGTTGGAGAGGATGTCGCCGCCGAAGAGGAAGACGTCCTGCGGCACGATCCCCACCCTCGAGCGCAGCTCCTTCAACGCGTACTCGCGAATGTCGATCCCGTCGAGCTCGATACATCCCTCCTGGATGTCGTAGAGACGGGTGAGCAGCTTGAGCAGCGTCGACTTCCCCGCGCCCGTCGCCCCGACGAAGGCGACCTTCTCCCCGGGCGCGACCTCGAAGCTCACCTGCTCCAGCACCGGCTCGGATGGGTCGTAGCCGAAGACGACATCGCGGAAGGCGATCCGGCCGGCGGCGGCCCCGGGAGAGGTCGGCGTGTCGGTCTCCGGCAGGAGCTCCTCGCGGTCCATCAACGAGAAGATCCGATCGCTCGCCGTCATCGCGCTCTGCATCACGGTGTACTTCTGGGAGAGCTCGTTCAGCGGCCCGAAGAAGCGGTCCATGTACTGGATGAAGGCGACCAGCGTGCCGAGGGTGATCGCCCCGGTGACGGCCTGCGCCTCGTCGGCGATCCCGAGGCTCTCCAGGGCGAGCCCGCCGCCGTACCAGAGGACCAGCGCCATGGTCATCGAGCCGAGCATGTCGGTCGACGCGGAGAGGATCGACTCCCACTTGACCGAGCGCAGCTGGCAGCTGCGCAGCTCGCCGTTCAGCTCGTCGTAGCGCTCCTGGGCGCTCTCCTCCCGCCGGAACGCCTGGAGCAGCGGCATCCCGGAGGCGGACTCGTGCAGGTAGGCGTTGAGTCGCGAGCGCACCGAGACCATTCGCCGGTAGGCGCCGCGTACGACCCGGCGGATCCGCAGCGTAACGAAGAGCAGCGGCGGGACGACGAGCAGCGTCACCAGGGTCAGCTTCCAGTTGAGCCAGAGCAGGAGGCCGAGGATGGCGAAGAGGTTGATCAGGTCGCCGAGGATCGTCACCACGCCGGAAGCGAACATCTCCTGCAGCGCCTCGACGTCGGTGGTCACCCGGCCGATGAGCTTGCCGATCGGGGTCCGGTCGAAGAAGGACGCCGAGTAGCGCTGCAGGCGGCCGAACAACGCCATCCGCAGGTCGATCAGGGCGTTCTGGCCGGCGAGATCGACGACGTAGTTCTGCAGGCCGCGGCCGGCGAGCTCGAGGATGGCGGCGGCGGCGTAGAGGAGGAGGATCCAGCCGAAGCCGCCCAGCTCACCGGGCACGATGTAGCGGTCGATGGCGAGCTTGAGGATCCACGGCTGCAGCAGTCCGACGGCGGAGGTGAAGAGCAGGAGGGTGAGCCCCAGCCAGACCCAGCGCTGGTGCGGGCGCACGTACGTCCACAGCCGGCGGATCAGCCGGCCGTCGAAGGCGACTCCCGTGTCCGCCGGGCGGCTCATGCCTCTCCCTCCGTCTCCAGCTCGCGCTCGAGCCGCGAGGCGCGATCCGCCTCACGCTCGCGCCGCTCCTGGAAGCGCCAGGTGCTCGCGTAGCGGCCGTCCTCCGCGAGCAGCTCCTCGTGCGTTCCCCGCTCGACGATGCGCCCCTCCTCGAGCACGACGATCGTGTCCGCGTGACTCACCGTCGAGAGGCGGTGCGCGATGAGGATGGTGGTGCGCTCGGCGGCGAAGGGGCGCAGGTGCTCGAGGATCGAGTCGGCGGTGTGCGTGTCCACCGCCGAGAGCGTGTCGTCGAGGATCAGGATCCGGGGCGAGAGCAGGAGCACGCGGGCGAGCGCGGTGCGCTGCCGCTGCCCACCGCTCAGCGTGACACCTCGCTCGCCGAGCAACGTGTCGAGGCCCTCGGGCAGCTGGGAGAGGTCACCCTCGAGCCGGGCGGCGCGCACCGCCTCCTCGACTTCCTCGCGCGACGCCTCCGGCCGGCCGAGGGCGACGTTGTCCGCGAGGCTCTCGCTGAACAGGAACGCGTCCTGCGGGACGTAGCCGGTGCGCGCCCGGGCGTCCGCGAGCGGCAGCTCGGTCAGGTCGTGTCCATCGATGAAGACCTGCCCCGGCGCGACCTCGAGCTGGCGGGCCAGGACGCGAGCCAGGGTCGTCTTCCCCGAGCCGGTGTGCCCGACCACGCCGAGCGTCGTCCCCGCGGGGATCTCCAGCGAGATCGACTCCAGCACCACCCGCTCGACGTCCTGCTCGGCACCGGCCGAAGCGAGATCCTGAGCGCCGGTGAGGTGGGGTTGCTGCGAGAGCGGCGGGTAGACGATGGAGAGATCGCGGATCGAGATCGCGCCCCGCTCGATCCGCGGCACCTCCGCCCCGGCCGGAAGCACCGGATCGTCGAGCGTGACCTCGGCCTCGAGGATCTCGCGGATCCGCCCCAGCGCGGCGGCGCCGCGTCGCATCGAGCTGATCACGAAGCCGAGCGTCCGGGTCGGGGCGGCGAGCCAGGCGAGGTAGGTGAGCATCACGCCGAGGTCGTCGAAGGCCATCTCGCCCCGCACCACGGCCGGCCCGCCGATACCCAGGACCACCAGGGCGGAGAGCGCGGCGAGCCCCATCATCGACGCGATCAGGAACGCGCGCAGGCGCGTGACGCGCAGGTTGAGGCGGCGGTACTCGGCACAGCGCCCGTGAAAGCGCGCGAGGTCCTGGCTCTCCAGGGTCAGGGTCTTGATCACCATCTGCCCCGAGAGGCTCTCGTCGACCTTCTCCGAGATCTCGCCGAGCGCCTGCTGCGCGGCCATGCCCGATTGCTGGATGCGCACGGCGATGCGCCGCGCCGCGTACAGGAAGACTGGGTAGGGGGCGAGCGCCACCGCCGCCAGCGGGGCGTCGATCGAGAGCATCAGCGGCACGCTCAACGCGTACAGCGTGGTGACCTCGGAGATGTACATCACCACCGGTCCGCCGAGCGACTGGACGGAGGCCCGGTCGTTGACGCAGCGCGACATCACCTGCCCGATCGGATTCTGCAGGTAGAACGACGGCGCGAGGCGAAGCATGCGCGAGTACACCGCGCGCAGGACGTCGTGGGCGACCTTGCGGCTGTTGCCGAGGATCAGGAGACGACTGGCGGTGCGGACCGGAGCGATCAGGAGCGCCGAGCCGAGGATCCACCCCGCCGCGACGAGGATCGTGCGCCCCACCTCACCGCCGTCGATCGGCGCGCCCGTCGCCTCCAGGTCGCGCAGCGTATCCAGCGCACGCCAGAAGAAGCGCGGGATCTGCAGCTTCAGCCAGATGCTGGTGACGATGCAGATCGCGCCCAGGAGATAGGCGCGGCGATAGCGGCGGACGAAGGGCCAGAGGGGACGGAGCTCGCGGAACAAGGTGCGCGGCACTCTACCTCGACAGGGCGCGGGACCGGAGTCGATCGCGCGAATCCCGAGGGGTGCCGGTCAGCGGTGACGCGCGTTCGGCCGCCAGCCGAAGCGACGCAGCGAGATCGCCCCGTGCTCGTCGATCTCGACCCCTTCGGCGCGCAGCCGGGCGAGCTGCTCCCGCCGACCGCGGGACCCTTCGGGGAAGCTGCTACGCCCGCGCGCGTTGACCACCCGGAACCACGGCAGCTCCCCCGCCTGCGGCGCGCTGCGCAGCGCGTAGCCGACCTGGCGGGCCCGCCCCGGGAGCCCCGCCTCACTGGCGATCTGACCGTACGTGGCCACCCGCCCCCGAGGCACCGAGTCGACGGTGGCGAGGATGCGCTGGTAGACCGTGTCTCGATCGAGGGAAGGGCGTTTCGGGGGCATTCTCGGGGCTCTCCGGACCCCTTTCGGGGCCCCTGGAGCGGCCCCGGGAAAGGTCCCCAAAAAGGTAAGGGATTGGCCGAACAAATCCGCCGCTCCCCTCGCCAAAGCAGTGCCGACGTGATGGTCCAGCTGCGAGGGCCTGCGGACCTCCTCGGTCCGCCACGCTGAGCGAATAGGGACGCGCGTCCCTCGAATCTGAGGAGAGGACCCGGGGGGGGTCCTCTCCTCTCTTTTTACCCCGCGGGCGCCCGGAAAGGAGATCCTTCCACGGGACGGGAGCCGGGCGGTTTCGAACGGCTGGCCCACCCCAGGGAGGGCGTGAGGGGGATCCGCGCAGAATGCCGCCGGGCGACCCGGCGAGGTGCGTGGAAGCTAGCGCGAAAGCGCACTCCAGCCCCGTAAACGGGGCGGAATTACCTACAAAAGTGCTGCAACAGAGTCGCGGGTACCGATTACAACTAGGTCTGGATGGGTCGTCGTTCGCCCGTCACCAACCTCGCTCAAGCTCCAACCGACGAGAGACGCTGAAATGGCCAACAAGTGGATCAAGGCGGGCATCCTGATGCTCGCGCTCATGGTGGTCGGCCCCCCGCTGGGGGCGGTACCTGGGTGATGTGGCGGTGGTGCACCCGCAGGGGGCGGGGGTTCAGCTGGTGGAGGAGCGTCGATGCCCTCCTGGAGGCGGCTCAAGACCGCCAAGAGTCGACTCGAGGCGAAGTGGCGTGATCTGCTTCCATCCGAGGAGACGGTACTCACCGTGAAGGAGGCGATCGTGTCGCTCCGCAAGGACGACCCGAGACCGCTCCTGATCGTGCGCGAGTGCGATGGCTGCAAGAACAAGGAAGGGGACCTGCTCAAGCGGACCCTGGAGGACGAGCGCTTCCTCCTGGCCACGCCGTGGTTCCACTGCGTGAAGCTCGACAAGGAAGCGCACCTTCCCGACCATCCCTACAACCAGCTCTTCAAGGGCTCGATCCCGCCGCACGTCGTGCTGGCCTCCTGGGACGGCAAGCGAATCGTCAACGTCTCGCGCGCCGGTCAGAAGGAGATCTGGCAGGCGATGCAGAAGGTGCTGCGGGTCAGCTACAAGAAGAGCCCATCGACGGCGATGAAGGGGCTGACGAAGATCCTCGAGAAATACGACGCCCTCGACGAGCGCGAGCAGGAGCTCCTCGCTCAACTCGCCGTCAAGGAGGAGCGCGGCAAGAAGGCCCGCGCCGAGAAGCTGCGCAAGGAGATCATCGAGCTGGCGGCCGACCGCGAGGAGGTGATCGAGAAGGAAGAGAAGCTCTACGACCTCAAGCTCAAGTTCGTGAAGGAGCGCGACGGCGAGAAGAGCTAGTCAGGAACGCTGATCCCCAGTCAGCTGCGTAGCCGGAGCTCGAACTCCGGCCGAACATCGGCGACGGTCACTGCCCTCGAAGCGGTGGCCGTTGGTTCGTGGAAGGGTAAGCTAGGCGCTGACTCCCGACCCGGGCACGATGTCGTCCTGGCCGCTCTTCTCGAATCGCACCCAGCACTTCGTGCCGCCGTCGTAGTCGCGGGCCCGCACCAGGAGGCGGGCCGCCTCACCGTAGGCGTGGCAGGGCTCGTCGAGCGGCTCGTCCAGGCCGCGCCAGGCGCGGATGAAGGGGTTTTCCTCCCACTCGCGACCGATGGTCGTCGACTCAGTGTGGCCGGGGAAGACCTCGGTCGAGTGGGGGAGGGTCATCAGCGTCGCCATGATCGAGTGGCGCAGTTCCTCG
This sequence comes from uncultured Planctomycetaceae bacterium, assembly GCA_964496575.1. GTDB lineage: Bacteria > Planctomycetota > UBA1135 > UBA1135 > CAZCAC01. The sequence goes on along the minus strand of CAZCAC010000121.1, from coordinate 20,880 downwards.
AAGGTCGTGTGACCGCTTGCCCGCGTGCCCCCGACCGAGCCGCGAAAGAGGGTGTCGCCGGTGAAGAGGTGGCTGCCGTTCACCAGGAAGGCGAGCTGGCCGGCGGTGTGGCCGGGGACGTGCAGGGCGCGGATCGAGAGTCCGCCGGTGACCAGCTCCTCGCCTCCCTCGAGGGTCTCGTCGACGTCCGGAATCGAAGGCGCGTCGAGGCGGTGGGCGAGGATCGCGCAGCCGAAGCGCTCGCGGTAGACCCCGTTATTCGCGACGTGGTCGGGGTGGCGGTGGGTGCAGAGGAGGTGAGTCGGGCTCAGCCCGTCCCGCTCGATCGCCTCGAGAAGCGGCTCGGGGGGAGCGCCTCCGTCGATCAGGATGGCCGTGCCACCGGGGCGGTCCGCCACCAGGTAGCTGTTGGAGAGCCAGCGGGGATCGGAGCAGAGCTCGAGGATCATCGTCTCGTCGGGGCGGGAGGAAGCGGGCGGCGCGGGCGCGGATTCTAGCCGGGGCGGCCCGGAGAGAGGCGATCGGGGGGTGAATAGGCCCGCGGGAAGTGCATACTGCGCGCGATCGGAGCCCCTCTCCACTTCGCGAACCCGAACATCCGCTATGAACCGATCCAGTCGACGCGGCGCCCTCAGCGCCGGTGTGGCCATCCTCCTGGTCTTCGTCATCCTCATCCTCGCCGGCGGCGGCTGCGTCGTCGGCAGGTACAACTCGATGGCCGCCGGCCAGGAGAAGATCGACGGCGCCTTCGCCAAGATCGAGAGCCAGTACAAGCGCCGGTTCGACCTGATCCCCCAGCTGGTGGAGACGGTGAAGGGTGCGGCGAACTACGAGAAGGAGGTGCTCACCGAGGTGACCGAGGCCCGGGCCTCGGTGGGGAAGCTCGCGGCGCCCACCGCAGGGAAGCTCGATGCCGCGGGGCTGGAACAGTACCTCGGCGCCCAGCAGAACCTCGGCTCGGCGCTCTCGCGGCTGCTCGTCTCCGTCGAGCGCTATCCCGACCTCAAGGCCACGGAGGGATTCCTGGGGTTGCAGACCCAGCTCGAGAGCACGGAGAATCGGATCACCGTCGCGCGGAACGACTACATCGACGCGGTCAAGGCCTACAACACCTCCCTGCGCACCTTCCCCGGTAACTTCATCGCCAGCTCCTTCGGCTTCGAGCGGATGCCCCAGCTCGAGGCCGCGGCGCCGGCGGAGCGCGAGGTCCCGAAGGTGGACTTCGGAACCGGCGACGGCGAGTAGAGTACCGATGAGAATCCTGCTCTCCCTCTGCACCACGACGCTCCTCGCCCTGCCCGCTCCGGCGCAGGTGGAGGTGCCGCCCAACGACGGCTGGGTCACCGACCTCGCCGGGATGCTCAGCGAACCCCAGGAGCGCGAGCTGGAGCTCCTGATGGAGTCGTACAAGCAGGGCACCACCCACGAGATCGCGCTGCTCACCGTCCCCGACCTCGGCGGCCAGTCGATCGAGCGCTACGGGCTCGAAGTCGGTCGCGCGTGGGGGATCGGCGGCGAAGAGGAGAACAATGGCGCGCTGCTGCTGGTGGCCGAGAAGGAGCGGAAGATCCGCATCGACACCGGGCGCGGACTCGAAGGAGCGCTCCCCGACATCACCGCCGGTCGGATCATCCGCCACGTGATCCAGCCAGCGTTCAAGGAGGGGAACTTCGCCGGCGGCCTGCGCGACGGCGTCGTGGCGATGCACTCGGCGATCGGGGGCGACTACGGGCCGATCGAACAGAGCGCCGCCGGGCGCAAGGCCAAGAGCCGGAGGGGCTCGATCTTCAGCCTTCTCTGGATCCTGTTCATCGTCTTCATGATCTTCGGCCGCCGGCGAGGGAGAGGTGGCTCCGGTGGGGGCGGAGTGCTGCCCTGGCTCCTGCTCGGCAGTGCGATGTCCAGTGGCCACGGCCGCGGCAGCTCCGGTGGTGGGTTCGGAGGCGGCGGAGGCGGTGGCTTCAGCGGCTTCGGTGGCGGTGGTGGATTCTCCGGCGGCGGCGCCTCGGGAGGTTGGTGATGGAACGCTCGATCCTCTTGCCCATGCTGTCGATCGACGAGACCTGGAGCGGGGGCGAGGCCGCACCCTTCGACTGGACGGCGATCGCCGGACCCGGTGGCGCGATCCTCTTCGCGGTCGTGCTGCTGTTCTTCCTGCAACGCGCGTTGTTCCAGCGGAGCCGCTACCGCGCGGTGACCGTCCTGGCCGAGAGTGACCGGCGGGCGGTGGCCGCCGAGATCGCCACCGCCGAGACGAAGACCAGCGGCGAGATCGGGGTCGTGGTGCTGGAGCGCTCCGACCGGCACCCCGGCGCGGACTGGCTCGCGTGCGTGGTCTTCCTCTCCATCGGCACGGCTCTCCTCTTCGCGTTCATCCCCTGGGATCAGCCGGTGTGGCTCCTCGCCACGCAGGTCGGCCTGGGTGTCCTCGGCCTCTTCGCCTCCCGCTCGATGCCCGGCTTCAAGCGCCTCTTCATCAGCGAGGACCGCGCGACCGAGATGGCCGGCGAGCAGGCGCTGCAGGAGTTCTACGCCGCCGGTCTCCATCGCACCGAGGGGGCCACCGGCGTGCTGCTCTTCGTCTCCTTGCTCGAGCGACGCGTGATCGTGCTCGGCGACGAGGGGATCGACGCGAAGCTCGACGACGCCCACTGGCGTGAGACCGACCAGGCGATCCTCGACGGAGTGCGCCGGGGCGCCCTGGGCGCCGGACTGATCGAAGGAGTCCGCCGCTGCGCGGTCGTGCTCGAGGAGCACTTCCCCGCCGAGGGGGAGAATCCCGACGAGGTCCCCGACCACGTGATCGTGCGGCGCGAGTAGCGCGACCGCCTATTTCAAGATCTCACGCAGCGCCCCGATCATGTACCCGGGGTCGCGGGCGCCGCACGTCTCGCGGATCGAGTGCATTCCCAGCTGCGGATTGCCGACGTCGACGGTGCGGATCCCCAGCCCCGACGCGGTCATCGGGCCGATCGTCGAGCCGCAGCGCATGTCGGTGCGCATCACCCACTTCTGTACCGGCACGCCGGCGCGCTCGCAGGCGAGCTGGAACGCGGCCTCGGTGGAGCTCTCGGAGGCGTAGCGCAGGTTCGCGTTGATCTTGATCACCGGCCCCCGGTTCAGGAAGAGGTGGTGATCGGGGTCGTGGCGGTCGACGTAGTTGGGGTGAGTCGCGTGCGCCATGTCGATCGAGACGCACAAGGAGTCGGCGACGGCCCGGAGCAACTCCTCGCGGTCGCCGCCCAGGTTCAGGACGATCCGTTCGAGCAGGTCGCGCAGGATCGGGCCGTCGGCGCCGGTGGCGGAGCCGCTGCCCACCTCCTCGTGATCGAAGAGCGTGATCACCGGAACGTGCGTGAGCTCGCCGCCACCTTCCAGCACCTCGAGCAGCGCGCGGATGGCGCAGTAGGAGGAGCAAAGGTTGTCGAGGCGCGGCGCGCTGATCAGCTCCTCCTCGACGCCGAGCAGGCACGAGGGGTTGACGTCGTGGCACATCGCGTCCCAGGCGAGGATGTCGTCCGGCTCGACCGACAGCTCCGCCGCCAGCCAGTCGCGGAACCCGCGCTCGTCGGGGGAGTCGAGGCCCCACACCGGCGGCACGTGGTTCTGGCGGTTGAGCTTGAGTCCCTCGGTGGAGATCTCCGGGTCGAGGTGGATGGCCAGCTGGGGAACCTTGAGCACCGGGCGTCCGATGAGGAAGAGCCTCTCGACGGGGCCCCCGGCGGCGCTGGTGCGCACCTGGACGCGCCCGGAGAGGCCGAGGTCGCGATCGATCCAGGAGTTGAGCAGGGGGCCACCGTAGACCTCCACGCCGAGCTGCCGCCAGCCGGCCCGCCCGGTGTCGGGGCGCGGCTTGACCCGCAGGTTCGGGCTGTCGGTGTGGGCCCCGAGGACGCGGAAGCCGGTGGACGGCCCGTGCTGCTCCTGGACGACCCAGGCCATCAGGCTGCCGCCGCGGATGACGTAGTAGCGACCGGGGCCCTGGCTCCAGGCGTCCTTCTCGTCGAGGCGGACGAAACCCGCCGCTTCGAGGAGCGTGGCGGAGGCGGCGCAGGCGTGGTAGGGCGAGGGGGAGGCGTCGATGTAGGCGAGCATCTCCCGGACGGCTATGAGGTCGGAATTGGTGGTCATGGCGGGAAATGTACCGCCTCGGGGGGGCGCGCTGCAGCATCCTTGTAAAAGTCGGAGTCGGTTTCTGCGCGCTGCGCGCAGAAAGCAGGTTGGGCGGGTCGGGAGCCTGGCGAGAATCATGATCTGAACATTCTGTTGACCCGTGGGGTGGCGGGCGTCAGCCCGCGCTGTGCCGGATGTCCGCTGGCGGGCCGCCGGGCAGCGGCTTCGCCCGGAGTTTCCCTTCCCGCCGCCCCCGCCTCGTCGTACACCATTCCCTGCGACTCGCCATCTGCCCCTCGCCCATTCACACCGTGTCATCGATCGTACGCCTCTTCGCCGGCATCCTCCTCCTCGCGCTGTCCGCCTCGCCGGCCGCCGCCCAGGAGGCCGCTCTCGGCCTCCGGCCGGTCGGTTTCGACCGCGTCCGGCTCGACGACGGGGTCTGGCGTGAGCGGGTGGCCTCGATCGGCGACCGGGTGCTGCCCGCGCTGCTGGAGCGCTTCGAGGCCGAGGGGCACTTCACGAACTTCGACGTCGCCGCCGGCGCGGAGGGGGAGCACAGCGGCCGGCGGATCGCCGACGCCGAGTGCTACCGCTGGCTCGAGGCGGTCGCGACGATCCTGCACCACCAGCCCGGGCACCGGCTGCGCGCCCCGGCGGTCGCGCTGATCGAGCGGATCGCCGCCGCGCAGAAGCGGGATGGCTACCTCCAGACCTGGTACCAGGTCCTCCAGCCCCGGCGACGGTTCCGCGAGCTGGAAGAGGGGCGCGAGCTGTACTCGATCGGCGCCCTGATCGAGGCGGGCCTCCGCTGGGAACAGGTCACCGGTGAGACGCAGTTGCTGGACGTGGCCAGGAAGGCCGCCGACCTCCTGGTGAAGCGCTTCGGCTACGAGAAGATCGTCGACCCGCCCGGGTTCCCCGGGGTCGAGCACGCGCTGACCCGGCTCGCCGCGCACACCGGCAAGCGGGCCTACCTGGATCTCGCGCTCTTCCTGGTCGAACAGCGCGGCAGCGAGGAGCGCAGCAAGAAGCTCTACGGCTTCTACGCGCAGGACCACGTGCCGGCGCTGGGCGAGCGCGCCGCTGAGGGGCACGCGGTCCGTGCGCTCGAGCTCTACGGCGGAATCGCCGAGATCGCGCGGAGGCACGGCTACGAGGACTACCGGGTCGCGGCGCTTTCGATCTGGAATGACGTCTGGCGCCGGAAGATGTACGTCACCGGCGGCGTCGGCAGCCAGGCGTACAATCGCGGCTTCGGTGACTCCTACGAGCTGCCGCTGGAGACCGCCTACTGCGAGACGTGCGCCGCGGCTGGTTTCCTGCGCCTCAGCCAGAGTGTCTTCCTGTACACCGCGCACGCCGCCGGGGCCGAGTTCGTCGAGCTCGAGCTGTACAACGCCCTGCTCGGCGCGAAGAGCCCCGACGACCGGCGCTTCTTCCACGACAACCCGATGCTGTCCCACGGCGGGGTGGAGCGGGTCGCCGTGCCGGAGGAGCTCTGCTGCCCCACGGAGCTCGCCCGCACCGTGCCCACGATCGGAGGGACGATCTACGCGCACACCGACGACGTGCTCTACGTCGCGCAGTACGTCGCCTCGACCGCGAGCATCCCGCTCCGGTACGGCGAGGTGGGGCTGGTCATGGAGACCGACTACCCCCGCGACGGCGAGGTCGTCCTGCGCTTCGAGCTGGAGCGTCCGTTGCTGTTCACGCTGCGCGTGCGCATCCCCGGCTGGTGTACCGACAAGGTCGAGCTCGGGGTGGGGGACGTGATCCAGGAGGTGAAGGTGACCCACGGGGACGACCCGGGCACCTGGCTGGAGTTCGAGCGGGTGTGGAAGACCGGGGAGATCTTCACCCTGCGCTTCCCGATGAACCCCGCCCGGATCGAGGCGGCGTCGCAGGTCGCCGCGACGGAGGGGCGCACGGCCCTCCGGCGCGGCCCGGAGATCTACTGCCTGGAGGGGGCCGACAACGGGGGACCGGTCTTCGATCGCTACCTCGATCGGGAGAACCGACTGTGGATCGAGTGGGAGGAGGAGCTCCTCGGCGGGGTCCACGTGATCCACTCGTCGTCGCGAGCGCTGCGCCTCGGCGAGCGCGGGCTCGGGTTCGAGCCGGTTCCGCTGGTCGCGGTGCCCTACCGGCTGTGGAACAACCGCGGGCCCGGGGAGATGCTGGTCTGGATCCCCGAGACGCCCGACCTGTGCGATGTACCGGGAGAGAGCGGCGGCCTCTACCAGGGGAACGTCGCGATCCACGCCTCGCACGTCGATCGACACACCACGCTGCGGGCGCTGAACGACGGGGCGCTGCCCCGCTCCTCGAGTGATCACCTGCCGCCGCGCGCGACGTTCGAGGATCATCGCGGCACGGCGGAGTGGGTGCGCTACGACTTCCTGGAGGAGCAGCGCTTCGACCACGCCGCGGTCTACTGGTTCGACGAGGGCGAGGAGGGCACCTGCCGCGTCCCGGCGAGCTGGAAGCTGGAGTACCTCGACGGCGCCGAGTGGCGAGAGGTCACGCTGATCGGGGGCAGCTACTCGACCGCCGTAGATCGGCTGAACGAGGTGAGCTTCGCACCGATCCGCTCCGTCTCGCTGCGCCTGGGGATCCAGCTCCAGCCGGGGTACTGCGGGGGGATCCTCGAGTGGGAGACCGGCAGCACGGACCCGGGAGCGTCCCGCAGAGACCGGTAGGGCGACGGACCACGAGGCGCTTCCCTCGCGATCCGATCGGGTTCGCTCGACTCCTGGTCAGGGGACCCCGGGGTCCGCTCCGCGAGCCGTCCACGGCTCGGATCCGCGAGGTTTTCGCTGGCCGCGGAAGGGAGGGGGATCTACCCTCTCGCGCCCCCAACGGGATCGATTCCCAGCCACAGGAGATACAGGAATGACCTACATCGTCGCCGAGCCGTGCGTCAAGTGCAAATACACCGACTGCGTCGACGTCTGCCCCGTCGATTGCTTCATGGAAGGGGAGAACACCCTGGTCATCGACCCCGACGAGTGTATCGACTGCGCGGCGTGCGTTCCGGAGTGCCCGACCGAGGCGATCTTCAGCGAGGATGACCTCCCCGAGAAGTGGGCCGACTACCTCGAGTACAACGCCGAGATGGCCAAGATCTGGCCGGTGATCTCCGAGCAGAAGGACCCGTTGCCCGACGCCGACGACTGGAAGGACGTAGAGGACAAGCGGGAGCACCGCAACGAGAATCCGCCCGCGTGAGGGGGGGGAGCTCAGCGCGCGCGGCGGCCGAGCAGCTCGTAGAGCAGGATCGCAGCCGCCGCGTTGACCGAGAGAGAGTCCACCTCGGTGGCCATCGGGATCGTCACCCGGTGATCGAGGCTCGTCACGATCTCCTCGGGGAGGCCGAACGCTTCGCTGCCCAGGAAGAGGGCCAGCCGGCCGCTCGACTCGACCTCGGAGGGGGAAACGCCGCCTCCGGAGACCGCGCCGGCGGTGGTGATGTTCAGCGCCCGCAGCTCTTCGAGCAGCGGCGGCACCTCGGGATAGCCGAGGACGGGAAGCCGAAAGACGCTGCCCATCGAGGTGCGCACCGCCTTGGGGTGGTGGGGGTCGGAGAGGCCCACGGCGACGAGCGCCTTCGCCCCCAGGGTCAACGCCGTTCGGCTGAGCGCCCCGACGTTGCCGGGGTCCTGAACGTCCAGCGCCACCAGGACGACCGAGGGAGGCTCGCCGGCGAGGCAGTCGCGCAGCGGCGGTGGCTTCCGGATCGGCGCCAGCCCGAGGAACGGGCCGTAGGCGCGTCCTTCGGTGAAGCGATCGATCTCCTCGTCCGGGGCGAGGTGGAGCTCGATTCCCGCGCGGCCGCGCACTTCCTCGAGCAGCGCGCGTTGCCGCGGGTCAGCCGTCCGCGCCACCTGCTCGGCGGCGACGACCAGGCTGAGCCCGATGTCGGCGCGCAGCGCGCGCTCGACCAGGCGAAGACCCTCGAGGGTGAAGCACCCGTGGCGCCGGCGGCCCGTGGCGGAGAGGCACTGGCGCAGCCGGGCGAGCGGCCCGCGCCAGGGCTCCGGCCCTTTCACCGCCCCTCCTTGTCGCGATCCTCGCCGTCACTCGGCCGGATCGACCGCGGCTGATAGGCACGGCAGGCCTCCCCGGAGCTCTCCTCGACGACGCGGGAGGGCGTGTGCTTCGACTTGAACTCGAAGGCGTTGCAGCCGTAGGGCCAGTCCTGCTCGTACGTGATGTAGTGGAAGCGGCAGGTGCGACAGTCGGGTCCGAGGGACGGCACCCGCGGAGCTTGGGCCAATGCGGGCCGCCGATCAAGCCCCTGGGCAAGTGTCCTGACCCAGAAGTCTCTTCACACTTCTCGCGCCCCTGGCGGCCCCTGGCTGCGTTGCACCTCCTCAGCGTATCCACCGATACGCGATCGTCGGAGCGCCTTGCCAGGGACCACCAGGGGCACGATCTGTGCAGAGGAACTTCTGGTTCAGAACACTAGTCACTGGTGGTCACGTCTCGCCAGCTCTTCACCACCAGGCCGTTCTCGAACTCGACGAAGACGGTGCCCTCGGTGCTCTTCGAGCTCTCCGTGTGGAAGACCAGGAAGAGCTTGCCATCGCCGCGGGTCTCGCTCTTGTAGCTCCACTTCCAGATGACGGAGTTTTCGGTGCCGGTATCGATCTCCTGCCCGGGGGGGCCGAAGAGCTCGCGCACGAACTCCATCGAGTCGCCGGGACCGACGCGGGCGAAGGTCGCATCGCCGATGAAGGTGCCGCTCCTCTCCTCGTGGCTGTGGGAGCCGATCAGGCAGGAGGAGAAGAGCGGGACGAGGGCGAGGAGGACGAGGGGAAGGGTCAGGCGTGAGGGCAGCTTCATGGTTTCTCTGCTCGGGGTGGAGGGCCGGGCGCAGGGGCCAGGAGCTCCTCTGCGCGCCCGTCGGCGGGGATTCGGGCGCTCAGGGGAATGGACGGGCTCCCGGCACGCGAGTATCGCGGAGATTCCGTTCGATCCTCGCGGGGTGCGTTCACGCCGTCCAGGGCAACGCCACGCCCCCCCGGCTCATTCCCCGGCGGACTGGAACTCGACCTGAATCACCCGGGTACCGTGGAAGGGCAGCGTCGAGGTGAAGGTCGGGCCGGGTTGCCCCTCGTCGCGCACGGTGTGGGAGACGTACTCGACCTCGCCCTCCAGCTCCAGCGAGGAGGCGTGCTTGCCGCGCAGGTTCCAGCGCAGCTGTCCCTCCAGCTCCAGCGTGGTGGTCGCCGTCTCGGTCGCCGTGCCGTCGACCACCGGTATGTGCTCGAGGTCGGTCGGGCGCTGCTGGACACGAACGTAGGTGCCCTCGATCTCGATCACCGCCAGCTTCGCCCCCTGCTCCTCCTCGATGGCGGTGAAGCGGGCGCTGATCTTGCCATCACACGAGACCTCCTCGAAGACCCCGCCATCGCGCTCCCCTTCATCCTCCAGACCGAGCCTGCCTCCCGGCTGCAGGAGCGCGGTGATCGCCTCGACCTCGACGCGCCACCGATCGCCGACCTCGACCTCGTCCTCCGGCAGGAAGGCGAGGAGGTCGAGATCGGGGTCGAGCCGGGAGAGGAGCTCGGCGACCTCGTCGGTCTCCTCGGCGTCGACGAGCTTCGTCGTGCAGGAATCCCCCTCGAGATCCCAGTCGAGTTCGACCGTCTCGTCGACCAGCTCGGAGACGCTCCGCTCCCACTCCTCCGCCTCGGGCGGCGCTCCCTGCATCTCCATCTCGAAGAAGCCGTGCCCGTCGAGCTTGCCGAAGGTGCGACGGAGGCGCGCGGACGCCCCCGCCTCGACGGCGAGGTAGGTGTCCTCGACCTCCACCTCGATGGTGTTCTCGATCACCACCAGGATGTCGGGCAGGTACGCGGGGGGAACCTCGGCTCCGCCCATCGTCGAGGAGAGGTCACCCGATTCGAGCTCCAGGGTGGTGGTGAAGGTCTTGGCCAGGGCGAGCCCGGGTTCGGGGGCGAGCTCGACCGTGGTGGGGACGGTCAGGGGGAAGGTGGCGGCGATCACGGAGCAGGGGATCAGGAGCTTCTGGTTCATGGCTGAAAGGGGGCGAGGGTCGAGGGACGCCGGATGTCGGGTCTCGCCAAGGTGGTGGCGCGGCGAGGAAAGACCCTTCGCAAAATCCCCGGGAACCTCGTCGCGACGGCCGGGGATTGGCCCAAGCTGTCCTCCATGATCGACTGGGACGAAATCGACAGCGTGCTGCTCGACATGGACGGCACGCTCCTGGACCTGCGTTTCGACAACCACTTCTGGCTGGAGCACGTCCCCCGACGCTACGCGGAGGCGCGTGGCCTGGAGCTCTTCGAGGCCAAGGAGGAGCTCCTCCAGCGCTACCGCGACGTCGAGGGAACCCTCGAGTGGTACTGCGTCGACCACTGGAGCCGGGAGCTCTGTCTGGACATCGCCCTCCTGAAGGAGGAGGTCGACCACCTGATCGCGGTGCACCCGCACGTGATCGAGTTCCTCTCCGGCCTGAAGGACGCGGGCAAGCGGCGGGTCCTGGTCACGAACGCCCACCAGCGCGCTCTCGCGTTGAAGCTCGATCGCACCGACCTCGGCGCACACTTCGACGCGGTCGTGTGCGCCCACGATCTCGGCGTCCCCAAGGAGGACCCCTCCTTCTGGAGGGCACTGCAGCGGGTCGAACCCTTCGATCCGGATCGGACCCTGTTCGTCGACGACAACGCCTCCGTGCTGCGCTCGGCGCGGGAGGGCGGCATCCGCTGGCTCCTGGCCGTCCGCCGCCCCGATACGGGCCAGAGCGAGCGCTCGGCGGAGGGATTCGAGTCGATCCTCGACTTCTCGGAACTGCTGCCATTGCCCGTCGGTCCCGGCGAAGCGCGGTAGAATCGAGCTCTCGCTCTCGAGTCCCGCCAGTCAGTAGCTCCCGCGTGGAGGCCCCGATGATGACCCGACCGCGTCGTGCCCGCTCCTTGATCGCGATCACCCTCTTCTTCACGATCCCAGTCGAGCTCCTGTCCGCCGAGGTGATCGTCGTCGACCTCGGCGGCGGTGGGGATCACACCCAGATCCAGCCGGCGGTGAACGCCGCGGGGAACGGCGACGTGATCCTGGTCGAGCCGGGCACCTACGCCCCCTTCACCATCGACCACAAGGAGCTCTCCGTCCTCGGGGACGGCTCCCCGGTGATCGTCGACGGCGGGATCACCGTCCGGAACACGCTCGAATACCACCCGGTGCTGCTGGCCGGCCTCGAGTCGCACGGCTTCAAGCACGCCAACGGGGACGTCGATCCCGCGCTGCGCCTCTCGGTCACTCGCGCGGCCGTTCGAGTGGAGAACTGCACGCTGATCGGGACCGACGGCATCTACTGCGACTGGTGCAACCCGCCCGACCTGTACGCAGGCGGGGAAGCGGTCCGGATCAACATCGCGCTCGACGTCGTCTTCACGCGCTGCACGATTCGCGGCGGGCGGGGCTACGTGTGGTTCGACGGCGAGGAGCTGAACCGCGGGGGCGACGGGATCCTAGCCACCGGTTGTTCGCTGGCGATTCACGACTCGACGGTCGAGGGCCGCGACGGTCCCTCCGCGATCAACTGGGATCTCGGTCAGGGCGGAGACGGGGGTGACGCCGTGTACGTGACCGAGCACTCGACGGTTCCGTCGGTCGTCCACGTGGCGGGCAGCGTGCTCGCGGGCGGGGATGGTGGCGACGGCGACATCTGCCTCGACAACGCCGGGAAGGGCGGCGATGGGCTGAAGCTCGAGGGGGCGACGACGAGGGGCTACACGCTCGACGTGCAGCTCTCCGGCGGCCAGGAGGGCTGCGGCTGGAACTACCCGCCCCCGGGCTCGGCGCTGGTGCTGCTGAACGGCGCGACGCTGACCCCCTGGCCGGGCACGGCACGGTCTCTCGCCACGGATTCGCCGGTGCGCGAGCAGGAACTGGTGCTCCACCGTTTCGAGGGCGAGCCCGGAGACCTGGTCTTCCTGCTCGAGGCACCGTTCTCCGGCTTCGAGCTCCTTCCCGCCGCGTCGGGCGTGATGCTGCTTCACTACCCCGGACTGCAGCGCTTCCGCTACCAGGGCCGGCTCACCCCGGGGGGCTTTCTCGACCTCTGGATCACCACTCCGGATCTGCCGGGAGTGCGCGAGGCGCGCCGCACCTGGACCCAGTCCTTCTTCCGGGACGCGGTCGGAGACTGCTGGCTGGGCAGCGGGTCGACGCGCGTCGTGGTGGACAGCGCGTTCTGACCGGCGAGGGCTCAGCAGCCGGCCCCGTTGCCCTGACCAGTCCGGGCGGGTATGACGGGTGGAGCTCGCCCCGACCCTGGAGGTTCTCGATGTCGCTGACGCTCTGTGCTCTCGCGCTGCTCGCCGGACTCGTCCAGCGCCCCGCTGGCGACCTCGCGCTCGAGGGAGTCGTTCTCGCCCCGGACGGCACGCCCGCGGTGGGAGCCCGTTGCCTCCTCTCCTCGAGGGCCGATCTCCCGTCGTTCTTCCGGTTCCACACCGAGGTATCCAGCGACGAGGTGATCGGTGACGGGAGCCGCTTCCGGCTGCCCGTTCCCGAGAGCTGGATCCGCCGGCCTAGTCAGAGCCGGCTCGATCTGTGGATCTGGCGCGAGGACCTGTGCCTCGAGCTCGTCTCCTACCGGGTGAAGGACCTCCCCGTGGGAGAGCCGGTTGAGATCCGCACCGGCGCGCCCGAGCCCGAGGCGATCACGGTGCTCGACGAGGCCGGAGAGCCCGTGCCCGGCGCGCGGATCACCCCCCAGCAGTACGGCTACAGCCCGATTCCCGACGCGCTGCTCGGCGAGCTCACCCTTCGCACCGACGAGCAGGGGAAGGCGACGCCCTCACGATGGGACCCGGCCCGCGTGCCGAACCTCGCCGTCGATACGGATCAGCACGGTCGCTTCGCCTTCGGTGACGGCGGGGAGGGTTTTGCTGGAGAGGCGCTGCGGCTCGGCCCGGCCGGTCGCTTGCGGCTGGAGGTCACGGGCGAGGCACCACCCCTGCCCCGCGACCTCACGCTCACCGTTTACTCCTACCTGATCACGGAGGAGCGCGAGGTCGACCCGAAGAGAGGGGAGCTCGAGCTGCCCATCTCCGCCGGAGGGGACGGAGAGACCTGGCCCCTGGCCGCCGGCAATGTGAACCCGTACCTCGGCTTGCGCGAGGCGCTCGAACGCATGCCGCGGATGAGCGGTGGAATGGTCGAAGCCGGCGAGACCTTCGTGCTGCCGGTGGAGTGGGTCGACGGGGTCCCCGCTTCGGGGCGCGTCGTCGACGCCGAGACCGGGGAGCCCGTAGCCGGAGCCCGGCTGTGGGTCAGCAACTACCCGCTGACCTTTCCCGTGGAGAGCGGCGCCGACGGGACCTTCGAGTTTCATGCGCTCCCCGGAGGCCTGGCGATCGTGCAGATCGACGCCCCGCGCCCCTTCGTCGGCCGGACCGTCTTCTCGAGGAGACCCGCGGCCGTGGCGGAGGTCGATGTGGAGGCCGAGGCGGTGCTCCTCGGCGAGATCGAGCTCGCCCGGATGCGCGGCGTGCGGGGTCGGGTGGTGAACGAGGCGGGGGAGCCCGTGGCGGGCGCCTGGGTCTTCGGAGCGCAGCGCCAGAGCTATTTGGGCGGGCTGATCACCAGCGTCCCGGTCGCGGCCGTCAGCGACGAGGGCGGGAGCTTCGAGATCGGCGGAGCCCTCACCGGCGAGGCAGACCTGGAGCTCGCCGCGCGCCTCGGCTCCGCGCGCACCCGGGACGTCGCGTCTTTTCCGCTCGACGCGGAGGTCGAGCTGGTGCTGGTCGACGACCTCCTGCTGCCGTTGCGCGGCAAGGTCCTCGACCGGACCGGAGTCCCGGTCGCCGGTGCCAAGGTCGTGGTCTGGCAGGCCGAACAGGATTCACCCTTCCGGCCGGAGGAGGAGGTCCGGATCGACGGGACCCAGCCCGTCACGAATGAGAGAGGAGAGTTCGGGGGAAGCTCCTGCATCGACCCGGCTCGCAACTACCTCTTCGTGATCGTCTCACCGGAGACGCAGCGAACGGTCACCCGCTGGATCTCCGGCGAGGAGCTGCGCGAAGGGGTCGCGCTGGAGGTGCCTCGACTGGCCACGCTGCGCGGGCGTCTTCTGAAGCGGGACGGCACGCCGTGGAGCGACGTGCCCCTGCGCGTGACTGCTGCGTATCGGCCCCCGGTCACCGCGACCACCGATGCGGGCGGCCACTTCGTACTCGATGGCATCGCTCCCGGCGGCGCCCTGGTGCTCGCCGAGGTGGAGGGACTGGACGCCCGCGGGCGCTGGTTCGGGGGGTCGGAAGAGCGGGACTGGGTGCTTCCCGACGACGAAGCCGTGCCGAGCGCTATCCCGACGGCGCCGTCGGTGCGCGAGCGGTCGCTCGCCCTGGCCGCGGACCTGGCGGTGAAGGGGGTGGAGGCCCTCGCGAGCTCCCCCGACAGCTACGAGCTGATGGACGCGGTGCGCTGCCTGGCCGCGGTCGATCCCGGCGCCGCGCTCGACGCCCTCGAGCGGATCTCGCTCACCGATCGGTGGCGCGAGACGATCCTCGCCACCGTCGCCAGGCGCCTCGCCGAGGAAGATCCCGAGGAGGCGCTGGCCGTGCTGAGCTCGATGGGGCTGGGCCTGAGCTCGGTGCTCGCCCGGCTCGACGTCGCCGACACGCTCGGTCCGGAGGATCTCGATCGGCGCATCGAGATCCTGGGGCTCACGCTCGCCGAGGCCCGGCGCATCGACTCGCCCGCCTACCGGCTCGTCTCGCTGAGCCGCATCGCGGAGCGCCTCCGCGAGCTCGGTGAGGGGGACGCCGCGCGCGAGATCGTCGAGGAGGGGCGCGGAATCGCCGACGAGTTGCCGGCGGAGGAGTGGGCGGGGTTCGCCCGGGCGTCCTTCGCGGAGGAGCTCGCCGTGTACGATCTCGACGCGGCGCTCGCGCTGATCGCCGAGATGCCGGAGCAGAGCACGCGCGGCCGCCACTACGGGAACCTCGCGCTCGAGATTGCCGACCTGGATCCCGGGGCGGCGGAGGAGGTCTACGGGAGGCTGCAGGAGTGGAACCGGGTGCGTCGCGCTCCGGGCATCTGTTTCCGCATGGCGCCCGTCGATCTCGATCGTGCCCGCCGCATCGCCGACGGGGTCGACTCCGCGCCCGAGGCGTACGGAAACATGGCCCGAGCCGTGGCCGGGACAGATGCGGAGCTGGCGAAGGAGCTGCTCGAGACGGCGTTCCAGCTCTTGACCGACCCCGCGAGCCGGGAGGGAAGACCGTACACCGTGGACAACGACTGTGTGGTGGCGAGCTCGCTGCTGCCCCTGGCCGAGGAGATCGCCCCGGACCGCCTGCGCGACTTCCTCTGGCGGGCGGTCGGCTTGCGCTGGAGCTCGCCGAGCCGGGCCACGCTGCCCGATCCCCGCTGGCAGGTGCGGAGCACCGACGCCGAGCTGGCCTTCTTCGTCGCCCGCTACGACCGGGACCTGGCTCGCCTGCTCGTCGGTCCGGCTCTGCGGCTCTTCGAGGAGCGGGGCGAACAGCTCGCGGCTCGGGGCCGGACCTGGCGGCCGCTCTACGCCGCCCTGGTTGAGATCGACCCGGAGTGGGCGGTGGAGCTGGCCGACGAGCTCCTTCCCGCCGCTGCGCGGGAGAGCATGGCGTACGTCCTGGCCCTCGAGGGCGAGGCGCGAAGGAGCTACGTGATGAGCGAGTACCTCTCGATGTGGATCCCCGGCGAGGAGGACCTCTAGCCGATGAGAAGGAGCGAACGATGATCAAGTGCCTCGCCCTCTTCGTCTGCCTCGCCCAGCCCACCGCCGGTGAGATCACGCTCGAGGGAGTCGTGCTCGCTCCCGACGGGACCCTCGCGGCGGGCGTGCGCTGCGTCGTCTCTTCGCGGAACGATACGCCCAGCGCCCGCCGCTACCGCGCCGATGTCCTGGCCGACGCCCTCACCGGTGAGGAAGGACGCTTCGAGCTTCGGGTGCCGGGGAGCTGGGGCGGCTCGGCCCTTCATCGTCCCCTCGATCTCTGGGTGTGGCGGAAGGACCTGTGTGTGGAGGTCCGTTCCTACGACGCGAAGAGTGTTCCCGTCGGCGAGCAGCTGAAGCTCCGCCCCCAGGCACCGGAACGACAGGAGATCACCGTCCTCGACGAGGAAGGCCAGCCCGTCGCGGGCGCGCGGATCATCCCGCAGTACTACGACGTCGCTCTCGTGCCCGAGGTGCTCGCCGAGGGGTTGACGATCGTCACGGACGAGCGTGGTATCGCGAGGACGGGAACGTGGGACCCGGCGCGGATCGGGACTCTCACCGTCGAGACGGAGCGACACGGCCGCCACTCCTTCGGCGGTGACGAGAACTGGTTCGACGAGCGAGTGCTCCGATTGGGACCGGTGGGCCGGCTGCGGCTCGAGTCCAAGGGCGAGGCCCCGCCCTCGCCGCCCGGGCTCAGTCTCTCCATTCTCGCCGGCCTCTTCCGGGAGGAGCGGAGCGGCGTGACCCGCTTCGGCACGCTCGACCTTCCACTCGAAGGGGAAGGTAGCGAAGAGAGCTGGCCAGTGGCCGTGGGCCAGCTGGGTCCCCGGCTCGTCCTCCCTCACGCGCTCGACCGGGTGCCCCGGATCACCGCACCATCCGTCGAGGCGGGGCAGACGTCCACGCTGCAGGTCGAATGGACCTCAGGCGTACCCGTCTCGGGGCGGGTCGTCGATAGCGACCATCGCGAGCCGATCTCCGGAGCCACGCTGTGGATCCGCAACCATCCGCTGACCATTCCCGTGGTCAGCGGCGCCGATGGCCGTTTCGAGCTCAGCGCTCTGCCTGGCGTCATGGCGATCGCGCGGATCGACGCCCCCGCGCCCTACATCGGTACGAATACCGTGTATCAGCCGCCGACCCCCGTGGAGGTCGATGCCGGGGCCGCTGGCTCGGCGGAGCGAAGGGCGGGGACTGGACGATCGCGGACAACGAGCCCGCTCTGCAGGCGCACCCGCGACCCGTCTCGCGCGAGCGGGAGCTGGAGCTCGCCGGGCAGCTCGCGAGGAGCTGGGTCGAGGCGGCCGCGGAGTCCTCCGAGCAGTCCGAGCTCGCCCGCGCGTTGCGCTGCCTGGCCGGGCTCGACCCGGCCGCGACGCTCGAGGCCCTCGGACGCGGCGTGATCGACTACCGCTGGCACGACACGATCCGAGGCGAGCTGGTGGAAGCGCTGGCAAAGACTGATCCCGAGGAGGCTCTCGCCGTGGCCACCTCGATGGAGCTCGGCCAGTCCTCGGTCCTCGCGCACCTCGCGGTGGCCGGGCAGCTGGACCCCGGGCACGGGGACCGCCTGCTCGCGATCGTCGGCTCCGCCCTGGCCCAGACTCGACTCGTCGAGGATCCCGCCCATCGCCTGGTCTTGCTCGTGCGGGCCGCCGAGCTCTTGCGTCATTTCGGCGAGGAGGACTCGGGGCGCGAGGTCCTCGAGGAGGCGCGCACGATCGCCGCTCTGCTCTCCCCCCAGGAGTGGTCGGGGTACGCGCGTGGAGTGTACGCCGAGGAGCTGGCGCTGTTCGAGCTCGACCCCGCGCTGGAGATGATCGCCGAGCGGCCGGACCGCTACGACCGATCGCGGAACTACGGGAACATCGCCCGCAAGCTCGCCGGCGTCGATCCCGAGTCGGCCGAGGCGGTCTACGAGAAGATCGAGCGGAGGAGTCGGGGGCGTGCCGCGCCGGGGATCTGCTATGGACTCGCGCGGTCCGATCTCGAGCGCGCGCGCCGGATCGCCGCTGCCGTGCCCCTGGCGCCGGAAGCCTACGCGCTGATGGCCCGAGCTCTGTCCGAGGAGGAGCCCGAGGTGGCGCGGGAGCTCCTCGAATCGGCCTCTCGAGAGCTGGCGGAACGGGTGGGGAGGAGCCCCTACCTCTACCTCTCGGGGTGCGATGCCGCGCTGGCGGGCTCGCTCCTGCCGCTAGCCGAGCAGCTCGCCCCCGAACGCGTGCGCGAGTACCTCTGCCGGGCGATCGCCCTGCGCTGGAGATCACCGGAGCCCGATCCCCGGCCCGTTTCTCACCAGCCAGCGCAGGTCAAGGACTGTGCGCTGGCCTTCTTCGTGGCGCGGTACGACCGCGAGCTCGCCCGCGCTCTCGTGGCTCCCGCCCTCGAGCTCGTTCGCGATCGAGCCGAGCAGCTGCAGCTCCGGAGCGGGGGATGGAAACCCCTCTTCGCCGCGCTGGTGGAGATCGATCCAGAGTGGGGCGCTCAGCTCGCCGAGGAGCTCCTCCCGCTCGGTGCGAGGGGAATCATGGCGAACGTCCTGGCCCGCGATGGTGAGGCGCGCCGGCAGTACGTGCTGAGCGAGTGCCTGGACATGTCGATGGCCAGTACCGAAGGTCTCTAGTCTTCGAGGAACTTCGAACGATGATCACCAACCTCACCCTGTTCGCCATCCTGGCTACCTTCACTACCTCGGACGAGGCCGACTGGCGCTACGTCGTCCCCGAGCCCGGCGAGAAGCACTACGCGCCGACCGCGCTCCCGGTGGGGCTCGCTCCCGCGCCGCCGGACGACGTCCGGGTCGAGATCGGCGCGGTGGGGGAGCAACCTCGCTACGGCCAGCTCCGCTACGGCGACCCCGACTCGAAGCGGGTCGTCTTCCTCCTCGACCGCGACCCCGATGGTGAACCCCGACTTTTCATCGATAGAAACCGGGACCGCGTCCTCCAGGACGAGGAGCTCGTGGACGGGGGGGCGCGGGAGTGGGTCACCGAGATCGGTGTCCTCACCCGTCGCGAGGAGGAGGAGCGGCTCGAACCCCGTCAGGTGCTCTTCCGACTGGGGCGCACCGGCCGGACCCTCTCGTACGCGACGCTCGGATACCTCGAGGGCAGCTGCGCAATCGATGGCGAGGAGCGGGCCGCCCGTCGCGTCGATGGAAACGGTGACGGCTTCCTCACCGGGGAGCGCGATCAGCTCTGGCTCGACCTCGACGGCGATGGGAACTGGTCGTCACTGCGCGAGCTGTTCCTGTTCGCGCCGGTGGTGACGGTCGCGGGCGGGCGCTACGTCTTGCGCTCGGATCGCCTCGGCGATGACCTCGAGCTGGAGAGGATCGAGGGGTCCGGTCGCATCCGGCTGGAGCTGATCGACGCGGAAGGCCTGCCCGAGGGTCGCGAGGTGACCGCGATGTACGTCCTGCTCTCCAGCAAGGACGGCGTGGTGGCCACGGTCCACAGCACCGGGCAGGCGGTCGAGGTGCCGCCGGGTGAGTACCGCTTCGGCATGGTCACCCTCGGGCTCGCCGATCCCGGGGGTGGGGAGGAGTGGCGGTTCGTCTTCTCCGGGAGCGGCGACCGCTGGTACGACGTAGCGCGCGACGAGGAGATCACCATCGATCCCGTCGGCACGCCGCGGATCGGCCGCTACCGGGACGGGGTGTCGCCCCCGCGCCCCGGGGAGGAGCTCACCACCCGTCCGTGGGTCACCACCGAGGACGGGCTCCTGCTCAACATCGTCCATCGCGGCCAGCCCGGCCGCGGCTACCGGCGCGAGGCGGCCGGCGCGAGGGTGCGCCTGCTCACGCTCGAGGGGAAGCTCCTCGCGTCCTTCCACTCGGGCTTCTCTTGAGGCTCCCTCTGCGGGGGAACCATGGGCGTTCCCGGTGATCTGGTGGACGAGAAGCTCACGCTCCTCCTCGAGCTCGACACCGGCCCGCTGGCCGGCGTTCTAAGAGAGAAGGAGGTCCTGACGGTCGAGCGGTAGCGGGCGGGCCCCTGGATGGTCCCGGGGGGGAAGCGTACCCTCCGGACGCTACTCATCATGAAAGAACTCCTCGGCGCTCCCGACGATGCGGGCTTCCCGCTCGACCTCCACCACTCGATGTGCTTCGACTCCCGGCGCGTGGAGCTCTTCGAGGAGGCGCTGGCCGCGGTGGTGAAACCAGGCGACACCGTGGTCGACGTCGGCTCGGGCACCGGCATCCTCTCCTTCCTCGCCTGGCGCGCCGGCGCGGGGCGGGTGATCGGACTGGAGAAGAGCGAGATCGTCGAGACGGCGCGCCAGGTGAAGGAGCGGCACTACCCCGACGCCCCGGTCGAGTTCCTGCGACTCGACGTCCTGCGCGAGGCGCTCCCCGACGTGAGGGCGGACGTGATCGTCTGCGAGCTGATCGGCAACCTCGGGCTGGAGGAGGACATCGTCCCCGTGCTGGCGAGGCTGCGCACGCGCATCCTCGCCGAGGATGGGGTGATGATCCCTTCGCGGATGCGCCTCGTCGGCTGCCCGATCGCGGTCCCCGAGCTGTACGACGACCTCGCGCGCTGGGCGGAACCGGCGCGGGGGATCCACCTCTCGCCTTTCCGCGACCTCGCCTTCAACCGCGTCTACCACCTCGAGCGGGAAAAGATCGAGCTGCTGGCCGAGCCGCGAGTGATCGCCGACATCGATCTGCGCGCGGTCGAGACGACGCCGACTCGCCTGGCCGGTGAGTTCGAGATCACGACCGCGGGCCAGTTGCACGGCGTCGCCACCTGGTCGGCTTCGGACCTCGCGCCCGGTGTTGTGCTCGATACCGGACCGAGGGAGGACAAGCTGCACTGGGGGCACGTCTTCTTCCCCGTCGGGCCGGCCCGCCGGGTGGAGGATGGTACGCCGCTCGTGTTCGAAGTGGCGCTCGAGGACAACGACTTCGAGCTGGAGTGGAGCTGGTCGATCGGGTTCGGGGGGGGGGAGTGTGGCGGATAAACGGCGCGGGGGCCGCGTTGAGGCTCCGTGCGGCTTGTGTGCATCTTCAAGAACCCCCC
>CAZCAC010000120.1:0-27047 GCA_964496575.1 uncultured Planctomycetaceae bacterium | reverse complement strand
ACACCGCGGCCGCCCGTGGCCACGAGCTGGAGGTGCGCCACTACGGTGACCTCGCGGGTCGCTTCGCTCTCTACGAGGACGACGGCACGTCCTTCGACTACGAGCGGGGTGAGTACCGCATCCGCGAGATCCGGGTGAGCGACGATGGACGGATGACCGTGACGATTCCGCGCGACGAGGCCGCGGAGCTCTTCGGGGAGATCACGTCGGTGAGACGGATGACCGGAGAATGAGCGAACGCGATACACACCACCGACCATCGCGGCGGCTGCACCACTGCGTCGCGGCCTTCGGTCTGGTCCTCCTGCTCGGTTGCACGAGCGGTGAGGGGGAGGCGCTGCCGAGGTGTATTTCCCTGGCCCGCGGTTTCGTCCCCCGGGGAACGGGCGACGGATCGAGCTCGCATCGCATCGAGACGCTCCTGTCCCCGGGCGAGTGGGTCGATCATGGCCACGGGCTGTGGAGCCAGCCGCTCACCGTGCCCGCCCTGTTTCCTCCCCCCGAGCTGGACGTCGCCCCCGCCGAGCTGCGCGGCGAGGGAGGCGCGATACCGCTGACGTCGGGAGCGCGAATCCGCCGGGCTCTTCGAGCGCTCGAGCCCGGGGCCCCGCCACCGCCGGTGATGGACGTCATCGATCCCGAGCGGCCGGGCTTCGTTCTGATCAGTGACCGTGTCTTCCTGTTCCTCGAGCCCGAAACCGGGCCCGAGGGACCGATGCGCCTCGGGTACCCACAGATCCTGGGGAGAGAGGTCAATGGGGTCTGGCGAGTGCTGGCGGAGGATCTCGAAGCCGACGGGATTCCCGTCCAGGCCGGGGAGCCCGTGCGCCTGCGCGTCGATCTTCCATCCGCCGCCGAGCTGCGCTTCCGGACCCTGGCCGTGACCGGAGACGGCGTGGGACGGGCGCTGCGCTTCGTCGTCCGGCTGGATGACGAGGTCCTGTGGGAGTTGCGGCGCGAGACCGACGGCGGGGTGATCGGCGAGGAGCACGTGGTCGCCCTGCCCCGCGAAGGGCGCCGCGGGGGCGAGCTCCACTTCGAGGTCGAGGGCCCGGCTGCCTTCACCGCCTTCCTTCATCCGAGAATCGTCCCGGTGATCGGCGAGCGGGCGGCCGGGCGGCCCGCGCCCCCACGACTTCCCGACATCGTGCTCTTGCTCGCTGACACCTACCGGGCCGACAACCTCGCCGCCTGGGGTGGAGATCCCCGGCTCGCCCCGCGCCTGAATCGATTCGCCGAGACCTCTCGCCGCTTTCTCGGCGTGCGAGCACCGGCGACCTGGACGCTGCCCTCGCTCGCGGGGATGTTCAGCGGCCTCTATCCGCCCCAGTGCGGCGTCGAGAGCGGCAGAGACCGTCTCGGGGACCAGGCGCGGACCCTGGCGGAACTGCTTCACGGTGCGGGCTACCGCACCGTGGCGATCACCGATGCCGGCCACGCTTCCTGGCGCTTCGGTCTCGCGCAGGGTTTCGAGTGGTTCGAGCAGAATCGCGAGGTGGATTTCGAGCACACGCTCCTGTCGGTCGAACGGCAGCTCGCCGCGGACGACGGCCGTCCCTTGTTCCTGTTCGTGCACAGCCTCCGCGCGCACGATCCCTATCGCGTCAGTGATGAGACCTGTTCTTCGCTGGGTGACGATCCGGCCTTCCATCGCGACTGGAGGGAGCTCCAGGAAGAGGCCTTGCGTCGTTCCGCCGAGGGTGTCAGGAGTGAGCCGTTTCGCGAGGACACGGACTCGATCGAGGCGATCCACGCTCGATACCGCGGCGGGTCGGTGGATACCGATCGCGGCTTCGGGGAGGTGCTCGACCGCCTCGACAGAGCCGGGGTGCTGGAGGATGCGGTGGTCGTCTTCACCAGCGACCACGGCGAGAGTTTCGGTGAGCACGGCATCACCGCCCACGGCACGGGGACCTGGGACGAGCAGGCTCTCGTCCCTCTGCTCATTCGCGCACCCGGAGTTTCACCGGGGGAGGATCGCACGCTGGCCAGCCTGATCGACCTTCCCCCGACTCTCGCCCTGCTGGCCGGGATCGAGCCGTGGCCCGGCTGGTTCGGGAGGGACCTCCTGGGGGGGGAAGGGCGCGGCCCGGTCTTCAGCTTGATGTGCAAGGCCCAGCACCCGACCGACGAGATCGCCATCGTCAGCGAGGGCAAGAAGCTGATCTTCGACCTCAAGACCGAGCCGGTCCGACTGCTTCACGCCTACGACCTGGTGCGTGATCCTCTGGAGCAGAACGACGAGAGCGCTGCCGGATGGGCGCGGCACCTCGCGGGGGAGCTGCGGGACGACATCGACCGGGTCTTCAGGCCGATCATCGACCGGGAAGCCGCTGCGCCCTCGCCGGAGCTGCGGGCTCGGCTGGAAGACCTGGGCTATACGGGGGATTGAGGGGCGACGATCGGTCACCCGATCACGCCGGGGGACACGCTCTACTACCAGTGGTGGTTCCGCGACTCGAGCCCGATCCCGCCCTGCATGAGCCAGTCGAACACCTCGAACGGGTACTCGATCACCTGGACGCCGTGACCGGGTCGACGGATCGCGCGTTCCCCGGATAGGATATGCGCCGATCTCCATCCGCAATCGAGCTCTCACCCTTCGAGGGAATCCCCGCATGGTCAAACCCGCGCTGTCGTTCCGGCCTCACGTCTCCCTGCCACGCATCGGCGCACTCCTCGCCATCGTGCTCCTCGCGCCGGGGCTTCTCGCCCAGAATGCACCCGGAGATCGACCGCCGCCGACCTCCGAGAGCCGCCTCGCCGCGGCCGGGGACGCCACGGATCACCCTGGTTTCGACCACGTCATCGTCTTCGACGAGACGGTGAACCATGTCGACGAGCGCGGCGTCACCGAGACCGAATCGACGATCCTCTACAAGGTGCTGACGCCCGCCGGTTGCCTGGGCCTCTCCGCCCTGCGCTGGAGCTACGACCCGCAGAGCAGCGAGGTCGACGTCCGCGAGGTGCACGTGCTCCGCGGCGGTGAGCGTCTCGCCGTTCCCGTGAGCGACGTCCTGACCCTGCCCGCGCCACAGGACCTGATCTACTGGAGCGATCGGGTGAAGCTGCTGCAGCTCCCGCGCCTCGAGGTGGGAGATGGCATCGAGGTGCGCGTCCAGCGCATGGGCTTCACCTACGCCCTCCTCGAAGGAGCGGAGAGTGGCCAGGGCGGCGGTGGCGGCGACGACGACGATCGCTTCATCCCGCCGATGCCCGGCGAGTACTTCGACATCGTCCTCTTCCAGGCCGACGTACCCACGCTGGAGAAGCGCTACGAGCTGCATCTGCCGGCGGAGAAACGACTGCACTCGCAGGTCTACGGCGGCGCGCTCTACTCGAGTACCGGATACGACGCGGAAGAGAACGTCTACGCGTGGTGGGGGCTGAACCTCCCCGCCGCTCCGCAGGAGCCGCGCGTGCCTGACGCCAGCGACTACGTGACCAAGGTGGTGATCGCCACCGTGGAAAGCTGGGAGAAGAAGAGCCGCTGGTTCTTCGGGGTCAACGACAGCCAGTTCGAGTCGAACGACGAGATCGATGCGGCGGTGGCGCAGATCCTCGCAGACGCCGGCGTCGCCGACGGCACCGACGACGAGAAGGCGGAGGTCCTGCTGCACTGGGTCGCCCAGAACATCCGCTACAGCGGCCAGACGATGGGCAAGGGCGAGGGCTTCACCCTCCACCCCGCCGACATGATCTTCGAGCAGCGCAGCGGCGTCTGCAAGGACATCGCCGGCATGCTGATCGCCATGATGCGCGTCGCCGGCATTCCCACCTACGGTGCGATGACGATGGCCGGCAGCAGGATCGAGACGGTGCCCGCCGACCAGTTCAACCATTGCGTTGTCGCGCGCAAGATGGAGGACGGCTCTTTCCTCATGTACGACCCGACCTGGGTGCCCTACAACAACGACATCTGGTCGAAACTGGAGACCGAGCAGCACTACCTCGTCGGCACCCCCGAGGGGGAGCCGCTGTCGCAGATCGCCTACAGTCCGCCCGAGGAGTCGCCGCTGCGCGTTCGCCACGAAGCCCGCCTCTCCGCCGACGGCACTCTCGAGGGAACGATGCGCCTCGAGGGCTCCTGCGCGCTCGACAGTCGGCTGCGCCGGATCGTCTACAACACGCCGATAGATCGCCTCGACGAGCGCATCGCGCAGCTCCTCGCACCCGCCTTCCCGGCCGTCGAGGGGGTGCGGGTCGAGCATCGCCCGACCCTCGACTTCTCCGGAGACATGTGGATCGAGCTCGCCTACCGTGCGCCGGGGTTCGCCCTGCCGGTCCGGGGTGCGCTGGAGTTCACGAGTCCGGGGATGACGATGGCGCTGGCGGACGTCTACCTCTTCCGCGCGGCGTCGACGAACTGGGCCTCCGGGCGAGAGGTCGACGTCTTTCTCTACTACACCCAGCTGCTCGACATCGAGGAGAGGATTCACCTCCCCGCGGGGTTCGCGGCCGCAGAGTTGCCGGAGTCCAGGGAGGTAGACGAGACGTACGCGTACTTCAAGGGACGCTCCGAGACGACGGGGGATACGCTGGTCATCCACTCCCGCGCCGAGGTCCGACGACGACAGATCCCACCGGACGGCTACGCAGGCTTCACCGCCGCCGTCGGTGAGGCCCGGTCCTGGGGCGAGACTCCGTTCCGTGTGGAGAAGAAGGAGCGTGTGGAGAAGCAGGAGGAAGGTCGATGAGCTGCACGAATCTCACCCGCGCGCTGGTCGCTGCGTTCCTGGTCGTCTCCTCGCTGAACGTCTCGGCCGCCCCGAAGCCGGCCACGGACGAAGCGGAGGTCGCCGCGCTCCTCGAGCGAGCTGGCGACGCCTTCGACCTGGAGCGAGAGGACGCGATCTTCCTGCTCGACGAGCTGTCCGAGACCTGGACCACCGACGGTCGACTGGTGCGTAGTATCCATCAGATCGCCCTGATTCGCACCGAGTACGGCCTCGACCACTACGCCGACCTGCGGGTCCCGTGGGACAGCGCGCGGCAGTGCCTCGTCCTGCAGGCCCTGCGCACCTGGCGCCCATCCGACGATCAGTGGATCGACGCCGGGCCGACGGCCAGCGTCGAGACGCTCCCCTTCGCCGTGGATCGCTCGCCGGACTACTGTCACCTGCGCGAGACGATGCTGCTGCACGACGGGGTGGAGCTGCCCTGCGTGATGGAGACGCGCTACACCATCGAGGACCAGATCGCGTTCCGGCCCGGATTCTCGGGAACTCGTCACCTCTGGCGGCCGGAGCCGACGGTGGTGTCGCGGCTCGTCCTCGGTGGGCCCGCCGCCGCGCCGCCGCGGTGGGCGCTCGTCGGGGGTGTCTCCGCGCCGGTCGAGGGGCGGGACGAGGCGACCGGCCTCTCCACCTGGACCTTCGAGCTTTCCGACGTTCCCGCCGAGCCGTCGCCCGCCTCCGCCGACTCCCACGCCGGCCTGCCGCAGGTGAGCTGGTCGAGCTGGCCGGACTACGCCGCGCTCGGCCGCGATCTGCTGGTCCGGCTCGACGCGGCGGCGACCCTCGACGAGGCCCTGGAGAAGCGCCTGAGTGAGCACCTGGACAGAGCCAGGACGCCCCTGGAGAAGGCCGCGCGAGTCGCTTCGCTGATCGCCGAGGGCACGCGCTTCGTCGACGTCGAGCCCGAATGGTGGGCCGCCCCGCGCCCTGCGGTTCGCACCTGGTCCACCGCCTACGCGAACCCCGTTGACCGGACGACTCTCGCCGCCGCGCTCTTCCGCGCCGCGGGGTTCGAAGTCGAGCTCGGCTTCGTCGGTGCCGGTTTCCTCGCGCCGGGGCACGACCTGCCCACGCTGGACTGGTCCGACGGGCCCTCGCTCTCCGTCGGCTACGGAGAGGGGCTCGAGGCATGGTTCGACCCGCGGGACGCGAGCCTCTCGATGGGTGAGCACGCGTTCCTCGGTCGGTTCACCTGGTTCCTCGTCGACGAGTCACCGACCTTCTGGCCGGTGGGCTTGCAGCGGCCGAGCCGGAAGACGCTTCACCTCGACCTCGCCATCGACGAGTCGGCTTCGTCCTTCGAGGGAAGCGGTGCGCTCGTCGCCGACGGCATCCTCTCTCCCTTCCACCGGATGTGCGGAACCGGGACCGAGGCGATCGACGCTCTCGATTCGATCGTCGGCTCCCTGCTGGGTGGAGCGACCGTCACCGCCTACAACCCGGAGACCTTCGATCCGATGCTCGTGAGCGTCTGCTTCGACGTGGAGACACCCCTGGGAGAGCGCGACAGGCGCGGACGCCTCATCTGCGAGCTGGCACCCTTCGCGGAGCTGCTCCCCGGCGACCTTCACGAGGAGCACCGCCAGGGCGCGGTACACCTGCCCGGTTCGCTCGAGTACAGCCTCGAGCTGCGCCTCGACCCCGGCGAGCTCGCGGTGGTCCGCCACCCCTTGCCGCGTGAGCTGGAGAACGAGGCGGGTCGCTTCGAGATTGTCCTCCGGCGCGGCGCGAAGCCGGGCAGCCTGCGCCTCATCCGGCGGCTGACGCTGAACAAAGCGAGCTACCGAGCCGAGGAGTGGCCGCAGCTGCGCGCCCTGCTCCTGGCCAGCGCTGATCGGGCGGGGCGGGTATTCTTCTTCGAGTAGGCGTCGGAAGGAGCTGTCGAGAGCGACGCGGGTCGATCCATTGCCTGCCAACCGCGGCCGCTTGTGTCTCGGAAGAACGTACAGCACCAGGTTCGCCGCGAATGACGCAGCGAGTGAGGGCAACGTCCAATGTGGACCCGAGAGGACAAGACAACTCGTTGACAAGGAACGCCTTGCGGCGGCTTGAACACGCCCCGAAGATCGCTGCACCAGTACAGCGGGCGAATAGCGATCCCGATGGCGCGGGCTGACGCCCGCTACCCAAGCGGTCAATGGACTGTTCGGACCACGATTCTCGAAAGCTTCAATGCCCTCCCAGCCTGCTTTCTGCGCGCAACGCGCAGAAAGGGACTTCGAGTAGATCAGGGCATGGGTTTCTTCTTGGTGACCTTCTTCCTCGAAGCCTTCCTCGCCGAGGCCTTCGTTCTGGTCTTCTTCTTGGCTGCCCCTTTCAGGACAGTGTTCCGGACCTTCGACCTCGTACGGGTGGTCTTCTTCCGCGTGGTCTTCTTCTTGCTCGCCTTTTTCTTGCTGGCTTTCTTCCTGGTTGCCTTCTTCTTGGCGGTCTTCTTTCGGGTGACCTTCCTTCGCGCGACCTTCTTGCGCCCCGGCCTCTTTCTCTGGGTTTGCATGGAATCACCTTCCTGGGTCGGATTCATCCGGTTCAGTCGAGGTCGACGAGGTACACGAACCCGTCGTCACCGTCGTACCAGAGGCCTTCCTCGTCGATGGCGTGAACCCGATACCATACCTGGGCGTCGAAGACCCAGCCGGCGGGATCGACCGCGTAGCTCGGGGCTGCCGGATCCAGCTCGTCGTCGACGATGATCCAGTGCCCGCGTTCGTTGATTTCGGTGATCGGGTAGAGGTACCCATCTTCCCAGCTCACCCACTGGCCTGCGAGACCGTTCCGTTCACCCTCCTGCCGCCCAGCGCCGACCGCGACGGCGGTTCCTCGCGCGGCGAGAATCCCGGCCCCCACCGCTGCGGAAGCGAGGACCTTCCTCCGGTTCATTCGACGATTTCTCATCGGCTCCTCCTTGTGAAGCTCGTGGCGGATCAGATCGCCCCGACACCTCGTCGGGGCCGGTCTTCCCCCCGAGACTGAAACCGGAGTCTAGCAGGATCGATTGCGTCTCCGCGCAGAATCGAATCTCCAGTCGCCTCGAAGCTCGAGCGATCAGCCCGGAGAAGGCCGCGCTTCACCTCGATGCCGACGGTTAGGTCCTCTCAATCTCACGGGACTCGCCTGCAAAGTCTCCGGGTCCACGCCGAATCACCGTTCCCCAGGTGACCTCGCTCTCGTGGGAGCACCGGATGACGATGACCATGCAGAGACGTCCCCCGGCCGATCCTCGACCCGGCTCCGGTCCGGGGCAGCGGGCGGGCTGGCGCACCGGAGACTGCTCTCCAGGAAGCTCCGCCCCGCCGGCCCGGGCTCGTCCGGGAAACCTTCCGGCACTCTCCGGCAGGGAGCTGGAGCAGGGCCCACCGTGGCGCCTCCGTCGGGGGGGGCTTGGCCCGGCGATGGCACCGTTCCGTCCCGAAGTCGAGTGCCGGGCGATCATTCGGAGGCCCACTCGTCGACATGGCGGAGATCCTGTGGTTCAATCCCGCGCAACTCCGGCGCTTTCCATCGCGAGCGCCGCCCTCATGCAGCCAGATCCACCACCAGCCAGGCCCAGCTGAATGCCGCGCCGAGACGATCTCGAATCGATCCTGATCATCGGAAGCGGTCCTATTGTTATCGGGCAGGCTTGTGAGTTCGACTACTCCGGCGCTCAGGCCTGCAAGGCGCTGAAGGAAGAGGGGTATCGGGTCGTCCTGGTCAACTCCAACCCGGCGACGATCATGACCGACCCGGGGATGGCCGATGCGACCTACATCGAGCCGATCACCACGGCGGCGGTCGAGAAGATCCTCGTCAAGGAGCGCCCCGACGCGGTCCTGCCCACCCTCGGCGGGCAGACCGGACTGAACACCGCCCTGGAGCTCTTCGACAACGGCATCCTCGACAAGTACGGGGTCGAGATGATCGGCGCCACCGCCGAGGTGATCCGCAAGGCGGAGGACCGCGACCTCTTCCGCGCTGCGATGAGCCGCTGCGGGCTGGAGAACGCGCGGTCGCGGGTCGCACATTCGATGGACGACGCGCGCCGAGCGCTGGCGGAGATCGGCCTGCCGTGTGTGATCCGCCCCGGCTTCACCATGGGTGGGACCGGCGGCGGGATCGCCTACAACGTCGAGGAGTTCGAGGCGATCGTCGACCGCGGGCTGGCCGCCTCGCTGAATACCGAGGTCCTGGTCGAGGAGAGCCTGCTCGGCTGGAAAGAGTTCGAGATGGAGGTGATGCGCGACAAGGCCGACAACGTCGTCATCGTCTGCTCGATCGAGAACCTCGACCCGATGGGCGTGCACACCGGCGACTCGATCACCGTCGCCCCTTCACAGACGCTCTCCGACCGCGAGTACCAGCGGCTGCGCAACGCCTCGATCGCGATCATGCGCGAGATCGGCGTCGAGTGCGGCGGCTCCAACTGCCAGTTTGCGGTCAACCCCGATGACGGCCGCGTGGTGGTGATCGAGATGAATCCGCGGGTGTCGCGCTCCTCGGCCCTGGCCTCCAAGGCGACCGGATTCCCGATCGCCAAGTTCGCCGCCAAGCTGGCCGTCGGCTACACCCTCGACGAGCTCCAGAACGACATCACGCGCGAGACGCCGGCGTGCTTCGAGCCGACGATCGACTACTGCGTGATCAAGATCCCGCGCTTCGCGTTCGAGAAGTTCAAGGGCGCCGACACGACGCTCACCACGCAGATGAAGAGCGTGGGCGAGACGATGAGCATCGGCCGCACCTTCAAGGAGTCGCTGCAGAAGGCGCTGCGCGGGCTGGAGACGGGGCGGCCGGGATTGGGGCTCGATCCGCACGATCCGGCGGAGGCGCTGGCCACCGACCGCGAGTCGCTGACCCGCTCCCTGCGCGTGCCGAACGACGCCCGGCTGCTGGCGGTGCGCGCAGCGTACAAGGCGGGCTGGAGTCTCAAGGAGATCAACGAGGCGACGCACATCGACCCCTGGTTCCTGGAGAACATCCGTGAGCTGGTCGAGTTCGAGCAGGAGCTGGGCGGCGCGCTGCTCACGAAGACGGTGCTGAAGACCGCCAAGCAGCTCGGCTACACCGACGAGCAGGTCGCTCTCGCCGTCGGCACCGAGACGGCGGCGATCGGCTTCCTGCGCGAGGAGTACGGGTTGCGGGTCGCCTACAAGCTGGTCGACACCTGCGCCGCGGAGTTCGAGGCGATCACGCCGTACTACTACTCGACCTGGGAGGACGAGAGCGAGCTGCGCCCCTCGACCGCGCGCAAGATCATGATCCTCGGCGGCGGTCCCAACCGGATCGGTCAGGGGATCGAGTTCGACTACTGCTGCTGCCACGCTGCGTACGCCGCGCAGGAGATCGGCTGTGAAGCGGTGATGGTCAACTCCAACCCCGAGACCGTCTCCACCGACTACGACACCTCCGACGACCTCTTCTTCGAGCCACTGACGCACGAGGACGTGATGAACATCGTCCGCGCGGTGGAGCCGGAGGGGATCATCGTCCAGTTCGGCGGGCAGACACCGCTGAACCTGGCCGCCGGGCTGCAGAAAGCGGGCGCGCCGCTGATCGGCACGCCGGTCGATTCGATCGACCGTGCCGAGGACCGCGAGCGCTTCACGGCGATGCTCAAGAAGCTCGGGATGCGCCAGCCCGAAAGCGGCATGGCGACCAACGTCGGCGAGGCGTTCGAGATCGCGCGGGAGATCGGCTACCCGGTGCTGGTACGACCCAGCTACGTGCTCGGCGGGCGCGCCATGGAGATCGTCTTCGACGACGAGGATCTCGACACCTACATGACCAGCGCCGTACAGGCGTCCCCCGACCGGCCGATCCTGATCGACAAGTTCCTCGAGGACGCGATCGAGGTCGACGTCGACGCGATCAGCGACGGCAAGATGGTGGTGATCGGCGGGATCATGGAGCACATCGAGGAGGCGGGGATCCACTCGGGCGATTCGACCTGCGTGCTGCCGCCGCACACTCTCGGCAAGGATGCGCTCGCGGAGATCGCCACCTCGACCCGCGCGATGGCGCTGGAACTCGGCGTGGTCGGCCTGATGAACGTCCAGTTCGCGGTCAAGGACGAGCGCCTCTACGTGATCGAGGTCAACCCGCGCGCCTCGCGGACGGTGCCGTTCGTGTCCAAGGCGATCGGGGTGCCGCTGGCCAAGCTGGCGGCCAAGGTGATGTGCGGTAACTCCCTCGACGAGCTCGGTTTCACCGAGGAGGTCACTCCGCCCTACTTCTCGGTCAAGGTCCCGGTGTTCCCGTTCAACCGCTTCCCCGGCGTCGACATCCTGCTCAGCCCGGAGATGCGCTCGACCGGCGAGGTGATGGGGATCGACGAGCGGCTCGGCTACGCGTTCGTCAAGGCGTACGAGGCCGCCGGCCTGCACCTGCCGCGCAAGGGGCGTGTGTTCGTCTCGGTCCGCGACGCGCACAAGCGGGCGATCATCCCCGAGGTCCGGATGCTGCCCGCCCTGGGCTACGAGCTGGTCGCCACCGACGGCACCTACCGCACGCTGAAGACCGCCGGCATCCCGGTACAGCGCGTCAACAAGGTCCACGAGGGCCGGCCGCACATCGTCGACACGATCAAGAACCGCGAGATCGACCTGATCCTGAACACCCCGTACGGCAAGCAGCAACGCGTCGACGATTCGAACATCCGCGCGGCAGCGGTGGGCGCGGGAGTTCCCTGCATCACCACCATCGCCGGCATCGACGCGGTGATCAGCGCGCTGCTGTCGATGCACCAGGCGGACTACGAGGTGTGCTCGCTGCAGGAGCACCACGTGGTGCGGAGCCAGGGCAATCCCACCGCGGATCCGCCACCGGCGACGGAGATCGCGGTGGAATCGCCTTGACCCCGCACCCCACGAAAGAGCCGGCCGCGGAGGTACCGCCGCCGGCTCTCGAGTAACTGGACGTGACCCGTCAACCGGTAGTCGACGAGTCCGCGCGAATCACGGGGCCCACGAGATGGCCACGCCGTTGCTGGTATTGAACTCGGTGGCGCAGGGCGACTGGTACGGGTTCCGGTACCACAGCTGGTAGTACTTGGTATCACCCGCCGTGATGTTGCCGGCCTTGTCCGAGATCGAGGTCGCCCACACGGAGGTGTCGGAGTAGCCAGTACCGTCGGAGAAGCGGACACCGAGGCGTTTCAGCTGGCCACCGGCGCAGCGCAAACCGTCGCCCCAGATGCTGCCCGGGGAGAGGTCGTTGTCTGCCTGGAAGTAGAGGCCGCTCTGGTTGTGCTCGGTGTTCTCACCGTGCAGGACCAGGGTGTCGGCGGACAGGCTGGCCAGACCACTTGCGCTCAGGCGTGCACCGGAGGTGTACTGGCCGTTTCCACAGCCCGCCTCGGGCAGCGTGCCGTCGTTGTCGTTGCCGCAGGGACAGGGTGCGCCGCTGCCGTCGCCGAAGCAGTACGGAATCCCCGGGCTGACATTGGGGTTGTAGAGACCGACATCGTCGACGTGCCAGTAGTACCCCCAGTCGTTCAGATCGTCGTAGTGGAAGCGGATCTGGACGTTGCTGCCCGCGTACGGATCCATGTCGATCTCCACCCGCCCAGTGGAGGCATTGGTGTAGGTGATCAGGTTGGTCCAGGGACCGCCGTCGACGCTGATGTCGAGCCTGCCTTCCTCGTTGACCCAGGGCTGGTAGAAGATGTGGGTGTACATGAAAAGCAATCCGCTGTTCGGCACGTCGAAAGCCGGCGTGTGGAGCTCGGTGTCGGTCTCGTTGCCCGAGCCGATCTCGTCGTCGTCGATCGCAGCGGCCTCACCCGTTCCACCGGAAAGGTTTCCCTTGGACCAGGTCGAGCTGAGGTTCCAGACGTTGCCGTTGCCGACGTTGTCGATGACCGTCCAGCCGACCGGCGGAAAGACGCCGCCGTCGAAGTCCTCTTCCCAGATCGGGGTCGGAGGCGGATCTCCCTCGACCACCACGACGTCATCGATGTACCACCAATAGGCCCAGTAGCCCAAGTCGTCGAAGCGGAAGCGGAGCTGGCAGCCCGTCGAGCCGTCGTAGTCATCGAGACTGATCGAGGCGCGCCCGCCGGAATCCGTGGTGTAGGACTTCAGGGCGACCCAGGGACCGCCTCCGACGCTGATGTCCACGTCACCGACGCCGGCGTAGTCGTAGTTCAGGAAGTTGTTGTTGAACTCCAGGTAGTAGGGGCCGCTCGGAATGTCGAAGGCGGAGGTGATCAACTCGGTGTCGGTCCGCTGCCCGGAACCGAGGATGTCGTCGTTGATCGCTGCGGCTTCACCCGTACCACCGGCCGCGTTGCCGATGCCCCAGAACGAGCTGGTGTTCCAGACGTTGCCGTTGCCGATGTTGTCGATGACCGTCCAGCCGACAGGCGGCCAGGTACCGCTGTCGAAGTGCTCCTCCCACACCGGAACCGGGGGCGGATCTCCCTGAAACACCTCCACGTTGTCGACGTGCCACCAGTACCCCCAGCTTCCCCGGTCATCGTATCGGAAGCGCAGCTGGCAGTTCGTGGAACCCGCATAGGCGTCGAGGTAGATCTCCGCGTGCTCGGTGATGTCGAAGGCGACGGTCTTCAGGTTCGTCCAGGGGCCACCACCGACGCTGATGTCCACGGTGCCGATGTCGGTCGCCCAGACCTGGAAGTGGTGATCGAACTCCAGGTAGTAGTGGTTGCCCGAAATGTCGAACGCCGGCGTGATCAGCTCGGTGTCGGTCCGCTGCCCGGTGCCCAGAACGTCGTCGTCCATCGCGGCGCACTCGCCCATCCCACCGGACAGGTTCCCCTGCGGGTAGTAGGAGCTGGTGTTCCAGACGCTGCCGTTGCCGATGTTGTCGGTGACCGTCCAGCCGACGGGCGGCCAGGTGCCGCTGTCGAAGTCTTCCAGCGACAGCTGGGCGGAGGCCAGGCTGGTGAGGCACAGGCAGGCGGCCAGGGTCAATGATCGCTTCATTCGTTTGTACTCCTACAGAGTGCCGGGGATTCGCTTGCTGGGCCGAGATCGGGACACTCAACCATACGACAGATACGGGAGTCGGGGGGACGGCTGATCGAGCCTATCCGTGGCCAGACCGGTTGAGGGACGGGGGACTCGGGGTGAGGCCGCCGCAGAGCCCCCGTCATCCGCTATTCCGCCGTCCGCGGGGACGGCCCTTCGCTTTTCTCGGGGTAACGGCGTCGGCCGGAGTCCTCGCCATCAGCACGCCCCTGCTCGCGGTGCTGGGAGCGATTACGGTGGTCGTTGGCGTCGTTCTCCTGTTCCACCACCCCGAGCTCCAGGCGGACGCGGCGATCAGGACGGCGGGAACTGATCGAGCAGCCGGGTCACCGCCTCGTCGATCGTCGCCTTCGACTTCTCGGGACTCTGATCGGAGGTGAGCCGCGTCTTGGCGGTGCCCCGCCAGATCAGCTTGTTCGAAGTCGGATCGACGAAATCGACGACCAGCTCGCCCTCATCGAACTCCCGGAGCTCGGTGCCGGTGCTGTAGCCGATCCCGCCGTAGCGCCCGTAGTAACCGTAGTGGAAGCGGGCCGAGGAGGAGGGGGCCGACTCGACGCCGGTGCGCACGCTGATCGAGAAGCCCACCAGGAAGTCGGCCGACAGGTCGACCTGCTGGTAGCCCCGAGCCTGCAGGGTCCGCTCGATCGCCGCCGTCACCCGGTCGCTGACCAGCGAGTTGCCCGCCCGGGGATCGACCTCGGCGTCCGGATCCTCCGGAACCCACGAGAAGGTGCCCAGGGAACGGAAATCGGTCTCCGGGTCGTAGTCGGCGGTGACGCTGATCGAACTGCAGGCGGCGAGCGCGAAGCTCGCCACGAGCACGAGGAGGTTACAGAGCGTTTTCATCGGCAGGCGGATCCGGAGTCGCGGGGTCCCGTACAGGATCCCCGGGCCACCCCGGGGCGTCAATCCTCCGCTGCCCGTGTGGAAGACCCATGTTCGGAGAAGGTCAGGAACCCCGGCTCGATACGGCTGCACGACATTGTTCTCCACTTCGCTGAATCCTCCCGTATTCCCCGTCGGATACCTCGTAGCGCGGGCTGCCGCCCGCAACCCAACCGGTCAACAGACTGTTCGGATCACGATTCTCGAAGGCCTCGATTCCCTCCGAACCTGCACTCTGCGCGCAGCGCGCAGAAACCGACTACGAGTCGATCAGGATGCCGCCGCACGCAGCACAGATCAGCGAAAGAGCCCTGCTAGAGAATCGGGACTTCCTCCGCCTCCTGGCGCGGAAGCTCGTCTACGACGAGCACGCCGCCGAGGACGTGGTCCAGCAGGCCTGGCTCGCCGTCCTCGAGCGTCCGCCCCGGTACCGGGGCCCGCTCCGGGCCTGGCTGGCCGGGGTGGTGCGCAACCTGGCCTTCAGCACCCTGAAACGGGAGGGCGAGCGCTCCGAGCGCGAGAGCCGGGCCGCCCGGGCCGAGGCGATCCACCGGGACGAGGCGCAGGACCTCGAACAGCAACAGCTGGTGATGGACTCCGTGCACGCTCTGCGGCAGCCGTATCGCTCCACGATCTACTTGCGCTACTATCGCGAGCTCTCCCCCGGCGAGATCGCGCAGCTGCAGGGGATCTCGGTCGCGACCGTGAAGACCCGCCTGCGTCGGGGGCTCGAGCAGCTTCGAGCCGACCTCGACCATCGACACGACCGTTCGCGCGCCCGGTGGTGTACCGCCCTCGCCCCCTTCGCGGGGCTGGGGGGAATCGTGCCGCCCTCCGGCGCGCTGCCGGTCGCCGGCCTCCTGAAGAGCCTGATCCTGATGAACAAGACCGTCCTGGCCACCCTCTGCGTCGTCGTCCTCTCCGCCCTGGCCTCCGTGGCCTGGTACGTCACCCGCCCGCCGGAGGGCGGCGACCTCCCCCCCGGCATCTCCGCGCCGGGAGTGGAGCCGGACGGGAACGAGGGGCTCACCGGCGGCGCGGCCACCGACCCGGCGCAGGCGGACGACGAGTCCGGTGCGGAGAAGCGGACCGCGCTGGCCGCGGAGCCGGCGGGGCCATCGGCAGCCGGCGTCGCCCCGCCGGACGAGCAGCTCGTCGGGCGCGTCGTGAACGAGCTCGGGCGGCCGATCGAAGGCGCCGAGGTGGCGCTCTTCGACAGCAGCTCGCCCTGGGTGCCGACCTTCGGGCTCGACCCTTCCGCCTTCGACGGGATGGCGAGCACCCGGACGGATCGAGAGGGACGCTTCGCCCTGCCGCAGGGTGAGGCGGGGACCGGCCACCTCTCCGTGGGCGCGGACGGTTTCGCCCCGTTCCGCAAGGAGGTCACCCTCGGCGACCCGAGTGCCAGCGACGTGGGCGAGTGCGTCCTCGACCCGGGGGTGTTCCTGTCGGGGCGGGTCGTCGATCCGGGGGGAGCCCCGGTCGCGGGAGCGGAGGTCCGCCGTCCCTTCCGCAGCGCGCACGGCGAGATGGTCGTCTTCGGTGGACACGACCCCACGCCGATCGTGGCGACGACCGACCGGGCCGGGCGCTTTTCCATCGCCCGGCAGGCGGTCGGGCCGTGGAAGCTGCGCGTGCAGTCCGAGGATCACCCGCCGACCGAGATCGAGGGCCAGACGGACCACCCCGGCGAACGGGTCGCCGACCTCCTGGTGACGCTCGCGCAAGGGTACGAGATCGCCGGTCAGGTGATCGGCCTCCCCGCGGACGGGGACGAGACGCTCCACGTGCGCGCCGTGCCGCTGCGGGAGGACGACGAGGGGGGGCTGGGCCTGGGCACCTTCGCCTCGGTCGGCGCCCCGACGGCTCCGGTCGCCTCGGACGGCCGCTTCCGGCTTCGCGGGCTCGAGGGGGACTGCGCCTATCGGCTGCAACTGAGAGCCGAGACCCTCACCTTCATCCGGAGCTCGCGGAGCGCGGCCGTCGACGCGAGCCCCGGTGACGTCGGCGTCACCCTGGTCTACTCCGCACCGGCCGCGCTGACCTTCCAGGTCGTCGACGGCGAGAGCGGCCAGCCGCTGACCGACTTCGAGGTGCTGGCGGGCTCGAGCTGGCTCGCCCCGGACATCGAGGATGGGAAGATCAAGAGGCACTACCCCGAGGGCCGGGTGCGGATCGAGGACCTCCGGCAGAGCGTCGGCCTGTCGGCGAGCGAGCTCGTGCGCGTCCAGGTTCACGCGACCGGGTACGAGTCCTTCGAGCGTGGCGAGATCGCCTTCGCCGGGAACGAGGAGGTCGATCTCGGCGTCGTGCGCCTGAAGCGGGTCCCGGTGGTGCGCGTCGAGGTCCTCGACGACCGGACCCGGGAGCCGGTCGAAGGGGCGACCGTCTCGCTGATCCCCGAGGGGGAGGTCCGCGACCCCTCGAGCGTGACCATGAACGTGCGGATCGCCGCCTCGCCGGGCGAGGAGCCGGTGGTCTACACGGAGGGCTCCGAGCAGCGGACGGGAGTCACCGACGAGCACGGGATCTGCGTCCTCAGCAGCCTGCCCGGCGAGGCGGCGGTGATCCGGGTCCGGAACGAGGACCACGCGCCGTACTCGAGCGAGGTGCTCGACCTGCCGCTGACCGGCGACTTCGATCACCGGGCGGAGCTCCTGGAGGGCTCCACGGCGGAGGTGCTGGTGGTCGACGCGGAGGGGCACTCGTTGCCCGGCCTGCGGGTCCAGCACGAGCCCCCCTCCGGGGTTCCCTGGAGTCCGGAGCGGCTCCAGCCCGGTGGCGGGGAGCCGCGCCGCGTCTCCGACTCCGAGGGGCGGATCCTCTTCGCTCGCCTGGAGGCGGGGGTCCACCGCTTCCGGCTGGTGGAGGGTCCCTTCGCCGAGAGGTTCGAGCCCGTGTCGCCGGGCTACGGCGGACCGGAGCGGGGCGGGGACTGGCAGGAGCTAGTCATCGCCCCCGGCGCCGAGGCGAGCCTCACCCTGGTCGCGGCGCCGCGCGGCGACCTGGAGGGGAAGATCACGGAGGCCGGCCTGTCGCTGGCCGGCGCGATGGTGCGGCTGTTGCCCGCCGAGGAGGAGCCGGACGGGACGCCCCCGCCGGTGGGCCCGGTGGCGACGACCGACAGCCAGGGGCGCTACTCGCTGGAGAACGTGAAGGCCGACCGGTACCGCCTGGAGATCACCCACGAGTCCCGGGTGATGCCCTGGGTGGAGTCGCTCACCATCGGCGCCGGTCGAAACGAGGAGGACATCGATCTCCCGGTCACCATCATCGAGGGACGGATCACCGATGCCGTGGGCGAGCCGGTCGCGGGAGCGCTGGTCAGCGCGGAGCGCTCGCGCGAGACCGAGGGCGGCGGTCAGCGTCGGACGGTCCGGATGGTCGCGATCGCCGTCGACGGCGACGGCGGGACGATGGTCTCCATGACCGGCCCGGAACAACCGGAGGTGCGAACCGACGAGGAGGGCTACTACCAGCTCCGCGGCGTGCGCAACGAGTGGCCGCTCCTGGTGAAGGTCACCGGCGAGGGTTTTGCACCGGAGCGGTCGGAGACACTCGAGCTCGAGGACGCGGAGACCCGGCGGGGGGTCGACCTCGTGGTGAAGCCGGCGGGAGTGATCGAGGTCACGCTGACGCGCCCGGACGGCACGCCGGCGAGCGGGTTCCTGGCCAGGGGCAGCTACCTGGGCGAGGCCGAGAGCCCCGTCGAGCCGGTGGTCTCCTTCGTGGGAGGCGACGGGAAGGCGCGCCTGGCGGGCTGCCTCGTGGGGAAGTGGCGCGTGAGTTTCGATCCACTGACCTTCCCGGGGCAGGAGCAGCTGGAGGCCCCGGTGGCGCGGGAGGTGGAGGTCGTCGCGGGGGAGACGGCGAGCGTGGAGGCGACCGTCGATTAGTACGCCGTACCCCTTCGATCGCGTCGCGGACCCGGCGTCCGCGACCCAAGAACATCGCGGGTGATCAAGGTCGAGCCCTTGCCGAGGAGATCCGCTCGATTCGTCTCGGCGCCGCGCCGGAGCACGTAGATCGCCCAGGGAGCCACACTCGTCTCGCTCTTCCAGGCGATACCCTCCTCTCCGGAGGCCAGCGGCCGCTCGACCCGCATCAGCTCGAGGTCGGCTTCGCGGTAGACCCGCAGGTAGTCCTCGTGTGGCCAGAGGATGTCCTCCACCGGCCGAGCGTCGGAGTAGTCGGTGGTCACGATGCGCACCACGTCACCGCAAGAGGCCTCGCGGTTCTCGGGATAGTCGCGAGTGGAGAAGGTGACCCACTCGTGCGTGTAGATCTCGGGCGTCGAAACGGTGTTCACCAGGATCCCGTCGTCCGCCAGCAGCGCGCCGAGCCCCCGAAAGAGGCGGACCTTGCGCTCGAGACCCGGGATGTTGTCGAAGGTGAAGGCGGACTGCACGAGGTCGAAACCGCCAGCGGGCAGCACCTCGAAGTCGCCGTCCTCGATGACGCGGTAGTCTCCCTCGGCGTCCCTGCGGCGAGCGATGGCGACCATCTCGGCCGAGATGTCGAGACCGGTGACGGTGAAGCCGAGCCGTTGCAGGAACCGGGCCGATCGCCCCGTGCCGCAGCCGAAGTCCAGGGCTCGATTCCCCGCCCCGTGCCGCCGCAGGAGAGCCGGCAGGTTGCGGAAGTAGAGATCGTAGGTACCACCTAGCTCCAGCTCGTCGTAGGCGGCGGCGCGGCGGGCATCCTCGTAGGTGTTCTTGAAGTCCATGCCGATCCTCTGGGCGACGGGGGACGATCCCGTGGCGTCGTTTGCAGGATCGGGGAGTATTGGTATCTTGGAAAGATCCAATTATCGGATATGTGGGACTACCAATTCATGCTTCCCGACGGAGCGGCGCGGTGCTGTTGCTGAGGATCGATCGCAAGAGCGAGGTCCCGGCCTACCGCCAGATATGCACGGAGCTCGCGGCGCTGGTGGACGAGGGCTCGCTGAGCCCGGGAGACCGCCTGCCCCCGACCCGTCGGTTCGCGATCACCCTGGGCGTGCACCGGTCGACGGTCGTCCGGGCCTACGACGAGCTGCGTGCGCTGGGCTATCTCGAGAGCCGCGGCGGCTCGTACTCCACCGTCCGCCGCCGCGAGCGACCGCCGGCCACCTGGGGGGCCCCCGAACCGGCGGCCGAACCGCCTCTTCTCGACTGGGCCTCGATGGCCCGTCCGTCCCTGCGCGCGGTCCGCGGCCAGGGCGCCATGGACACGACACGTGCACCGGGGCCGCCGGGGATGATCGACCTCGACCGGCTCAGCGCCGACCCCGCGCTGGCTCCGGACGACGAACTACGCCGGTGCCTGAAGAGCGTGCTGGCGCGAACGCGGGGAGGCGGGCTGGACTACGCGGAAGCCGCGGGCTGGCGTTCCCTGCGCGAGGTCATCGCCGGCCGCCTGTGTCGTCACGGCGTGGCCGTTTCGCCGGACGAGATCCTCATCACCGCGGGAGCTCAGGAAGCACTCGATCTCCTGTTGCGTTATCTGACGGCGCCTGGCGATCGGATCGCAGTGGAGGCGCCTACCTACGGCATGGGGCACGCACTGTTCCTCCTGCACGAGGTCGTACCGGTGGAGGTGCCCATGCGCTCGGACGGCATGGATCTCGATCGGCTGGAGCGGGTGCTGCGGCGCCGCCGTGGACGAGTGAAGCTGGTCTACTCCATGCCGAGCTTCCACAACCCCACGGGCATCACCACCAACCAGGAGCACCGCGAGCGCCTGCTGCTCCTGTGCGAGGAATACCGGGTTCCGCTGATCGAGGACGGCTTCGAGGAGGAGATGAAGTACTTCGGCCAGGCCGTCCTACCCGTCAAGTCGATGGACAGCCGGGGCATCGTGCTCTACGTGGGCACCTTCTCCAAGGTGGTCTTCCCCGGCTTGCGAGTGGGCTGGGTCGCTGCGCCGCACGAGGCGATCCTCCGGCTCGTGGACATCCAGCACGCCTCGCGGATCGCGGGGAACACCGTGGCGCAGGCCGCCGCCGCGCGCTTCTGCGCCGGCGGCGGATTCGAGGCCTACCTTCGCCGGATCCATCGTTTCTATCGAAAGCGGATGCAGACGCTGCTGCGGGAACTGGAGAGGCGCCTGCCCGACGGAGTGTCGTGGACCCGGCCCACCGGAGGCTACACGGCCTGGCTGGAGCTGCCGGAGCGGATGGGCCCGGAGGACGAGTTGGTCGCCGAGATCGAGGCCGCCGGCGTGAGGGTCGGGCCGGGGCGCCGGTACTTCGCACGGCCTCCCGCGGAGCCCCACCTCCGCCTGTGCATCGCCTGCGCCGACGAGATGCGCATCGAGGAGGGGTGCCGCCGGCTCGGGCGGGCGCTCGAGGACCGTTCAGGCTGAACCACTTCCGCTGCGGCGGTCCCGAACAGCCACGCAGAGCCCGAGCCCCCCACCCCATCCAGGTTTGGTCATGCCACTCGCTTCAGCTCGACGACGGGCAGCGTACGGCGTACCCACTCAACGCAGATTCAACAACCCCGTTGCCTTTCCGTTGAGCAGCGTCTCGGTCATCGCGAAGTAGTTGACGTGATTGGCAAAGCCCGCCGTCCAGGGCAGGCTCCCCTGCTCACAGACGATGCCCAACGAGGTCGCTGCCAAGGCGCGTGGTTCGTCGAGCTGCCGCGGGTCCTCGAGCACCTTCACCAGGGGTTTGATGGCGCGAGAGTCGCCGACGTTGCCGATGGCGATGGCCTGGGCCGACTTGATCTCGGCACTCGTGCCCTTGCTCAGGTTGTTGCTGAGGGTTTCGACGACGCTCTTGTCTCCGAGCAGCGCCAGCCCGATGGCGGCCTGGTACAGCGGGGCGCGGTGCCTGGTCGCGTCCGCGACCAGCTCATGGAGAGGTTCGATCCCCAACGGCGAACCCAGGAGCCCCAGGCCCTCGGCGGCGAAGCCGCGGGCATCGTCGTTGCCGGTGTCGTTCAGGCGGACCTGGATATGCTCCAGAGCACGGGGATCTCTGAGCAGGCCCAGGGCGATGCTATAGGCGCCGGCATCGGCGGGTGATCGAGTGTCCTCGTACCTTTCCAGCAGAGCGTCGACGACCACCTTGGAGGGGTCCAGCCCCTCTCTGTCGGCGTGATAGCCCTGCAGTCCCAGCGCCAGGGCGGTCCAGGGCCGCAGCCGACTCTTCCCACGCACGAGCTGCTTGAGCAGATACTCGCGCTCCGAATGCAGGGCCGTGAAGGGCTCCGCGCTCTCGCCCCTCCGGCTGGACACCAGGGCGATCGCGATCAGCGAGAGGCCGCGCTGGTTGTTGTCCCCATCTCTGACCGAGGCGTGGAGGGCCTCCCGCAGCTCGACGTCGATCGCGTCGGCGTCGGCGTCACCGAGTTGTCCGAGGGCCTGGACGATGCCGTAGCGCACCAGGCGATCCCTTCGCGCGAGGCGCTCGAGCTCCTCCAGCAGGACCCTCTTGACGTGGTCACGCAGGCCCTTGGATGCACCCTTGGCCAGGGTGGCCAGGGCCTTCGGAACGTGTGCCCGCACCGCCTCGTGGCGCTCGTGGTTCTCGAGGCACGTCAGCAGGAAGTGCACCTGTGCTTCGCGGTGCGCCATGGGGGAAGCCGCGTGCGACTCCTCCGAGTCCATCGGGACTCCCGCCGCGGAGAGCACGGTCATGCCCATCGCCGTCACGCAGGCCACGTGCAGGTCGGGGAAGGCGCCCTCGTCCTCCCTCAGCAGGGAGCCGAGTCTGCTGACGATCATCCGGCGCGCGTCCGGGTTCTCGACTCGCGAGCCCAGGATCCCGAGAGCCAGGGCGGCCAGGGGGCGAGTACGACCCGGGACTTGCGCGCGATTCATCGCCTTGCGGCCCACCTCGTTGTCGGACGCGAGGTCGGCCAGGAGTCGGATGTTGGCGGGGTCCCCCATCAACCCGAGGGCGACCACGGCGGACTCCGCCGTCTTCTGATTGGGGTCCCAGAGGTGCTGGCGGATCAGCTTCACCAGGCTCTTGCCCTCGGGGCGGAAGACGGGGTGGAGCTTGGCGATCGCGATCATCGCGTCGCCCTGCATGCGCGAAGTGCCGGTTTCGATTGCTTCCAGGAGCGCGGGCCCCACCACCTGCTCGAGCGTCTCGGGATCGGGCAGGCGCGAGGTCAGGCTGGTATGCTGGCCGCGACCGAGGAAGAACTCGTCCCCGCTCGTCTGGACGCCTTGGCTCAGCACGCTCTGCTTCAGCTGGAGGTAGGGGTCACGATTGAAGTTCCACCACCAGGACCAGTCGGAGAGGTCGATGAGGTTCCCCCTCCCCGGCGTGCTCGGTCCTCCCCCGGGTGCACTGGGAGCGCTGGGACCCGCCGGCGCCGGCGTACTGGGCCCGCCGCTCCCCGGGGCGGATGGCCGCCGATCGCCGCCTCCCGGACCCCCAGGTGACAACGTGTCTCCCGGCCCGCCCCAGGGCGGCGGGGGGGGGACCGGACCGGACCCTGTTCCACACTCGGGCGCCAGGGCCAGGGACTCGTTGAGAAGGGGCGTCACGAGGACGACCAGGAGAGTGAGACGGGCGAGCTTCATCATGGACTTCTCAGGTGGCTGGGGGTCCCGCGGGTGGATTCGAGCCTCGGGGCATTGAATCGAGTGGAGTCTGGTCATCACGCCCCCCTATGTATAGGCGCGCTGTGAGGGTGTACTACAGATCCCTCGTGGGGCCCTCGCACCCCTATCCCTCCCGAGAACGGTGCTTCCGCCGCCGCCGGTGACGCAACGTCCCTGGCTTTCCCTCCCGAAAACCCCCTGCAGGCCTCCAGGACCCGTTTCGGCGGGCACTTCAGCACGGTAGTGACCGCCCGCGTGCTCGT
Organism: uncultured Planctomycetaceae bacterium; assembly: GCA_964496575.1. Taxonomy (GTDB): domain Bacteria; phylum Planctomycetota; class UBA1135; order UBA1135; genus CAZCAC01. The sequence goes on along the minus strand of CAZCAC010000120.1, from coordinate 3,644 downwards.
CCAGCCGAGGGCAAGGTGTTCCGCCGCCAGTTCGAGCTCGTCGGAGACTCCCTCGTGCGCGCGCCCAAGGGATACGATCCCGAACATCCTCTGATCGAGGAGTTGCGGCGCAAGGATCACATGGCGATGTGCCGGCTCGAGGTCGATGACCTGTTCGTTTCGAACGCGGTCACCGGGGTCGCGCGCCGCTTCAGGGCGGCGGCGCCCTACATGGCGTGGTTGTGCAAGGCGGTCGACGTGAAGTTCTGACTTGCCTCGCCGCCGTTCGGGGGACTCGATTGACAAGGCACCGAACCGCGCCCATCCTCCCCACATGCCAGCGCGTGCAAAACGGCTGATCAGGCTTCTTCTCCTGCTGCTCCTCCTCGCCTTCGCGGGCCTCAACCTGGCCGCCTTCCTGCACGCGCGCGCGATGACGCACTTCGTGCCGGGGGGAACGAAGACGAAGGCGCCGGCCGAGCTCGGGCTGACCGAGAAGCTGTGGGTGCTGCTCGACGTCGATGCCTTCGCCTGCGAGCCGGTCCTCGATGCCCATCGCGTACGCTGCCCCACCCTGATTCTCGCCGCGGGAGACGACCCCTTCGTGTACCGGGAGGAGAGCGAGGCGATCCACGTGGGGCTCTCCGGACCGAAGAGGCTCGTGTACTTCGAAGGCGCCGGCCACGAGTCCCTGCTCGCGCGGGAGCCGGATCGCTGGAGATCGGAGCTGCGCACCCTTCTCGCGCCACTGGCGCGCTGAGCTCGGTCGTCGGGTGTTCCTGCGCTCCTCGAGACGCCGAGCCTGGCGGCGACCGTCGACTAGCCCGGCGGGGGGCCGAGTCGTTCACGAATAGAACCAAGCCTACCCCCGATCCCCCACGCCAGTCCCCAGCGGCGACAGCGGCTTCTTCGAAGCGGTTGTCGCTGGATGTGCAGGAGTACGGCGTCAGGAGTACGCCGTACTCGATCGAGGCGGAGGTGGATCTCGTCCATCATGGAGCGCGAGGTGATCCAACGCATCCTCGCGCACCTCGACTTGCAGACGCGGTTTGGAGTTCCCATCCTCTTGGTGCGTGGCTTGGACAACTTGGAGCGACGGGTCTTTCCACTACCCTCGGATCGAGAATCGAGATTGCCTACTCCCGGGAAGGTTGTGAGGCTGCTATCCTGCGAGAAGCTCCAAGTCAGGCTCTTCTAAACCCAACCCGGACACATCGATGAAGGCGCTCGCCCTGACGGTTTGCTTCCTTCTTCTCTCGCCGACTGCTCGCACGCTGAACTCCTCGAACCGAGGCGGAGGCCACTGGGTCGGAGTGACCAAGCTCTCGCCCGCAACCGTTTCGATCGGCGATCTGTTCGGTGATTCCGTGGCGATGTCCACGAGTACTCTTCTGGTCGGTGCCCCCGAGGATGGCCTGACACTTCCACGCCAAGGGCTCGCCTACGTGTTCGTGGAGTCGGGTCCGGGATGGGTGGAACAGGCCATCCTGGCCGCCGCGGATGCTGCCTCCGATGACGAGTTCGGTCACGCCGTGTCGATCGACGGGGACACAGCGGTGGTCGGTGCTCCGCGCGACGACGACGTGGCCGTCAGTTCCGGCTCCGCCTACGTGTTCGTTCGCTCGGGAGCGACCTGGACACAGCAGGCCAAGCTCCTCTCTCCAAGCCCCACGTACCGCCACTGGTTCGGAAGTGCGGTCGCCGTGCAGGGTGACACCGTACTGGTCGGAAGTCCCGGGTATGGCAACAGCTTGGGGGCTGTGTACGTGTTCCAGCGCGTGGGGACGACGTGGGAGTTCCAGTGCAAGATCCAGTCGAACCCGCCCAAGTACGTCGCGTCCTTCGGGCGGTCATTGGTGTTCGACGAGGGCACCGCGGTGATCGGTGCACCCGCCGAGCACACCGCGGGCGGAGTCTTCGCCGGGGCGGCCTACGTGTTCACGGGCGGTGGCGCGAACTGGACCCAGCAGGCCAGGCTACTCCCCTCGAACCCGACCGAGCGTGCGAGCTTTGGTGCCTCCGTCGCCTTGTCGGGGGACACGGCGCTGATCGGCAGCAAGCCGTCCAACCAGGCCTACGGCGCGGCGTACGTGTTCGTCCGGGCGGGGGCCGCCTGGTCCCAGGAGGCCTGGCTGGAGCAAGACGCCGCCCCCGACGACATCGAGTTCGGCAGTGCAGTGGCGGTACGTGGGGACCGGGCGCTGGTCGGAGCGATGTACGACAGCGACAGTGGGCTCGCCGCCGGAGCAGCGTTCGTCTACGAGCGCGAGGGCACGGTCTGGACCGAACAGGCCAAGCTCCACTCGATCGAACACACGACGACCGATGGCGAGTTCGGTTGTTCGGTCGCGCTCTCGGAGGATCGGGCCCTGATCGGTGCCTGCTCCAACTGGCTCCCGGGGGGCGCCATCGGGAAGGGATCGGCCCAGGTGTTCGACTACCTGGAGCGTCCCGGCGTCGGCTTCTGCTTCGGTGATCCCGGCAGTGGCACCCCCTGCCCCTGCAACAACGACAACGACGGGAGCTTCCGGGGGGCGGGGTGTGCCAATGCAGGGCTCCTGACACATGCGCCCCGATTCATGCAACCATCCGCTCATGGCTCAGCAGGGAAACGGCGTGTCGGGCTCGCTCCCTGGTCGGTGTCGATCGCGGCCCCCGTCAAAGCGTTGCATACCTTATGACGCACCCCCTCATCGTGAATGAACGGCATTCGGCCAATGCCGCCACTCCACGCACCTATGTCAGGAGCCCTGCAATGGGGTGTTCGCGTCGGGCGCTCTTCTGGCGGCGACGGGAGTTCCCAGCTTGACCGGTGACAGCCTCGTGCTGCGAACGGCGTATCAGGAGCCGAACAACTCCGGGCTCTACTTCCAGGGCACCACCGACCTGTTTCCGGGGATCGTGTGGGGAGACGGGCTACGCTGCGCTGGCGGCACGATCAAGCGCCTCCAGGTGTGTTTCGCCGACGGCGCGGGCTCCTCGGCGACGACGATCCCGATCGGTGCCGCGGGAGGGGTGAGCGCGGGCGACACGTGGTACTACCAGCTCTGGTACCGCACCGTCGTCGCTCCGCCGTGCGGACCGGGGGTCAACGAGTTCAACGCTTCGAACGGGTACGCGGTCACGTGGTATCCGTAGAGAGGAGTACGGCATTGATGAGAGGATTGCGGAGGCTTCACTGCTCGGTTCTGGCCGGCTGTCTGATGATTGCGACGAATCTGGCGGCCCAGGAAGTTCCGTATCCCCGGATCGAGAACGTGATCATCGTCTCGAAGACGCACCTGGATGTGGGGTATCACGGGCGGCCTCAGACGATCGTCGACCGGTACCGGACCGACATGATCGATCAGGCGCTCGCAATATGCGACGAGACGCGAGCGCTGTCGGAGAAGGAGCGCTTCCGCTGGACCCTTCCGGCCTGGGTCTTTGGCAAGCTGACATGGTCGGGCCAGGAACCAGCCCACCTGGCGCGGTTGGAGGCAGCGATTCGGGACGATCTCCTCGTGTGGCACGCGCTGCCCTTCACGGTGCATACCGAGGCCACCGACCTGGAGAGTCTGGCGCGCGGTCTGGGGCACGCCACGCGCCTCTCCATGACGTACGGCAAGCTCCCTGTAGGCAGCCGGATTCTGCCAGGACGAGCTCGTCACGCTAATCCAGGTCAT
>CAZCAC010000119.1:877-27473 GCA_964496575.1 uncultured Planctomycetaceae bacterium | reverse complement strand
TCGGCCAATGCCGCCACTCCACGCACCTATGTCAGGAGCCCTGCATTGGGTTCCAGCTCGGCGTAGTACATCACCTGCCCGACGTCGTTGATGTCGACCAACTCCGAGCCCCACGAGCCGATATCGAATCCGTAGATCGGAGTGCTGCCCGACCCAGCCAGGTCCCTCTCCTTCTTGACCACCCCCTCGGAGAGGATACTCCCGGCCCCATCGGTGTCGACCAGCATGAGGGTCTTTGTCCACTCCACGGCCCACGAATCGTACATCCGGGCGTGGACGAGGATCTTGTCGAACGCATTGCCGTGCACCCCGAGAATCGTGTCGTACGAGGTACTGGAATTGAACTCGGGCGCAAAGGTCGGATCGGAGTCCTGGAACAGCAGGCTGGTGTTCCAGTACACGCCGCTTGTCCACCCGGTGCTGTCCTCGAGAGTCAAGCGGAAGGTCGCATCGTCGCTCTCGGTGAGTGTGCCGTCCGCGCACCAGTCGAGCTGCGTCCCCGGAGGCTCAGCGAGGTTCTGCCCCTCCTGGAAGTAAAGGCTGCCACTCTTGAGCAGGACACGATCGGCATCGGGGTTCGCATGGTCGGTCGTGACCCACGCCAGCCACTCACCATTGTCGTTGACGGCGAACCAACCCACACCGTCGACGTTTCCGACTCCGGGTATGGGGTCCCCATCGACGACGAGTGGCTCGATCGACTGGCCGGCGGCCGCGGACGAGAGGAGCAGGGGGACGCAGGCCTGGGCAAGCCGGGGGAGTCGATCGATCACGGGGTGCTCCAGAATGAAGATAGGGAATGGTGTGGAGGGGCCGAGTTACAGGAATCGGCCTCTCCGACATGTCTCCCGCCGACCCCGCAGTTCTCGAATTCGGTTTTTTTGGTACGGAGTCAGGGCGACTTCCGCCCGGTTTTCCGTATCTCGGTGCCCCGGGCCCCGGGAGGGGATTTGGTCGCGGATTCCCGGTGTCCTGTTAGGCTTGGAGAGGCCTGTCGAACCCGGCGGCGCCACGCGACGTTCTCTTCCACCTCGCCACCTCCTTCCAGGATGGAACGATGCGGCCTCGTCTCTCGATCGCGACCGTCCTCTGCTCGCTCCCCCTCTCCTCTGTCCTCCTCGCCGGACCGAATCCCGACGATCCGTGGCTCTGGTACCTGGAGGCGGAGTTCACCGGATACGACAGTCCGAGCTCGGACCTCTTCGGGTACTCGGTCGCGCTCGATGGAGACACGGCCCTGATCGGGCAGTATGGCGAGGAGTGGGGCGGCTCGGCGTTCGGCGCCGCCTACGTGTACGTGGACTCCGGTTCCGGCTGGAGCCAGCAGGCGCGGCTCGCACCGAGCGACCCCGCACCTGGCGCCTGGTTCGGCTGGTCCGTGGCCCTTCAGGGAGACACGGCGCTGGTCGGCGCGGTCCAGGACGACGACGACCTGGGCATCCGAACGGGCGCGGCGTACGTCTTCACCCGCTCCGCGGGGATCTGGACCGAGGTGGCCAAGATCACTCCCCCCGACGGCGAAGCCTACGACTACTTCGGGCGTTCGGTGGCGCTCGGCGGGAACGTCGCGCTGATCGGAGCCCCCTGGGACGACGGGGCGGCGGGGGATCGCCAGGGCTCCGCCTACGTGTTCATCGGTTCGGGGGCGAGCTGGACCCTGCTGCAGAAGCTCGAGCCGAGCGATCCGAAGGCACTCGGTCAATTCGGCGAGTCGGTCGCCCTCTCCGCGACGACGGCGCTGATCGGTTCACCGTGGGCAGCTGGAAACCACTTCGAGTCGGGCGGCGCCTACGTCTTCACCAAGGCTGGGGGTGCATGGAACGAGGAGGCCAAGCTCTACGCAACCTACGGGGGCTACAAGGACCGCTTCGGCCAATCGGTCGCGCTCCAGGGTGATCGCGCTCTGATCGGCGCGCCCTACGACGACGACAACGGGCAGGACTCGGGCTCGGCGTACGTCTACGTCCGGTCGGCTTCCGGCTGGGAGTTCCAGGCCAAGCTCGGCGGAGGGGTGTCCACCACCCGGGACCAGTTCGGCTTCTCGGTCTGCCTCTCCGGGGACGTAGCCGTCGTCGGTGCGCCCGGGTACGAGTATGCAGCCCCGAGTACCGGGTCGGCGCACGTCTACGTGCGAGTCGGATCGACCTGGACGCATCAGGCCGAGCTGACCGCGAGCGACGGAATGCTGAAAGACCTCTTCGGCCACTCGGTCAGCCTCTCCGGCGATACGCTGGTGATCGGAGCGCACAAGGAAGACACCGACGGGGACGACACAGGTGCCGCCTACGTGTTCGTGTGGACCGGGTCCTTGTGGCGCCAGGAGGCCAAGCTGAAGCCCGCCCTCCTGCAACCCGGCGCCGAGTTCGGCACCTCCGTTTCGATCTCCGGAGATACAGCCGTGATCGGTGCTCTGTGGTATCCCACACCGGGAACTGCCTACGTGTTCGAGCGATCAGGGATGATCTGGACCGAGATGGCCAAGCTGGTGGCCAGTGACGGTGGCAATACGGACAGGTTCGGTCACTCCGTCTCCCTCGATGGCGACACGATGTTGATCGGGGTCTATGGCGCGGATGATGCTTGCCCGCACATTCCCGATTGCCACTCCGGCGCCGTGTACGTCTTCGTGGGCTCGGGGTCGGTCTGGACGGAGCAGGCCAAGCTCCTCTCGGATGCTCCGGAGTTCTACAGCGGGTTCGGATACTCGGTCTCCCTCGACGGTGACACCGCACTGATCAGCGAACCAACGGCGAACAACGGCGCACCCTACGCGGGCGTGGTTCACGAGTTCCGTCGAACGGGTTCCACCTGGACGCACCAGACGAGGATCCTGGCGGGTGATGCCGCTCACAGTGACTTCTACGGGCGAGCGGTCGATCTGGAGGGAAAGATGGCCCTGATCGGCGCACCTGGCGACGGAGGTGCCAGCGACCGGGGATCGGCCTATATCTATCGCCAATCCGGCCCGCCCGGCGAGGCCTACTGCTTCGGCGAACCCGACTCCGGCACGCCCTGTCCCTGCAACAACGACAACGACCGGAGCCTCCCCGAGTCCGGTTGCGCCAACGGCGTCTTCGCCTCGGGAGCGCGGCTCACCGGCGCCGGGGTGGCGAGCGTCACCAGCGATACGCTGGTGCTGACCTGCGTCCACCAGGAGCCGCTCAACAGCGGCCTCTACTTCCAGGGCAACAACGACGCCTCGCCCGGCCTGCCCTGGGGCGACGGCCTGCAGTGCGCCGGCGGATTCCTGGTGCGACTCCAGGTCCGGCAAGCCGACGCCAGTGGTGCATCGAGCACGACCATCGGCATCGCCGACAAGGCGGGCAACGTGACCGCCGGCAGCGTGAAGTTCTACCAGTGCTGGTACCGCAACCCCGCGGGATCGCCGTGTGGCCACGAGTTCAACGCGTCCAATGGGCTCGCGGTGACCTGGACGCCCTGAGCGGCGCGGTACGGTTTCGGGGACAACCCCCCGCGATTCTGGTAGTCGCGGCGCCTGGTGCGTGTCCGCCAGGTTCACGGTCGATTGCTCCTGACCACGTACCTCCGAACACCCACGGACGATGGGTGTGAGCGCGGGCGATTGAATTCCGAGATCGTGGAACCAGGAACGTCTCCGGCGACATATGGAGAGGACCTGCCCGGTTCCGTACTCATCCGACCACGCGATGGCCGTTTCCGGCCGAATCGCCCCTTGTGCCGGCGGAAGACGGGTCAGCCTCGACCTGCGGGCCCCCGCAGCTATCCCTGAAATGGCGCTCACGATGATTCTGCTCCCTCTGATCCAGACAGCCGCCTCGCTCTTCCCCTCGGTGACCCCGCCCGTCTCGCCCATTCCTCCAGGCGAGGTCTCGAGCATCGCCGCTCATCCGGTGGTGGTCGTCTACCACGAGGACCTGGCGCTGCGCGACCGACTCCTCAGGGGCCTGGACGTCTGACGACGCGGGGAGGTTCCTGGTCGGCGCGGCCTCGCCGGAGACTATCCGCTGGATCGACGGGCTTCCCGCCGATCTGCACCGCCTGAAGGACTGGGCGGAGGGTGCCGACCTCTACGTGATCGAGTTCCGGAGCGAGAGCACGCTCGAGCGAGTCGAGCACGCCGGAGGAGAGGTCCTCTTCCGCCTCCCGCCACAGGCGCTGGTCGCCATCCGCCCGGAGGACAGCGGGATCCTGCAGACAATAGAGCCGGGCAGCTTCATGCATCACACCTTGATGCCGATCCGTCAGCAGGCTCAAAAGAGGCCCCGGCCCTTCGCACCCACGAACGCGGGGAGTCCCGGTTCGAGCTCGATGAGGTCCGCCAATCCCGCCATCCAGGCGCTGGTCGACCAGGTGGACCAGAACAACATCTCGTCCACCGTTCAGAGCCTCTCCTCGATCTACAGCCGCCGCGCGACCCACTCGGGTGCGGTGACCGCCCAGAACCAGCTGGAGGCCCAGATGCAGAGCTACGGCGTCGGCACGTACCTGCAGAACTTCGGCGCCTCCTACTCGAAGAACGTCGTCGGGGAGATCCCCGGCGCGGTCGACCCGTCGAAGATCGTCGTCATCGGCGCGCACTACGACTCGATCAACAATGCCGGCTCCATGGCCACCGCTCCCGGCGCCGATGACAACGCCTCCGGGACGGCCGGGGTCTGGGAGATCGCCCGTATCCTCGCCGCGAACGGCCCTTTCAAGTACACGCTTCGCTTCATCGCCTTCTCCGGTGAGGAGCTCGGTCTCTACGGCTCGGAGTACGCCGCGACGGTCTCGGACAGCGCAGACGAAGACATCATCGACATCTCGAGTCTGGCGGCGGGCAACCCCGCGGTGCAGATCGAGTTCCGCCTGATCAGCGATGGCGGCGTCGTGTTCGGCGGCTGGAACATCGACGACTTCTCGCTGGTGGTCCTCAACCCGGGCTGCCCGCCGCCGACGACCTACTGCGACACCTCACCGAACTCCGTCGGCCCGGGCGCGGAGATCGGGTACACGGGGACGACCAGCCTCGCGGCGAATGACCTCGCGCTGACCGTCCAGGGCGGCCCGCCGAGTCAGTTCGCGCTCTTCTACTACGGGCCGAACCAGATCTCGGTGCCGTTCGGGGAGGGCCTTCGTTGCGTGGGCGGTGGGATCTTCCGCCTGAACGTGGTCCAGCTGGACGGCTCCGGCCTCGGCAGCTACGCCCTCGACGTCACCAATCCTCCGCAGCCCTCCGGTCAGATCCTCGTCGACTCGATCTGGAACTTCCAGTGCTGGTACCGCGACCCTTCCGGTGGTCCCTCGGGCTTCAACGTCTCCGACGCGCTGGAAGTGATCTTCTGTCCCTGACCTCCGATCCGGGCTCCCCTCTCCGAGCACAGGAACATCCTCATGCCCACCCTGCGAAGCAACCTGGTTCTTCCCGCCCTTCTCGCCGGTGCCGTCGTGTTCCTCTCGGGGAGCTCGCCCGCCGAGGTCAATCCACCCCCCTTCAACCGGCTCACCTATCTCGAGGACTCGGGGTGGCACGAGAACACGAGCGGTGCCCCCGCAGTGCTCATCTCCTTTCCCGTAATCGTCGACAAGGCGGGGTGGCTGCGCCTCTACTTCGAGGAGGTGACCCTGTCAGGTGATCCCCTCACGGCGGAAGGGTCGATCCTGCGGATGACCGCCCTCGAGGACGGTGCGATCATGGAGATGAACGCGCGCCACCTCGAGCAGTGGCAGAACTCCAGCGCCTACTTCAACGGCGACACGGTGCTGGTCGAGGTGATCGCCCAGCCGGGCACGGGCTGGAACCGCATCGCCATGCGCGCGGTCGACGCCGGCATCGATCCCATCCCCGCCTCCGACAAATCGATCTGCGGCGCGACCGACGACCGACAGCTCTCGAGTGACGTCCGTGTGGCGAGGATCCTGCCGGTCGGATGCAGCGGTTACATCTTCGACGACTGCAAGCACTGCATGCTGTCCTCCGGCCAGTGCACCGAGAACGCCAGCGTCGTCGAGTTCAACGTTCCGCTCTCCGACTCCAGCGGCAACATCAACCACCCGTCGCCGGACGACCAGTACTCGATCGACGTCGACTCGATGCAGGACCGATACGATTTCAGTGCCGGCCACGACTGGGCCTACTTCGGCGTCTTCCCGAACCCCAACACGGGCCTGACCCCCGCGGAAGCGCAGGGATCGTGGTTCACGCTCCATCCTCCTCCGCCGGCGTTCACCAATGACATCCAGGTCATCGGCTATGGCGCGGACACTTCCCCACCCGAGTGGAATCAGGTCCAGCAGAGCCACGTCGGACCCATGTCCAACACCAGCCCGAACACCATCTCCTACAAGACCGACACGATGGCGGGCAACGCGGGCTCCCCCACGATCTGGCCGCCATACGGCTACGCGGTCGGAATCCACACCCACGAGAGCTGTCACTACAACGGATGGAACAAGGGCACCAGTGGCGGCAACAGCGAGCTACTGGACGTACTGGCCAATCCGCAAGGAATCTGCTCGGGGATCCTCCCGATCGGGACCTTGCCCTGGCTCGTGCCGCCGGATCAACCGGTGACCTTCGAGCTCGAGTTACACGGCACACCCGCCGCTGGCAGCCAGGTCCTCATCCACTACCGCTTCGACGGCGGTTCGTTCCAGACCGTGGCGATGAGCCCCATCGGCTCGGACCACTACCAGGGTGACATGCCGGCTCCCAGCTGTGGCGATGTCCCTGAGTACTACTTCGGCTACACCGATGACGTCTGTGGAGTGATCACCTTTCCGGGCGATGCGCCGGCGGGGTATCTCTCCACGATCGTGGGCGTCGAGTTCGTCCAGTTCATGGACGACTTCGAGACCGATCAGGGCTGGACCACCGAAGTCCTCGGCGCCATCGCCGGGCACTGGGAGAGGGGCGTTCCGGTCAACGATCCCAACAACCCGTACGACCCGCCCTCCGATTCCGATGGCAGCGGCCAGTGCTTTCTCACCCAGAACGAGCTGGGCAATTCCGATGTCGATGCCGGCGCGGTGCGGCTCATCTCGCCGGATCTGGATCTCGCCAACCCGATCCTGGGGGTCCGCTACGACTACTACCTCTACCAGCACAACTACACCGGCACCGATCGCCTCCTGGTGGAGGCGCGGATCAAGGGCGGAACCTGGCAGACCATGGCGGTGCACGATGACTACGCCGAGACGAGCTGGCAGGCGCAGTTCTTCACCCACGACGACTTCGTCAGTGCGGGTGTGATCCCCACCGCTCGCACGCAGCTGCGCTTCACCGCCTACGACGACGATCCTCCGTCGACCGTCGAGGCGGCAATCGATGCCGTCCACGTCGAGGGACTCGAGTGCTGGAGGCAGATCGGCACCAGCTACTGCCAGTCCGGGGTCAACGCCGCGACGATCTCCGTCGCCGGCCAGACCAGCGTGGCGGCGAACGACGTGCTGCTCCGGGCGACAGCGGTGCCTCCGAACCAGTTCGGGATCTTCTTCTACGGCGACAAGCAGATCCAGATCCCCTTCGGCCAGGGCTTCCGCTGCGTCGGCGGCAGCACCGGGATCTTCCGCCTCGGCCCGCCGGTCAACGCGGGGAGCGACGGGGTGATGTTCTACCCGCTCGACCTGACCGACCCGCCGCTGCCGAACGGTCTGATCCTCGCCGGCTCGACCTGGAACTTCCAGGGGTGGTTCCGCGACGGCGTGCTCTTCGATCTCACCGACGGCTCGAGCATCACCTTCACGCCCTGATCGGTACCTGGACGGAATCCGCGCGAAGCGGGGTGAATGGATCTGTGGGCTGGCGATAGGATGAGGCCTTCGAGAAGCTCTTCCCCGTACCGCGGGCCGACGCCCGCAACCCACCGGTCGACTGACCGTTCGCATCACGATTCTCGATGGCATCAAGGCCCTGGCGTGGGCTGACGGGTCAACCGACTGTAACGATCACGATTCTCGAGAGCTTCAATGCCCTCCCAGCCTGCTTTCTGCGCGCAGCGCGCAGAAACCGACTCCGAGTAGATCAGCCTGCCTTCTGCGGGCATCGCGCAGAAACCGACTCCGAGTAGATCAGGAGGCTCCCATGCGGATCACTCGCAAGATCCCCGGCATCCGACTCCCGCTCCCCGGTCGCCAGGACGAGGCCGTGCCCGGCCTCGAGATCTTCCCGCCGGGGTGGATCATCGCCCTGACCTACGTCTTCCTGCTCGCCATCCTGGGGATCTACCTCTTCTGCACGCTGAAGTTCGGCGGAGAGCTGTCGCTCATCTGGCTGGAGACGAAGGTCTTCGGCCTCTCGCAGTACGCGATCGCCACCGGGGTCAACTTGCTGCTGATCATCTTCGCCCTCGTGACCTTCATTGCGACGCGCCGGAGAGGGAAGTTGCGAAGCTGGAAGCGGGCGGTGGCTTTCCTCTTCGCGCTCGGCTTCCTCGTCTGCACCCAGGTCTACCTGAACGGCTGGAAGAATGCGGCGGTTCGCGACCGCGAGAATACCGTGGCCATGCTCGCGGAGGATGCCGAGACGGTCGCACGGATCCGCGCGGAGATCACCGGTCTGGACGAGCACCCCTGGGGCGGCGAGTACGTCACCAACGAGGGGAGCTGGGAGAAGCGCTGGCTGCTGACACCCGACCGCGACCCGTATCAGCTCTGGAGGCGCCACGACTACTCGGAATCGGAGCCACTCTACGAGCGGTCGTGGAGATACCGAGCGGTGCAAGCGAGCCTGTCGATCGAGGAGGGATTGCTCAATCTGGGGCCTTCGTGGAGACGGGAGGACTCGCGCTACGCCGTGGTCGAGTGGGGCGAGCGCCGCTACCTGGTCGAGTCCGACGAACTCGACGAATTCCTGGCCCGGGAGGACGAGCCCGAGGGCGTCGAGGGGGTCTACCTGCGCGTCGGTGACGAAGAGCGAGCGCTCGAGGGACGGCCCACCGTCGTGCAAGACCTGCGCTGAACCGTCGAAGGGCGCAAAACGAGAGCTGGTAATCCTCTTATCGGATACTTATCCGAGAGAGGCCTTCCCCTACGTTCCGCCAGCCTCCTCCCTGGCGACCCCCTGGAGCGGCTCTACACTGGTCGATGCGGGCCCGTCCGCTCGAAGCGGCCGGATTCCGATTCCCTGCCGCGACCGCTGGTTTCCTCGACCTACGAGAGATCATGAGAAGCTCGACCAAGGTGATCTCCCTCACGCTCGCCGCCCTCGCCCTGCCCGCTCTCGGTCAGTATCGGATCGTTCATCTCCTGGAGCCGGAAGCCCAGCGCCCCAGCTTCGGAACCTCGGTCAGCGACGCCGGGGACGTGAACGGGGACGGGACTCCCGACCTGATCGTCGGACATCCGAACCGCGACAACCCCGACGATTCCTACTCCTATCCGGCCGGTGCGGCCCACGTCTTCTCCGGGGCGGACGGCTCCTTGCTCTACACGTTCTACGGGACACTCCCCGAGAGCCGATTCGGGCACTCGGTGAGCGGGGCGGGCGACATCAACGGCGACGGCTTCGACGACGTCGTGGTCGGGGCGCCGTACCACGGTTACGGCTCCATCCCTCTCAGCGGCATGGCGCGCATCTTCTCCGGACAGGACGGGTCGGTCCTCTTCACCATCTACGGGGATTCGCAGGGAGATCAGCTCGGCCACGCCGTCAGTGACGCGGGAGACGTCGACGACGACGGCATCGACGACGTCATCGTCGGCGCCCCGTGGGACGACGACCCGGCGGATGCTTCCGGCAGCGCCCGGGTGATCTCCGGCGTGGACGGCGCGGTGATCCACACCTTCCAGGGGCTCTGGGAGGACGATCAGCTCGGCCGCTCGGTGGGCGGCGTCGGGGACATCGACCAGGATGGCCACGACGACGTCGTCGTCGGGACGATTCGCGATTCTGTCACCGGGCTCTACTGGGGGAACGCTCGGGTCTATTCGGGCGCGGACGGCGCGCTGCTCTTCGCGCCGAGTGGGGACCACGGCTGGGACGAGTTCGGCATCTCCGTGAGCGGCGCGGGCGACGTCAACGGCGATGGCACCCCCGACTTCATCGTCGGCAACAACCTCGACGCGACCGACGGCGTCCTGGGATCGGCGACGGTGTTCTCCGGAGTGGACGCCTCGATCCTGCACATCTTCAGCGGCAACGGCATCTGGGACGGTTTCGGCACGTCGGTGAGCGGCGCCGGGGACGTCGACGGCGACGGCTTCGACGATGTCGTCGTCGGGGCCCGGCACGAGGACACCATTCCCGGCGAGGGCACCGGGTTCGCCCGGGTCTACTCCGGCCACGACGGTTCGCTCCTGATCGCCATCGAAGGCGCTTCCTACAACGACGCGCTGGGCACCTCGGTGAGCGGCGCTGGCGACGTCGACGGCGACGGACTCCACGACGTGATCGTGGGCATCCCCGGTCCGCTGACCGGCGCGGCGATGGTGCTCTCGGGCAGTCTGCCGCCTCCGTTCACATCGTTCTGCTTCGGCGACGGCGGCGTGACGCCCTGCCCTTGCGACAACCACGATGCCGCGGCCGGATGCGCCAACTCGAGCGGTCAAGGGGCGCTTCTCGGCGCGAGCGGCTCCAGCAGCCTCTCCGCCGACGACCTCCTGCTCGACCTCGAGAGCCACCTTCCCGGGCGCCCCGCCCTCCTGTTCACCGGGGTCAACCAGGTGAACGGCGGCCACGGCCTGCCCTTCGGCGACGGCTTGCGCTGCGTGGGCGGCGGAGTGCTGCGGCTGGGCGTGCAGATCGCCGACGGCACCGGCCGGGCGCAGTGGGGTCCCGGGCTGAGCTCGGGGACCGACTGGATGGCCGGGATGTCGAGCTACCTGCAGGCCTGGTACCGCGATCCCGGCGCGAGCCCCTGCGGCTCGGAGTTCAACACGTCGAACGGGATGGCGGTGTTCTTCCTGCCGTGAGCGCCCCGGGCGGGTGCCCGGCTCAGAGCCCCGGCGCCCGCTCCAGCTTCCAGATACCCGCCGAGCTCGCCTGTGCGCCCAGTCCCCAGGGACCGTCGAGGGGGATCGTCTGCATCTCGCCGGAAACGACCACCACGCCGTTCACCTGGATGCGGACGGTGTTCTTCTCGACGGTGGCCGAGAATCGGAAGGGCTCGGCGGACCCGACTTCCGCGCACTCGACGTAGCCCCGCCGCTGCCACTCGTTCGTCTTGCTCAGGTACTCGAACAAGGTGATGCCGTCCCCGGCGGTGAACGCGACCGAGAGGAAGCCCTGGTCGCTGCGCCCGAGCAGGAGGTTCATTTGCCGAGCCCGGCCGGGGAGGATCGTCAGCTCACCCGCGACCGAGTACTTCTTCGATCCCGCCGGCGTGCGGCGCCAGGCGATGGCGTTCTTGGAGCCGAACGCGGCCTGCCGCCAGGTTCCGTCCGAGAACCACAGCGAGCGGTAGACCTCGTCCCAGCCGGGCTCGAGGGCGCCGACCTGCTTGCGCAGGCTCCTGTCGATCGACGCGAGCTTCTGCTTGTTGAAGCTCCGGAGGCACTTCTTGAAGAGCTTCGCCGTGAAGTCCGCACCACCTCCGAGCTTCCGCGCCTCGGTCAGTACCTTCTTGAACTTCTTGCCGTTCTTGCCCTCCAGCATGAAGCGAAAGAAGAGCCAGCGGGCATCGTAGCGCTCGAAGAACTCGAGCTGGTCGGTCTGGTCGAGAAGGATCTCCTCCGCCTCGGGGAGCTTTCCCTTCTCGAGCAGCTGCTGCACGCGCAGGAGGTTCGAGGAGAAGTTCGGATCGTCCTCGAGCCGATCGATGAGCCCCAAGTCGATCGAGACCTTCTCGTCGATCCACGACGCGGCGCCGTCCGCGAGCCATCCCGGGTGCGAGCGGCAGTTGGGCATGGAGGTATAGCGGACCAGGTGCGCTGCCTCGTGCGCGAGAAGCCTCAGCGTCTGTGCCGGAACGCCCAGCGCATCGAGGGCCTCGTCGGAGAGCGGCGGCTGCAACGCGACGTGCGCCGACATCGTCTCGATGTGCGCGAACGCGAGGTTGCGCTTGAACTTCCCGCCGGTCAGCCCCTCTTCCGCGTGTTCGTAGGCCGCGGCGTCGCGGTAGAGGTGGACGGTGAGGAGCCCGAGCTCGTCATCCGACCGCAGACCGTAGAGCTCCGCCGCCCGGGGCCAGACGGCTTCCACCGCGGCCAGCGCCCGGTCGGCGGCCTTCTCGTCGGGGAAGTGGCAGACCAGCTGGAAGTGCTCTCCCCGGCGGGTCAGCTCGTCGGCGGACGGGAGGATGGGGAGGAGGGCGAGGGTGAGGGCGAGCATGATCGAGATCTCCGGTCAGCGGGGGAGCCCGGCGGTGGCGAGGCCGGCGGCCCGAATCATAACTCACTGCCTGATCGGGAGTTGCGTTCACCCCTGGCGAAACCCGATGATCGCCGTGAGTCGATTCTGCCGTCGGTGGCCACTCCACGGCGGAAGTGAGCCCGATCCCCATGAACCCCTCCCAGCTCGAAGAACTCCTCTCCCACCATCAGTGGGTGGGCGACCTGGCTCGCGCCCTGGTCGGCGAGCCGGGGCGGGCGGACGACGTGGCGCAGGAGGTCTGGACCGCCGTTCTCCGGCGCGCTCCCGAGGAGATCCACTCGCCGCGGGCGTGGCTCGCGGGAGTGACCCGACGGATCGCCTGGAGCGGGAGCCGCTCCGAGAGGCGACGCAGCCGGCGAGAGGAGGAGGTCGCGCGACGCGAGGCGATCCCCTCCACCCAGGAGCTGGTCGAGCGCTCCGAGCAGCACTCGCTCCTCGTCCACCGGATCAACGAGTTGCCCGACAAGTACCGCGACGTCCTGCTCCTGCGGTACTACGACGACCTCCCGCCGCGACGCATCGCCCGATGTCTCGACCTCCCCGTGAACACGGTGCGCACGCGCCTGGCCCGGGGGCTCGAACGTCTGCGTGAGTCGATGGACGAGGAGTTCGGCGACCGCCGCACCTGGGCCATGGCCTTGCTTCCCTTGCTCCGACAGCCGAGCCCCGCCGCCGCCGCGGCCTCGGGCGCGCTGTCCTCATCGATAGGGATTGCACTGATGACTCAGCCGCTGAAGATCGGACTCGCCCTTCTCGCCATCGCCGTACTCGGGCTCGGGATCTGGAGGGGGAGCTCGCCCTCGGAGCCGAAGCTGCAGCGCTTCACCGCGCCCGTTCGCGCGCTGGATCGCTTCGAGGGTGAGAGCCGGAGCGTGCCGGTTTCGCCTGCCCCGATCGGTGAGCGGGTCGCCGTCGCTCCCGAGGTGGTCTCGGATCGCTTCCTGCACGGGAGGGTGCTCACGCTCGAGGACGAGCCCGTCGCGGGTGCGGAGATCCGGCACCGGCCGAGGAACCGGTACGCGCCGCCCTCCGAGATCCGGGCGATCAGCGACGAGGCGGGTCGGTTCCGCATTCCCCGCAGCGAGGTCGGCCCCACCGAGCTGCTGGAGCCGCGACACGAGGGGTTCATCGCGGAGCTGGAGTGGACGCGCTGGGAGGCGGGCGAGGAGGCGCTGCTCCGCGTGCGGCCGCTCGACACGGCGGTCCTCGAGGTCGAGGTGGTCGATGCGATCACCGGTCTCCCCGTGCCCCGATTCCAGGTCCAGGCCACGGCCTTCTGGGGTGAGCCGGCCCGCTCCGGCAAGACCGTCGTCATCGCCGGAGATCCGAAGCGAAGCTCCTTCTCCTCTCTCGGAGGCGCCGACCTCTCGGGGGTCACGGGCTGGGACGGCTTTCTCCGGATCGACGAGATGCGCTTCGTGCGGGGCCTCCCGCTGCGGGTCACCGCCGGCGCCCCGGGCTACGATCGTGGTCCCGCCGCCGAGACCGACTGGAGCGCCCTGAGCAAGAGGATCGAGCCCGTCGCCGGTGGTCGCTACCGCCTGCACTGGGAGCTCGATCTCTCCTACCCCGAGCGCCGGGGCGGGGCGCGGCTGGTGACGGGAACGGTCCTGGACGCCGGGAGCGGCCTGCCGATCACCGGGGCCGACGTCTTCGTCGGGGAGCGCCGCGTCCGGATCGACGAGAGATCGACCCGCTCCGCGCGCCGCGTGCTCACTGATGGCGGCGGCCGGTTCACCATCGTCGATCCGGCGGAGGGAGGCAGCGACGAGGTCACCGCCGAGCACCCCGACTACGACGCGGTGACGATCCGCTTCGACGATGCGGACGGGATGGAGCTCCGCCTGCCCCCGCGGGGCGCTCTCACGGTCACCTTCGTCGACGCCGCCGGCGCTCCGGTGCCCGGCGTCCCCTACCTCCTGCGCGGCTCACGCGGCGAGATCGACCTCCTCCGCGAGAAGGGCTACGGCGATGATGAGGGGTGCGTGCAGCACGGGGAGCTGCTCTCCGGCAGCTACGAGCTGTGGGTGCTGCGGGACATCATGGATCCCGATGAGCAGGCGCTGGAACATCGCCGGTTCCAGCTCTCGCCCGGCGAGGCCCGCGAGGAACGGTGCTCCATCGGCGAGGCGGACGGCGTGCGGGTCAGCGGCCTGGTGATCGCGAACGGCGCGGGGCCGCGACTCCTGCCCGTGTTCATCAGCCACCGGGAGGGCGGCGGCTGGGTGCAGAGCGTGGCGCGGGGGGTGCGGGGCTACGAGGCTGGCGTGGTCGATCCTGGCCGCTATCTCGTGGTGTTGCTACCGGACGACGACCAGCTCGAGGACGCCTCGATGGCCATCGCGGGCAGCGTGGAGGTCGGCGGTTTCGGCTCGCAGGTGATCGACTTCGGATTACCCACCGGTTCGGTGCAAGGTCACCTCGAGTGCGACCACGCGCTCCTGGAGGGGACCTGCGTGGTGGCGGTCCCGGTGCTCCCCCCCGAGGCGTCCGGTCCCGGCGAGCTCCTGGCCTCATCCCGGATCAACTCCCTCTTCGGCGTTCGGCCGCGCCCGGACGGCTTCTTCGAGCTGGAGCGCGTGGCCGACGGCCCCCACCGGGTAGAGCTGCGCCGCGGCGCGAGGGTCCTGGCCTCGCGCGAGGTCGAGGTCTCGGGAGCGATCGATCTCGGGGAGTGGATCGTCGGCGACTAGCCGTTCAACCGCCGCAGCGTCTCCTCGGCGAGGCCCTGGACGTCGTCGGTACCGTAGGTCAGCACCGCTCCGAGCCGCTCGAGCACCTCGGGCTCTCCGCACATCTGCTCGAGGTCCGACGGAACGCACGAGGCCGCGATCCGGCGGACATCGGGATCCCAGTTGAGGAGCGCGTCGGCGACCAGCAGTGACACCTCGCGGACCTCCAGCGCACCTCCGGAGAGGCGGTGGAGCACCTCCGCGCAGTGGCGGCGGGTCTCGCCGTCATCTCCCTTCAAACCCTGGTCCAGATGCTCGCAGAGAGCCTGCAGAACCTCGTCGGAGGGCCCGGGAACGCCGGCAGTCAGCGCCTCGATCGCCGCATTGCGCACCGGTGCGCTCTCGGAGCCCATTCCCTGGCGGATGATCTCGAGCGAGCGCTCGTGCGCGATCAGGGCCGCCGAGTGGGAGCCGAGGATCTCGAGCGCCTCGAGGCGGTCCGCCTCGCCCCCCGACCACAGAAGCTCGATCAAGGTGAGGCAGATCCGGGCATTCCGCGACCGGAGCGGGACCGAGCGGAAGAACGCCGAGGCCAGGGTGCGGGAGCGGTCGTCACGGAGCTCCGCCCACTCGCGGAGGAGCGCCGCCACGTCGATGTGAGCCAGCGCCCGGGCGCCGAACACGCCCAGGGCGGAGCTCGCCGTGCGGGCGGTCGCCTCGTCGGGGTCGGAGACCATCTTCACCAGCAGCGGGACCGCCACCTCGTGGCACTTCAGCTTGCGCAGCGCGGCGATGGACCTCTCCCGAACCGCGTCGTCTGGCTTCGCGAGCGCCTTGACCAGCGCGCGCACGACCTTCGGGTTCTCGCCGGCCGCCTCGCCCAGCTCACCGACGGCCAGCGCCGCCTCCGCGATCGTCTCCGCCTTGCAGTCCGACCGCATTCTCCGCAGCAGTCGGTTCAGCGCCGCCGAATCGATCACCTCGCTCTCTCCCCCGCCACGGGGGTTTCGCGTCCGCTCGCTCATGGGTGTCTTCTCGGGCTACGCCTTTCGTCGCCCGCCTCACTGGATTCTGCCGGAAGGGAACTGGCCGAAAGAGGTACGCCGCCATCCGACGCACCACGACTGTCTCCGTGTCTGCGCGAGGCCTTCCCCCGTGTTGGTCGGGCCCGGGCGATCCGAGCGGCCCGATCCGGCCAGAGTCCGTAGGCGACCTCGTGCTTCGCGAATACTAGTGATTCCGATCGTCTCCAGGAAGCACTTGTTCGATACGACCTCGCGTTCTCATCGATCCTTCACGCGATCGGCGCGGAGCCGGATGGCGAGAAGGCCCGGATGACGGGTCCAACGGTGGCACGGCGACCCGCTATTTACTCGGGACGGCATGATCCGCTGCACGCCGACGGCCATAATGCCGCCCCCCCAGCGTCCGCCACCCCAGATGCTCCTGCTGCCCCTTGTATTCGCCGCCCTCCCCCCGGGCGACCCGGCCCCCTCGCATCCGGTGCTCCGCATCCCCGATGAGATGCCCCGCCCGGTGATCGACGGCGTGCTGGAGGAGGCGCTCTGGGACGCCTGCCAGCCGATCGGGGACCTGCTCCAGGTCGAACCGCTGGCGGGAGCAGCCCCCACCGAACACACCGAGGTCCTCGTCGCGTACGACGAGACCGACCTCTACCTGGGATTGCGCTGCTTCGACCGGGAGCCCGCTCTGATCCGGGCGACGCAGATGGGGCGCGACGCCAACCTCGACCCCGACGATCGGGTCGAGCTGATCTTCGACACCTTCCACGATCGGCGGAACGGCTTCTGGTTCCAGATCGGGGCCGCCGGGTCGAAGGGGGACGCCCTGATCAACCGGAACGGATCGGTGTTCAACAAGCAGTGGGACACCATCTGGTACGGGCGCTCCCGGGTCACCGACGAGGGCTGGTTCGCGGAGATCCGGATCCCGTTCGCCTCGGTCAACTTCGACCCGCACAAAGAGACCTGGGGATTCAACGTTCGCCGGCACATCCGGCGGCGGACCGAGGAGGTCCGGTGGGCGTGCCCCGAGCCGCGGCTCCGCTTCTTCTCCGTCGCCAATGCCGGGACGCTGGAGGGCTTCCGCGGCATGGAGCAGGGCCTGGGCCTCGACTTCGTGCCCTTCGTCGTCGGCTCCTACGAGAATGACGACGAGAGGGACGAGAGGTGGGACGCCGACGCGGGCCTCGACTTCTTCTACCGAATCTCTCCGAGCACCAAGCTGAGCCTCAGTGTCAACACGGACTTCGCCGAGACGGAGGTCGACTCCCGCCGGGTGAACCTGACCCGCTTCCCCCTCTTCTTCCCCGAGAAGCGGAAGTTCTTCCTGGAGGACTCGGGGGTCTTCGGCTTCGGGCCCGGCGGTCGCCGCGGCCGGGGAGGCGACGTCATCCCGTTCTTCAGCCGCCGCATCGGGCTCGACGAGGACGGCAACGAGGTGCCGCTGCTCTTC
Organism: uncultured Planctomycetaceae bacterium; assembly: GCA_964496575.1. Classification (GTDB taxonomy): domain Bacteria; phylum Planctomycetota; class UBA1135; order UBA1135; genus CAZCAC01. Next base: position 10,055 of record CAZCAC010000119.1, on the reverse strand, counting down.
AACGCGAAGCTGACCTCCACCGCGGATGGCTACAGCTACGGGCTGCTCGACTCGATCACCGACGAGACGAACACCCTCGAGTCGCGGAATCTGTTCGTCGGACGCTTCTCCAAGAACATCTTCGAGCAATCGGACGTCGGCGTGATCGCCACTCACGGCAACCCCACCGGGGATGAGAACGACTACACGGCTGGCGGGGACTTCAACTTCCGCATCGACGACTTCCTCGACGACAGGAACCTCCAGTTCAATACCTACGTGCTGAAGACGGAGACTGCGGGGCTGTCCGGGAACGATCTCGCCTACTACGGCGGGGTCTCCTACCCCAACGACGAGGTCCAGATCTCGGCCAATTACACCGTGGTCGAGGAGAACTTCGAGCCGGCCCTCGGCTTCGTGCGGCGCACGGGGATCAAGCAGTACGCCGGGAATGCGAGCTACAACCCACGGCTCTACAATGACATCCGGCAGCTCCGCTTCTATGCTTCGCCCGTGTACATCACCGACATGGCCGGCCGGACCGAGAGTGCCCGGGTGAGTACGATTCCCCTCGGCATCGACTGGGAGAGCGGTGACGAGCTGCGCTTCATTGCGACGCCGATGCGCGAGGTGCTCTTCGAGGACTTCGAGATCTTCGACGGGATCGTCATCCCGACCGGCGACTACGACTTCATGCGCTACGGGGTCAACTTCGAGACATCGGTCAAGCGGCCGGTGAGTGTCGAGATCGACGCCACGACCGGGACGTTCTACACCGGAAATCGCCACGACTACGGGGTCGAGGTGGACTGGCGCGCCAGCGCCAATGCGCTCTTCGGGATCGATTACAACCTGAACGACGTGGATCTCGACGAGGGCGACTTCATGGTGAACGTCGCTCGCGTCCGTGCCGACTTCCCGATCAACCCGCGGGCCACCTGGGCGAACTACGTGCAGTGGGACGACGTGAGCGACGACCTGGGATTGAACAGCCGCTTGCGGATCATCTTCGAGCCGGGCCGCGAGCTCTTCCTGGTGCTGAACCAGGGGTGGAACACCTTTGGCGACGGCTTCGTTCCCGTGGGCACCGACCTGCGGCTCAAGCTGGCCTACAACATCCGGTTCTAGGAATCGGGGCGGCTCGCGAAGACGCCGAGGCCGAGGCCGCCGGAGACCGGCAGCGTGGCGCCGGTGATGAAGCTCGCGCGCTCCGAGGCGAGGAAGGCCACGGCGTACGCCACCTCTTCCACGGTCCCCGGACGCCCCATCGGGGTCGCGTTCACCAGGTGAGTGCGGGTCTCCGGGGCGATCTTCTCCACGGCCCGCTCGCTGGCGATCAGCCCCGGCTCGATCAGGTTGGAGGTGACACCCCGGCGCGAGCACTCGGCGGCCAGGCTGCGGGTCATTCCCGTGAGGGCGGCCTTGGCGGAAGCGTAGGCCACCTGCCCGGCGGCGCCGACAGTGCCGGCGACCGAGCCGATCTGGATGATGCGGCCGAAGCCGCGTTCCTTCATCCCCGGGAGGACGTGGCGGGCGAGGACCAGGCAGGCGCGCAGGTCGACCGCGAGGACGGCGTCGATCTCGGCGAGTGGTACCCCGTCGAGATCGCCGTAGGTGGCGAACACCGCGGCGTTGTTGACCAGGATGTCGACCTCCGGCGCGAGCGCCTCGAGACGCGGAAGGAGGTGGGGATCGTCGACGTTGCCGACCAGCGGGACGGCGTCGAGCCCCTCGGTGCACAGCTCGGCGGTCGCCTCCTCGAGCAACTCGGCATCGCGTGAGATCAGCACTACCCGCGCACCTCCGCGCGCCAGCAGGGCGGCGACCGCCCGACCGATGCCGGTCCGGCCGCCGGTGATCACCGCGGTTCGTCCGTCGAGCTCCCCCATCGCTCCGATCTCGGCGATCTCAGCTCGCTGCCGGAGCGCCTTCCAACCCCAGCTCCGCCGCGTGAGGTTTCAGGGCATCGATGACGAACTGGATGTGCTCGGTGAGATCGGCGCCCAGCTTCTCGACCCCCGCAGCGATCTCGGCGCGGTCGACCTTGGCCGCGAAGGCCTTCTGCTTCAGCTTCTTCTTCACGCTCTTGGGCGCGAGCGAGGCAATTCCGTCGGGTCGCACGAAACAGCACGCCCCGACGAATCCCGCCAACTCGTCGCAGGCGAGCAGCGCCTTGTCGAGCACGGTGTCGTGCGAGACGCCCCACTGGGTGAAGTGCGCCGACACGGCGTGAGCGATCTCCTCCTCTCCGATCTCGCGCAACCAGGCGACGACCCGATTCGGGTGATCGTCCGGCCACTTCTCGTAGTCGGCGTCGTGGAGCAGGCCGGTGATGCCCCAGCGCTCCTCGTCGGCCGCACCTTCGCCGTACCGGTGGGCCGCCGCGCACATCACCACCTCGACCATGCGGGCGTGCATGCGCAACGCGTCGGTCTCGGTCCACTCGCAGAGCTTGTTCCAGGCCTCTTCACGACTGATCGCCATCGAAACCTCCAGGTCAGCTCTCGTAGACCGGCGTCATCCAGCCGTGCCGATCCTCGGTCCGACCCTCGATGATGTCGAAGTAGGCGGTCTGAATCTTCTCGGTGACCGGCCCGCGCCCACCGTTGCCGATCTTCATGCCGTCGACCGAACGAATCGGCGTCACCTCGGCCGCGGTGCCGGTGAAGAACAGCTCGTCGGCCGTGTAGAGCATCTCCCTCGGAATTCGCCCGCGGGTCACCTCGATCCCGAAGTCCCTGGCTAGCTGGAGCGCGTAATCGCGAGTGATTCCGGGCAGGATGCAGCTGCCGAGCGACGGCGTGAAGATCTGGTCCTTCATCACCAGAAAAATGTTCTCGCCGCTGCCCTCGCTGACGAAGCCGGTGGTGTCGAGGACGATGCCCTCGCTGTAACCGTGTCTCTTCGCCTCGACGACCACCATCTGCGAGTTGATGTAGTTTCCGGTGGTCTTGGCCATCGCCGGGTGCGTATCGGGCGCCATGCGACGCCAGCTCGCGACACCGACGTCGACGCCCTCGCTGAGCGCTTCGCCGCCCATGTACGCGCCCCAGGGGAAGCTCGCGACCGCGACCTCGATCGGGCAGCCGCGCGGATCCACGCCGAGCTCGCCGTAGCCGCGGAAGGCGAAGGGACGGATGTAGCAAGCCTCCTGCTTGTTCGCGCGAATCGTGTCGAGCACCGCCTGGCACAGAGTGTCGACCTCGTAGGGCAGGTCCATGCCGACGATCCGCGCCGAGTTGCGCAGGCGCTGCATGTGCGCGGGCAGACCGACGACAGCGGTGCCGTTCTCACCCTTGTAGGCTCGCAGGCCTTCGAATACTCCACTGCCGTAGTGGATGACGTGAGCGAGAATGTGAACTTGTGCCTGGTCCCAGGGGATCAACTCCCCGTTGAACCAGATCCGATCCGAGGGGACTGTCTTCATGGCCAGATGATACTCGCGGGTCGACCTTCGCTCCAAGAAGGAAGCGCGGCCCCGGCATCGCCGGAACCGCGCTCTCTGGGTGCTGTGGGCCCTCTGGGTTCAGGGGCAGCGACGACCGATCAGTCGATTTGCCAGGTCTCGCCGGAGTAGATCAGCTCCTCCAGCGTGCCTTCGCCCTTCTTCTTCACCGCCCGGCGGATCTGGCCCTCGACATCGTCCTCGAAGACCGGCTCCTGGACTGCTCGGAAGATGCCGATCGGGTTCGGCATCTCCGGGTCCTGGTCGAGCGTCGACATCTGGAACGCGGAGGCACCGCTGGACAACGTCGGATCCCAGATCGAAGCCTCCTCGGCACTACAGGTGACGACGTGGAATCCCTCGACTTTGAGACCCTTGTCACCCTCCTTGCCGTAGGACATCGGCTGCCCCGGCCGCAGGTCAACGGTCTTGTCGTCGCGCACCTTCTTGGCGGCGACGTCGTCGAACGCGCCATCGTTGAAGATCAGGCAGTTCTGGTAGATCTCGATGATGGAGGTCCCGGTGTGCTGCGCGGCGGCCACCATCGTCGAGGTCAGGTGCTTGCCGTACGAATCGATCGAGCGGGCGACGAAGGTCGCGTTGCAGCCCAGCGCGAAGCTGATCGGGTTGAAGGCCCGCTCGACCGAACCCATCGGGGAGGTCTTGGTATGCGTACCCGCCGGTGAGGTCGGCGAGTACTGTCCCTTGGTCAGGCCGTAGATCTCGTTGTTGAACAGCAGGATGTTGACGTCGAGGTTGCGGCGCAGGATGTGGGCCAGATGGTTGCCGCCGATCGACAATCCGTCGCCGTCTCCGGTCGCGATCCACACGGAGAGATCGGGGTTCGCGGTCTTGAGGCCGGTCGCGATCGCCGGCGCCCGGCCGTGGATGGTGTGGAAGCCGTAGGTGTTCATGTAGTACGGCAAGCGACTCGAACACCCGATCCCGCTGACGAAAACGACGTTGTCGGGGGAGATCCCCATCTGCGCCGAAGCGGTCTGGATCGCGTTGAGGATCGCGTAGTCCCCGCAACCGGGGCACCAGCGTACTTCCTGGTCGGACTTGAAGTCCTTCTTGGTCATCGTGGTGGATTCGGCCATGACTATTTCTCCAGGATGCTGATGATCTGCGCGGCGATGTCTCCCGCCATCAGGGGCAAGCCCCGGACGCGGTTGAACGAGAGGAGGTTGGACTCCGGGTACTCGCTGCGCAGAAGCCGAACGAGCTGGCCGAGGTTGATCTCGGGGATCAACACGGCTTTGTAGCTGGTGAGGATCTCGCCCAGCCCCTTGGGCAGTGGCCACAGGTGACGCAAGTGCAGCTGACCTACCCCTTCGTGCCCGGCCTTGCGGACCCGATCGACCGCGTCGGTGATCGAACCGTAGGTCGAACCCCAGCCGACGACCAGGAGGTCCCCCTTGGACGGGCCGTCGACCTCGGGCGTCGGGATGCTCTCGCGAACCGCCATGACCTTGTCCTGGCGCGCGTGAAGCATGAACTCGTGGTTGTCGGGGTCGTAGCAGACGTTGCCGGTCAGGTGCTCCTTCTCCAGGCCGCCGATGCGGTGGGCCAGCCCCGGGGTCCCGGGAATCGCCCACGGCCGCGCGCCCTTCTCGTCGCGGGAGTACGGGAGGAACCCCTCGGGGTCAGTCGGGAACTTCACCTCGAAGTGGGGCAGGTCCTCGATCTTCGGCAAGCGCCACGGTTCCGAGCCGTTGGCGATGAAACCGTCGGTCAGGAGGATCACCGGCGTCATGTGCTCGACCGCGATCCGGCACGCCTCGACGGTGCACTCGAACGCGTCCGAGACGGTCGCGCAGGCCACCACCGGGATCGGCGCCTCGCCGTTGCGGCCGAAGATCGTCTGCATCAGGTCCGACTGCTCGGTCTTGGTCGGCAGGCCGGTCGACGGCCCGCCGCGCTGGACGTTGACGATCACCATCGGCAGCTCGGCCATCACCGCCAGCCCCATCGCCTCGGTCTTGAGCGCCATCCCCGGGCCGGAGGTGGTGGTCGCACCGAGCATGCCCGCGTAGGAGGCTCCGATCGTCGCGCAGATCGCCGCGATCTCGTCCTCCATCTGGCAGGTCTTCACCCCGTGGTGCTTTTGCGCGGCGACCGTCTCCAGGATGGTCGTCGCGGGAGTGATCGGATAGGAACCCACGAAAAGATCGAGTCCGGCCAGCTTGGCCCCGGCGATCAGCCCCAGCCCGACGGCGGGGTTGCCCATGATGTTCCGATAGGTGCCGGGGGTCAGCTCGTCACACTTGGCGATCTCGTAGCGCCCCTGGAAGAGCTCGTGGATGTCGCCGGCGTTGTACCCCGCCCGCAGCGCGGTGATGTTCGCCTCGGCGAGCTCGGGACGCTTGCCGAACTTCTGCCGCAGCCAGTTCTCTGTCTGACCCAGCGGGCGGCTGTACAGCCAGTACATCAGGCCCAGCGTGTAGAAGTTCTTGCAGCGCTGGACCTCGGTCTGCGACAGCTCGGTATCCACCAGAGCCTGGGCGACGCGCTCGTTGATGTCGACTTCGATCACCCGGTAGCCGTCCAGGGTTCCGTCGGTGAGCGGGCTGGAGTCGCACTTCGCCTTCTGCAGGTCCCGTTTCCCGAAGCCGCCGATGTTGGCGATGATCAGGCCACCGGACTTGAGATCCTTGATGTTGACCAGGAGCGCCGCGGCGTTCATCGCCACCAGCACGTCGGGCTGGTCGCCGGGTGTGTGAATGTCCTTGGAGCTGATCGCCAGCTGGAATCCGGACACTCCGGCTCGAGTTCCGGCGGGCGCACGGATCTCCGCCGGGTAGTCGGGCAAGGTCGCGAGGTCGTTGCCCAAGGTGGCACTGGTGAGCGTGAACTGGTTGCCGGTGAGCTGCATCCCGTCGCCGGAGTCACCCGCGAAGCGAATGATGGCGGTCTCCTGCACCTCGGAGGGTAAGCCGGCGTCGGGCTTGGTCTTGATGGTCATGAATCGATGGGCCGGCCCCGATCTGCGGTTCTGGCCGTCCTGGTAGTCCGGGAATGAAGGTCTCGTTGGCGACCGGTGGCGAGGAAAGGGGCGACAGCCGCGCTGGGGAGACTCGATTCGGAAGGAGAAGCGTACCGCCTTCCCAGGTGGCCGGTACTGGTGAACGGGAGGATTCGGGACCTTTTTTCCGCCGGTTCGCCCCCTGAATTGGGTCTAGCATGCCGTCGGCGCAACCGGGCGCTTCTGGTAAAACTGTGCCCTCGACGGCGCAACGCCACGGTGGGATGCGTAGCCTCACGAGATACCCGACGGTTCCACGGACCCAAGCATGAACTCCCTTCGATTCGCCGCAGCTCTCTCGACCCGTCACGACGGCACGGTCGCCTTGCGCGAGGCCGCCGAGCACCTCGGCGATGGTCTCGCCGGGAGGAATCCGGACCTCCTCCTCGCTTTCGCGTCCCAGCACCACGGCGGGGAGTTCGAGGCGCTCGCCTCGCGGCTCGGTGATCTCACGGGCGCCCGCATCCTGCTCGGCTGCGCGGCGGAGAGCGTGATCGGCGGCGCGCGCGAGGTCGAGCGTGAACCGGCGCTCGCCTTGTGGGGCGTCTGCGGCGAGGACCTCGAGCTCGCGCCGTTTCGCCTAGAGGCTCACTCCGGGGAGGACGGCCCGGAGTACGCGGGAGAGCCCGATCTCACCACGACCACGTCCCGGAGCTCCAGCCTGATCCTCTTCGGCGACCCCTTCTCCTTTCCGATGGCGGACTACCTCGAGTCGCTCGAGGAGCGCGCGCCGGGACTGCCCGCGGTCGGCGGCATGGCCAGCGGTGGTCAGGAGCCGGGGACGAACTCCCTCTTCTTCGGCGATCAGCGCTTCACCGCCGGCGCGGTCGGAGTCGTGGTCGGTGGCGGGATCGAGCTGCAGCCGGTTGTTTCGCAAGCCTATCGACCGGTCGGCGAGCCGCTGGTGATCACCGCCTGCGAGGGCTCGCTGGTGCGCAAGCTCGGCGGCAAGCCCGCGGCGCCGATGATGATGCAGGTGCTCGAGCGCCTGCCGGAAGAGGATCGGCAGCTCCTGCAGCAAGGCCCCTTCCTCGGGGTCGCCTGGGACGCGTCGAAGAGCGAATTCGAGCGCACCGACTTCCTGGCTCACCCGATCCGCGGCATCGCGCCGCAGGAGGAGGCGGTCGTGGTGGTCGGTCAGGTACGCCGCGGTCAGACGGTTCAGTTCATGGTGCGCGATCCGCAGACCGCGGGTGAGGACCTGACCCAGCGCCTGGAGGGGATGAACGACCCTCCGTCGGAGCCGCATCAGGCCGGTGCGCTGCTCTTCTCCTGCAATGGGCGGGGCAGTCGGATGTTCTCCGAGGCCGATCACGACATCTCCCGGGTGCACCAGAAGCTGGGAGCGGAGATCCCCGCGGCGGGGTTCTTCGCGATGGGCGAGATCGGTCCGGTCTTCGGTCGGAACCACCTGCACGGTTTTGCCGCCTCGGTGGCGGTCTACCGCGCGGCGGCGAACGACTGAGTTCCGGGAACTTCGCGGAACTGGTCGGGCTGGAGAGCCGAAGAGAGACTGGTATGCTGCTGCGGCCCAGGGCCGTGCCCAGTTTTGATTCCCACGGAGGCTTCCGATGTCCTTCTCCTGCCTGTGCTCCGTTCCGCTCCTGCTCTCCTTGATCCCGTCGGGCCCCGAGCAGCCCGACCCTTCCGCAGTCGAAGCGTCCCGGCCAACGCCGATCCGGGCCGGCATGATCGGGCTGGACACCAGTCACGTGGTGGCCTTCGCCGAGATCCTCAACGATCCCGAGGCGGCGGAAGACGTGGCGAACTGCAAGGTGGTCGCCGCGTTTCCTCCCGGGAGCAAGCTCGACTTCAACCTGCGGCGCCGCAAGGGTTACACCGAGAAGCTCGCGGGGATGGGCGTCGAGATGGTCAGCTCGGTTCCCGAGCTGCTCGATCGAGTCGACGTGGTGATGGTGATGACCAACGACGGCCGTCCGCACCTGGAGCAGTCGGTCCCGGTGCTGAAGGCGGGGAAGCCGCTGTTCGTCGACAAGCCGCTGGCCGGCACGCTGGAGGACGCTTTCGCCCTCGCCGGGCTCGCCGCCGAGCTGGAGGTGCCGTTCTTCACCGCGTCGGCGCTGCGCTTCGCCCCCGGGGCGCAGGCGGTCAGGAAGGGTGGACTCGGCGAGGTGCTCGGCGCGGATGCCTACAGCCCGTGCGAGCTCGAGTCGCATCACCCCGATCTCTTCTGGTACGGCATCCACGGCGTCGAGCTCCTGTACACGGCCATGGGCCCGGGCTGCGAGCAGGTGATTCGCGCGACGAGCGAGCGGAGCGAGGTCGTGATCGGCAACTGGCCGGAGGGCCGCTTCGGGACCTTCCGGGGCCTTCGCCGGGGCAAGACCGGCTACGGCGGCACGGCGTTCGGCCGCGACGCGATCGGAGCGCTCGGCCCCTTCACCGGGTATCGCCCGCTGGTGGTGGAGATCGTGCGCTTCTTCCGCACCGGCGAGTCGCCGGTCGCGGTGGAGGAGAGCCTGGAGATCTACACCTTCATGGAAGCGGCGGACGAGTCGAAGCGCCGGGGCGGGGAGCCCGTGAAGCTGGCCGAGGTGGCGGAGGCGGCCCGGGAGAAGGCCGGGAAGATGATCGAGAAGCTGAAGCGCTAGCGGCAGGGCGGGATGACCCGGAAGCCGATGGCGTAGCGAACAATGGTCGGGTGGCGACGAAAAACAGGTAGCGCCACCCCCCCGGGGGCAGAAGGGGAAGTTGAACCCCCCGCCCGT
>CAZCAC010000119.1:0-867 GCA_964496575.1 uncultured Planctomycetaceae bacterium | reverse complement strand
GGGCTGGGGGGTATCACCGGTACGCGGTGGGGGTAGCTAAATTTGGGGGGGGGGCGTTTATCGATTTAGCGCGCCACCCGCCGGTGCTCAGAGGGTGAAGTGCACCACCAGGCCGTTGGACAGGTTGAAGCCGCTCCCGCACGGCCCCGCGGGATCGCGGTGCCAGCACTGGAAGTTGATGTTCAGCCCCGCCCAGAGCCCGAGCGTGGCAGCGATCCCCGGTCCCTTGCTGATCGTGCCTCCCGCTCCGGAGTTGGCCACACCGAGCCGAGTGATGGGGTAGCCAGCGCTGCTGACGCAGCGCAACCCGTCGCCGAAGGGGATCGAGATCTGGCCGCCGCCGGCGAAGATCAGGCCGAACTGGCCAGGCGGCATCTGCGTCGCGGTCACCACCAGGTCGTCGAGTACGACGCTGCTGCTGCCGCTCGCGCCCAGAAGCGTGCCCACGCCGACCGAGTGCGCGCACCCCGCCAGCGGATCGGGGTTGCCGCAAGGTGCGCCGGTCGCGCAGAAGCAGTACGTCGCCGAGTGCAAGAGCGCACTGGTCGGCCGGAGGAAGTCGAGGGCGTTCAGGTCGTCCGCGAAGCCGAGCGCGGGATAGGCCGCCGAAACGGTGCCGGAGCGGACGGTCGTCAGGCCCAGCGTCTCCGCCGCGACGTAGATCGCCGGGAAGGGCGACAGCCCGCCGAAGGCCGGAGCGATCGGCGGCATCAGCACGTCCCCTTCCTCGATCGGCAGGCCGCGCAGGCTGTCGGGCATCCCGATCACCGTCGAGCCGCGGCGCACGCTGAAGAAGATCATGTCCGCACCGCCGGTGACCCAGTGGTCGGGGAACTGCGGCGGCTGGAAGACGAGATCGCCGTTGTC
>CAZCAC010000118.1:0-27529 GCA_964496575.1 uncultured Planctomycetaceae bacterium | reverse complement strand
GAGGACCGGCCGCAAGCGGGTGCATCCGGCGGCAATGATCGCCTCCCGGGTGTGCATCCCCCTTTCCCGGAGTCGGTTGGTGTAATCAATAAGGACGATGGCGTTGTTGACCACCACCCCGGCCAATGAAATCACCCCCACCCCGGTCATGATGATGCCGAAGGGCATCTCCATGAATGCCAGGCCGGCAAAGACCCCGCCCAAAGAGAGGATGACCGATGTCATAATGATCAACGGCTGTGAGACCGAGTTAAACTGGGTGACTAGGATAAGGACGATAAGGAAGAGGGCAGCACCAAATGCCTTTAACAAAAAGTCCTGGGACTCTTGCTGCTCCTCGAACTCGCCGGTGAAGCGTATCTTGTAACCGGGCGGCGGGGGTGAGTTGGGGGCGATCCGGGCGGGCGGTGGCCATCCCGGGGGCCTCCTGGACCTCGCGCCCGAGACCCAGGGCGGCGGGCGGGGGGGGGTGCTCCGCGGATTCCGGAGAATCCCGCCCAGAAAGCGACTTCCTATGTGCCAGGCGCCATGGAGACGATTCCGGTCCGGCAGAACGCTGCAGGCGCCGTCATCCACCTCGGGGGAGGTCCCCGGGGTGGTGACGGCGCCTGCGGCGGGGAGGGGTGTGGAGGGCTCTCTGACTGACTCAGACTTCAGTCACCCCGTCGCTCTCAGGATACCTACTGGGTAGATCTGGGCCCCGAGGGCCATAGTTGCCTACTCACAAGACTCGTTTCTGCTATGGGCTGTGGTTCGAGTCCGTGCACCCTTCGAGAGTGCCATCGAGGGCCCGCCCTCCAGCAGGAGGTCTCCGATGGCAAGCTCTCGAAAGGCCTCCGGGAGAGTGACCTCGATGGTTCTACTTCTCAATCATCGGCTTGCCCTTGGGCATGTAGTCTATCCCGCGCTCCTGCGGTTGCCCCCAGGCCTCAGGATGCAGATAGAGACCGCGCTCCTTGGGACGCTTCAGTTCTTCGACGGGGATTCGATTTGCCTCTGCCCAGCGGTCTTGGCGGACACCCGTGATCTGCCAAGAGACCTCCAGTCCGGGCGTTCCACCTGCGATCTGGAAGCGGTTTCCGCCGACCTTCCGCGCCACGTATACGGGGGCGAATCCTCCAATGCAGGGCTCCTGACACATGCGCCCCGATTCATGCAACCATCCGCTCATGGCTCAGCAGGGAAACGGCGTGTCGGGCTCGCTCCCTGGTCGGTGTCGATCGCGGCCCCCGTCAAAGCGTTGCATACCTTATGACGCACCCCCTCATCGTGAATGAACGGCATTCGGCCAATGCCGCCACTCCACGCACCTATGTCAGGAGCCCTGCAATGCATGTCAACTGGTAGCGGAAGTCGCGATTCAGCGTCTCGAACCAGTCGGGCAACTCTACCCACGCCTCGCCATTCGCGTCTAGAAGGGCATTCCCATTGTAGACGTTCATCATTTCGGGGCTCTCTACGAAGGAGTGGTAGAGGTACTTGTTCTCCGGGTCAAGAGGGTGGTCGATCTTGAAGGAGCCGCCGCCCTTGCTGAGGCTTCCTGTTACGTGGGCATCGCCGCTGAAGTAACCGGCGTAGCCGTCCTGTTGCGAGCACCAGCCCCACACGCCTCTACCATAGCCAGCATGGTCCGGATCATACGCTCTGCCATAGACACCACAATTGTAATTGTCACCGCCGTTGGCCTCGAACCAGCCGCCAAAGCGTTGTCCATCACCAGACATAGTGGCCCAACCTTGGACGCCCGTGTATCCGCCAACGAACTTGCCGCCGATACCATAGTAGGGGGTCGGTTCGCTGATTCCGGAGACTGCGGGAGTATCACTCGTGTCAGAGCCCGTGTACTTAGCTCGTAGGATGCCATTCACGTTTGAGTTAGGCGAAACGACGTCCATGTCATGGCAAGTGGCATTGTAGATGACTTCCAAGTATTTGGATTTCATGTTGTTGGCATAGGCAGAGCCGAAGTCTGCGTCGTAGGTCGGGTTCACACCACCCGTCGTGCTGAGGTCGTCCGTGTGCACTTCGGTCGCGGTGACTCGGTCCGCTACTTCCAGATCCTCGTCGATCGACGCACTGCCGGCGACATCCAGCATCGCGTTGGGCGTATGGGTCCCAATCCCCACGTTCCCCACCGCATCGATGCGCATCGTCTCTCCTCCCGAGTTGGAGAAGGAGATGAACTCCCCTCCACTAACGCAGCTCAGGTACAGGCCCCCTGCGCCGGTCGGCTCCCCGTGTACTGTCACGTCTGAGTTGGCACCCGTCGCGCTCATCAAGAGGTGGCGGTGCTCCCCCACGATGTGCAGCTTGTACACCGAAGAGACGGTGGTGCCTATGTCCACGTTTCCGGTCGAGCTGACGTTCAGTTCGGCGCTCATCGGATAGAGCATCCCCAACGTCGGCACCGAGGAAGCGGGGATACAGGAGACTCCATTGGCCTGATCCAGGACCGAGTCCGGGCACCAGGCAGCCGAGCTGGAGGGGGCGTGTGGGCCGGTCGGAGAGGCGGTGAACCCCGGAGCGGCCGACGCAGCGGGGCGACCCGGCGCTCCCGGAGGAATCGGCTTGCGCGAGCCCGGCCGCGGAGGCGCGGCCTCGGCGGGTGTATCGAGCGGGGCTCCGTCGGCGGGCTCCGTCCCGGTCGGCTTCCCCGGTGCGCCGATAGCCGCACCGGGGAAGCCGGACCCCGCCTCCGGCAGTTCCAGCTCCACCTCCTCCAGCCGACCCGCCCCGAGGTTGTGATAGAGCACGTCGGTGAACTCGGTGCGTACGTGCAGATCCGGGAGCCCGTCGCCGTCGTAGTCGATCCACCGGGCGCTGAGGTCGCGTCCCTCGTGCTCGAGGCCCGCTTCGGTCTGTTCGAAGGAACCGCTCCCGACATTGCGCATCAGGATCGGCGCTCCGGAGGCAGTGCCCAGGAACAGGTCGAGGTCGCCGTCGAGATCGTAGTCCCCCCAGGCCGCGAGAGTCGGTGCCTCGATACCGGACAGGCCGGCGAGGAGCGTGACATCCTCGAACGAGCCGTCACCCATGTTCTTGAGCAGGATGCCGGTCCGACCGTTGGTGATGGCGTAGGCGTCGTCAAGGTTGTCGCCGTCGCAGTCCCCCCAGTGGAAGAACGCGGACGCTCCCGTCGATGTCGACGGCGCGCAAGGAGCTGGTGGTCCGAACCCGGTCACCTCCTCGGTGGTTGGGCCCACAAGCGCAGAGGGCTGGTTGAACAGGAAGAGCAGGACGAGTAGCTGCAGCTCGAGTTGGAACATCGTAGTTTCCTTCTTGGTTCTCTTGGGGAGCGCTTTCCTCGTGGGAGAGCTGGTGGCAAAGGCCTTCTATCGGGAAGGAGAGGTGAGCTGCCCTCTACCGAGTTCTCCACCAGCGGCTCGAGACTCGTCGATGCTGTCTGCAGTGCCTTCAGGAGAAGCACCAGCACCGGAGTCCTCGGTAGCTCTGGAGACAGATCTCTGGCGGGAAGCTCACCTATCGTTCGCTCCTTCTTGTTGCGGTTGTGATGGACGAGAATCGGGGGTCATCCATCCACGGATCTAAAACGCGAGAAAGGGAGGGAACGTTCGGTGACCGATGTGAATACAAGCGTCCCTCGTGAGCGGCGACGACTGGAAGATCCCTGGTGGATACGGTGTCAGTCTCCCTCCTCGTGCCGTGGACCCAACGGCCAGGAAGTGCCGCGTCAGATACAGTTCGTCGGCTCCGAAGGTTGGAGCCAACGCGCACGAAAGGTCTCTGACGCGGTACGTTCGCCAGATAAGCGACTTCCTTGGGGAGCAGGGAACGTTGTCCCTCCGCGCGCTGGCGCCTCCGGGTCGAGCAGGCGTGCGGTCGGGGCGAGAACGGTTCCGAGGGCTCAGCCGACCGCGGGACTACCGCAGCCGGCTCGTGAACAACTCGGAACGTGAACCGTCAATCAAGTGTTGACTGGTCCATCCATATCAAGGCAACCAGCTGATGACCACCCCGTTCGTCGTGTTGAAGAAGCTCCCGCAGACCGAGCTCAGCGGCGTGCGATACCAGTACTGGTAGTACTTGACCGAGCCGGGGCTGACGTTGCCCGCCTTGGCGGAGATGCCGATGGTGGAGGTGGCCGCGCCGCTGCAATCGGCGAACACGACCTCGAGGCGTTTCAGGTGGCCGCCGGCGCAGCGCAGACCGTCACCCCAGGCGAGGCCCGGGGAGAGGTCGTGCTCGGCCTGGAAGAACAACCCGGGCTGATCCGGCTCCACGTTGTTGGCCACGAGGACGAGAGCGTCGGCGCTGACGTTCGCCGTCCCGCAACCGGCGAGCTGTGCCCCCGAGGCGAAACCGCCGTTCGCGCACCCCGAGCCCGGAATGCTGCCGTCATTGTCGTTGCTGCAAGGACACGGCGTGCCCGCCCCCGGGTCGCCGAAACAGTAGCCGCTCCCGGTCTCGACGATGTCGAAGACGTAAGCGGCGCCGGCATCCGTCGCGGCGTGATTGTCGCTGCTGGCTCCGAGGACCGCCCGGCCTCCGTCGAGCGCCGCGGCGACCCCGAGGTGGTCGGCGTGGTCGGGATCCGAGTGCTTCATCCGGAAGAGCCGCCGCCCGCTCGCCGTGTCGAAGGCGTAGCCAAAACCAACGCCATTCTCCAGCCAGGCACCGCCGATGACCCGGTCGCCGTCGACGGCCACGGAATAGCCGAACTGCTTCCCGGTGTGCCCGCAAGGAGGGGGTATGAGCTTCTGCAGCACCTGCCCCGTGGTCACGTCGAAGACGTAGGCGGCACCATCCTTGGTAGCGTAGCCGTTGCGCCAGTGGGCGCCGACGACGGCCCGGTCGCCGTCGATGGCCACGCTGGAGCCGAACAGGTCACCGTACTTGGGGTTCGCCGGCTGCAGCTTGAACAGCTCCTGCCCGGTGGTCACGTCGAAGACGTACGCCGCACCGTACCCCGAGAGCTTCGAGGTTCCGATCACCGCGAGATTCCCGTCGACGGCCACGCTGTAGCCGAACATGAAGTTGGCCGCGCCGTCGGCGGGAAGCAACTTGAACAGCTCCTGCCCGCTCGTCACGTCGAAGACGTAGACCGAACCGGAATCGGGCCCGTTGTCGTCGTCGGAGGCGGAGGCGACCACGGCCAGATTGCCGCTGACGGCGACCGCGCTGCCGAAGCGATCCTCCTCGGCGACGTCCGACGGAAGCAGCTTGAACAGCTGCGCGCCGCTCGACGTGTCGAAGACATAGGCAGAGCCCGCGTTCGGCCTGGGATCGTCGTTCCCGTGGGCCCCGATGACGGCGCGGGAGCCGCTGATGGAGACGGAGAAGCCGAACCAGTCCTTGGGTTCGGCATCCTGGTGAACGAGCTTGAGCAGCTGCTGTCCGCTGCTCGCATCGAAGACGTAGGCCGCCCCGGTGTTGCTCGGGACGGGAGCCCCGTGGGCACCGACGATGATGCGGTCTCCGTCCATGGCCACCGAACCACCGAAAGCGTCGCCGGTCGAGGCATCGGCGGCCGTCAGCATCAGCACCTCGTGATTGGCGAGGGATACCGACGAGACGAGGAGAACTGCCGTCGCCAGCGTGGCCGACGAGGACAGACGGGTACGAGCGAATCGAGCTTTCAAGACTTTCCTCCTGTTCGAGCAGATCGGGGGCTTCTGGGGCTTCGGGGCCCCACCCCGAACACGATTAATGCTGGCCTGCCCCGATCGCACAAGCCCTCTGGTCCATTCCCCGAGGTTCGAGTTGTTCGGGCCGCCCGGCAGCTACCCCCGCTTCGCCGCCTCGAACGCCGCCCGCACCAGCTCGTCGGGGTCGACCCGCGACGCCTCCCCCTCGTAGCTGAGGATCAGCCGGTGCCGCAGCGCCGCCGGGGCCAGCGCCTCCAGGTCCTCGAGGCTGACGTGCAGCCGCCGCTTGACCAGCGCGCGGGCCTTCCCGGCCAGCAGCAGCGCCTGCCCTCCCCGCGGGCTCGCGCCGAAGCGGACGAAGCGGCGCACGTCCTCGGGGGCCTGCCCCGAGTCCGGGTGCGTGCACAGCACCAGGCGGGCGGCGGCCTCGACCATCTCCGAGGAGGCGGGGACCTCCCGCACCAGGGCCTGCATGGCCCGGACCTGCTCCCCGCTGACCACCGACACCGGCCGTTCCCGCAACTCGCCCGTGGTCGCGCCGAGGATCTCCGTCAGCGCCTTCAGCTCCGGCGAGCCGATCAGGATCTTCAGGAGGAAGCGGTCGAGCTGGGCCTCGGGGAGAGGGTAGGTCCCCTCCATCTCGATCGGGTTCTGGGTGGCGATGACGAAGAAGGGGTCCTCGAGCGGGAGGGACTCGCCGAAGACGGTGACCTGCTTCTCCTGCATCGCCTCGAGCAGGGCGGATTGGGTGCGCGGCGTGGCGCGGTTGATCTCGTCGGCGAGCACCACGTGGGCGAAGATCGGCCCCCGTTCGAAGGCGAAATCGCGTCGCCCGTCGCTCTGCTCCTGGAGGATTCTCGTCCCGAGCACGTCCGCCGGCATCAGGTCGGGGGTGAACTGGATCCGCCGGAAGTCGAGGCCGAGGACCTGCGCCAGGGTCCGCACCAGCGTCGTCTTGCCGAGGCCCGGCGCGCCCTCCAGCAGGGAGTGTCCGCCGGCGAGCACGGTGAAGAGGAGCTCCTCGACCACCGGCCGGTGCCCGATGAAGTGCTCCTCGATCGCCGAGGCGAGGCGGCCGAAGGACTCGCGCAGGAGGGCGAGCTCCGTCTCGGTCTCTTGTCCGTCGCTCATCCCAGGAGTGTACGACCGGTCACGACCGAGGCGCCAGCGGTTACTCCCCCAGGGGATCCTCGATCAGAAGACCGGTCCCGGAGACCCCGACGACGGTTCCCGTGGCGACCTCGTGCAACCGCGGGATCGCCTCGTAGCTCACCTGGACGATCACCTTGTGCGGCCCCTCGCCGATCGCCTGCTTCGCGGTCCCATTCGGGCTCTGGACGTCGATCCAGTCCCCCCGGACCTCCCAGAACTCGACGAAGCCGAGGTTGTACTGAACCTCGGAGAAGGAGCCGGGGACGGTGCCCACCAGGTCCCTCCAGGGGTCGGCGGGGTCGTCGCTCGCCCGCGCGTCGCTGGTCGACCCACACGATCCGAGGCAGGCCACCACGGCGAGGGCCACGGCCAGCCGGGTCAGGTGTCGAGCCGCGCTCATGAGCCCGAGTGTACCGGGATCGGCCGGGAATCCGCACAACTCACGGAGCCAGACATCCGGGCGGCCGGGGCCCGGCCAGCTGTGCGTAGTGTTGGTCGTTTCTCGTCCCGTGGAGCTCCAAAAAGCACGCCGCGGGACCTTCGGCCCCGAGGAGGACAGGAGACAAGTCGAAGGTGGCTCGTCCAACGAGGCCGAAGTCAGGGGTCCCGTCTCTCGGCACCCGTCGTTCCGCGACAGCGTGCCTACTCGGTTTGCATCGCGGTTTCCCCCCAGCCGAGCTTCTCATGGGACCTTGGCCCTTGCAGCATGGCCTCGGGGAGGATAGTGTGCGGGTTAGGGTTTTGTTTGGGGTGCCCCCTATGCGCGAGCAATGAGTAGCCGAAGCCAAATTGAATGGACTGACGCAACGTGGAACCCCGTCCGGGGCTGCACGAAGGTTAGTCCCGGCTGCAAGCACTGCTACGCGGAAGTGTTCGCAGAACGATGGCGCGGGATTCCGGGCCACCCCTACGAGCAGGGATTCGACGTCCGCCTCGTGCCCGAGAAGCTCTTCGAGCCCCTCACCTGGGGGAGATCTCGAACCGTCTTCGTCAATTCGATGAGTGACCTCTTCCAGGAGGGTGTCCCCGCGCGATTCGTCTCCCAGGTCCTGGCTGTCATGCGTCTGGGCGACTGGCACATCTACCAGGTGCTAACCAAGCGAGCCGACCGAATGAGGCAACTCGTGTCCGAGCACCATCGAGACCTCGCAAGGCTCGGTCACGTATGGCTCGGTGTGAGTGTTGAAGACCGCCGGTACGGCCTCCCTCGAATCGAGCAGCTCCGCAGAACGCCCGCAGCGGTCCGATTCCTTTCCATCGAGCCCCTGCTAGAAGACATCGGCGAACTAGACCTCGCAGGAATCGACTGGGTCATCGTTGGTGGTGAGAGCGGCCCCGGTGCCCGTCCGATGCGGAAGACCTGGGTACAGTCGATTCGCAAGCAGTGCCGCAGCCATGGGGTCCCGTTCTTCTTCAAGCAGTGGGGCGGTGTTCGGAAGAAGCGAAATGGGCGCGACCTGGATGGCCGCCTGTACGATGAGCTCCCCGATACCGTTCACCCTGTCGCCCCGGAGCGTGGAGAGAGACAGAAGAGGCTGGAATTAGCTCGTGAGAGAATAAGAAGCCTATAGAGGACGTGAACAGACCTACCTCAAGCACTTCTTCCTGGAGAAATACCTGGAACGCGTCGCCTTCAACATAGGCTGGGCAAATCCAGAATTCGTCTACATTGACGGTTTCTCGGGTCCATGGCGCTCCGGGGATGAAGCATTCGAGGACACCTCATTCATGATTGCCATCAGGCAATTGCGGAAGGTGCGAGGGATACTCGCGGACAAGGGGAGAAACCCTGGGATTCGCTGCATCTTCGTCGAATCGGATGCCGGAGCTTTCGCCGAACTGGAGAGTTGTATCGAGGACATCACCGACATGGAGGTTCGCGCCCTCCATGGAGAGTTCGAGCAAGTCCTTCCTGATATTGTCGCCGGGGTCGGACAGTCGTTCGCCTTGACATTCATCGATCCCACCGGATGGACCGGGTTCGCTCTTGAGACGATCACTCCGCTTCTGGCGAAAAGGGGCGAGGTGCTCGTGAACTTCATGTTCGACTTCGTGAACCGCTTCCGGGCCGACGAACGTGAAACGACCGCTCGGACATTCGATGAGCTATTCGGCGGCCCGGGTTGGGAGGAGCCCGTCCGAATGGGAGAGGAGGCGATGCTCGCCTTCTACCTTGAACGCCTGAAACAGAAGTGCAGGTTTCGGTACGTGACCCACACCCGAGTCCTCAAGCCGCTGAGTGACCGGACCTACTTCTATCTCGTCTACGCGACACGCCACCCGAAGGGACTTGTCGAGTTCCGGGCTGTCGAGAGACCGTTGCTCAAGGAGCAGGAGCAGGTTCGGGCTGACGTCAAGCAGACAGCACGAATCAAGAAGAGCGGCCAAGGCGAGCTCTTCCGCGATGCCGATGCTGGAGCAGACCCCCTCAAGGGGGAGCTGGAGAGGAACCAATCCCGAGCACGGAATGTGCTCATGGACCTACTCGGAGAACGAAGTCCCCGTCGTTTCGAAGAAGTCCTTCCTCCCATGCTCGAGACGCCGATGGTCGACAAGTCCGTGGCGAAGAGGATCATGACGGCCCTCCGAGATGCCGGTCACCTTGTCATCGAGGGCATGAAGCCCAGGCAACGCCTGCCTGATGGGGGCTGCACGCTTCGGAAGCTGACTTGAGAATCGTGATGCTGGGGCAGACAAGGCCCTGGTGCCAGGTCCTCATCCTCGCAACAGGTCCTACCGGGGATCTCGAGCCTCCATCCCCGGTCGGAAGGGCGATCCGCTGCAGGCTTGGTGGAGGGCATTCGGGGCAACGAGGCCGTAGCGAGACGCCTTGAGCCCATCTCCCAAGCCCCTGGCTCCCGCCGGGCCCGGGTCTGGGAGAAGGCCCCGCCGGCGACGCTACTCCGCCTCCCGCCCGGCGCCCAGGGTGCTCTTGCCCGAGACCTCCACCTCGACGGCGATCTCGCCGAAGTCCATCAGCCACCCCAGCTCCAGGGTGAAGATCGTCTCGCACTCCAGCTCGAGGGAGACGAAGTGTCCCGCGTCGAGGTCCCAGAGCAGGGTGCCCTCGCCCTCCAGCTCGGCGAGGCAGTCGAAGACCATGTCGTCCCGCTCGGGGAAGCCCGCGTCGGTGAGCACGCGCGTGTACTCCTCCGCCAGGTCGCCGGAGAGCTCGACCTCCAGCTCCAGCTCGATCTCGGCGATGCGGTGGTCGCCCTCGGTGTCGGTGTCCTTCCAGCTGGCCGTGAGCTCTCCCTTCATCTCCCGGCAGCACTCCGCCAGGTTGGTCATCGCCACGATGGCGACGTCGCTGGGCTCGAGCACCTCGAAGCCGCCCTCGGGCAGCTCGTCGAGCTGCATCGGCGCAAAACCGCCGGGCGCGAAGAGGGCCTGACCCTCCTCGAGGTCCACCGTCCAGGAATCGCCCTCCTCGACCTCCTCCTCGGGGAGGAGCAGCTTGAGGTCGGTGTCCTCGATCAGCCGCTCGAGCAGCGCGGGATCACCCCTCGAGTCCTCGTTGTCGAAGCGGAAGGCGTACTCACCCTTATCTTCATCCCAATCGCACCGCAAAGGCTGCTCGGCGAGCGGACTGCTGAGCGTCAGCTCGTAGTCCTCCGCCATGCCCATCGTGTCGGTGGACATCTCCAGCTCGCCGCGGATCGAGTCGAACACCCGCCGCGTCTTCGTCGCCCGCCCGTCCTCCGCCGCCAGGCACTCGTCGACGACGACCACCTCGCGTCTGGTCGTGCCCTCCATGCCGATGTCCATGCCGGCGACCTCCTGGCCGTCGATGGTCTGGATGATCGAGTCGAGCACGAAGCTGCTCTCCTCGGTGAAGGTCTTCGTCCAGGTCGTCTCCGCCTTCGCCTCGAAAGCGGGGCGGTCGTCGACGAGGAGCAGCGCGGGGAGCGCAGCGGCTCCCAGGATGAGGGCGATTCGGGGGGTCATGGGGCTTTCCTCCTCTGTGTCTCGTACTCTTCCGACCCGCGGCCGGGATCCCCGGGAAGGGGGAGTCTCGCCGGGGGGCCACGGCCATTCTCGGCTGATTATCGCCGGGGCGGTCGGCCGGCGGAACCGCCGGGAGCCGGGATCGAGGAGGTGTCGACTTCTTTTGCACTTCGCGGCGCCTCACCACCTCGGGAGGGGCCCCTCCGGTGACGTCCGGCGGGGCTAGCGCCGGCAGATCAGGATGCTCTGCGGCGAGGCGGCCTCGATGCCCACCTCGGAGAGACCCGCGTCCCGGCAGAGCCCGATCAGGAAGTCTCGCTCGTAGGCCACGGCGGCTTCGGGGAGCTCGGTGCTCTCCAGGTGGCTGTGCCCGCGCGAGTGCTGGAAGGTCCAGCGGCCACCGAGAGTCCCCGCCTCGCGCATGTCGTCGAGGCAGAAGACCCCCATCGCCATCGAACGGCCGGGCTTCAGCACCCGCGCGCTCTCGCGCACGTAGTTGGCGAGGTCCTCCTCGAGGAGGTGGGTGAAGAGGGACTGGGAGAAGACGAGGTCCTGGCTCGCGTCCTCGACAGGGACCCGGTACTCCTCCCGCTCGCCCTCGGGGTGGTACACCTTGCTGAACACGTCGGCGTGCTCGAAGACGAGGTTCGGCGCGCCGAGCTTCGACCGACACCACTCGATCATCTCCCGATCGACGTCGATGCCGGTGTAGTGCCCCTGGAAGCCGAGGTTCGCCAGGGCCATCGCCGCGCGCCCGCAGCCACAGCCGATCTCCAGAACGTCTGAGCGGTTGTCCGCCAGGCCGCTCCCGAAGAGCCAGTTCCAGGTCTGCGCTCCGTAGTTCAGGAACTGAGCCTGGTTGAAGAAGAGTCGATTGCCGACCCCGACGCGGATGCGAAAACGGTTCGGAGGGAGGTTGCGGAACTCCCGGAACGGCAGCGAGATCAACGCGTCGACCGCGTCCACCACCACCATCAGGAAGCGGCGGTGGGAGAGCACCGGCACCGAGGGCACGAGCTTACGTGCGATTCGATCGAGGAGCCTGGCCATGAGGGCGAGAGCCGTCAGTCGGCGGGCAGGAGCCCGACGATCAGGTGCGAGGGAAACGCCTCGGCGCAGTACACGCGGTGCGTCGCCGGGATGAAGTCCTCCTCCCCGGCGAGGAAGATGTTCTCGACGTACTTCTGCGGGTTGCGGTCGACCATCGGGAACCAGCTGCTCTGGACCTGGACCATGATCCGGTGGCCCTTCCCGAAGGTGTGCAACACGTCCTGCAGCAGGACCCGCGTGCGCGTCGGCTCGTCCGGGGTGTAGGGCTTCGGTGTGTCGTAGCCGTCGCGGTAGCGGCCGCGCAAGACCTCGCTGCGTACCATCATCTGGTAGCTGCCCATCCGCTGCCCCTCGCGCAGCTCGCCGGGATCGGCGGTGTCGCCGGGCAGGACGTCGATCAGCTTCACCACCCAGTCGGCGTCGCCCGCGCTGGTCGAGACCCAGAGATCGGCGACGATCGGGCCGGCGAGGGTGACCGGTTCCTCGAGGATCTCGGAACGGTAGACCAGGACGTCGGGGCGGCGTGCGGCGAAGCGCTGGTCATCGGTCATGTACTCGCGGGGCGTGCTGGTGGCGATGCGCTCGGTGGAGGGGACCGGGTGCGCCGGATCGCTGACGAACTCGTCGTAGGGTGCTCCGGTCCACGAGGGCGGCTCGAAGGCGAGACCGCCGCCCGCGTGCAGCCACAGCTTTCCGGTCTCGGTCTCGGCCGGCGGCCAGTCGTCGAAGCGGCGCCAGCGGTTGGCACCGGTCTCGAAGACGGTGGCTTCGGGCAGGTCGAGCTCGCCCTTGCCCTTGAGGTGGTGGTCGAAGTAGGTTCGATAACCTCCTGCTCGGTGATCGCCGAGATCCATCTCCTCCTCGAGCCGCACACGGGACGGCCGACCCGCCGTGGACGAGGCCGAAGAGGTGAAGTACGCGTGCCTGAGTCGGGGCCTCTCCTTCAGAGTGTCCGGGGGGCAAACGTGCTGACGCTGATGCCGCCGCTCACAGTCAGCGACGAGGAGATGGCTTGCGCGCCCTCGATCCTCGATCGGTCGCTGAGAGAGGTGCGGCGTGAGCAGTATGGGTGCGCCCAGTGTCTTGGCGAGACGGTGGGGGATGTGTGCCTCGGGCGCTCGGACCGACAATGATCAACATCCTGATCCGCGGTCGCCGGAACCTCCGGCAGCGATCAGAGGGCACAAACGGTCGCAAGTTCCTACTCTGGCCGGTGCTGAGGTTCGATCGAGTTTCTGGACACGACGAGCGGGCTCAGTAATCACGCCGTGAATAGGCATCCTCCATATGGCGCATATGGTGGGTAGAGTCTACCCGCCGAGGAACCCATTCCACTCACCCATTGGACCGAGAGATTCCCAATCCGCTTCATCGAGCACTTGCCAACTGTCGATCGTCCCGTTTCTGTCTGCGTCGAAGAGCGCCAGGTGATCTACGCCGTAGCCGTCGGGATCGTAGTTGAAAAGGTACACGTAACCACTGCTGGCATGATCCGCGGCGGTGATGAAGTCCCACACTGCACTGGCGAGTTCCGGAGACTGGGACGAGTTGAGGATCTCCCCGTGGAAACCGCTCACCGCATCGAGCGTGTGGAGCACATTTCCACCCCCATACAAGACAAGAACCTCCTCCATCTCGCCAGACTCCCTGTAGAGCCCGGACATCATTCGCACGTACCCCAGGTTCGGATCGGCGGACTCGTAGAGTGACTCAGTGCCGACCACGACCACCTCGTATCCTCCGCCTGTCTGCGGTAAGGGAGGGTAGGAGAGAGTCCAGCGCTCGATCACAGTGTATCCATCGACCTCTCTCACACCGGCGACGACGAGGTCCCCCTCTACCGCTTGAGCCGCAGTTGGCCAGTACGAGAGTAGGAAACGCTGAGTCGAGAAGATGCTATCACCGTCTGGAATCTCGTAAGACCAGCTGATGTAAAGCTCCCTTCCGCGTGTCCTGACACCAACTTGACCGACAGCCTCATATCCCGAGGGCTCTGGGGGAGAGAACACGACGGTTTGAAAGGGCCAGGCCGTGGCCGGAGGAGAGATCGGGACAGGGGGAATGGGAGTCGGATTGGTCCCGGACTGCCGGAAGGCAAACGTAGAGATTACGGCGAGGACGGCAGTCGAGAAGATGATCGTGGTTCTCATTGATAGTAGCACTGGAATTCGGCGCGATGTGCCATGGTCCGAACGGATGCTGCGGAAGCATGCCCCTCAGGGCAATCCTCGCTCGAGCAGTTCTCAAAATGACGGTCACCAACGGCATTGTTGGCGCGGAGACTCCGCCACACAGGCTCCGGGTCCTCGCCCAGTTCCACAGGGCACTTGACATAGGCAATGGTCCTGGTGAGGTTGTAGTGCCTGAATGCGTGCTCACAAGCACCGCATAATTCGTCTGCCGTCAGAGGGTCTCTTGCAGTCCCAGCTGCCCGCGCAGCCTGACAGTGCTCATACTCGTGGTAGAGGACCATTGCGGCCTCAAAGCATGACAACCAGATCTTTCCATGAGGCCCCCTGGTGTTGATCAGGATCGTATCCGAATCATGAGCCCCGAGGATATCGTGCCCAAAGATCTCGCCCACCTGGATCTTGGCGTCAGGTGGGGTGAGGTCATCCAATACCTGGTCGGCAATCGTGGGTCCGTGGGTGACAGCGATGTGGTCGACCATGTCCTGCAAGGTGTAGGCTGGACCTGCGGGGTCAGTCCCCAGCCCGGGTCGGCCATTGATGCCAAGATCCTGTGCCTCCGCGGTGGCACCTCCCATCACAAGCATCGTGGAGAGAATGAGGAGACGAACTAGTGACGCCACAGCCATTGATTGCCCTCCCTTCGAGCAATGTCACTTCGAGCTTCCGCTTGAACTCTCGAGCGCTTGCTCCACATTCGCGCCTGCAGAAGGCACTGTCAAGAGCCCTGCAGGTAATCCGGCCGCCCCCCGGCTCGGATCCTACGTTGAACCCCGTCGTGTCCAAGAACTCGATCGAGCCTCAACACCGGCCAGTGTATGAGCTAGCGACCGTTTCTGCGGCCCAACTCCGGCCGGGGTCACCGGTGACTGCGCACGAGGGCGTTGATCCTGATCGGTTCGATCATCGCGGGCACACTTCCCATTCTCGGCTGATTATCACCGGGGCGGTCGACCGGCGGAACCATCGGTGGCCGGGATCGAGGAGGTGTCGACTTCCTTTACTCTCCGCGGCGCCTCGACCCCTCGGGAGGCCCCCCTCCGATGATGTCCAGCGGGGCGTCTCCGCGCCGTGGACCTCGCTCGCCCCGATGAGGCTCTGCGACCGGCGGCGTGGCTAGAGCCGGCAGATCAGGATGCTCTGCGGCGCGGCGGCCTCGATGCTCACCTCGGAGAAACCCGCGTCCCGGCACAGCCCGATCAGGAAGTCTCGCTCGTAGGCCACGGCGGCTTCGGGGAGCTCGGTGCTCTCCAGGTGGCTGTGCCCGCGCGAGTGCTGGAAGGTCCAGCGGCCACCGAGAGTCCCCGCCTCGCGCATGTCGTCGAGGCAGAAGACCCCCATCGCCATCGAACGGCCGGGCTTCAGCACCCGCGCGCTCTCGCGCACGTAGTTGGCGAGGTCCTCCTCGAGGAGGTGGGTGAAGAGGGACTGGGAGAAGACGAGGTCCTGGCTCGCGTCCTCGACAGGGACCCGGTACTCCTCCCGCTCGCCCTCGGGGTGGTACACCTTGCTGAACACGTCGGCGTGCTCGAAGACGAGATTCGGCGCGCCGAGCTTCGACCGACACCACTCGATCATCTCCCGGTCGACGTCGATTCCGGTGTAGTGCCCCTGGAAGCCGAGTTTCGCCAGGGCCATCGCCGCGCGCCCACAGCCACTGCCGATCTCCAGGACGTGCGAACGATTGTCCGCCAGCCCGCTCCCGAAGAGCCAGTTCCAGGTCTGCGCTCCGTAGTTCAGGAACTGCGCCTGGTTGAAGAAGAGGCGATTGCCGACCCCGACGCGGATGCGAAAGCGGTTCGGAGGGAGGTCGCGGAACTCCTGGAACGGCAGCGAGATCAACGCGTCGACCGCGTCCACCACCACCATCAGGAAGCGGCGGTGGGAGAGCACCGGCACCGAGGGCACGAGCTTACGTGCGATTCGATCGAGGAGCCTGGCCATGAGGGCGAGAGCCGTCAGTCGGCGGGCAGGAGCCCGACGATCAGGTGCGAGGGAAACGCCTCGGCGCAGTACACGCGGTGCGTCGCCGGGATGAAGTCCTCCTCCCCGGCGAGGAAGATGTTCTCGACGTACTTCTGCGGGTTGCGGTCGACCATCGGGAACCAGCTGCTCTGGACCTGGACCATGATCCGGTGGCCCTTCCCGAAGGTGTGCAACACGTCCTGCAGCAGGACCCGCGTGCGCGTCGGCTCGTCCGGGGTGTAGGGCTTCGGTGTGTCGTAGCCGTCGCGGTAGCGGCCGCGCAAGACCTCGCTGCGTACCATCATCTGGTAGCTGCCCATCCGCTGCCCCTCGCGCAGCTCGCCGGGATCGGCGGTGTCGCCGGGCAGGACGTCGATCAGCTTCACCACCCAGTCGGCGTCGCCCGCGCTGGTCGAGACCCAGAGATCGGCGACGATCGGGCCGGCGAGGGTGACCGGTTCCTCGAGGATCTCGGAACGGTAGACCAGGACGTCGGGGCGGCGTGCGGCGAAGCGCTGGTCATCGGTCATGTACTCGCGGGGCGTGCTGGTGGCGATGCGCTCGGTGGAGGGGACCGGGTGCGCCGGATCGCTGACGAACTCGTCGTAGGGTGCTCCGGTCCACGAGGGCGGCTCGAAGGCGAGACCGCCGCCCGCGTGCAGCCACAGCTTTCCGGTCTCGGTCTCGGCCGGCGGCCAGTCGTCGAAGCGGCGCCAGCGGTTGGCACCGGTCTCGAAGACGGTGGCCTCGGGCAGGTCGAGCTCGCCCTTGCCCTTGAGGTGGTGGTCGAAGAAGGGCAGCCCGATCTCCTGGCGGAAGAAGTGGGAAGTCTCGGCCCCGAACTCGATGTCGCCGAGACGATCCCCGTCTACGCGCGCCCAGCCACCGTGCGGCCAGGGGCCCATGACCAGCACGTTGGAGACGTCGGGGTTGTTCCGCTCGGTGTGGTAGTAGGTGTTGAGGGAGCCGTAGAGATCCTCCGCGTCGTACCAGCCGCCGACGGTCATCACCGACGGGGCGACGTTTCTGAGGTGGGGGAGGATGTTGCGCGCCTGCCAGTAGTCGTCGTAGTCGGGATGGCGGAGACAATCGTTCCAGAATCCGATCTCGCCGTGGTAGTGGAGCTCGTTCACTCGACCGAGCGGGCCGAGCTCGAGGAAGAACTCGTAGCCGTCGGGAGTCGGGAACTGGAAACGCGGCGGCCAGATGGTGGTCAACTCTTCACGCGCCCGGCCGAAGCTGTAGAAGAAACCGAAGCAGTCGGCTAGGAAGAACGCGCCGTGGTGGTGGAAGTCGTCGAAGTACCAGTCGGCGATCGGCGCCTCGGGAGTGACCGCGAGCAGGGCAGGGTGGGCGTCGATCATCCCGGCGGAGGCGTAGAAGCCGAGGTAGGAGATGCCGTACAGCCCGACGCGCCCGTTGTTGTTCGGAACGTTGTTCACCAGCCACTCGATCGTGTCCCAGGTGTCACTGCTCTCGTCGATGTCCTTCGGGCTCTGCTTGTCGGCGATATGTGGCCGCATGTTGACGTACTCACCTTCCGACATGAAGCGGCCGCGCACGTCCTGCACCACCTGGATGTAGTCCTCGTGGATGAACTCGGGGTTGGGCCCGAAGCGATCGGGAAACTCGTCCTCGCCGTAGGGCTGCGCGCCGTAGGGCGTGCGCGCGATCAGGATCGGCCACGGTTGCGAGGTGTCCTGGGGGTGGTAGATCGCGGTGTACAGGGACACGCCGTCGCGCATCTCGATCCGGTGCTCGCTCTTGGTGAAGCGCTCGCGCAGGACAGCGGTGAAATCCTCCGTGTCCTGAGCGAGGCCCGGGGTGGCGAGGGCGAGGAGCAGGGGGAAGAAGGCGCGCGGGAAGACGCGTCCCGCGATTCGGGGGGTGCCGGGCATGGGAGTCTCTCGGTTGGGGCGGCCGTCAGGGTAGCGTGACTCCCCTCCGGTCGCTCGTGGTTCGTGGAGATCGAGGTGCCCCGGCTCGCCACGGACCCGTCGCCCCGTCAGATCCGAGCGAAGTCCCTCGCCTTCCGTCCCAGTGCGGCATCGCGGGCGCCGCGGTACTGTGCGAGGGCGGTCACGTACCGCTCCACCGGCGCGCGCAGCGCCTCTCTGATCCGGCGCGGCCAGCCAACCTCCCGCCGGAGGCAGGTCCGGACCCACTCCCCCGCGGAGAACAGCGAACGCCACGCCGTGCGGTGATCGGGCACGGTTCGCAGTCCGAACAGCTCGTACAGGAGGTAGTGGGAGAGGTAGGTGCGGCGGTACTCGTAGAGGATCGACCGCCGGTGAGAATGAACCACCTGCGCGGCGGCGGTGTAGGTGATGGCGTGGCCGGAGAGGATCGCGCGGTGCGCCCAGCGACTGTCCTCGCCGAAGGCGCAGCGGCCGAACGGGAGCTCCTCCCATACCGATCGACGCAGCGCGCTGCAGACGTTGTCGAGGGTACACCGCTCCATCCGCTCCCAGGCGGTCAGGGACTCGAGCTCCTCACCCGGCTCCAGCCGTCCGCAGCGTGGCTCCGTCCTGCCGACGAAGGAACGACCGAGCTCCAGGGCGTCGTAGGCGAACGCATCCTCCCGGGGGAGCTGGCGACAACAGGTCGCGGCAACTGCCGGATCGTCGAACTCTCGCACCAGACCCTCCAGCCAGCGAGGATTTGCCGGGATCGCGTCCTGCACCAACAGGACGACGATCTCCCCGCTCGTCTTCGAGATTCCGAGATCCCGCGTCGCGCCATGGTCGAACTCGTCGCGAGCGATCGTGGTCAGCTGTACGTCGCGTGCCTCCAGTCGCTCTCGCGTTCCGTCGGTCGATCCCGAGTCGATCGCCACGATCTCGACCTCGCCGCGTTCATACTCCTGCGCTTCGATCGCCTCCAGGACCTCGCCGAGGAGCTCACCGCCGTTCAGCGTGGGGATGACGATGGAGACCTTCACGGCGCGGCGACGAGTCTCCGGTAGGTCTCCTCGACACGGTCGGTGTGCTCCACCGTGGACAGGGGCAACGGCAGGGCGGCCCGAAACCGATCGACTCTCGAGCGATCGTCCAGCAACTCCTCGATCTGCGTGGCGAGGTCCCTCGCGTCACCGGGACGGAATTGCAGACCGTACTCGTCGTGGGGAACCAGCTCGACGAGACTCCCCAGCCGCGAGACGATCATCGGCTTGCGAAAGAGGAAACCGGTCTGGATCACCAGCGGGGAGCACTCCAGCCACGTGGAAGGCACCACCTGAACGTCGAAACCGCGGTAGATCTGCGCGTAGTCGGAGCGGGTGAAGGATCCCGCGAAAGTGATCGGCGCGTTCACGGCTCGCCTCTGGAGCTCGCGCTGGTAGTCCTCTTCGCCGAATCCGTGGATCACCAGCTCGACGTCCCCCCTGACGAGCTGGAACGCCTCGATCAAGACCTCGACACCCTTGGTGGGAATCAGCCGGCCGAGAAAACCGAACCGCAAGCGATCGACGGAGGACTCCGCGTATCCCTTCGAGAGCGCGGGGTCGACCCCGTAGGGGAGAATCTCGATCGTTTGCTCGACACCGTACTCCTGGTGGGTCGTCCGCGTGAACTCGCTGGCCGTGGTCAAGAGATCGGCGGCATTCATCGCCTCGACCATCTCCCGTTGCCGTTGCTCCATCATCGATCGATGGCGTTCAACGGTTCCGTACCCCTCGCGCAACGAGGCCCGCTCTCCCTCCGGCTTCCGCCGATCCAGAAAGTCGATGTCCTCCGCCAGGCAGTCGCCGCACTCTTCCGCCGTGATCTGGTGGCACACCTCGCCATCGAGCTTCACCCGCTGGCCCCGCGCGCACTGCATCCAGTAGTCGACCAGCGACCAGAGCACCGGCAATCCCCGCCCCTTGGCCAGCGGTATCAGGCCGAGCGACAGCCGCGTCAGGTGCTGCACGTGGACGAGGTCGAAGTCGTGCTCGTCGAGAACCGCCTCGAAGATCCGGTCGACCGCAGCCTGCCGCCAGGTGCCCGAGAAGTCGTCGATCTCGTCGAGATCCACCGAAACGTACGTGCAGGGGATTCCGCGATACTCGTGCCGGTGCACGGAGTAATCCTCGAGGTCCGCCTCGATCACCCCGTGGAAGACGTGCACCTGGTGACCGCGAAGCAGGAGATCTCGGGCCAGGAGGTAGGTGTACTCCTCGACCCCTCCGACGCTGAAGGGGAGGAAGTAGTGGGCGACCAGGAGGATGTTCATCGTTTCGAGGCGAGACAAGACCCGCCTCTCCGCCCATGGTAGAGGAAACGAGCCTGACCGGCGATCGCCAAGGCGATTCGCAAGCGGCCTCGAGCAACGGGCCCAGTGATCATTACTATCGTGTGCCCCCTTTTTTTCGGATCGATAGTATCCTGGGGCCGATTGACGCCGCCCAACCCGTACCGGCGGCGAGTGAAGGCCTATGAATATCTGCCTGGTGGTCCACCAGTTTCTACCGCGCTTCGTCAGTGGTACCGAGCTGTATGTTTTTCGGCTGGCCCGCGAGCTGATCGCTCGTGGCCACGAGGTGGTCGTTTTCGCGGGGGAGCCTTGTCTCGACGAGCTGCCGCGCTATCGGGAGTGGAGAGAGGAAGTCGAGGGGATCCCCGTCCAGTACATCTCCGCGACGCCTCCCCTGCAGCCCAATCGCGTCCTCGCGGAGTACTGCAACACCCTGTTCGCGAAACGCTTCGGGGAGTTCCTCGACCGTCGGGACTTCGATCTGGTTCACTTCTGCCACCTGAAGCTCCTCGGCGTCACGCTCCTCGAGGAGGCGTGGGTGCGCGGGATTCCATCGCTGCTGCACCTGTTCGACTTCTGGAGCGTTTGCCCCGGCGTGATCCTGCTCGATTCCGATCAGGCGCTCTGCCGGGGGCCGGGCACGGTGAGCGGGTGCGTTACCTGCCTGGCCGCGGATTCACCCAGCGGCTACGACCGCCTGGTCCCCAGGAGCGGCGATGGAACGAGACTGATGGACTCGCTCGAAGGGCTGGAGCCCCCCGACGTGCGCGGCTTCAACATCGACTCGACCGCCAGTCGCCTCGCCGCGGCGCGCGCGCGCCCGGATTTCGTGAGGAGAACCCTGAGTCTCGCCCAGCTGGCCCTCTCCCCCTCGAGCTGCGTCAAGGCGGCGCTGGTGCGGAACGGCTTCGACCCGGACTGGATCCGCATCTGCGGCCAGCCCGTGCCCGACGAGCTTCAGCCGGTGGAACGGCCGCCGGATCGAGAGCTGTTCCACTTCGGCTACCTCGGCAGCCTCGTGCCGCACAAGGGTCCGGACGTGTTGCTGGAAGCATTCCGCCGCCTCGACTGGCCCTCGGCCACACTCGACATCCACGGAAACCCCGACGTGGATGGTACGTTCGCGAGGGGATTGCGAGGGGCCGCCGCGCGTGATCCGCGCATCCGGTTCCGTGGACCGTACGGACACGCGGAGCTCGCCCGGGTCCTCTCCGAGATCGACGTGCTCGTCGTGCCCTCGATCTGGTACGAGAATACCCCGTTCGTCGTCCAGGAAGCCCTGGCGACCGGTACCCCGGTGCTCGCTTCGCGAATAGAGGGGATGATGGATATCGTCGAGGAGGGACGGAACGGTCTCTACTTCCGGCGCGGGGATGCCCGGGATCTGCTGGACCGGATGGAGGAGTTTCGAGAGGACCCCGACCTGGCCGGACGCCTCCGCGCGGGAATCGATCCCACCCTGCGGATGAGCGCTCACCTCGAAGAGCTGCTGACGACCTACGAAGAGCTGCGCGCAGGAGCGCTGATATGACTGACGGTTCTCGAAAGTCGGGCCCCGACGAGGGCTCCCGCCGGGAGATCCTGGAACGGCAGAGTCGGCAGCTGGCCGACCAGGTGCTGGATCTGTCGGAGAGGCTGGAGCAAGCGATCGAGGAGCGCGATGAGACTCTGCGCAAGATGGATCGCCTGCAGCACGAGCTCGAGAAGCAGCGACGGGAGACCTCGGAATTGCGCAAGAATCAGGACCTCCTGACCGAGGAGCGAGGCCGGTGGCAGGCCGAACAGATCGGGAAACTGCGCAGGAGTCCCCTGCGCAAGGTCCTCGACGGCCTCAAGGACCTCTTCGGGCCGGGGGCCCGCTCCTCTCAGTAACCGAGCGCTGACAGCCTCTGCGCCATCGTTCCATCGGCGACGACGCCGGGAGTGCCCACCTGCTCGGCCAGTCGTTTCAGCACCAGCTGCCAGGTGTCGCGCAAGTGCCCCTGATGCGCGAAGACGTTGTCCATCTCGAGCGGATCCGGTCCCAGGCGATACATCTCGAAGGCCTCTTCCTCCGGTGCGTAGATCAGCTTGTAAGTCTGATCGCGCAGGCAGTAGAGCGTGCGGGGCGCCTCCGGTGGATGGGTCTCGGCGATCAACGTCTCCTCGCCCTCTTCCAGGAGCGAGCGCCCCGACGGCTCGGCGAGACCCGGAAGACCGAGCAGGTCGAGCACCGTCGGTGCCACGTCGACGTGGCGCACCAGGGATTCGGTCGCCTTCCGGAGTTGCTCGTTGAAATGACCGCGCGGCAGGCGAATCACCAGCGGCACGTGGAGCAGCTCGTCGTAGAGGTTCTCCACGTGGCCGATGAGGCCGTGCTCACCGAGCGCTTCCCCGTGATCGGAGGTCAGGACGACCACCGTGTTCTCCCACAGGCCTCGACGCATCAACTCGGCGGCGAGGTGACCGATCGCAGCGTCGGCCGCCTGCACCTCGCTGGCGTAGCGCGCGTGAATCTCGGCGGTCGAAGGCTCGTCGTTGATCCAGGCGCGCACGCGCACCGTCCGCGGCCCGTCGGTGCCGTTGGTGAGATCGATCTCCGCTGCCCGTGTCGACTCCATCAACTCGCCGGTGACGAAGTGGAACGGAAAGGGCTGGCCTTCCTGGGTCACTTCCAGGCTGCGGATCTTGAACGAAGCGGACGAGCTCAGCGCGAGCCGGTGCTTTCCTCGTGCCAGTTCGAGGTCGACCTCCCAGAAGCTCATCTGCGAGGTGCTCACCACCTCGATCAACTCCTCGTCGAGGCGAATCTCGGCGATCCGACCGCTGGCGCCCTGGTCGTTGTACGGCTCGTGCGGATCGGAGAAGTGCGCCAGGAGGAAGAAGGGCTCGCTCGGATCGAGTCGATCGAGCACCGATCGCAGCCGGCTGCTGGTCTCCTCGCCCGTCGCGAGCTCGTTGAGGCCCGTCTCGTACTCGTCGAAACCGCGATCGATCCCACGGCCACGTTGGTCCGGCCACATCGTGGCCAGGCTCACCGCGGCGGCCGTCTGGTAGTCGTGCTCGGCGAGGTGTTCGGCGAGCAGCGGCAGGTCCGGCGGAATCTCCTGCCCGTTGTTCAGGACGCCCGCCTCCCAGGGGTGGCGCCCCGAGAAGAGGGAGGCGTGGGCCGGCAACGTGATCGGGGCGTGTGAGTAGCAGAGCGGAAAGACCGTACCCTCCGCGGCCAGCGTGGCGATGTTGGGGGTCTCGGCGTTGCCCGGTTCGATCGAGATGGAGTCCGCCCGCAGGGTGTCGACGACGATCACCACCAGGTTGGGACGCTCCCCTCTCCACGCTCCAAGGAGCAACGCGACCAGGACCCCGATCAGAACGCTGACCAGGACCGGCGTGGACCTCTTGCGCCGTGCCATCAAAGCTCTTCTTCCCGAAAGGGCCTTCCCGCGGACCCGACTGCGGCGGCGAGAGCCGCCCGTCCAGAGATCGGCTTCCGTCGCGGAGAATCTCCAGCGCTTTTCGCAATCTCGTCGGCTGGGCCGCGCTAATCGCCCTCGGAGCTATTGCTATCCGTGTAGCCGAGGTACTTCAGCGCTTCTCGCAGTCTCCTCGCCCTCTCGCTGTCGAGGTCGCTCCCCGCCTCCGGGACGTAGGTCCGTTCGGAGAAGATCCTCCCGGCGTGCCGCCTCAGGTCGGAGACGACCTCGGGATGCTCGGCGATGACGTCCACGAGCTCGCCGGGATCCGCCTCGAGGTCGTAGAGCTCGTCCTCGGCGTCGGGGTCTGGGCGCAGGTAGTACTTCCAGCGCGGGGTGGTCAGGGCGAGCTTCGAGCCGTCCTTCCCCTCTCCAGGCTCCCAGTCGCGCTCGCGCTCCGAGCGCTGGGCGAAGGCGAAGTTGCGGATGTAGTTGCCGGAGAGCAGGTCCTCGCCCGACGCCTGTTCCAGGAAGGCCTCGGCGGCCGGGGTCCTCAGACGAGCCAGGATCGTCGGTAGGACGTCCACCAGCGACACCGCATCGGTGAAGCGCGAGGGCTGGGCGATCATCCCCTCGGGAAAACGTATCACCAGGGGAACGTGGAGGTTCTCCGTCTGGATCCGGCCGTGCTCGAGCCAGTCGTGCTGGCCGAGCGCCTGTCCGTGGTCCGCCAGGAAGGTGATGATCGACTGTTCGTAGAAGCCGGCCTTCCTCAGCCCTCTCAGCACTCGCCCCAGCGCATGGTCGGTCGCCAGCACATCGCCGTCGTAGAGGTTGAGAAGCCTTCTGACCGCTTCGCGATCGATCGGAGGCATCTCGACCTCCTCCTGGCGGCGGAGCTTCGGGGCCAGCTCGGGCGCGAAGAGGCGCGCCAGCTCGTCCGGGGAGAAGCTCTGCTCCAGGACTTCTGGTCGGATCCGCCGCTCGTCGATGAGCAGATCCAGCTCCTCGTCGCTCTCGAATGCCGAGGCGAACGGCTCGAGAGGGATGTTCGGTTCGTGCGGATCCCAGTAGTGGACCCACAGGAAGAAGGGCTCTCGCGGCTTCTCGCCGAGCCACTCCAGCACCAGCGTGGTCGTGTCCCCCGACCGCCGCGAGGTCTCCTCCAGCGTCTGGGGATCCTTGACGACGTGGTCCTCGAAGACCTCGAAGCCGGCGTCCAATCCGGTCCCCCTCGCCACCGTCGGTCCCGAGACGAAGGCGGCGGTGTTGTAGCCCGCCTCCGAGAGGAGCTCGGCTACCGCGCGGCGCCCCTCGCCCGGCTGGAAGGCCCCGCTCATCGCGCCATGGTTGGCGACGAAGCCGTGCTGATGAGGGTACAGCCCGGTCATGATCGAGAGATGGGCCGGCAGCGTGGTCCCCATCACCGAGTAGGCACGCTCGAAGAGGATCCCCTCCGCGGCCAGGGCGTCCAGCACCGGGGAGGTCTCGCGACGATACCCGTAGCAGTGGAGGTGGTCCGCCCGCAGCGTATCGATGGTGAAGAGGACGATGTTCGGCGGGTCGGGGAGCTCCTCCGGCGCGTCGTCCCCGGGCCCGCACCCTCCGGCACCGAGGAGCAGGAGCGGGGCGAGCAGGAGGATCCGGAGGGGCGGCGAGGAGGGCATGAGGGGAGATGGGTGCGCGATGGGGTGAGGAGGACCCCATGATATCGGCTCGGCGGCGGGAGAGGCGCGAGGAGTTCCACGGAGCACGCCTCGGAGTCGCGCAGGGAGGCGCTACACTCCCCGATTCCCGGCCCGGAGGACCGGACCGGGACGTGAAGAACGATACATCCTGAACCCTTTCTTCGAGCCCGGGTGGGCTGGAGATGACGATGCAACCGAAGATCCGACGCGCACTGGTCAGCGTCTCCGACAAGACCGGAATCGAGAACTTCGCCCGCGCCCTCAGTCAGCTGGGCGTCGAGATTCTCTCCACCGGCGGCACCTTCGCCGCCATCGACAAGGGCGGAATCCCCGTCCGGGAGGTCTCCGAGTACACCGGATTCCCCGAGATGATGGATGGACGGGTGAAGACCCTGCACCCGAAGGTCCACGGCGGCATCCTCGCCCTGCGCGAGGAGGCGAAGCACACCGAAGCGATGGCCGCCCACGACATCGAGGGGATCGACCTGGTGGTGGTGAACCTCTACCCCTTCGAGCAGACCGTGGCCGACCCCGACGTGGTGCGCGCCGACGCGATCGAGCAGATCGACATCGGCGGACCGTCGATGGTCCGGTCGGCGGCCAAGAACCACCGCTACGTCGGCATCGTGACTGACCCCGACGACTACGGGCGGGTGCTCGACGAGATGCAGCGACTGGAAGGCGGTCTCTCCGACGAGCTACGCCGCGAGCTGGCCTGCAAGGCCTTCGCGCTGACCGCCAGATACGACGCGGCGATCAGTCGCTGGATGTACCAGCAGGAAGTCGACGACGAGCTGGTCGACACGCCCTTCCCGCCGAGCTTCGCGATCGCCGGAACGAAGGTGATGAGCTTGCGCTACGGAGAGAACCCGCACCAGAACGCGGCCTACTACCGCTGCGGCGGAACCACCGAGCCGTGCGTCGCCGAGGCGGAGGTCCTGAATGGAAAGGCTCTCTCCTACAACAACCTGGTCGACCTGGATGCGGCGCACGCTCTGGCCAAGGAGTTCGACGAGCCCTTCGTCGCCGTGACCAAGCACAACAACCCGTGCGGGGCCGCCGCCGCGGAAGCGATCGAGGAGGCCCTGGAAAACGCCTGGGCCGGTGACCCGCTCTCGGCCTTCGGTTCGGTGCTGGCGTTCACGCGCCCGGTGAACCTGGCCAGTGCCGACTTCCTCGTCTCGGGCAACCGCTTCGTCGAGGCGATCATCGCGCCGTCGTTCGACGCGGATGCCTTCGACCTTCTCACCCGGAAACCCAAGTGGGGGAAGAGCGTGCGGCTGCTCGCCTGTGGTGAGTACCACCCTTCCTCCCGGCAACCTCACGACATCGAGCTGAAGAAGCTGGTCGGTGGCTTCCTCTTGCAGAACCGGGACCTCAACGTCTCCAGAGCGGAAGAGCTGAAATGCGTCACCCAGCTCAGCCCGACCGAGGAACATATAGAAGGGCTCCTGTTCGGGGAGAAGATCTCCAAGCACATAAAGTCGAACGCGATCGTCATCGTACGAGGCAAGCAAGTCCTCGGTGTGGGCGCTGGGCAGATGAGTCGCGTGGATGCGGTGCGTCTCTCGATAGGCAAGGCCGGCGATGAGGTCGAGGGCGCCGTTCTCGCCTCCGATGCCTTCTTCCCCTTCCCGGATGGGGTCGAGACGGCGCTCGAGGCGGGCGTCAAGGCGATCCTCCAGCCGGGTGGGTCCGTAAGGGACAAGGAGGTCATCGAAGCCTGTGATCGACTCGGCGGAGCGATGGTCTTCACCGGGGAGCGACACTTCCGACACTGAGCGATTTCCAGCGCTGATCGGAGCGAATCCGAACAGCAGAACAGAGCATCGGCACGGCCGGTGCTCTGTTTCTTATCCGCCGGCCGGAACCGGCGTTCTGGTGGCCTGGAACCTATATCCGAGGGGTATCTCGAGGTCACCATATCCGGGCAAAAGTTGCGGTTTTATTGCTATCTACTCATGCGATACCGAAGAGAGAGACACGATTCCGAGACCTGCCAGACTTTCGGGGAATGCCGCGTACGGTCGGCGGGAAAAGTCGCCTCAACGCATAGTTCGAGGCGCGTGTTGTCCTCTCGTCCCACTCGGGCTGAAAGGTGGTTCGAAAGCCGAATCCCACCGTGAAATTGTCCTCTTCGAGCCTGAGGCACCCGTGATTCCCTCGGCATCCATAACAGAAGGATTCTTTCCGAAGGAGCTATCCGCCATGTCGAAGAACGCGATGATCCCCTGTGCAGCTGCTCTCATTAGCAGGGCTTCTGACCTACGCGGAGTCATTCCTGCAACCTCGGGGCCTCGAAATGC
>CAZCAC010000117.1:0-27693 GCA_964496575.1 uncultured Planctomycetaceae bacterium | reverse complement strand
GGTAGCCCGAGAAGAACGGCGTGTGGCGGCCGCCCTCTTCCTTCGAGAGGACGTACACCTCGGCCTCGAACTTGGTGTGCGGGGTGATGCTGCCGGGCTTGGCCAGCACCATGCCGCGGATCAGGTCCTTCTTGTCGACGCCGCGCACGAGGACACCGACGTTGTCGCCGGCCTCGCCGTAGTCGAGCGTCTTCTGGAACATCTCCACGCCGGTGCAGGTGGTCTTGGCGATCGCGTCGCGCATGCCGACGATCTCGAGCGGGTTGCCCGTCTCGACCTTGCCGCGCTCGATCCGGCCGGTGCCGACGGTGCCGCGACCCTTGATCGAGAAGACGTCCTCGACCGGCATCAGGAAGGGCTTGTCGACGTCACGCTCGGGGAGCGGAATGTAGCTGTCGATCGCGTCCATCAGCTCGTCGATGCAGGCGAAGACCGGGTCGCTGGCGTCCACGCCGTTGTTGAGCGCCGTCTCGCAAGCGAGCGCGGAACCGCGGATGACCGGGGTGTCGTCACCCGGGAACTCGTACTTGCTGAGCAGCTCGCGGATCTCCATCTCGACGAGATCCAGGAGCTCGGGATCGTCGACCTGGTCGACCTTGTTCATGAACACCACGATCGCGGGCACGTTCACCTGACGGGCGAGCAGGATGTGCTCGCGGGTCTGAGGCATCGGACCGTCCGCCGCGGAGACCACCACGATGGCGCCGTCCATCTGGGCCGCGCCGGTGATCATGTTCTTCACGTAGTCCGCGTGGCCGGGGCAGTCCACGTGGGCGTAGTGACGGTTGTCGGTCTCGTACTCGACGTGGGCCGTCGAGATGGTGATGCCACGGGCCTTCTCCTCGGGGGCCTTGTCGATCTCGTCGAAGGCCATCTCCTTGGCGAAGCCCTTCTTGGCCAGGTGGCGGCAGATGTCCGAGGTCAGAGTGGTCTTACCGTGATCGACGTGACCGATGGTGCCCACGTTGACGTGCGGTTTCGTCCGCTGGAAGACTTCCTTAGCCATGTGCTTGTCGCTCTGTCGTAATCGGTGGGCAGGGCCCGTTGTGGTGAAGCCGAAACGTCGCCGCGGGCGACGATCGGAGCTGTCCGGTGAGGAAGGACTCCTCACCGGGCGTCGAATTCGTGTTGTCGAGTCGGATCTGCCGGCCTGAGCCGGCCCGGGTCTCGGAGACCCGGTCTTGAGGTCGAGCTCGCCCCCCCGTCGAGGAACTCGGCGGGGAAGTGGTGCGCTCGGCCTGTCCTGGAGCTGCTGATGGGACTCGAACCCATGACCTCTTCCTTACCAAGGAAGTGCTCTACCACTGAGCTACAGCAGCCTGTTCCGTCCTGGATGATCGGGGTGGAGCGGGCGATGGGAATCGAACCCACGTGTGCAGCTTGGAAGGCTGCCGTTCTACCATTGAACTACGCCCGCGGAGGCGAGGCTCGACGGCCGGTCGCGAGGGCGTCGGCCGAATCTTCGCCCGATACCTTCAGGGTCGGCGGCGGGTCGGTATTCGACGGTGGTCGGAGCCAGCAACGGAACGAGGTGCGCGCTCTCCCCTCTCGCATGGAGATGGAGAAGGAGCGTGCAGAGGATCGGGTGCGCCCCGAGAGGCTGGTGGTGGCCCGCCTTGGTAGGTGGTGGTGGGGAGAGCAGGATTCGAACCTGCGAAGGCTGAGCCATCAGATTTACAGTCTGACCCCTTTGGCCGCTCGGGAATCTCCCCGCTAACGCGCACTCCCTCCGCGCGCGCGGCGCGGGTGGAGATCCTCGACTCGATGCCCGGTACTGGCGCGGGAGCTGCCGTGGTCGCCGGGGATCCCCCGGCTCGGGCGCTCGCCGCTCCCGTGTCATCCAGTGATCTCGTTTCCATGGAACGAACCACGCGTCAGGCGTGGCGCCCTCCTGCCGTGACCATTCCCCCGAAGGGCTCGGGCTGGGGCCAGCGGTGGGACTCGAACCCGCGACCGCCTGATTACAAATCAGGTGCTCTACCAACTGAGCTACGCTGGCGAGCAGTCTCGCCGCGAGGCGTCCGGAAGAACCCGGAACCCACCCGGGCACGCGGCGCGCGTCCGTACGGGTACCCCGGTCGAGGATGGGAGCGCGGTATCGTACGGCCGCGGAAGGGGTCGTCAAGGGGAGTCCGGGGTTTCGAGAGCATTTCTTTCGCTCCCCGCTCCGTGGCATTCGGAGCTCCCCGGACCGCCTAGATCCCTCGCAGCGCCTCCCGGTAGGCCTCCCACGTCCCCCGCAGCTGCTCGATCGAGTCGCCGCCGAACTTGGCCCGGACGGCGTCGGCGAGGACCAGGGCGACCATCGCCTCCCCCACCACGCCCGCCGCGGGAACGGCGGTTATGTCGGAGCGCTGCCAGGTGGCCCGGACCGGCTCGCCCGTGGCGAAATCGACGCTGGGCATTCCCTGGCGCAGCGTCGGGATCGGCTTCATCACCGCCCGGAGCACCAGCGGCTCCCCGGTGGTCAGGCCCCCCTCGAGGCCGCCGGAGCGATTGGTCGGGCGGTGGAAGCGCCCCCAGCCCCCCGGCCCGACCCCGTCCGGTGCGAGCAGAATCGCGTCGTGGACCTCCGAGCCGCGGCGGCGGGCGCTCTCGAAGCCGAGGCCGAACTCGACCCCCTTGATGGCGGGGATCGAGAGGATCGCCGCGCCGAGGCGGCCGGTCAGCCGCTCGCCGGCGCTCTGGTAGCCGCCGAGCCCCGGGGGCAGGCCGGTGGTGACCACCTCGAAGATCCCCCCGCAGGTGTCCCTCGCCTCGCGCGCCCCGTCGACCGCGGCGCGCATCGCCTCCTCGGCCTCGGGGTCGAGGCAGAGGAACTCGCTGGCGTCGCGAACCGCCCGCCGGGTCTCGCCGGCGGCCCGATAAGCGTCCTCGCGGACCCGGGCCCCCCCCACCTCGACGGTGTGGGCGAAGACCTCGATGCCGAGCGTCTCGATCACCTGGCGGGCGATGCCGGCGGCGGCGACACGGGCGGCGGTCTCGCGGGCGCTGGCGCGCTCCATCACCGCCCGCGGGTCGCGGTGCCCGTACTTCTGGCAGCCGGCGAGGTCCGCGTGCCCGGGGCGCGGGTCGCCGGGGACCGCGAGCTTCTCGATGGTGTGGTCCTTGTTGGCCACGGCGAAGGCGATCGGCGAGCCGAGGGTGGTCCCGCCGCGGGTCCCCGAGAGGATCTCCACGCGGTCGGTCTCGATCTTCATCCGCCCGCCGCGCCCGTAGCCGACCTGCCGGCGGGCGAGGTCGGCGTCGACCCGGGCGACGTCGAGGGGGAGCCCGGCGGGGATCCCCTCGACGATGCCGATCAGGGTCCTGCCGTGCGACTCCCCGGCCGTGCGCCAGGTGATCCCGCTCACGAGCGCCCCTCCGGGTTCAGCGGGACGATCTCGATCCAGCCGTCGTCGTCCTCTTCCTCGTGTTCAGGCTCCTCGGCCGAGGACGCGGGGCTCGGCGGCCTCGGCGCGCGCGGGATCAGGTCGGGGGCTTCCCCCGCGAGGTGGAGACACTCGGCGAGGCGCTCCTCCAGCCGGTCCAGATCGACCGGTTTGGACAGGGTGCCGACGATCCCGGGGATCGCGGACAGCTCCTCCTGGAGCTCCGCGTCGAGGAACCCGGAGATCACCAGCGTCGGCGGCAGGACCCCTTCGGCGGCGAGGCGGGGCAGCTCCTCGCGACCACTCTCCGCGCCCAGCTCGAGGTCGGCCAGCATGAGGTCGGGCACGCGGCTGCAGAGCTCGATCCGCGCCGCCGCGTAGCTGAGCGCGCTGCGGACGGTGTGCCCGCTCTGCTGGAGGAACCAGGAGGTGAGCTCGACGATGCGGGCATCGTCGTCGACGATTAGGAGGTCGGGCATGATCCAGCCGGAGTCGGTCTCTGCGCGCAGCGCGCAGAGAGCAGGTTCCATCGGCCTCGAGGCTATCGAATACAGTGAATCGAATCGGTCGGTTGACCCGTCAGCCAGCGGTCTTCGACCCGCGCTACGTGCAATCAGCCTACGCTATTCCCCTCCCCTCGCGAATCCCCTCGCCGACCAATCGCGCGCACTGGACCCGATCCGGAGTCACGCCTCTCGAACTCTCCCGGCTCTATAGCGACTCGTACAGCGTCACCTCGTCGAAGGAGACGGTCAGCTTCATCGAGCCGAGCTTGACCACCACCTCCTGCTTGTCGCGCCTCACCTTGTGCACCGGGACGCGCTGGCGGTAGCGCGGCAGGTAGACGAGGTCTCCCTTCTTCATCGTCAGGAGGAACGCCTGGCGGCGCTCGGTCAGGGTCGCGCCGCCGAGCGAGGCGCCGAGCTCGTCGAGCACCGCTTCCATCTCCCGCTGCTGGTCGCCGGAGAGCTGCGGGAGCAGCGCCCGCGCCCGCTCCAGGGCTCGCTGCGCCTCGCGAACCCGCTCCTCCAGGCCGCGCTGCGCCTCCGCGGCGAGCAGCTCGCCGCGCCGCTCGAGGTCGGTGCGCAGGTCCTCGACCTCCCGCGAGGTGCGCGCGGCCTCCTCGAGCCGCGACTCGGCCATTCCCCGCGCCCGCTCCGCCTCGGTACGCGCGTCGCGCACGTCCTCCATCAGCTCCATCACCTCCTCGTCGCGCCGCTCCAGGCACGCGTCCGCCCGGGCGATCAGCTCTCCGGAGAGCCCCAGCCGCCGGGCGATGACCAGCGCCGCGGAGTCCCCCGGCACACCGACCATCACGCGGTAGCGCGGCTCGAGGGTCTCGAGGTCGAACTCGGTGCAGGCGTTCTCCACCCGCGCGTGGCGAAATGCGAATTCCTTCAGCCGGCCGAGGTGCGTCGAGGCCAGGGTCGGCGCGCCGATCCGGAGCAGCTCTTCGAGCAGCGCCTGCCCGAGCGCCGCGCCCTCGTCGGGATCGGTGCCCGCGCCGAGCTCGTCGAGCAGGACCAGCGTGTCGCGGTCCGCGCGCTCCAGCCCCGCGCGGATGCGCAGCACGTGGGAGGAGAAGGTCGAGAGGCTCTGGCTGATCTCCTGCTCGTCGCCGATGTCGGCGGCGATCCCGCGGTACAGCGGGACCACGCTCCCCTCCGCGCAGGGGATCGGCAGGCCGAGGCGCACCATCAGCGAGAGCAAACCAGCCGTTTTCAAGGCTAGTGTCTTCCCACCGGTGTTGGGCCCGGTGAGGATCAGCATGTCGAAGTCCTCGCCGAGGCGCAGGTCGATCGGCACCACCTCCTCGAGCTCGCCGCGGTCGCGCTGGGCGAGCAGCAGCGGGTGGCACGCCGAGCGTAGGAGCAGCCCCTCGGAGGTCTCCCCGCCTGCCACCAGCCGGGGGCCGCGCGCGCCGAACTGCTCCGCGAAGCCACGGCCGATCACCGCCAGCTCGATCCTGGCCAGGCCCTCGCCGGCGGCGAGCAGCTCCGCGCCGCGGCGCAGGATCTCCCTGGAGAGCTCGGCGAGGATGCGGGTCACCTCGCGCCGCTCCTCGTGCCGCGCCTCGCTCAGGCGGTTGGCGGGCTCGATCACCTCCTTCGGCTCGACGAAGGCGGTCTGCTCGCTCTGCGAGCGGTCGTGCACGATGCCGGGCACGCGCCCCGAGAGCTTCGCCTTCAGCGCCAGGCACTGCCGCCCGCCGCGCAGGTGGACGCGGCCGTCGGTCAGGTGGTTGCGCACCTCGATCTTGCCGGCGATGCGCCGCAGGGAGGCGTCGATCCGCTGCGACAGCTCGCGCAGCTCGATGCGCACGCGCGAGAGCTTCGGGGAGGCGGTGTCGACGACGCGCCCCCGCTCGTCGATCACCCGCTCGAGGTGCTCGCGCAGGTCGGCGAGGTCGGGCAGCGCGCGGGCCACGCGGGCGAGCTCGGGTACTTCCTCGGCGCGCTCCTCGAGCCAGCGCGAGAGGCGCTCGGAGGCGAGGAGAAGGTTGCGCAGCGCGGAGAGCTCGCCCTCCTCGAGGGGCCGCTCGCGTGCGGCGTCGAGGATCGGCAGGGGGTCGGTGACCCCGCCGAGGCCGAGCGGGTCGCGCGCCCGCTCCAGCCGCTCGATCTCCGCCACCCGCTCGAGCGCGGCGTGGACCTCCTCGTCGGGAAGCGGCGCGAGCTCGCGCACCGCCCGCCGCCCGAGGGAGGAGTGCACCAGGCTCTCGAGCAGCTCCAGCACCTGGGAGAGCTCCAGCGTCCGGGCGGCGAACCCCTCGAGGGCGCGCTCCCGTTCCGAATCGCGAGAGGGAGGATCGGTCTCGGACATCGGCGGGCACCCCTACCGGGGGGAGTCTCCGGGGGGACGCAGGGCGAAGAGGATCACCTCGAGCGGGGAGCCGTCCGGCGCGTGCACCTCGACCCGGCCGAGGTCGCGCGGGCGCCAGCCGAGGTTCTCGATCAGCCGGCGCGTGTACTCGCGAATGAACAGCCGCGAGGGGCGCCCCTTGAGGTCGGGGGGCTCGGTGGTGAAGATCACCTCGAAGCGCGCGGCGTAGCTGGCGAACGCCTCGTCCGAGAGCTTCGGATCGACTCCCTCGAAGGTGACGTCCATCGGCCGGTGGGCGTCGCGAAGGAAGCGCCCCGGCGAGCCGCCGGCCTCGAGCAGGGCGAGGTGGATCGCCGCGGGAGGGAGCTCGGTGGAGACGCCGAGCCACCCGACGCGCTCCTCCGCCCCCGCCTCGGCGGTGACCAGCGCCCAGATCGCCTCGGCGGCCTCCCGCTCGAGCCCCACGGTCGGCGTCGGGCGGCCCGCGCCGAGCCGCGACCAGGCCGAGAAGGCCTCGAGCTGCGACTGGAGCTGCCGCGGCTTGTTCTTGCGCAGGAGCCCCACCCGATCGGCGACCCACGGAGCGTCCGCGGCGGGGTAGAGCAGGACGGCCACCGCCAGGGCGCCGAGGATCACCTCGCGCGCGCGGCGGCCCCGGGGCAGGTGCCGGACCAGCCCCAGCGCACCGAGCGCCCAGATCGCGGGCCCGCCGGGGATCAGGAAGCGCTCGAGGTGGAAGTTGTGCCACCAGATCGGGATCGTCCCGCCGAGGAAGACCAGCCACAGGAGGCGCGCGCCGGGGCGCCCGATCTCTCGCGCGCCGAGCAGCAGGCAGAGGAGCTGGAGGCCGAACAGGCGAGCCGTGATGGAGAAGTAGACGGTCGCGTAGAGGACCCGGACCTGCCAGGGGTACCACGGAATCTCCCGGTTCCCCCCGAGGAAGCCGGCGAAGGACTCGCGGTG
This sequence comes from uncultured Planctomycetaceae bacterium, assembly GCA_964496575.1. Taxonomy (GTDB): domain Bacteria; phylum Planctomycetota; class UBA1135; order UBA1135; genus CAZCAC01. The sequence continues at coordinate 20,536 of CAZCAC010000117.1, read as the reverse complement.
GCTCTCCGCCATCTCCGCGCCGAGGGGCAGGGGCCAGAGGAACCACCAGCCGGCGACCAGGAGCGGCGGGGCGGCGAGCCAGAGGCCGCGGGCGAGGAAGGCCCGCCCCCGCCCGGCGCGGGCCTCGACGATCGCCTGGCACAGCCAGTCGAGCCCACAGCCGAAGCCGAGGAGGAGCCCGTAGTTGAACTTGGTGAAGAGCGCGGCGGTGAGCCAGAGGCCGGCGGCGAGCTCGCGCGCGGCGCCCCCCTCACCGCGCCTCAGCCAGGCGCGCAGGGCGAAGACCGCGCAGAGGGTGAAGGGGACCTCGAGGAAGAGCGTGCCCGCGAAGTGCAGCGCGAGCGGCGAGAGGGCGCCGAGGCCGAGCGCGACCCAGGGCAGCAACCGATCGCCGCGCCGGGCCGGCGCCCCGGCTCCGCCGCGCTGCGCGCGCGCCAGCTCCTCGCCGAGGAGGAAGAGGCCGAAGAGGGTGAGCCCCCAGGCGGCGATCCCCGCCCAGCGGCAGCAGAGCTCGGAGATGCCGACGATTCCCTGCAGCGCGGCGAGCACCAGCGGCCAGCCGAACGGGTACCGCTGGCAGTCGTGCAGCGCCGTGGCGAAGGCGCCGAACCCCTGCTCCCTCGCGCCGAGCAGCATTCGCACCGCCGGGAGCTCGGCGTGCATCGACTCGTCCCAGCCCCAGGTCGAGGGCGTCTCGAGGGTGAGCCCCCAGAAGAGGACGAGGACCAGGCAGACCCCCGCCGCACCGAGGTGATGGGAGAAGCGGCGGCGTCTGGCGGGGGCGGACATGGCGCTGGATTGTACGGGGCCCGACGGACTCCACCACCACTCCCCCGCTCCCCCGCCCGTCGCGACCGGAGAATCGGGCCAGTGGTGGAGGGCTCGTCCCGGCTCCGTACAATCCCCCGCATGGAAATCCGCAACGATCACGGGCGCTTCGAGACGCGCGCCATTCACGCCGGCCAGACCTCTGATCCGCAGAATGGAGCGGTGATGACGCCGGTCTACCTGACCAGCACCTACGAGCAGGACGCGCCGGCGCAGCCTCGCGACGGCTACGAGTACTCGCGGACGAAGAATCCGACGCGGCTCGCCCTCGAGGAGAACATCGCCTCCCTGGAGGGAGGCTCGTGGGGCGTCTGCTTCGCCTCGGGGCTGGGTGCGGCGAGCGCGCTGCTGAATCGGCTCGTGCCCGGGGACCACGTCGTCTGCGGCAACGACCTCTACGGCGGCACCCACCGCATCTTCCGCCAGGTCTTCGAGCGCTACCGGATCGACTTCAGCTTCATCGATACGACCGACCCGGGACGCGTCGAGGCGGCGATCCGGGATACGACGCGCTACGTCTACCTGGAGACGCCGACCAACCCGCTGTTGCGCCTCTCCGACATCGCCGCGATCGCGAAGATCGCGCACGCGAAGGACAAGCTGGTGATCGTCGACAACACCTTTGCCACGCCGTACCTGCAGCAGCCGCTGGAGCTGGGCGCGGACGTCGTCCTGCACTCGATGACCAAGTACCTGGGCGGCCACTCCGACGTCGTCGCCGGCGCGCTGGTCGGCAACGACCCGAAGCTCCACGAAGAGCTCGGCTTCTACCAGAACTCCTGCGGCGGCGGCCTGGACGCGATGAGCAGTTTCCTGGTCCTGCGCGGCATCAAGACGCTGGCCCTGCGGATGGAGCGTCACTGCGAGAACGCGCGCAAGATCGCTGCGTTCCTGGAGGAGCAACCTTCGGTGAGCCGCGTCCTCTACCCCGGCCTCGCCTCACACGAGCAGCACGCGCTCGCCGGCAAGCAGATGCGCGACTACGGCGGCATGGTCTCCTTCGAGTTGAAGGGCGGCGTCCCCGCGGGCGAGTCGTTTGCATCTACTACTCGCATATTCACCCTCGCGGAATCCCTGGGCGGCGTCGAGTCCCTGGTCGAGACGCCCCCGTCGATGACCCACGCCGCGATCCCCGCCGAGGAACGCCACGCAGCGGGCCTGGCCGACGGTCTGGTGCGTCTGTCGGTGGGCGTGGAGCACGTCGAGGATCTGATCGAGGACATCGAGCAGGCTCTGGCCAGCTGAGCGCAGAGGGAGCGGAGAGCGCGGCGTTTCAGCGCAGAGATCGCCGGTCCCTCTGCGGCTAGAAGGGCGAGTTCGACGGCGGCGGCGAGGGCGGCGGCGGCGGAGTGTTGCCGCCCTTCGGGGGTTCGGGAGCCGGCGGCTCGACCCGTTCGGGTTCTTCCACCACCTCCTCGCCACAGACCCGCTCGCGCATCAGGCGGCCGACCTTGAACTTGACCACCCGCTTGGCCGGGACCAGCACCTTCTCCAGGGTGCGCGGGTTCTGCGCCTGGCGGGCGGCGCGCAGGCGCACCTCGAAGACGCCGAACTCGCGGAACTCGAGCCGATTGCCCAGGGTCAGCTCCTCGATGATCTCGTCGAGGAGGCACTGCATGATCTCCTTGACCACCACCTTGGTCTGCCCCGTCCGCTCGGCGATCCGGGTGACCAGTTCCTTCTTGGTGACGGTGGTTCGAGGGGGCTCGGACATGCGGCTGGGGCTGGTCTCTGGTCGGAATTCGGGGGCCGTCGCGACCTGCCCGGGAGATTGTCAAACCGCACTATCCTCCCGTCAAGCAAGAACTTGTGTCAATCGGGCGGGGGCGACTGCGCACCCCCGGCAGGCCGTTCCTCGAGGGCGAACGTGACCGGCCCGTCGTTCACCAGCTCGACCCGCATCATCGCGCCGAATCGCCCCGTCTCGGTGGCGATCCCCATCGAGCGGAGGTGACCGACGAAGAGCTCCACCAGCTCGGCCGCCCGCTCGGGGGAAGCGGCGCGGTCGAAGGAAGGGCGGCGACCCTTCCGGCCGTTGGCGGCCAGGGTGAACTGGCTGACCACCAGCGCCGGGCGGCCGAGATCCAGGGCGGAGAGGTTCATCCGCCCCGCCTCGTCCGCGAAGAAGCGGAACCTGGCGATCCGCTCCGCCAGGCGCCGCGCCTGGGTGCTCGCGTCGCCGCGCATCGCGCAGACCAGGATGAGCATCCCCGCTTCGATGCTCCCGGTGACCTCGCCGTCGACGTGTACCGCCGCGGAAGTGACGCGCTGGATCACCGCCTTCAGCGCGCCATCTCCTGGATCCCCTCGGGGCGCGGCAGCCGGGCGAGGTGCAGCTGGGCCCGGAAGCGCTGCAGCCCCGCGGCGAGATCGGGCTCGCTCGCGGAGATTTCCAGCACCCGGCGCCACGCGGCGCGCGAGGCCTCGACGTCACCGAGCCACAGCTCGAGGATCAGCGCGCGCTGCACCAGGGGGAGGAGCGCGGCGGGGTCCCTCGAGAGCGCCTCGTCGGTCGTCTCCAGCGCCGCCCGCGGATGCCCCTGCGCCTGCTCGGCGGCGGCGAGCGCGGCCAAGCGGCGGATCTCGTCGACGCTCTCCGAAGCGAGCATCTCGATCAGCTCCTCGGCGCGCTCCGGGCGGTCGGCGGCGAGGTGCACCAGCGCGAGGTCGAGGATCACCGTCGCACGCGTGTCGCGCGTGGCCAGGAGGTCCTCCTCGGAGCGCTCGAGCCACGTCTCGAAGGCGTCGATCGCTCGATCGGGTTCCCCCCCCTGCGCCGCGCACCAGCCGTACAGCCGCAGCGCCGGCAGGTGACCGGGGTCGTGCTCGAAGCAGCGCTGCAACGACTCCAGCGCCCTCGGGATCTCACCGGCGCGGGCGTGTGCGTGAGCCAGGCCGTAGTGAGCCCAGGGGAAGGCCGGGTCGTGCTCGAGCGCCCGCTCCAGGAGGAGGCGAGCGGCGTGCGTGTCGTCCTCGAGCCGCGCCGCCAGCACCCAGGCGAGCGCTCCGGGGTCCGCCTCCGCCCTCCGCCGGTACTCGTCGCGCAGCGCCTCGCCCGGCGAATCGGTCGCCTCGCCGTCCCCTCCCCCCTCGCTCTCCTCCCGCCACGCCAGCTCGATCTCCTGCTCCCAGATCGCGACGTGGACGTCCTCCCCCCACCAGCGGACGAGCTCGACCATCCGCGCGCGCGCGACCTCCAGCCGCTGCTCCTCGAACGCGGCGACGGCCGCGCGAAGCTCCTGGCGCGTCACCGGATCGAGGAGCTCGTGCGGCCCCGGCTCGGAGGGCTCGTCGACCGACCACGGCGCACGCGGGCCGCCGCAGGCACCCGTGGCGCAGGTGCAGGCGAGGAGGAAGAGGAGCGAGAGCGGGGCGCGCAAGGTCGACTCACTCGGGGGGATCGCCCCGCAGCACCAGCGTCGAGGCCCGCTTCTCCGCCCCGGTGGTGAGATCCTGCCAGAAGACGTTGCCGGCGGCCTGGATGACCACGTCGACGTCGCCGGGGCGCTCGAGCAGGACCAGCCGCCGCAGCGCCGCCAGCCTCCAGGCGTCGAGGTAGGCGCTCATCTCCACCCCGGCGCCCCCGGCCTTGGGGGTGAAGACCTGCTGGAACCCCTCGGGAAGAGTCTTCGCCTCGTAGTCATGGTGATCCGGCTCGGTCCGGGTCGCGACGTGCTCGAGCAGCCCCTTGGGTCCCTCGATCCGGATCTCGTCGGCGACGAGGATCGCCGAGCTCCGGAAGCTCGACGTCCAGGGGGTCGGCTGCGGCGGCTCCTGGAAGGGAGGCGGCCCGGGCCCGGCGCCCGGCGGGTTCGCGGAGACGTCGTTCTCCGGCGTCGACCCGCAGGCGCCGAGGGCCAGGAGGAGCAGCGGGAGGAGGAAGCGTGCGGTTCTCATCGCGGTCTTTCCAGGGACTCGGTTTCCGGGGGCGGAGCCGGCGCTCGAAGGGTCCGGCTCAGCGGAGGCCGCAGGCCAGGAGGGCCCGGTCGCGCACCTCCGTGGCCCGCGCGCGGGCCTTCTCGGCGCCCGCGGCGAGGATGCGGTCGACCTCGGCGGGATCGGCCAGGAGCTCCTCGCGGCGCGCTCGCGCCGGCGCGAAGTGCTCCTCCATCGCCTCCCAGGCGGCCATCTTGAGGTGGCCGTAGCCGGGAGCATCCTCCCCTCCGCGGCGCACCTTGTCGTTCCACTCCTCGACCTCCGGCCCGGAGAGGAAGAGCTCGAGGAAGCGCATCGGCAGCACCTCCGCGGGGTCCTTCGGCTCCTCGGGCGGGCGGCTGTCGGTGACGACCTTGCCGAAGCGCTTCTTCAGCTTTTTTCCGGTCTCGAAGATCCAGATATCGTTTCCGTAGCTCTTCGACATCTTGTCCCCGTCGATCCCGGGCACCTTGGCCAGGTGCCCGGAGGCGAGGCGCCAGTCGGGGCGCACGAACACGTCCCCGAAGGCGCCGTTGAAGTAGCCGGCCATGTCCTGGGCCATCTCGACGTGCTGCACCTGGTCCTTGCCGACCGGGACGACTTCTGAGTCGTAGGCGAGGATGTCGGCGGCCATCAGGATCGGGTAGGTGAAGAGCCCGACGTTGGGCTCGATCCCGCGGGCGACCTTGTCCTTGTAGGAGTGGGCCCGCTTCAGGAGCCCCATTCCGGTCACGCAGGCGAGCAGCCAGGAGATCTCGGTCACCTGCGGGACGTCGGTCTGGCGGAAGAGCACCGCCCGCTCGGGGTCCAGCCCCAGGGCCAGGTAGGTGATCGCGGTCTCGCGCACCTGGTTCCGCAACCCCTCGGGGTCGCGGCTGCTGGTCACCGCGTGGTAGTCCGCGATGAAGTAGAAGTGCTCCCCCTCCTCCGCCTGGCCGTCGATGTGCTGCTTGATCGCGCCGAAGTAGTTGCCCAGGTGCTGCAGGCCGGTGGGCTGGATTCCGCTGAGGAAGGTGGTCATGGAGTTCGGTTCGGTGCTCGAGTGGGGCGCGCCCCGGTCGCCGGGGGGCGAAGCTACACTCTTCGCCCCTCGGGCGACAAGGAGCCGGGGCCGCACTTGCAACGCCCGGGCGGGGATCGACAATCGCCGCTGATGGAATGGAGGCGAATCGTGACGGGGGCTGGCCTGCGGGCGCTGGGAGGTCTGCTCCTCGGCCTCGTCCCGTGCGGCTGCGCCGGCCTCGACTCGGAGCAGCACGTCGCCCCCCTCTACACCCACCTCTCCACCCCGGGCGGGGGCGAGGACTACGAGGCGCTCGCCGGCGCGCTGGTCGTCCGCCGCCAGAGCCTGGGGGGCCCCGTCGACCAGTGGGGCCTGCGCCCCCTCTTCCTCCACTACCGCGACAAGGACGAGCGGAGCCGGACCCAGTTCCTCTACCCCTTCGGCCGCGTGGTCCGCGGCGGCGGCGAGTTCAAGTGGTGGATCCTGCCGCTCGCCGACTACCGCCGCGAGAACACCCCGGAGGGGCGCAAGTGGAGCTTCCTCTCCCTCCCCGGGATCTACGTGGCGCGGATGCCCGACGGGCGGCGGGTGCAGGCGTGGTTCCCGATCGGGGGACGGGTCGAGGAGCTCCTCACCTTCGACAAGCTCGACTTCGTGCTCTGGCCGATCTGGGCCCGCTCGGAGCGATCGGGGCGGGTGACCCACCACGTCCTCTGGCCCTTCTTCTCCTGGACCGCCGCGCCCGACGGCGGCGGCTGGCGCGTCTGGCCGCTGGTCGGACACACCTGGGCCCTGGATCGCTACGACCGGTGGTTCGCGCTGTGGCCGATCGTCAACGTCAAGAAGGAGAACCTGAAGGCCGCCCCGATGTACCACCAACACCAGTGGACGATCTTCCCCCTGTACGGGCGGGTGAAGCAGGGGACCTTCCGCTCCACGACGGTGCTGTGGCCCTTCTTCGGCTACTCGCGCGATCCGGCGACCGGCTTCTGGGCCTGGGACGGTCCCTGGCCGCTGGTGCGGATCATGCGGCCCGGGACGACGGACCGCATCCCGCTGCCGAAGAACCCCGGCGACCGGGAGCGAACCCGCTTCTGGCCCTTCTGGTCCTACTACCAGGGGGACGGCCTCGAGTCGACCTGGTACCTCTGGCCCTTCATCAACTACCGCGAGGAGCACTACTTCGAGGAGGATCGACGGGCGCTGACCGTGCTCCCCTTCTGGTCCTCCTTCGCGACGGTGAAGCGGACCGGCGAGGTGGCGGGCTACCAGAAGCTGTGGCCTCTCTACCAGTACGACCGGGAGGGGGAGACGCGGCGCTACCTGTTCCCCGCCCTCAACCCGCTGTGGCGCTGGCCCGATCTCGACGAGCACTACTCCTGGCTCTACGAGCTCTACAACAGCGAGCAGGGTCCGGAGACGATCCACACCCGGAGCTTCCTGGGGCTCTACCGGCGGGAGAAGGACCGCGACGAGGACCGCCTGTCGGTCAGCTGCCTCTACGCCCGACGCAAGTACAGCCTGGAGGGTGAGGTGGTGCGCGAGTATTCGCTCCTCTTTGGCCTGCTGCGCTGGAGAAGCCGCGCCTCGGATGGTCTAACCTTGCTGAGCCCCGCCCTGCCGGGGCCGGGATGGCCGATGGAGCGGGTCCCTTCCTCTCTGCCGGCGCCCCCCGAATCCGACCGATGAGCATCCTCGCGCCCTTCCGTGAGTTCCTGCGCGACTCGGGCTACCGGGTCGACCTCTTCGTGCAGACGATGCTGCGCGTGGGGTCGATCGTCTCCCGCCGGAAGCTGATCGCCGCGCAGATGATCACGATGGGGCTGCACGTGACGCACGTGGTGCTCCTCGTCGGCCTCTTCATGGGGATGATCGTCGCGCTGCAGACCGGCATCGAGCTCTCGCGGATCGGCCAGCAGGACCAGATCGGCCTGATCGTGGCGGTGAGCATGGCGCGTGAGATGGGACCGTTCATCACCGCCATCATCCTGGCCGCCACCGCCGGCTCCTCGATCGCCGCCGAGCTGGGCACGATGGCGGTCAGCGAGGAGCTGGCCGCGCTGGAGGTGCTCTCGATCGATCGCTTCAAGCTGCTGGTGATGCCGCGGGTGGTCGCGCTGGCGGTGATGTGCCCCGTGCTGACCGTCCTCTGCGATACGATCGGAATCGTCGGGGGCGGGTTCGTGGCCAGCTCGCAGCTCTCCGTCGGCTGGCAGCTCTACTCGGAGACCGCGATCGACGCCCTGCGCCCGGTCAAGGGGATCCTCGACCTGCCCTACGACGTCTATGCCGGCCTGCTCAAGTCGTTCGTCTTCGGCCTGATCGTCGCGGTGATCTCGTGCAGCCAGGGTCTGCAGGCGAAGGGCGGAGCGCTCGGGGTGGGGCACGCGACGAGGGGCGCGGTGCGCGACTCGATCATCGCGGTGATCATCGCCAACTACTTCATGACCTTCTTCCTCTATCAGCTCTGATGAACGACGGCGCTCCGGTCATCCGCTTCGAGGAGGTGCACAAGAGCTTCGGGCCCCAGGCGGTGCTCGCCGGTCTCACGTTCACCGTCGACCGGGGTCGGACCCTCGCCATCATGGGGCCGTCCGGTTCGGGCAAGTCGGTGACCCTGCGGCAGATCATCGGGTTGATGAAGCCCGACCGGGGGAAGGTCCTGGTCGAGGGAGCCGAGGTGGCGGCGATGACCCCGGCGGAGCTCTCCCGGATGCGCCGCAAGATGGGCTACGTCTTCCAGGAGGGCGCGCTGATCAACTGGCTCAGCGTCGGCGAGAACATCGCCCTCCCCCTCCGGGAGACGACCAGGCTTGCCGACGAGGAGATCCGCGAGCGCGTGCAGGCGAAGCTCGAGCTGGTGCACATCCCCGACGCCTGGGAGAAGATGCCGTCGGAGATCTCCGGAGGGATGAAGAAGCGGGTCGGGCTGGCGCGGGCGCTGGTCACCGAGCCGGAGATCATCCTGTACGACGAGCCGAACGCGGGGCTCGACCCCGAGATCGCGCGCGCGATCAACCACACGATTCGCGAGCTGGCGGAGACCCTCTCGGTGACCTCGATCGTGGTCGAGCACCGCATCGACTGCATCGAGACGGTGGCCGACGAGGTGATCTTCCTCAACGAGGGAAGCTCGCTGTTCCCCGAACCGACCGAGACCCGGGCGTTCCTCTCCTCCGACCACCCCCGGCTGAAGGACTTCTTCGGCACGAACGAGAAGCCCGAGCTCCTCGTCCGGCCTTGACCACCAGAGTCCCCCATGAAGACGTCGCAACACTTCCTGCTCGGGCTACTCTTCATCGTGGCCCTCTCGGTTCTCGGCTACTTCACCTTCTTCCTCTCCGACTTCACCATCTTCGGGGAGCAGCAGACGCTGACGGTGCACTTCCCCGAGGCGGGCGGCCTGCGGAAGGGCGACTCGGTGCTGGTGGCCGGCGTGCGCTACGGCAAGGTGAGCGACCTCACCTACGACCCGAAGACCGTCGAGCTCGACCGCCGGATCACCGTGGTCCTGACCATGGAGAAGGAGGTGGAGCTGCGCGCCGATCACCAGATCCTGATCGAGGACGCCACCCTGCTCGGCGGGAAGAACCTGACCATCGATCCCGGCAGCGCCGAGTCCCCGCTGGTCGCGCCCGACGCGGTGCTCCTGGGAGAGGTCGAGCCGAACGTGATCCGCGCCGCCGGAGAGCTGGTCACCGACAACGCCGACGCGGTGACCGAGGCGATATCCACCATCCGCGACCTGGTGCGAGGCGTCGAGGAGGGACGGGGAACCATGGGCAAGATCTTCTCCGACGACGCCTTCGCGGCGGAGGTGGACCGGGCCGTGACGGGGGCCGCGGACTCCGCGGAGAACCTCAAGACGATCAGCGACCGGCTGGTCGCCGGGGAGGGCACGCTGGGCAAGCTCCTCGCCAGCGACGAGATCTACGGGGAGGTCAAGGACATCGCCCGGAGCCTGGAGACGCTGCTGGCCGAGGCCAACGCGACGATCGAGGACCTGCGCAGCGGCAAGGGGCTGCTCGGCGCGGTGATCACCGACGAGGAGCTGAGCCAGAACGTCAAGGACGGCGTGCGCAACATCAAGGAGATCGTCGAGCGCGCCAACCGCGGCGAGGGAACGCTGGGCAAGATCCTGGTCGACGACGGCATCGCGGTCAGCATCGACACGGTCTTCCGCCGCCTGAAGGAGGGCGAGGGCACGCTCGGCAAGCTCTTCGCCGAGGAGGAGATCTACGAGGACCTCCGCGTGGTGTCCTCGGACCTGCGCGACATCATCGCCACGGTGCGCGACGGCCGCGGGACCCTCGGCAAGCTCCTGATGGAGGAGGGGATGTACACCGAGCTGATCAAGGCGGTGGGCCTCCTGACCCGATCGCTCGAGGAGTACCGGGAGGCGGCGCCGATCTCGACGATGACCAGCGTGATCTTCGGGGCGTTCTAGCCGTTTCCTCCCAGGGTCAGCCCCTCGCCGACGACCAGCTTCTCGATCCACTTGCCGACCATGTCGGCCTCGATGTTGAAGCGCTGGCCGACCACGGCGGTGCCGAGGTTGGTCACCTCCAGGGTGACGGGTATGAGGGCGATGTCGAAGCGGCGCTCCTTCGGCTCGACCACGGTCAGGCTGATCCCGTCGATGCAGATCGAGCCCTTCTCGATCAGGTAGCGCTCCAGGCCGGGATCGACCTCGATCGTCTGGACCTGGCCTCCGTCCCCCGAGTCGACGATCTCGACCAGGGTCGCGCCGCCGTCGACGTGCCCCGAGACGAGGTGCCCGGAGAGGCGGTCGTCGAGCTTCATCGCCCGCTCCACGTTGACCTGGCGTCCCGTCTCGACCTCGTCGAAGTGGGTCCGGGCCAGCGTCTCGGCCGAGAGGTCGAAGACCATCGTCGCCCCCGGGGTGCCCCCGGGGACCTCCTCCCCGGTCGGGGTACCGACCGCCGGGGGGCCTCCCGCCCCGTGGAGGGGGTGGCAGAGCCCGGCGATGGTCAGGCAGCACCCCGAGACGGCGACGCTCTCGCCGTCGGAGACCGCCCAGTCGGGGGAGGGAGCGGGGACCCAGAGACGCTTGCCCGTGCCGCGGGCCTCGTGGTGGAGAACGCGGGGGGAGCCTTCGATGATGCCGGTGAACACGATTCGTCGAGGGGGTTGAGGGGCGCGGCGGGCGGGGAGCCGGGCGCCCCCCGAAAAACGGCCCGGAAGGGTGGGCCGACGGCGCTAAACTCTTGACGTTCAGGGGCCTCCGTGTCTACCCTGCTGGGCCTTTTCCGGGGACCCGGTCTGCCGATCGGAGCCCCGGGGGGTCTCGTGTCCGAGATCCCAGCGGGGGCCAGCGCGGGATTCGGGCCGCCCCCTCCACTCCGAGCCAGAACTCACCCGGTCCCGCCGTGCCGCTCTTTGCCATCCTGACCCTGTTTCCCGAAGCCCTGGAGCCGTACCTGGCCTCGAGCATCGTGGGGATCGCCCGGGAGAAGGGCCTGGCGAGGATCCTGCTCGTCGATTTCCGCGACTTCGCGCGGGACCGGCACCGCACCGTGGACGACCGAGTCTTCGGCGGCGGCCCGGGGATGCTGCTCAAGCCCGAACCGATCGTCGACTGCGTCGAGTGGCTGGAACGGCGCCACGGCACCTTTCGCAAGATCATGCTGTGCCCCGGTGGACGTCGATTCGTCCAGAGCGACGCGCACGCCCTCGCCGAGGAGGAGCGCGTTCTCCTGCTCTGCGGCCGCTACGAAGGATTCGACGAGCGCATCTCACAGCTGCTCGAATTCGAGCCCCTCTCGGTCGGCGACTACGTCCTCTCCGGCGGCGAGCTGCCGGCCCTGGCGATCGTCGAGGCGAGCGTCCGGCTGTTGCCGGGGGTCCTGGGAGACGAGAGGTCGGCGGTCGAGGAGTCCTTCCAGCGGGAAGGTGGCCTGGATCACCCCCACTACACCCGTCCGCGGGTCTACCGGGGGCTCGAGGTCCCCGAGGTCCTGCTGAGCGGGAATCACGCCTCGATCGAGTCGTGGCGCAAGGAACAAGCGCGTGCGCGCACGCGTGCGAAGAGGCCGGACCTCTTCGACGAGGAGCCGTCCTGAAGGCGAGAAGCTCTCCTCGAGCGCGAAACCAGAACCCGTCCATACCGAAAGACCCCCTCCGCGGTGCCCCGAGCACCCACCAATCCGATGAACCTGATCGAAAACCTGGAAGCCGAGCTTGGAAAGGCTGTCATTCCTGCCGTCCACGTCGGCGACACCGTCGAGGTGCACTACCTGATCCGCGAAGGGGAGAAAGAGCGGATCCAGGTCTTCGTCGGCACGGTCATCGCGATGAGCGGCCGCGGGATCCGCAAGACCTTCACCGTGCGGCGAATCGTGCAGGGCGAGGGAGTCGAGCGGATCTTCCCGCTGCACAACCCGCGGGTCCAGAGGGTCGACATCGTGCGCCGCGGCGACGTCCGCCAGGCGAAGCTCTACTACCTGCGCGACCGCGTGGGCAAGAAGACCCGCGTCAAGGAGCTCCTGGGCGAGAAGGCCCGCCGCGGGCGCGCTCGCGACGAGGCCGCGCTGGCCGCCCAGCAGGCGGTCGCCGACGAGCGGGCCGCCGCCGCGGCTGCCGCCGCGGAGACTCCGGAGGAGTCCGAAGAACCCGCAGAGGGAGGCGAGGAGTAGTCCCCACTATTCCCTCGCACCGCCCCTCTCCAACGACCACCATGGGATTCCAAGCCGCGAACCCGGCGTCCGGGAATCCGATCGCTCTCCATCAGGCCGGAGTCGTGCGCCGATCGGCGGCGACCCGGCCTCGTCGCTTCCCCAAGTCCGCCTCTCGCTAGCCGGCCGCCGCGCCGTGCCCCTACTGTCCAATGGTTGAGAACCTCGGTCGCAAGGTCATTCTGATCGTCATCCTGCTGCTGATCTCGGTGCTGTCGATGGTGCTGCCGGAGGAGCCCTTCCGACTCGGCCTGGACCTGCAGGGCGGCACCCGGCTGGTCTACAAGATCGACTGGGACGAGGCGCTGGCCCGCGGCGACATCACCCAGCAGCAGTACGACGACAAGGAAGGCCTGCTCAAGGAGACGATCCGGATCCTGCGCGAGCGGGTCGACCCCACCGGAGTGAAGGAGGCGGGGTTCGCCGCGCAGGGGAGCAACCGCTTCGTCATCGAGATCCCCAGCACGGCCAGCGTCGAGGGGGCGCAGGCGCACGGCAGCCTCACCAAGGAGATCGACGCGCTGCAATCGGCGCTGACGATCGACGCGCCGCCGGAGATGCTGGACCTCTTCCCGGTCACCGGCGGACAGCTCTTGATCGACTCCGAGCGCATGGGCTACGAGGAGCGCAAGGGCAACCTCCTGATGGAGGTCCGGCGCGGCATCGGCGGCACCACGGCCGCCTCGCACGAGGCGAACACGCTGGTCGAGCTGAAGGGGGAAGACCCGATCCAGTCGCTGATCGAGAACCCCGGCTCGATGATGTTCTACATCGCCGCCGAAGCGGGTGACTTCCCCCCCTTCGGGACCGACCAGACCACCGAGGTGTCCAAGGCCAACACCTGGAGGGAGGAGAACCCCGACGCCGACTGGACCGTCTACAACAAGCAGCTCGCCGCGCAGACGGGCGAGCTCGCCAACCTGCGCTTCTTCAACCACGTGGAGGCCGACAAGGCGGGCAACCGGGTGGACGTCGGGATCAAACCGCTGTGGAAGCAGAAGCCCGAGTGGACCTTCACCGGGGACGACCTCGACGGCGTCAACCCGACGACGGACCGGATGGGCTACCCCGCCGTCGCGCTGCACCTGAACACCGCGAAGGAGTTCTACTTCTCCGACTTCACCGGCGACAACATCGACCGCGGGCTCGCGATCGTGCTCAACGACGTGATCGTCAGCCTGGCCAACATCCGCACGACCCTGGGCGCGGACTTCATCATCGAGGGGCAGTTCACCCCACCCGAGGTGGATGAGATGGTCCGGGTGCTGCGCTCCGGTTCGCTGATCGTGAAGCCGGAGCTCGAGCAGTCGGAGCGCGTCGGCGCCAAGCTCGGTGACGAGTTCGTCAAGCGCGGCTTCTACAGCATGCTCGTCGGCCTGTCGCTGGTGCTCCTCTTCGTGATGGGCTACTACCGCAAGCTGGGGATGTTCGCCGCGGTGAGCCTCTTCTGCTCGCTGGTGATGCTGATGGGCGGCATGGCCTTCCTGCGCGCCACGCTCACCCTGCCGGGCGTCGCGGGGATCATCCTCACCGTCGGTATGGCGGTGGACGCGAACATCCTGATCTACGAGAGGATCCGCGAGGAGCTGAGACGAGGCCGAAAGCTGCCCCAGGCGTGCGAGAACGGCTTCAACCGGGCGCTGGTCACCATCATCGACGCCAACGTCACGACGTTCATCACCGCCGCGATCCTCTACTACGTCGGTACCGGCCCCGTGCGGGGCTTCGCCATCACCCTGATGATCGGCATCGTCACCGCCGTGTTCGCCGCCCTGGTGATCACGCGGGTGATGGTGCACCTCACGCTGGCGCGCGGTACCGAGAAGCTCTCGATGGCCCAGGTGATCGGGGAGACGCACATCCCCTTCATGAGTAAGGCCAAGGCGGCGCTCGCCGTCTCGTGTCTCTTGATCTTCGGGGGCGTCGGACTCTTCCTCTACCTGCCCGAGTCGCAGACGATGTCGATCGACTTCGTCGGTGGCCTGACGGTGACCGCTCAGACCGAGGAGCCCCAGCAGGTCGATACGATCCGGGAGCGGATCGGCGGCATCGAGGGCGACATGGGCAGTTCCGACGTCGTCGCCCTGCGCTCCTCGGGGAACGCCGACGACGGGTATCGCGCCTTCCGCATCACCTACAAGGCGATGGTCGACGTGACCGTGGAGCAGGAGGCGGGAACGGAGAAGGGCGGTGAGGACGACATCCGCGATGCACTCGCGGACCTCCTGCAGAAGGGTCCCGTCGACGCCCGCCTCGACGGTGCGGGCGCGGCCGGACGAGTCTACTTCGACGAGCCCCACCCCCCCGAGGACATCCAGACACTGCTCGTCGAGAACGGCTACGGCGAGGTGACCGTGAATCCCGTCGAGGACTTCCTCGGGGTCTACGACTTCACGGCCAGCCAATCGGCGGAATCCAACGAGGAGCTCCTGGGGCCGGCCATCGCCAACCTGTTCACCAGCAAGAAGGACTCCAACGGCAACAATTACCGCCCGTCCACCCCGTTGCCGGGCGCGCAGATCGTCGGCGCCCAGGTGGTCGGCGAGCTGCGCGACAGCGCGATCCTGGCGATCCTGATCAGTCTGTTCGCCATCGTGATGTACATCCGCGTGCGCTTCGCCGAGTACAGCTACGGCTTCGCGGCAGTGGCGGCGCTGGTCCACGACGTCCTGATGACCGTCGGCGCGCTGGCGGTGGCCAACGTCCTGGGCATCATCGAGGCGGAGATCACGCTGCCGATGATCGCCGCGTTCCTGACCATCATCGGCTACTCACTGAACGACACGATCGTCGTGTTCGACCGGATCCGCGAGAACCGCCCGAGGCTGAAGATGGGGCTGGACGAGATCCTGGACACCTCGATCAACCAGACCCTCTCCCGGACGCTGCTCACCTCGATGACCACCCTGGTGGCCGTGGTGACCTTGTTCGTCTTCAACTACGGCGTCGGCTCGGTGCTGGAGGGCTTCGGCTTCGCCCTCTGCTTCGGGGTCATCGTCGGGACCTACTCCTCGATCTTCGTCGCCAGCCCCGCGCTCCTCTTCTTCGAGACGTGGCGAGACAAGCGCGCCGCGGCCGCCGCCGCACACTCTTCCTGAATTCCATTGCGAACCCTCCTCTGGTGGCTTCTGCTCCTCTGCCTCTTCGCGCTCGCGGGGCTGGTGCAGATCCGCTGGCGGAAGGGGGTGCACGCCGAGCGGCAGGAGCTGCGCGCCACGCCGGCCACGCTCGAGGAGCGTGAGCAGGGCTGGGCGCGGATCACCATCGGTGAGCCGAGCGGGGCCGAGCCGGTCCAGATCGAGCTGTGGTACCCGGAGCCGGAGGAGGCTGCCGAGCCTCCGGTGCCCCCCGGGGGCGACCCGGGCCCCGGCCCTCCCGAGGGCCCGCCGCCGGGTTACCGGCCAGCGGACTTCGTGTACACGGTGCCCCGGGGCCGCGTCCTCTCGAAGATCTGCGAGGACTTCTACGGGACGGGGCGGCCACCCATCCCCCAGCGGGTGGCGGAGTACAACGGCATGGCGAGCCCCGACGAGTTGAAGGAGAACCAGGTGCTGCACCTGCCGGCCTGGGAAGTGCTGTTCGGGGAGGAGGAGTAGCGCTTCACCGGACTCACCCTTCGTGCAACATCGGCTCCTTCGGCGGCTCCAGCACCTCGTAGCGCAATGAGCCCTCCGAGGCGCGCACCAGGTTGCCGAGCGAGCCCTCGTCCATCCGGACGCGCAGGATCAACTCGCGGTCGTCGAGCACCTTCTCCTCCAGCACCACCCCGCTGCAGCGAACCTGGGCGGCGAGGCGGCCGTCGGCCAGGGGGAGGAGGATGCGCAGCAGCGCGGAGCGCGCGTCGAGGATCTCGCGAACCAGGGCGTCGAGACGGTCGAGCCCCTCGCCGGTCTGCGCGGAGACGTAGACGGTCCGCTCGGCCCGATCCTGGACCAGGAACTGCAGGTCGATCGCGTCGACCACCTGGTCGATCTTGTTGAAGGCCAGGATCCCGGCGCGGGTGGTGAACGAGAGTCCCTCGAGAACCCGGTCGACCGCCAGCATCTGTTCCGCAGCGTCGGGGTGCGCCGCGTCGACGACGTGCAGGAGGAGGTCCGCGTTCAGCGTCTCCTCCAGCGTGGCGTGGAAGGAGGCGACCAGGTGGTGCGGCAGGCGACGCAGGAAGCCGACGGTGTCGGAGAGCAACACCCGCCGGCCGTCGGAGAGGGGCCAGATCCGGGTGCGGGTGTCGAGCGTGGCGAAGAGCATGTCCGCCACCAGCTCGTCCGAGCCGGTCAGCTTGTTCAGGAGCGTCGACTTGCCGGCATTGGTGTAGCCGACCAGCCCGATGGTGAACTGCTCGGCGCGCGAGACCACCTCGCGCAGCTTGCGCGCCTCGATCCCCTTCAGCTCCCGCTTCAGGTCGGTGATCCGCTTGCGCAGGAGGCGCCGGTCGGTCTCGAGCTGGGTCTCGCCCGGTCCCCTCGCACCGATCGCGCCCTCGGTCCGCTCCAGGTGCGTCCACATCCGGCGCAGGCGCGGGAAGATGTACTCGTTCTGCGCCAGCTCGACCTGCAGCCGCGCCTGCCGCGTCTGCGCGCGACGCGAGAAGATGTCGAGGATCAGCTCGGAGCGGTCGATCACCCGGCACCCCCAGGCCTTCTCCAGGTTCCTCCCCTGGGCCGGAGTCAGGTCGTTGTCGACCGCCACCGCGTCGGGACGGTGGGCGCGGATCTCGTCCTTCACCTCCCCCACCTTGCCCTTGCCCATCAGGGTCGCCGGGTGGGGCCGATCGCGCTTCTGGATGATCGGCTCCCCGATCACCTCTCCCCCCGCCGCGTGAACCAGGCCGCGGATCTCCGACAGCTCGCCGCCGTGCTCCGCCTCCTGACCGCCGAGCAGCACCCCGCAGGTCAGGATCCGGTCGCGGGGAGCTCTGGTTGAGTGCGGTGTTCGGCTCATGAAGTGGGGGAAGACTGCGCCCCCCCGCTCACGGGATCGTGCGCCAGGTCACCGGCCTCGATCCGGTTCTGATCGACCCGTGGGGTGATGACCGAGTGTACCGGGGCATCGCTCGAAGGCTCGGGGAAATCGGAACGGTAGTGCACGCCCCGCGATTCGTCGCGCGCCAGCGCCGCGAGGGTCGCCAGGTGGGAGACGGTGAGCATGTTCACCAGCACCCAGCTCGAGAGGCCCGGCTCCGCCAGGTCCCGCACCACGCGCGCCCAGAAGCCGATCTTGTCCGCGGCCTCCTGCATCCCGTCGCGGTCGCGCACGACACCCATCTGCCGCCACATCATCGACTTCAGCGAGTAGGTGAGGTCCTCGATGCTGACGTCGAGGGCGGGATCTCCGGCGTACCGGTGCTTGCGGGCTCCCCCCCGGAAGTCGCCGCACGGTCGCGGGAGACCCACCTCGCCGGCGATCGAGCGCCCGGCGCGCATCCCCATCACCAGCCCCTCGAGCAGCGAGTTCGAGCCCATCCGGTTGGCGCCGTGCAGCCCGGTCGAGGCGCACTCGCCGACCGCCCACAGGCCGGGCAGGCTGCTCCGCCCCTCGAGGTCGACCTCGATCCCACCCACCAGGTAGTGAGCACCCGGGCGCACCGGGATCGGGTCGGTCGCGATGTCCATCCCGAAGACGCGACAGGTCCGACTGATCCCGGGGAAGAGCGCGTGCGGGTCCCCTTCGACGTGGCTGAGGTCGAGGTACACGCTGGTGTCCTCGGTCTCCACCATCCTCCGGAAGACCGATCGGCTGACCACGTCCCGCGGTGCCAGCTCCGCGTCGGGGTGGTTGTCGGGCATGAAGCGGACCCCGTCGCGATCGACGAGCCACCCTCCGGCGCCGCGCACGATCTCGGAGATCAGGACCCGCGCCGCTCCGGCGATGTAGAGGCAGGTGGGGTGGAACTGGATGAACTCGAGATCGCGCAGCACCGCTCCGGCCCGGAAGGCCATCGCCACCCCGTCCCCGGTGGCCACCGAGGGGTTCGTCGTCTCGCGGTAGATCTGCCCGGCGCCGCCGGTGGCGAGGAGCACGTTCCGCGCCTCGAAGGCGACCAGCTCCCCCCGGCCGGTACGGGCCAGGACCCCCGCGACCGCGCCATCGTCGTGGGAAAGGAGGTCGATGGCGAAGACCTCGGCGAAGGTGGTGATCCGATCGGTGACCCGCAAGCCATCGGAGAGGGCCCGCTGGATCTCCACCCCGGTCGCGTCGCCCTGGGCGTGAATCACCCGAGCGAAGGAGTGCCCGCCCTCGCGGGAGCGAATCCACTCCCCCTCGGGAGTCCGGTCGAACTCGGTGCCCAGCTCGAGCAGCCAGTCGACCCCTTTCGGGGCGCCGCGGACCACCGCCTCCACCACGGGGCGTTCGCAGAGCCCGCACCCCACCCGGAGAGTGTCGGCGACGTGCGAGCTGAAGGAATCCTCCTCCGAGAGCACGGCGGCCATCCCGCCCCGGGCGTAGCGGGTGTTCCCCTCGCGCAGCCCGGCCTTGGTGAGGACGGCGACCGACAGCCCCTGTCGCGCCGCGGCGAGCGCGGCGAGGCTCCCGCCGATCCCTCCCCCGACGACGACCAGGTCGAAGCGGTAGGCCGGAACCTGACGGGAGTCGAAGGTGGTCAGGAAGCGATCGAAGCCGAGCTCCAGGTCCAGGTGGGGGTCCATACTTGCGGGGGTGTGCCTGATCTACTCGTGGTCGGTTCCTGCGCCCTGCGCGCAGAAGGCACGCTGGGAGGCCATCGAAGCTCTCGAGACTGGTGATCCGAGCGGTCGATCGACCGCTCGGCTTGCGGGCGTCGGCCCGCGCCACGGGGCCCGCATTCTAGTGTCCGGCGCCCCTCGATCGCCCGCATCTGCCGTTTCCCGGGGTCGCGACCGGGCCTCGCGGCCGTTCCCGCCTCCCCGGATCCTCCAGGACGGCCGCGTCGCCCCGACCCGGGCGCCCGGTCCCGCGATTGAGGATCCCCCGTTCATTTCTCGAAGTTCGGGTCTTGTTCGGGTGCCGCGGGCCGATAGATTAGGCATCTGTTAGCCCCACCGCCGGCGCCACAACCGACCAGGGGCTGTGAACCGAAGTCAACCATGACATCCCGAGCTCGGAAGCCCGGGGCCTCCCGGGCCTCCGAGTTCACTCCAACCGATCCGAGTCCCCGTCACGTCGGACGGCTCGCCCGCCTCCGACCCACCTCAACTCGCTCCCCGCAGCACCATGGCCCGCATCATCCGAACCGCCCGCAGAGATGGCCCCGCCATCCTGTTCTTTGCCTTCCTGATCGGCTGTACCTTCTTCGTGTAGCCACCTCGGGCCCGCGCCCACCGACCCGCTCTCCGGTGGATCGCAGCCTCCCGAACCACCCTCCCCCTGCCCCTCGCCCATGCCCATGGCCAGCGTCCCTCTAACCCGTCGCCAGCAAGAGATCCTCGAGTACCTGCGGGACTACACCGCCGCGAACGAGATCAGCCCCACCCTCGAGGAGATCGCTCAGCACCTCGGCGTCAACAAGGTGACCATCTTCGGGCACATCTCCGAGATGGAGCGCAAGGGGGTCATCGAACGCGCCGCCCGCGGCATCTCCCGCGGCTTGCGCGTCGTCGAGGACGGGGAGCCGCCGACGGCCACGGTCGTACCGATCCTCGGCAACATCGCCGCGGGTTCTCCGATCGAGGCGCTCGAGCACCCAGAGGAGCTCGACCTCGCCGACCTGGTCCCTCGAGGCGGGAGCGTCTACGCCCTGCGCGTGCGCGGCGACTCGATGATCGAGGACGCGATCTGCGACGGAGACATCGCCCTGATCGACCCGCGCACCACTCCCCACAACGGCGAGACGGTCGTCGCCATCCTCGACGGCGAGGAGGCGACCCTCAAGCGCTTCTACAAGGAGGGCAAGCGCTACCGCCTGCAGCCCGCCAACAGCGCCATGGACCCGATCATCGTCGACGACGTCACCATCCGCGGCGTCCTCGTCGGCGTGGTTCGCCAGGTCTGAGAGCACGGACACCTATCGAGCTATCCCTCAATCGCACTCCACTGCTATGAAGACGGGCACCCTCGGGTGCCTGTTTTCGTTCGAGAGACACGGAGGGAGGAGGAGATCGCGGTGTTTCAACGCGGA
>CAZCAC010000116.1:0-28034 GCA_964496575.1 uncultured Planctomycetaceae bacterium | reverse complement strand
TGGTAATTATCTTCTTCTGGTTCTGATCTCTGTGTCCTCTGTGTCCTCTGTGGTTCATCTCTGGTTCTCCGGCCGCCGCAGTTGCCGTGACACCTGGAAGCACCTAGCGCTGCTCCCGTGCTGCCGCCACCCGCACCAAGAACAACCCCAGCCCCGGTACCACCAACCACGGCACCCACCACGCCTCGAACCAGCTCTCGCCGCTCCAGACCACGAGGATCCCGTTGTAGAGGGTGTGCAGCACGATCGCGGGGAACAAGCTGCGGCTGCGCAGCGTCACGATCGCCAGCAAGGCTCCCAGCATGGCCGTGGGGGCGAAGCGGTAGATCGAAGCGTGCACCGCCCCGAACAGGAGCGCCTGCCAGAGCGCCACCTTCCAGACGGCGAAGTCGCGACGCAGCCCCGACAGCACCGCGCCGCGGAAGAAGAGCTCCTCGCAGATCCCGGGGCTGAAGGCCATCAGGAGGAACAGCATCAGCGGCGAGAGGCTGGTGATCTCCTCCGGCAGGAGAGCGCTGTCGGTCATGCTCGAGGGCAACGGCAGGACCTTCTGCTGCCAGCCGATCCAGGCGGCGGCGAGGCGCGCCAGGGCGGGGGCGAGGAGGGCGGCGCCCACGAGGTGCAAGGGGGAGGGCATCCGCAGACCCAGCGCGTGGGGGATCGACTCCCCCGCCCGGCGGGCGGTGCCGGATACGGAGTAGAAGGCGAGGAATGGCAGGAGGAGCCACAGCGTCGCGGCGAGGCCCCAGGCCATGTGCCAGCTCTGGATCAAGCCGCCGACGAGGTAGACCCCCAGAACCCCGGTGAAACCCCAGGCGAGCGCCTTCCGCGACTGCACGCGACGCTGTGCGTTCTCCGCGGCAGTCGATCGGCCGGCCAGGACCTTCTCGCCGTCGAGCAAGGAGCCGAGGTAGCGCAGGGCGAGGACCGCGTAGACCCCCGTCGAGACGAAGGCGAAGATCCCCGGCCCGGTGCTCAGCTTGCCGACCATCGCGTCGCGGAAGGCGAGGGCCGGGCCGGCGAGGGGCAAGCAGGCGAGGAAGAGGTCCAGCTCCACCGTCGGCTGCGTGGCCAGCACGCACGGCACCATGCAGCCGAGGGAGAGCGGCAGGACGTAGTGCTGTCCCTCGCGGAAGGAGCGCGCACGGCCGCAGATCGTGCACAGGAGCGCGCACAGGAGGACGCAGACGGGGACGAAGATCACGCCGGCGGTAAGGACGCGAGCCACGCCCGGACCGGTGGCGTCGCCGTCGAGGCCGCTCCAGTCGCCGAGGCCCATGGCGAACGAGGCGAGCAGGCTGCCCAGGTTGAGGGCCAGCGTCACCAGGCCCACGACCAGGACGGCGAAGAACTTGCCCCAGACGAGAACCGCGCCGCTGACCGGCTGGACCAGGAGCGTCTCGAGGGTTCCCGACTCGCGCTCGCCGGCGAAGGCGGCGAGCGCGGCGTAGCTCCCGCCGGAGAGCAGCACCAGCACTGCGATCAACGGGAGGATCCGCCCGAGGAACGCGCCGCCGAGGTCCTCGTCGCTGGCCAGGTCACGGCTCTCCACTTCCAGCCCCGCCGCGGGATCGTCGCCGAGGAGCTCGCCGATGCGCTCGGCTCGCTCCTCCCGCTCCAGCGTGCGCAAGGCGTTCCGGACGCGGTCGCGCGCTTCCTGCGGGTCGGTGGCGGCGCCGTCGAAGTGGAGACGGTAGAGGGTGCGGCGAGGCGCCTCGGGGTCGGGGACGGCGTAGAGCAGGAGGTCGCCCTCGGGTTCGAGGAGGTCGATCACCAACTCCCCCTCGCGCTGCCACGCCTCCTCGGTGCCCTCCTGCACCGCGCCCTCGATCGCGGTGAACGATCCCGGCTCCAGCTCGCGCAGCACGATCGGCACCTCCTCCTCGAGCAGCTCGAGGAGGCGCGCGGCGCTCTTCTCCGGTGCCTCGGAGAGGTCGAGCACGATTCCGACCTCCTTCTCGTCGAGGCTCTCCTCGGCGAGGTCCTTCAGCTTCCCCTGACCGAGGAAGAGGAAGGGGTAGAGGAGGATCGGCAGGACGAACGCGGTGAAGATCGCGCGGCGGTCGCGCAGGAGGCTCCGGAACTCGGTGCGCAGCACCGCGCGGAGGACGCGGCGGGTGGGAGTCGGTCGCGAGCTCACGCCCCCTCCGCGGCGGGTCGCCGATCGGCGCCTCGGACCAGCGCCCGGAAGATGCCGTCGAGGTAGGTCTCGCCGGTGTGCTCGCCGAGCTCCGCGTAGGTACCCTCGGCGAGCAGCAGGCCGTCGTAGATCACCCCGATGCGATCGCACAGCCGCTCCGCCTCGCTCATCACGTGCGTGCTGAACAGGACGCAGGTGCCCGCGTCGCGCCGCGAGTCGATGAATTCGATCATCGTGCTCGAGGCGATGATGTCGAGACCGGTGGTAGGCTCGTCGAGGATCAGGACCGGCGGGTCGTGCACCACG
Source organism: uncultured Planctomycetaceae bacterium (assembly GCA_964496575.1). Taxonomy (GTDB): domain Bacteria; phylum Planctomycetota; class UBA1135; order UBA1135; genus CAZCAC01. The sequence continues at coordinate 25,588 of CAZCAC010000116.1, read as the reverse complement.
GCGCGGGCGATGGAGACCTTCTGCTTCTGCCCGGTGGAGAACGCCTCGCAGCGCCCGTCGGCGAAGGAGGTCAGGTCGAAGGTGTCGATCAGCTCCTCGATGCGCGCCTCCAGCGGCTCGCCCTCCAGCCCGTGCAGCTCACCGAAGTAGCGCAACGTCTCCCGCGCGGTCAGCCGCGGGTAGAGACCGGTGCTGGTGGAGAGGAAGCCGATCCGCCGCCGGGCTTCGAGCGGATCGAGCGTGACGTCGACCCCGTCGATGAACGCGGTCCCCCCGGTGGGGGCGAGGATCGTGGCCAGCATCCGCAGCGTGGTCGTCTTGCCCGCGCCGTTGGGGCCGAGCAGGCCGTAGATCTCGCCGCGCGCGCAGGCGAAGTCGAGTCCGCGAACCGCCTCGACGATACCCCGCTCGGGGTCCTCGAAGGTCTTCGACAGGGCGCGGGCCTCGATGGCGTGGTCGTCGAGAGGGGGCGAAGTCATCGGGCTCCTAGCGCGTGCTCCCGCGCGAACGCAGGAAGCCGAACAGTTGCTTGAAGGAGATCGAGTCGCTGGACACCTGCAGCGACTCGCGGGAGAGGATGCGCACCGCGAACGCGATAGCGGCGACGGCGTAGAGGAGGAGCGAGAGCACCGTGACGGTGTACTCGAGCGGCAGCACCTCGCCGCGCAGCATCGAGCGGAAGGCCAGCACCACGTTCACCACCGGAATCACGGCGGTCTTCACGCTGAGCTCGAGGCCGGGGATCACCCCGGCCATCGCCGGCACGATGAAGATCATCTGCACCGGCCCGAGCAGCGCCTGTCCTTCCTTGAAGCTCTTGGCCAGGGCGGCGACCCCGGTGAGCAGAGCGCTGACCGAGAAGGCGAAGAGCAGCGCCAGCGGGGCGATGGAGAGGAACGCCGAGACGGGCAGCTCGATCTCGATCGCCGCGCCCATCGAGACCATCTTCAGGAGGTGCCCGGCGGAGAGCCCGAGCGCGAGGAGGTTCAGCGCGGTGGCCAGGAGCGCGGAGAGGCAGACGGCGATGATCTTCCCCTGGTGGATCGCCAGGCGCGGCACCGGCAGGATCATCGTCGTCTCCGAGGTGCCCCGCTCTCGCTCTCCGGCGGTCAGGTCGACCGCGGGGTAGAAGGCGCCCATCGAGGCCATCACCACCAGGAGCAGCGGGAGCAGCATCGACAGGACGTAGGCGCCCATCTCCTCGGCAGGCGCCAGGTTGCGCGCCTCGACCGAGACGGGATCCAGCTCGTCGGGGTCGTGTCCTTTCGCCCAGGCCGCCTGGCCGCGCAGGTCGCCGGCGAAAGTCTCGACGCGGCCGGTCACGCGCCGCTGCGCCAGCGTCGAGCGGCTCTGCGTGCTGTCGAAGCAGAGCAGCGCCTTCGCCTCGCCGCCGGGATCCTCGCCGCCGAGGTAGAGCAGCGCGTCGCGATCGCTCTCCGTGGGGCTGTTCCACCACTCGACCACGGCCTCCTCGCCGTGCGCCTCGCCGAGGATCTCCGCCTCGACACGGCGGAGTGTCGGGGCGTCGGAGCTCTCGGCGGCCCCCTCGTCGGGCCGGTTCTGCAGCGCCTCGATCAGGCCCTCCGGCACCGCCACGTTCGGCGCGGTCACCACCCCGACGGTGACGCTGGTGTGCTCTCTCCGCCCCTGGACCAGGAGCGCGCCCTGGATCATCAGCCAGAAGAGCACCGGGTAGAGGCAGATCGGCAGGACCACCGCGTAGATGGCGGTCTGGCGGTCGCGGAAGCTGGTCAGGAGCTCCTTGCGAGCGACCCACCAGGTCGCCTTCCAGAGCGTGGGGGAGCGTGGGAGGGGGGACATCCGGTCCCCGTTCTTCCCCATCGGGAAGGCGGATTCAAGGTTCCTTCCCGCGATCTCCGCCGTCGAGGGGAATGCTGTCGCCTCGCGATCAAGGCCGGGACCGTCTCGGGCCGATACCGGGGAGATGGACCCCACCCCGCCGCCGGAGGCCCCGTTGCCGCCTCGCGAGCACCCCGAGCGCTCGGGTGAGATCGCGGAGCGTGGGACGAGCGTCGCCGAGGCGAGCCCTGGTGAGCCGGGCCTTCGCGAGGCCCCGCACCCGATGCAGCTCGATGAGCTCGAGCGCGCGCAGGTCCTGGCTCCGACGATCCCCGACCAGGCGCTGCCTCTCGATCCGCCCCGGATTCGCCCGCGCCGCCTGCCGTCGGTCCGTGATCTGCTGCGCGGCGTCGGCTTGCTGTTCCGGACTCCACTCCGGGTGCTCATGGCCGGGGTGTTCCTCTACCTCTTCGCGTTCAACTTCTCGGTGGTGCGCGGGAGCTCGATGGCGCCGGGGATCCACGACGGCGATCGGATCCTGATCGATCAGTTCAGCTACCTCTTCCAAAAGGTCGACCGCGGCGACGTGGTGGTCCTGCGCTATCCGCTCGACCCGGAGCTCGACTACATCAAGCGCGTGATCGGGCTGCCCGGTGACGAGGTGGTGATGGCCGGGGGGCTCTTGTGGGTCAACGGGGAGCGGGTAGAGGAGGCCTACGTCGACCAGACCGACCCGTACAGTCACCTCTGCGAGGAAGTGGCGGAGGGGCACTACTTCGTGCTGGGGGACAACCGCCTGCACTCCTCCGACAGCCGCGAGTTCGGGCAGGTGCACCGGAGCCTTCTTCGCGGCAAGGTAGATCTGCGTCTGTGGCCGCTCTCGCGGTTCGGGCGGGTGCGCTGAGTCGTTGTCGGGTAGGTAGCGTAATCGGGGGCGGATCGAGGGTAGCGTGGCGTTCGCCGCAGGTGGAAGGGACGGTCCCCACGGCGAACACTCATCCCCCCGCGCCGGGCTCTTGCAGGAGGCGACCGGGGGGGTAGGCTCTGGGGCATGAGCGCTCCGAGTCGAGTCTCGTTGGTCACCGGCGGCATCCGCGGCATCGGCCTGGCGGTGGCGAGGGCCCTGCGCGAGCGCGGTGATCGCGTGCACGTCGTCTGGCGCTCCTCGGTCGAGCTCGCCCGCGAGGAGGAGCGTTGCTTCGAAGGGCGCCTTCATCGCGCCGACCTGGTCGAGGCTGGATCGGCGTGCCGGGTGATGAACGAGGTTCGCAAGCGCGACGGCCGCCTCGATCACCTGGTGCACTGCGTCGGCGCCTACCACTCCGGGGAGCTGGAGGGGACCACCAGCGAGGAGTGGCGCGCAGTGCTGGACAGCAACCTCTCGAGCGCGGTCCAGACCTTCGACTGTGCGCGCCCGCTCCTGCGCGAGTCGCGGGGGACCGCCGTGTTCCTCGGCTGCGCGGGGATCTCCGGGCTGCGCCCCCGACGCGAGAGCGCGGCGTACGCCTCGGCCAAGACCGCGCTCCTGGTCTACGCGCGCTCGCTGGCACTCGAGGAGGCGCCACACGGAGTGCGCGTGAACACCGTCTCGCCGGGGCTGATCCCGCACCCGCACGCCCACCCCGAGACGCTGGACGAGGAGCTGCAGGCGAAGATCCCCCTCGGCCGGCCGGGGCGAGCCGAAGAGGTCGCGGCGGCGGTGCTCTGGCTCAGCTCGGCGCGCTCCTCCTACGTCGTCGGAGCGGACCTGCCGGTGAGTGGCGGATGGGCCTTGTGAGAGCCGGCGCCGCGACCAGGCGTGGACACCTCGGCCGGGCCGTGCTCTGTGTCGGACTCCTCCTCGCTTGCGGCGAGAGCGATCCGCCAGCCGTAGAATCGCCGGAGGAGGAGTCGGCCCCGATCCCTCCCGCGGTCGAGCGGCCGGCCTTCCCGGCCGACCTCCCCACGACTCGCCTGCGCGGGCGGGTGATCGATACGCGCACGGCCCAGGGGTTGCCCGAGCTGTGGGTGCGACTGCGACGGCGGGGGGAGCTGAGCCTGGCGCGCACCGACGAGCGTGGCTACTTCTTCGCCGATCGTCCGCTGCCCGTGGGCAAGGTCAGCGCCCGGGTGGGCTTCGAGCCGAAGGATCCGTGGCTGGAGCCGCAGATCTTCCGGCTGGACCACGACGACGCGGTCGCCGGGGAGACGCAGCACGTCCTGCGCGTCGAGACCGGACCCGGCTACCGGCTGAAGTTCATGAGCGTGCCGGTGCGCAACCCCCAGCGGTGGAAGGCGAGGCTGGTCGAGCGCGACGCGGAAGGTGAGGAGCGCCACTGGTCTTGGCAGACCCTCCGGAAGGGCGAGCCGCCCTGGCTCCGCTATCCGACCGTCGAGCTCGAACCCGATCCACGCTACCGCGCCCGGATCGAGCTGCGGCTGGACGGCGCCGACCGCTTCTCCCGCGCGCCGGTGAAGCGAACCACCGGAGTCGCCGAGGAGCCGGTCGTGCTGGAGCTCGCGCAGTACGCCGCGTTCGGCGGCCAGGTGATCGACGCGACGGGGCGGCCGGTGGTCGACGCGAGGGTCTCGCTCTTCCAGCTCTCCGGCAGCGCGCTGCCGGTGGTGTCCACCGACTGGCAGAGCGTGTACACCCTGCGCAACGGCGCGTTCTTCTTCGAGGAAGGGGTCGAGCCGGGGCGGTACCACCTGCGGGTGGAGAGCGCCGGGCGCGAGGACGTCGACCTCGACCTCCCGATCGAGGAAGAGGGCACGAGCGCGTACCGGATCCGGCTGCCCGAGGTGCCGATCGCCGGGGCGATCTCCGGGGTCCTGCGCGGCGGCGAGGCGGGCGCTCCGCCGATGGCGCTCCTCTCCTTGCGCTCGATCGACGGCGGAGGCGTGCGGCGCTGGTTGCACCCGCTGGAGCGGGACCCGCTGTGGGGGAACCTCACGCAGGAGGACGACCGGCTCGCCTTCTTCTTCGAGGACGTGCCGGTCGGGCACCTGGAGCTCTCGCTGTTCCCCCTCGACGGTCGCGCGTGGGCGCCCCGCACCGTCGAGCTCGACGGGCCGGCGGAAGGGCTCGCCTTCACTTGCGACGACGCGGCACCGCCGGTGACCTATCACTTCGAGGTCGAGGACGCCGCGACCGGGGAGCCGCTGGAGGAGTTCCGGGCGGTCTTCCGTGCCGACGGGTGGTGGAACCCCGAAGGCCTGCTGCTGGCGCCGGGGGTGCCGGCGGCGAAGGTCTCTCCCGATACGTCGTTCACCTGGATGGTGTACCAGCCCGGCTACCGGCCGCGGTACGGCGAGCTCCCGGGGGAAGTCGAAGCGAGCCAGCTCACGATCTGCCTCGAGCTGGAGCCGGGGTGGGGGGCGGAGCTGTGGCTGCGCGACGCGCGCGGCGGCGGTGATCGGCCGGAGCTGGACACCTGGGTGACGATGGCGCGCGTTCACCAGGCCCCGCCGGTGGGCGGAGTGGAGATCCTCGCCGATGGCGTCGCGCTCGGTCGGAGCGACGCGGAGGGTGTCTTCCGCGTCTCGCTCGACGAGGAGCCGCGAGTCCTGGAGATCGGTGACGCGTCGTGGGAAGTGGTCGACTCGACCTTCTTCGCCGACGGGCGGATCGTCTCGAATGACTCGGGCGAGTACCGCTGCGTCGTGCTGTGGTTGCGCTCCGTCGAGTGAAGCTTCAGCCGCGCCTGACCACCGACGTCAGCTCGCCGATCCTCTCGATCCGGCAGGTCACCACGTCCCCATCCTCCAGCGGTCCCACGCCGGCCGGCGTTCCCATCAGGACGATGTCGCCGGGGTAGAGGGTCAGGTGGTTCGACAGATAGGAGATCGCGGTCGGCACGTCGACCACCAGGTCGGACAGGTTGCCATCCTGGCGCAGCTCGCCGTTGACCTCGGCGGTCACGCGAAGCTCCGAGATGTCCAGGTGCTCCGCGGGGACGAAGCACGGGCCGAGCGGACAGGCACCGTCGAAGTTCTTGGCCCGGAACCAGGGAAACTTCTTGTCCCGGTCCGTTCCCTGGATGGTGCGCAGGGTCAGGTCGTTGGCCACGCTGTAGCCCGAGACGGCGTGCAGCGCCGATGCCGCCGGGACCCGGCTCGCTTCGTTGCCGATGATCACCGCCAGCTCCACCTCGTGATCGAGGCGATCCTCGTACCCGGCGGGCGGGCCGACCGTGGACATGTGTCCACGAAGGGTCTCGGGTAGCTTGTTGAAATAGAGGGGCTCCTCGGGAACCTCCTCGGAGAACTCCGCGGCGTGGGCCCGGAAGTTCTTGCCCAGGGCGAGGATCTTGCCCACTTCGACCGGGAGCAGGGGCGGGAGCAGCGGATCCTCCTCGCCGACCGGGTCCACCTCCGGAAGCCGGGCCTGGTCCAGCCAGACCTCGATCCGGTCGGGGTGGAACAGCTCGCGCCGGCACAGGGCGGACACGAGCATCGGCATCTCCTGCCTCCAGAGGTACTCGGTGAGGTCGAACCACCGCTCCTCCACCTGCAAGGTCATCTTGCCGGTTCGCGGCAGGTCCGGGTCCAGACGGCGATAGACGCGCACGGGGAACATGCGGGGAGCCTAGGAAATCGCCGCGGGCGAAGGAAGAGGCTCAGGTCGGTTTGTCGCGGGGGAAGCTACCGTTCCGCGGGCATCGCGGTGCCCAGCGTGAGCAGGGCGTAGGAGGTGGCCAGCACCGGGTTGCCCTCCCACCAGCGGGGGGCGTTCTCGTTCAGCCACGATCCGTCGTCCTTGCGCTGCATCGCGATCAGCCGGCCGCAGAGCTGCTTGCGCCAGGGGTGCTCGGCTCCCGATCCGTCGACCACCAGCTCTTCCCCGTAAAGGTCGAGCGCCTTGGCCATGGTGTGGAAGTAGTAGAAGAGCCCCTGGTAGGAGGCGGTCGGATCCTCCGAGGCCTCGAAGCCCGGGTTGACGTCGAGGGTGTAGTTCGCGCCGATCCACTCCCAGGCCGCGACCATTCGCGGATCGTCCTTCGAGAGCCCGGCGAAGATGAAGCCCTTCAGGAGGGCGTAGGTCATCGAACCGTAGGAGCGGGGCACCTTGGTGCCGTCGGCCAGGACCGCAAAGCCCGCCTTGGACTCTCCGGGCATGTAGCTCGCGCCGCCGTCGTCGCCCGCGCGGATCACGGCGCCGTCCTCGCCCTCGATCTTCACGTCGCTCGACTCCGAGCGGTTCTGGACCCGCTCGAGGAACTTCAGCGCGCGGCGGAAGCTCTCGTCCTCCGGCTCCGTACCGGCGGCGGCCAGCGCTTCCAGCGCCATCTGCAGGTTGGAGAGGTCGGGGCGCTCGTCCCCCCCGTACCCGATCCCGCCGTAGTAGAGGTCGCCTTCGCTGTAGCCTTCCCCCTCGTCCGCCTGCAGCGCGATCAGGAAGCGGCGCGCCTTCTCGATCACCGGCGCGTGCTTCTCCTTCCCGCCGGCCACCAGGGCCAGGATCGCCGCCGAGGTGATGTAGTTCTTCAGCTTGCCGTCGTGAATCGAACCATCTGTTCCGTCCTGCAACGAGGCGAGCCAGTCGAGGCCGTCGTCGATCACCTTCTGCACTTCCTCCGGCCGCGGCTCGGGCAAGGCCAGCAGCGCGCCGATGGCCATCGCGGTGAGCCCCGCCTCCGGCTGACCGGGGGCGCCCCACTTGCCGTTCTCACTGACCGCGATCAGGAAGAGGGCGCCCTTGCGCATCGAAGTGACCGTGCTCTTTCGGTCGGCGTCGTCGAAGGGCGGAAGCAGCGTGGCCTTCTCCGCCGGGCTGGCCTTCGGTTTCAGCACCCGGTAGCAGCGGGAGAGCTCGACCAGCGCCGCGGAGGTGTGTACCACCGCGCCCTGCTTGCCGCCCCAGGAGAAGTCGGCCCGGCGCTCCGCGAGTCGTTTCGCGGAGAGGGCGCGCGCCTCCTCGGGGGACAGCTTCGGGTCGGCGGCGATGGTCGGCGGAGCCTGGAAGTACCCGGCGAGGCGCGATCTGACCGCCTGGCTCGCGGGGTCCTCGAAGTGGGAGAGCGCCAGCCAGGCGAGGGTCGACTGGCCGATCTGGTCGAGCGGTTCCGCGCCTTCGTCGTGGATCTCACCCTTCTCCCCCTGGCGCCCCGCGAGGTAGTCGAGCGCGCCGGCGACGAACGGGCCGTCGCGGCGGGTGTACGCGCGCGGCGAGGTGGCGAACGCCTGCAGGGCCCAGGCGGTGCCCTCCACCCCGCCGCCGTAGCTGCCGTCGGGGGTCTGGCTCGAGCGGAGCCAGCGGATGCTCTTGTCGATCTCGCTCTTGAGGTCGACCTCCGCGGTGGGCTTCTGCGCCGCCGGGGTGGCGGCGAGGAGGGCGGGGAGGAGCAGGAGGAGCCAGAGGGGGAGGAGCGTCGTGCGTGCCATGGGATTCGGATCACCCGACGCGGGGGTCGGGCCAGGAGGGAGGAGGGAGCTGCTTCGCCCTCAACGGGGAGCGCCGCCGCGGGTTCAGCGATCCCGGGAGGATACCGTCTCCCTACGGCCCGGGCCCGCCAGGGGTGAGTAAAGGGCGGGCCAGAATCGCGGCCGAAGGGCCCGCGCCTTCGCCTACTCCTCGATCCGGACCGCCGTCCCGTAGATGAGGATCTCCGCCGCCCCGGAGGCGATCTCGGTCCCGGCGAAGCGCACCGCCACGACGGCGTTGGCGCCCCGGGCGCGCGCCTCCTCCTTCATCCGGTCGAGGGACTGCTCGCGCACCTCGGCCAGGAGCTTGGTGTACTCGACCATCTCGCCCCCGACGATGTTGGTGAGGAAGGCGCCGATGTCCTTGCCCACGTGGCGGGCGCGCACCGCGCTGCCCCGCACCAGGCCGAGGACTTCGACGATCTCCTTGCCGGGGATCGTGTCGGTGGTGCAGACGATCATCGCTTCACTTCGGTGTAGGGGTCGAAGGGTAGGAGGCGCAATCGATCGCGCAGCTTCAGGATCAAGAGCAGGGTGAAGCCGGCGAGCAGCGCGCCGCAGAAGAGCTTGCCGAAGGCGTCGAGCTCCGACTGGAAGACCGCGAACGCCGTCCAGCCGATGATCCCGACGCCGCCCGCGAGAAGCAGGCCGAACCCGAGGCTGAACGCTCCCCTCCGCAGCACCTCCTCCTCGAGTCGTTTCCACTCGTGGTCGGCGGGCTCCGGTGGGGCGCATTGCCTCGCGATCAGCTCCAGCTTCTGGTACTCGACGACCATGCGACGGAGCTCCGGCTCGTTCACCATCCGCTCCTGCAGTTCGTCACGCACCTCCGGTGCCAGCTGGTCATCGACGAAAGCCATGACCAAGAGCTCGTCCCGGCTCGGATGCCCCTTGTGGGTAGTCATTTCTTCTTGTTCTTCTCCGGGGACCCGCCGGCGGATTCGCCGTTCGGGACCGTCATCTTCTCGAGTTGATTCTCCAGTCGCTCGCGGAGCCGACGACGCGCGTGGAAGAGGCGGGACATGACCGTGCCCTGGGGGATCCCCAGCGACACGGCGATCTCCTTGTAGGATAGATCGCGGTAGTGCCTCAGGATCAGGATCTCCCGATCACGCGCGGACAGGAACTTCATCGCCTCGTGGAACGCAGTGGCGCACTCCTCCCTTTCGATCCGGTCGCTCGGCGCGGGTCCGGTGTCGACGAGCTCCCAGTCCCCTTCGTCCTCTGCACCAGGGCCCCGACCGGCCGAGATGGAGATCTTCCGCAGCCGCCCCCGCTTCCGGAGGAAGCTGAAGCAGGTGTTGCGGAGGATGCGGTGGAACCAGGGGAGGAAGGGGTCGCCCTCGCGGAACGTGGAGCGGGCCCGGAAGACCTTCATGAAGGTTTCCTGGGCCAGGTCGAGGGCGTCCTCTCGGGAACCCACCAGGGAGTGGGCGATCTGGAAGGCTCGCGTGCGGAGCTTCCGCACCAGGATATCGAAGGCCTGTCCGTCGCCGCCCTTGGTGGCGAGCATCAGCTGGGTGACTTCAGTGTCCATTGCGCCACGCCCGTACTCCTCGCCCTCGGTCTTCTTCAACCAGGGGGCGGGCTTTGCGGGGGGGGGGGGTTCGGCCGGCAGGCGTGGGGGGCCCGGGGGGGGGGCGCGTGTGGCGGGGGAGGGCCGGGGAGGCGGCCCTCTCGGTGGCGCTGGGGGGGCCGAGACGCTCCGCGGCCCTCTCCAGCGAGCCCCTACATTGCGCCCTCCAGGTCTCCTCCTGCAAGGCCCGTCTCAGCGCCTCCACCAGCTCGGCCGGCGGTTCCGCGGCGGCGAAGCTGAACTCGGGGTAGACCTCGGCCCCGCCGAGGAGGTTGACCGAGGCGAAGTAGGGGGCGGTCAGGAAGTGGCGGGCCAGCCACTCCTGGTAGCGGTGCTCGAGGCGGTAGAGGACCACGGCGGGGAGCCGGTGGTGGAGGAGGTGCAGGAGGATCGTCCCCGAGACCGACAGGGCGAGGCGCGCCTCGCCCAGGGTGCGGTCGAGGTCGCCGCAGCGGAGCAGGGCCACGCCGGTCGCCCCCGCACTCTCGACCAGCGCCTCGATCGTCTCGCGGTGGCGCTCGTCGTTCTGCGCGATGACGACCTCGCTCACGGCCCCCGCCTCGCGCAGCCGCCGGACCACCTCGAGCATCACCGGCAGATTGCGCGAGATGACGCTCCCGCGGCTGCCTGGGAGGAGCACCAGCGGGCCGTCCTCCCGCGCCTCGCCGCGTCGCGCCTCGCCGAGCTCGTCGAGCAGCGGGTGCCCCACGTGCGCGACCGGCACTCCGCGGCGGGCGAACCAGGGCGGCTCGAAGGGGAGGATGGTCAGGGCGAGGTCCACGGCGCGGGCGTAGCCGCTCACGCGCCACGGTGCCCACCCCCAGTACTGTGGAGTGACGAAGTGCACGACCGGCACGCCGGCGGCCTTCGCGACGTGACCGAGGGGCACGTGCAGCGCCGGCGAGTCGACCGGGAGGAAGAGATCGATTCTCGCGTGCACGAGGTGCCGGGCGGTGTCGCGCACCAGTCGCAGGTAGAAGGGAAGGATGCGGAGCACTCCGCCGAAGCCCATCGCCGCGGTGGAGACGGGGTCGGCGACGATCTCGACGCCCTCCGCGCGGAGCGCGTCGCCGCCCAGGCCCGAGAAGACCGCGGGCGGCGCGCCTTCCTCGGCGAGGCGCTCGCGCAGCGCGCGCACCAGGTTGACGGCGTGGATCTCGCCGGAGGCCTCCGCGCAGCTGACGAAGATGCGCAGCGGGCGCGCAGGCAGATCCAGGGATCGCGCCGTGGCCGCGAGCTCCGGCCTGGCCCCGAGGTCCTCGCGCAGCTCGGCGCGGCAGGCCTCGCGCCGGAACCAGTAGCGTAGCCCCCGCCACGGCAGCAGCAGGAGCCCGCCCAGGGCGCGCAACACCTCCCTCAGGACGAGGAGCTCGGGGGAGGGGGTGCGCCGGTTTCCGTCGAGGGTCTGGTCAGCGATCCCACCAAGGTATTCAATCCCCCCGTGCGATTCCTCGGCTTCTTCCTGCTGGTCTTCGCGGCGCTGTGGCTCCTGCGCCAGATCCCCGGCCTCGGCCGCCTCTTCGAGGTGCCGCTCTTCGGCTTCTACCTCGCCGCGGTGGTGGTCAGCGTGGTCCTCGCCCGCGTCGGCACCGCGGCGGTCGAGCGCCGCCGGCTGGGGGGCGAGCTGCGCCAGCTGGGCGCGGTCGACACGCCCCACAACCGCGGCAAGCTGGGCAGCCTCCACCTCAAGGCGGGGCGCCCGCGCAGGGCGGTGCCGCACCTCGAGGCGGCGGCTCTCGGGGAGCCCGACTCGGTCGAGTGGCACTTCCGCCTGGGCCAGGCCTACCTGGCCGCCGGCCGGCCCGAGGAGGCGGTGCGGTCGCTCACCCGCGCCGCCGAGATCGACGAGGAGCACGCGTACGGCGGGGTGCTCCTCTCCCTCACCCGCGCGCAGCAGGCGACCGGCGAGGCGGAGGACGCGCTGGAGACCCTGGCGCGCCTCGAGCGCAACAACGGACCGTCGCCGGAGAGCGCGTTTCGCCGGGGGCAGGTGTACAAGTCGATGGGGGAGCGCGAGTCCGCGCGCGCCGCGTTCGGTGAGGTGGGAGCGCTCGCGGCGCAGGCTCCGAAGTACCAGCGGGCGGAAGCGCGGGGCTGGGCGGCGCGGGCGTTCTGGGCGAGGCTCTTCTGAGTCCGGAGCGCGTCCGGGGGAGAATGAAGGCTCGATGGAAACGTGGCAAGTCGACGAGGTGCTGAAGAGCGACAGCTTCGGGCGGATCGAGCGCCTGCGGAGCTCCTCGGGGAGCACTCTGCTCCGGCGCGTCGCCTGCGGCGGAAGGATCCCGCTGTCGGGGTGGATCGCGCGTATCCTCCTGCGCCGCGAGCGCCGCGCGCTGCGAGCGCTGGCGGGGCTCGAGGGTGTGCCCGCCGAGGAGACCGACGACCAGGCGCTCGCCCTCCCCGGGCTCGACGGCCGGATCCCGCCGCCCGCCGAGATCCTCCTGCGCAGCTGGATCGATGGAGTGCCGCTGCACCTCACCGAGGAGCTGGCCGAGGACTTCTTCGATCACCTCGACGAGTTGGTCGGCTCGCTGCACACCGCCGGGGTCTGCCACAACGACCTGCACAAGGAGCAGAACGTGCTCGTCGGCGGCGACGGCTTTCCGCACCTGATCGACTTCCAGCTGGCCAGCGTTCACCCGCGTCGCGGGTGGCTCTTCGAGAGCCGCGTGCGCGACGACCTGCGCCACGTCCAGAAGCACCGGCGGCGCTACACCCGGGAGGGGCGCGGCCCCGAGTCGGCGGGCGCCCTGCGCGGGCGTGGACACGGGCTGCGGCGGGGCGGCGTCGCGCTCGTGTGGCGAAGGACCGGCAAGCCCCTCTACAACTTCATCACGCGCCGTCTCCTGCGCACCCGCGACGGGGAGGCGCGCCGCCCCGATCAGGGGCCGTTCCCGCGCTGGGGACCGCCACGAGGGCGTCGAGAGCGCGGTTCAGGGGGCGGAAACGCGGAGAATCCACCGCTCCGGCGCGGTGGCGAAGAGGGCGGGCCCACTTGGTAAGGTCTTCGCCATGAACATCACCGTCATCGGCGCGGGAGAGGTGGGCTACCACATCGCCGCCATCCTCTCGCGGGAGGAGCACCGGGTCGCCGTGATCGACAGCGACCCGGCGAAGTCCCGCCGCATCATGGAGGCGCTGGACGTCCAGGTCGTGGTGGGGGACGGTACGCAGGCCGAGGTCCTGAACAACGCGGGCGTCTCGAAGAGCGATCTGGTGGTGGTGGTCACGGACGACGACCAGGCGAACATGCTGACCTGTGTCCTGGCCAAGCGGCTGGGCGCGAAGCGGGCCATCCTGCGGCTGCAGGACCTGCGGCGCCTGGAGGGCTATCTCTACTTCTACAAGCAGAGCCTCGGCTTCGACGTGGTGCTCTCGACCGAGGAGTTCGCCGCGGAGGAGATCGTCAACACCGTGCGCGAGCACCACGCGCTGGAGGTCGAGTGCTTCGCCGGCGGGCGCGTGCAGCTGCGGCGCTACCGGGTGCGCGAGGACTCGATCCTCAACGACAAGTCGCTCGCCGAGCTCGACCTGCCGACCGGGGTGCTGGTCGGTGCCGTCGCTCAGGGTGAGCAGTTCCAGATCCCCCACGGTGACTACGTGCTGAGCGTGGGGCAGCAGATCTACGTCATCGGCAAGAACCACGCGCTCGACGCCTTCGAGCGGATGGACGGCGCGCCTTCGCTGAATCGACGCAGCGTGGTGATCATGGGGGCCGGTGGGATCGGGCGTTCGATCACCCGGCGGCTGGCGGAGGTCCCGGGGCTCTCGATCCGGGTGATCGAGCAGACACCTGTGCGGGCCAAGGCCTTCTCGGCCGAGTTCTCCGGTGACTCGATGGTCCTCCACGGCGACGCGACGGACCTCGACCTGCTCGCCGAGGAGCGGATCGGGGACGCGAACGTCTTCATCGCCACCTCGGGGGACGACGAGAAGAACATGGTGGCCTGCCTGCTCGCGCACTCGCTCGGCACCGAGCGGACGATGGCGCTGGTCAACAAGCCTTCCTATCGCCAGATCTACGACCTGCTCGGCATCGACCAGGCGATCAGTCCCCGCATCCTCTGCGCCAACCGGATCCTGCGTTTCGTGCGCTCGGGCTCGGTGGCGGCGATCGCGGTGCTCGGCGAGGGCAAGGCCGAGGTGCTCGAGCTGGAGGTACGCTCGGTGGCCAGGAAGCCGAGCCGGAAGATCAAGTCGCTGAAGCTGCCCCCGGGGACGGTGATCGGGGCCGTGGTCCACGGCGACGACGTGCTCGTTCCCCACGGCGAGAACTCGATCGAGACGGGGGACCAGGTGATCGTGTTCACCTTGCCCGAGAACGTCGAGAAGGTCCTGGAGACCTTCGATTCTCCCCTGGAGAGCTGAGCACCACCCATGAACCTACGCGCGGTCGCCTGGTTGCTCGGTTGCGTCAGCCTCATCGTGGCCGCGTTCCTGGTCATCCCCGCCGGCGTGGCGCTGATCTACGGCGAGTATCTCGGGATGAGGGCCTGCTTGCTCTCCGCCCTGGTCTCGACGGTCGTCGGTGGAGTCCTGGTCTGCGCCAACCGCGGCTCCCGGTTGACCAGGGACGGGTGCCCCGACTACTACCGGCGCGAGGGGCTCGCCGTGGTCGGGCTCTCCTGGGTGGTCGCCGGCGCGCTCGGCGCCCTGCCCTACCTCTTCTCCGGCCTGCTCTCCTCCCCGGTGGACGCCTTTTTCGAGTCGGTGTCGGGCTTCACCACTACCGGCTCGACAGTGCTGCCCGCGGTCGACATCGACCGGCTGCACGGGGACATGCACGGGATCGGCTTCTGGCGCTCTTTCACGCACTGGCTGGGCGGCTTCGGGATCGTGATGGTCTTCGTGGTCCTCTTCCCGACGGGGGGGCGCAGCCTCTTCCGCTCGGAGATCCCCGGCATCGCGAGGGAAGCCGGGCGGCAGCGAGTCCGCGATAGCGCGGTCACGCTGATGAAGATCTACGTCGGCCTGAGCGTCGCCGAGTGCCTCTTGCTGCTGTTCGCCGGCATGAACCTCTTCGACTCCGTGGTGCACACCTTCGGCACCATCGCGACCGGGGGATTCTCCACCTACTCGAGCAGCATCGCCTACTTCGCCTCCTTCAAGGTGGAGCTGATCATCGGCGTCTTCATGTTCCTGGCGGGGATCAACTTCGCCTACTACGACCTGTCGATGCGCGCGGGGTTCCGGAAGGGGTGGTCGGCGGTGATCCACTCGACCGAGGTGAAGATCTACGCCCTCCTGACCTTCGGCTCGATCGGCGTGCTGGCGACGGTGCTCTGGTTCTGGGGGGGGAGCAACGGCGATGCCGCCACCGGGCTGCCGGACTACCGCCAGTACTGGCTGGCGATGCGCGACTCCTTCTTCCAGGTGATCTGCCTGGAGACCAGCACGGGTTACGGGACCGCCGATTTCGACCGCTGGCCGCAGGTCTGCCGGATCTGGCTGATGATGCTCGCCGTGGTCGGTGCCTGCGCGGGTTCGACCGGTGGGGGGATGAAGGTGATCCGCTTCATCATCGTCGCCAAGGCCGCGCTGAAGGGTGTTCGCCAGTTCATCCGGCCGCGGGCGGTGCAGACGGTGCGGGTCGACGGCGTGGCCCTGGACGACTCGGTGGTCGCCTCGATCACCGGGTACTTCGTGCTGTGGATCCTGGTCTTCCTCGGGGGGACGGTCTTCCTGGCCACCTACGGCCTCGACCTCGAGACCGCGTCGACCGCGGTGCTGGCCACGCTGAACAATATCGGGCCGGGGCTGGCGAAGGTCGGACCGACGGTGAACTACGCCGAGCTGCCCGAGCTGGTGAAGATCCTGCTCACCTTGTTCATGATCCTCGGTCGGCTCGAGTTCTACGCGGTCGTGGCGCTGTTCGTGCCGGGGTTCTGGCGCAGGTAGGGGATTACAGCACGTCCTCGCGGTAGACGAACGGCCGGCGCCTCGGGTAGTGCCGACGATGCGTCACCAGCCGCCACAGCTGCTGCGGCCCCATCACCGTGACGTACTCCTTCGTGCCTCCACCCGTGGCGAGCTCGATCTTGCCCGAGACCAGCCCGACCAGCTGCAGGCGGTCGGGGTCGTTGTCGATGTACTTGAAGACCCCGGCGCCGATCTGGTCGTCCCGGCCGCGGAGCGTCTCCGGGATCTCGAGCAGGAGCCCGTAGACGCGGGGGTCCTCGCGGACGTGGACGATCTCCCGCCACTGGCCCAGCTCGTGGCGACCGATCACCGCGACCAGGTCGCCGGCCTGCGGCTCCACGAACAGGAGCGGCACCGCCGGCAGCACGATCTCCGTCTCGGCGGTGTAGATCCCGCCGCCGATCGGCTCGACGGTGCTGCCCTCGATCGAGGGGCCGTCGCCGAACCAGGCCGTGATCTCGATATCCCCGGCGCGGACGGTCCGTCCCAGGAAGACTATGCCGTAGTCGGTGGTCACACCGAGCTCCTCACCGCCCGGGGTGCGGATCTGCACCACCGGGTCGACGACGTTGCGGGTGCCGTAGCAGGCGCTTCCCAGGAACGGGAAGAAGACCGCCAGGGTGAAGAGCAGGAAGGACGAGAGACGGGGGCTCGGTTGGCTCACGGAAAGCGCTGGTACCAGGTCTTGAAGTAGTCGTTGTCGGGGGCGAGCTCCATCGCCAGGCCGGCCTGACGCTTCGCCTCGGGGTTGTCGAACTTCTCTTCCCCGCTGGAGACGCGGATGGAGCCGGTGCCGCGGACCCCGACCATAAGGGCGGAGAGCTCGTTGCGGAAGGCGGCGTTCAGCGGGTCCTTTTCGACCGCGATCTCGAGATCCTTGATGGCCGACTCGAGTCCCCCGGTGAAGGCCTTGGCCCGGGCCCGGGAGGCCCAGGCGCGGGGGTCCTCGATCCCGGCCTCGATCGCCGCGTCGAGGTCTTCGATCGCGTCCGGGAACTCCCACATCATCACCGCCCGGAGGCCGCGCTTCAGCCGGGCCTCCTTGCTCTCGATGGGGATCGCCTCGATGAACGCCTTCCAGTCCTTCTCCAGCTTGTCGAGGTCCTTGACCTTGATGTACTTCAGCAGGAGGTCACGGATGTCCTCGGGTCTCACTCGCTTGCCCATGCCGGTGGGGCCCGGGCCGGGGATCGAGTCGTAGGGGATCCCCTTCTTGAGGGTGTAGAGGTCCCGGAAGAACCTGGCGAACCCCTTGGCGTACTTGCCCTTCGCCCCGTTGTGGAGGAAATAGGCGAAGGACCAGCCGTGTGCGTACTGGAAGGCGTCGTAAGCCTCGCGGGGAACGAAGAAGAGGTCCTTCAGCTTGGTGTCGTTGCCCTCCTCGATCGCCTGCTGCACGGTGAGCACCCGGTCGGCCTGGAGCATCCCGGGCTCGATGTTGATCCTGCCCTTCTTGTCGACGGTGATCTCCGCCGAACCGAAGTAGTCCGCCACCGCCTCGTTGAGCCAGATCTGGTCGATGTACTGCGGGTCGATCAGGAAGGTCAGGAGGTGCGTGCACTCGTGGAGGGCGACCCAGTCGCTGCGCGCCGGCTCCTGGTAGTCGTGGAAGAAGTTCAGTGTGTCGTCGTGGGCCCAGAAGTAGCCGAGCGTGCCGGGACCTACCCCCGCGGCGGAAAGCTCCTGGAACTCCGCGTGGGACTTGTAGATGTTCACGGTCATCTTCTTGCGACGGTAGGACAGCGTCGGCTTGATCCCGAGGCGGTTGTCCATCAGCTTGTAGTACGCCTCGAGCAGGTCCCCGTAGTACTCGAGAAGCTCCGGCGAGGTGTTCGTCCGGATGAGGAAGTGCTTGGTCTCGTCGGTCCAGCAGGTGTGCCAGTCGGAGTGGGCGGCCAGCAGGTCGGTGCGCTCCTTGGCCTTCTCGTACTCCTTCTTCTTCTCCGTCTCGTAGCGGGCCTTGGTCATCCACCTGCTCCGGTACCGGACGAAGCCCTTGGCGAGCTTCTCCTTCTCGTCGTCGTTCTGGGGGACGTAGTCCGACATGTCCCCCTCCATCTCGATCGAGGCGATCCGCCCGTCGTCGGGGGCGGTGATCTCCCCGTGCTCGAAGACGAGGCGATACCGGTCACCCTCCTGGCGCGCCTTCTTCAGCTCGATCACGCGACCGTCCTCGGTGATCAGGCGGTCCGCCTCCGCCGAGGGGGTGAGGGGGCCGAGGACGAGGAAGGAAAGGGCGATGGCGAGGGCGGCGGTGAGCTTCACGACGGGAATCTCTCGTGGTACGGGTCTGCCCGGAGGCGGCGGTCTTCTCGGGAGGGGCCGGTCCGGGCGAGTCGCGGCTCGCAGACCTCTCGCTCCCCGGCTCCATTCAACGGACCAGACCCGCCATCCTTTGGGCTCGGAGGGGAAAAGATCACACCAGGGGGGCACCCACGGCGCAAGAGAGCGGGTTTCGTGGACGAACGAGGGGGCCGCGGCGTCGACCGGGGAGGGGACACCCTCTCCGGGGCTCCCACCGAATCGAGGCTCGACCTTCCAACCACGCGAGCTCTCGCGCGTAATGACCCCGGGGTTCGCCCTCCGCCCACAAGCCCACCTCTCCCTCTCGATTCGAGGTCTCGTGTTCGATGCGCGCAATCCACGCCGTCCTGATCGTCCTGGTGCTGGCGCTCCTCGCCGGTGGTCTGTGGCTCGCCCTGCACGGTGCGGACGGCTCCGGTCGCGACCGGGAGGGGCTGACCCGCGACCAGGTCGGCGAGGTGGGCGCCGCCGATCCGTCCAGGCCCCTCGAGCTCGGCGGTGGGGCGGGGCGCGACGAGACCGGTGACCCGGGGCGCCGCGCCGCGCTGGTCGGGGAAGCGGGCGAGGGCGTCGGGAACCGGGCGGCTCGCGGGCCGACCCGGATCGTGCGAGGTCGAGTCGTCGACGAGCTCGCGGGGCCGATCGCGAGGGCCACGGTGTACTACGCGTCGGCGCGGGCGAGCGGCGGGATGCGGATCGATCGAGTCGCCAGCTTACCGGGTTGGGTAGAGGTGAAGTCGGTCGAGACCGACACGGCGGGCGAGTTCGAGCTTCCCGTCCGCTTCCGCGACGACCTCAGCCTCGCAGTGCGAGCCCCCGGCTTTGCGCCCTTGCGCACCGAGCGAGCGCTCTCCGCGACGGGGGAGACGCGGCTCGAGGACCTGGTGATGCTGGGCAGCGTGATCCTCGGCGGCCACGTGGTCGACCGGGCGGGGATCGGCGTCGAAGGCGCGGAGCTCCACGAGCTGGGCCTCGCGGAGGGTGGGCTGCGCATCGGCTTCCTCGACGTCGGTGGGGAGCCGCTCTGTCGCACCGACGCGAGTGGAACATTCGAGATCGACGAGCTCCCGGCCGGACCCTATCGGCTGCGGATCCATCACCCCGACCATCCCGACCTGTTCACCGAGGGGGTTTCGGGTCCTCCCGGACAGGTGGTGCGCGACCTGCGCTTCGTCCTCGAGGACGGTCTGCCGATCTCGGGGCTCGTGCTCGGGCTCGAGCAAGGCGAGCACACGGCGTTCGAGGTGCGGGCGACGCCGACCCTCGACGAGTTCGTCGATCCCCTCGACTCGTTCACCGCGCATCGCACCGCTGGAATCGAGGCGAACGGCACCTTCCAGGTCCTGGGCCTGCGAAGCGACAGCTCCCACCGCCTGACCGTCATCGACGCGGGTTCCCCGGTCGCCTTCCTCGCCGACTCTCGCTCCTCGGTCATCCACGCCAGAGCGGGTGAAACGGGGGTGGCGCTGGAGCTGCGCGAGCCGTTCGCGCTCACCTTCGCCGTCGTCGACGACTCGGATGGCACGCCGATCACCTCCTTCGAGGTCGAGGCGGGCCAGCCGTGGCTGGAGACCTTGCGCGACGCGCAGGGCAACGTCCTGCGCGAACACCCGGAGGGGCGGGTGCGCCACCCGGACGTCCCGGCGCCCGCGGGCCAGACCCGAACCGACCTCCGCATCCGCGCCTCGGGGTACGAGACGGTCCTGCTCGAGGACGTGCCCCTCGCCGCCGGGGTCGAGCGAGACCTCGGGATCGTGCGTCTCCACCCGGTGCCGCGGCTTCTCGTTCGCGTCCTCGACGCGGCGACCGGCGAGCCGATCGAGGGCGCCCGGGTCACCGTGGCCAAGGCGGTGACTCGCGGCGGCGGGCGGAGTGCCTTCGCCTTCCGGACGGGCGGGGACAGCGGACTGGAGGAGCTCGACCTGCCCGGTGGGCCGGAGGTCAACCGGGGCGTGACCGACGGCTCGGGGTGGGCGACGCTGGCCAGCCTGCCCGGGGAGCGCTGCGAGGTCTCCGTCCGGCACCGCGCGTACGCCGACCACGTCAGCGACCCGGTGGCCCTGCCGCCGGGAGTCGACTTCTCGCTGGAGCTCGAGCTCCTGCGCGGCGGCACGGTGATCGTCACCGTGATCGACTCGAAGGGAGAGGCCGTACCGAAGGCGCGGGTCGCTCACCGGAAACCTCGGGAGAATCCGAACCTGGTCGTGCTCGGCGGGCCGCCCGCGCGTCGGACACGCTCCGACGGGACGGCGACCTTCCGGCGACTCGGCGCGGGAACGCACCACTTCTCGCTCGCGGACGAGGAGGCCGACTCCCTCTTCCGCGGCAGCCGGGTGGTGCTCGCCGGAGCCGGGGCCAGGGGCGGCGAGAACGACGGCCAGGACGTGAACGTCGGCGAGGGGACCACGCACGAGATCACCCTGCGGGAGAAGCCGCGGGGCACCTTGCGCGGAGTGGTCACCGAGAGCGGTAAGCCCCTGGCCGGGGCCTCGCTCTCCTTCCGACCGGAGCGAGAGAAACCCGCCGAGGACTCGATCCTCATCCCCGGCCTCGGCCGGGACCAGACGGTGAGAAGCGACAGCCGCGGCCGCTACGAGATCGAGGGCCTGAAGGTGGGCGACTACGTCGTGGCGATCGGCCATCCGAGCCGCGCGATGGATGCCGAGCTCGACCTCGAGGTACGCGAGGGGGAACAGGAGCGGGACTTCGCGCTCGTGGTGACCATCCTCGAGGGGCGCGTCACCGATTCGAGCGGGCAGCCGGTGGAGGGGATCGAAGTGCTTCCCCGGCGCTCGACCCCGACGGCGGCCTCGCGGAGCATGGTGATGATCACCCGCATGTCGACCGAGGGGGGCGGCGGGGCCCTGAACCTCTCGGCGGGGACGTCACCGGCGACCTCGGCGTTCACCGACCGCGATGGCCGCTACTCGATCCGCGGGGTCGATGCCGACGTCGAGATCTACGCCGAGACGCTCTCGAACGACTATCAGCCCGGCCGCTCCGAGCCGGTGGTGGTCGGGCGGGGGGAGACCCGGCGCGGGGCCGACATCGAGGTCTACGCGGCGGGGTCGATCTCCCTCGCGGTGGTGAACGCCGACGGGACCCCGGCCGCCTATTGCATGGCCCGGTTCACCTACCAGGACGACGAGGCGGGGAAGGGCGCGGAGCCGAGGGACGAGTTCGTCGGCGAGAGCGGCCGGCTAGAGATCACCAGCCTCCGCCCGGGGCGGTGGGCGATCACGGTGACCTCGGTCCCCCTGGGCGGCGAGGGGGCGGAGGTCGAGGCGCCGCCGGTCGAGGTCCTGGTGGTCCCGGGCGAGACCGTCGAGGCGGTCTCGGAGCTCCCCTGATCCGCCGGGAGTCGGTTTTTTACGCGTTGCGCTCAGAAAGACAGGTCGGGAGGGCGTTGAAGCCATCGGGAACCGTGATCTGAACAGTCTGTCGACCGATCGGGCCGCGGGCGTCAGCCCGCTCCATGGAACGCGAGGCCTCCGCCGTATCCACGTCGCCGGAGCCAGCGTATAACGGAGAGAACACTCATGCGCCCCTCCCAACGCCTTCTCCTTCCCGGCCTGGCGCTGGCGCTCCTGGCCATCCTGTGGATCTGCTCGCGCACGCTGGGCACGTCCGGGGCCGGGGAGATATCGTTCCACGGCGACCGCGAGGTGCTCGCCGCGGAGGAGGAGGGACTCCAGCTGCCCGGGGCGGGGCCGGAGGACGTCGACTCGGATCGGGACGGGCGCGAGCTGCGCCGGGAGATCCTCGTCCCGGACCCGCCGCCGACCGAGGAGGAGCTGGCCGCCGCGGAGGAGAACCAGGGCACCCGCCTCTTCGGCACCGTCACCCGCGCCGGGGGCGTTCCGGTCGAGGGCGCGAAGATCGTCCTGCGCCGGGCCCAGGGGTGGATCGCCACCCCGGCCGATCTCGAGGAGATGTCCGCCCTGCCGTTGACGGGGCCCGTGCACGAGGCGGAGACCGACGCGGAGGGGATCTTCGAGCTGTGGAACGTCGAGGCGGGCTCCGCCGCCCTCTCGATTCGCGCGGCGGGCTTCTCGCCGCTCTCGCGCGAGAGCCTGCCGGTTCCCGAGCACGAGTCCTACGACCTCGGGACCTTCCCGCTGGAGCTGGGGATCGGCGTCTCCGGCCAGGTGGTCGGGCCGCGAGGGCGCGGGGTCGAGGGGGTGGAAATCCTCTCCGCCGTCTCCCCCGACGCCGGCTGGTTGCGCCTGGACCTCCCCGGCCACGGGATCCCGCTGGCCCGCAGCGACTCCGAGGGGCTCTTCTCCGTGGACTCCCTGGCCCCCGGCTCCTGGCACCTGATCTTCGATCATCCCGCCTACCGCGTCGCCGAGCTGAAGGGGGTCACCGAGCCCGCCGGCCGGACTGATCCGGGGAAGCGGGTCGACCTCGAGGCGGGGCTCTCGATCGAGGGGCGCGTGGAGGGGCTGGATCCGGTCGCCGAGGGTCCGCTCCGGGTAACCGCGCGCCGCGACCGCGAGCAGCCGTCCGGCGCGGCGGACGACGTGGAGGGCGCGGAGAAGCACCGTCCGCGCCACGGCGAGGTGCTCGCCGACGGCACCTTCGGAGTCCATGGCCTGGCGCCGGGTGTGCGCTACAAGCTGCGCCTCGCCCGCCCGAAGAAGCCCTCCCCCGACGACCCCCCGGGGCTTCCGGAGCGATGGAAATCCGTGCCCGGCGTCGACGACGTCGCGGTGATGGCGGGGGCGGGACAGGTCGTGCTGACCTACCGCGCCGAGTCGACGGTGACGCTGAGCGTCGTCGATGCGGAGACGGAGCGCGCGGTGGAGAACCTCGTCGTCAGCGTCACCGGCCGTCGCCTCGGCAGCGGCGGCGCCCTGAAGGGGGACGACGAGAAGCCGCGTTCCTCCTTCCCGGGGGGCGAGGTCCGCTTCGAAGGGCTGCGGCCCGCCGAGAAGGGCACCCCGGTGACGGTTCGGGTACGGGCCGCGGGGTACGAGGACTTCGAGAAGCAGGGCGGAATGCTGTGGCCCAGGAAGACCCTCGAGGTGGGCCGGGTCGAGCTCGTGGCGGCGGCGACCGTACCGGTGGTGGTGGTCGATGACGAGACGGGCGATCCGATCGCCGGTGCGCAGGTGCTGGTGGCGCGCAGCGTCGACAGCGACGCGCTCGATCAGTGGGTCGGCAGTCGTGGCGGCCAGCGTCCGTTCGAGAACAAGAAGGTGCGCGACGCGATCTGCAACGACCGGGGAGTCACCGAGGTGACCGTGTGGTCGGCTTCGGTGTGCAAGGTGGAAGCGGCCGCCGAGGGGTACCTGCGCGGCGACCCGAAGCAGAGCATCCCGCCTCACCAGGAGAAGCTCGAGCTGCGCCTCCAGCGTGGAGCGCGAGTCGAGGTGACGGTGATCGACGGCGACGGTGAGCCGGTCGCGGGGATGTTCGTCGAGCACAGCGTGGTCGGAGGTGGCGGGGGCGGCGGGCACATGAACGGGCGCCTCATGTCTCTCGGCTACTTCGGCGAACCGGAGCCGGGCAGCAAGACCAACGACAACGGGGTGGTGACCTTCGACGATCTGGAGGCGGGCCGGCATCGCTTCCGCGCGGTGGAGCGCCGGGATCCGTGGGGGGGGCGGGGCCAGTCCGCCGGTCACGAGGCGGAGGACGAGCTCTACCTCGAGGATGGGGGCACGGGCGAGCTCGAGCTCCAGGTCGCCACCCGTGGTGGATTTCGCGCGCGCATCCTCGAATCCGGCTCTCCTCTGGCGGGCGGCCTGGCTCGTCTGTCGCCGGTCGGTGACGGGGAGGGGCGTGACAACTTCTTCTTCTTCGGCGGAGTCCAGGAGAACCCGCTGACGCGCGTTTCGGATCACGCCGGTCGGGTCAGCTTCGCCCACCTGAAGGTGGGCTCGTACGAGCTGCGGATCAGCCACCCCGAGCGGCGGATGACGATCACGCGGGAGGTGGAGGTGGTTCGGGAGCCGATCGAGCAGGTCCTGGAGATCGGGAGCGCCGTCATCGCCGGCCGCATCCACGATCCGGAGGGGCAGCCGATCTCGGGGGTATCCATCCACGTCTCGGCCGCCAGCCAGCGCCGGAGCTACGACGGCGGGGACTACCGGGTCCGCATCACCGAGGACGCGGAGGGGGACGCCGACTGGGACGTGGAGCAGGTCA
The DNA here is from genome assembly GCA_964496575.1 of uncultured Planctomycetaceae bacterium. Classification (GTDB taxonomy): domain Bacteria; phylum Planctomycetota; class UBA1135; order UBA1135; genus CAZCAC01. The sequence goes on along the minus strand of CAZCAC010000116.1, from coordinate 1,434 downwards.
AGAAGTGGTCGATCGAGAGCGACGAGAACGGCGAGTACGCGCTGCGCGGAGTGCTTCCCGGCGTGGAGCTCTCGGTGCAAGCCTCTCACCGCTTCGTACGGGGGAAGTCCCGACAGGCCGGCCCCCTGGGCACCGACGAGTACCTGGCCGACTTCGATTTTCTGCTCGAGCCCGCCGGGGTGCTGCGCGTGAAGGTCCCCAACCTCGATCGTCGCGACTCGCGACGCGTCGAGGTCCGGGTGGACCGGATCGGCGAGGATGGAAAGCGGCGCAATCGGCGGACCCAGCGGGTCCGCGGCTGGCGTCCGGAGGTGACGCTGAACTCCCTCCAGCCCGGCCGGTGGAAGGTCCAGCTCTTCGTCGACCGCGCGAAGGAGGCGCTGCGCGAGGTGGAGGTCGAAGTGCACCCGCGGCAGACCGCCCGGGTGGAGCTTCACCTCTGATCCAATCGTGGTCGGTTTCCGCGCGTTCCCACGCCGCAGCCGGCCCGGACGTGGTGTTAGACTCCGCCGATGGGAAGACCTCTGGCGAACGGTTACCGGGCGCTCCTGATCGATCTCGACGGTACGCTGCTCGACGACGAGGGGGAGATCCGCCCCCGGAACCTGGACGCCCTTCGCGCCCTTCGAGAGCGGGATACCCACCTGATGGTGGCCACCGGTCGCTCCATACCGGCGGCCCTGCCCGCGATCGCCCCGCTGGAGCTGACCACTCCGATCCTGGCCTTCAACGGGGCCGTGATCTACTGCCCGGTGACCGAGCGGTCGATCGAGGAGCGGGTCCTGTCGAACCGCACGGTGGAAGAGGCGCTGCGCTTCGGCCGCGAGCGGGACTACCTGACGATCGTCCAGCGGGCGACCGACCGCTACGTCACTCCGCCCGAGCACGAGCTGGAGCGCCTGGCGATCGCGAAGCTCGAGGGTGTCCACGTGGTGCCCCGGGAGGAGCTGCCCGGGGAGTACGTGATCCGGATCAGCTGGCTCTCCCACGAGCACTCCGATTCCCGCGAGTTCGGAGCCGAGGTGGAGGCGGCGATCGACCAGCCGATCTACTCCACCGACTTCCCGATCAACGTCCTGGCCGGCCACCGCTCCTCGTCGCTGGTCCTGGTCGACATCCACCCCCCGTGCCGGGGCAAGGCGGAGGGGCTGCGCTTTCTCGAGGAGGAGTACGGGATCGCCCCGGAGGAAGTGGTGGCGGTCGGCGACGCGACGAACGACGTCGAGATGCTCCGGCGCGCTGGCTTCGGCGTGGCGATGGGCAGCGGCATGCGCCGCGCGCTGGAGGCGGCGGATCGGGTGATCGGGGGGAACGATACCGACGCGATCGCGGAGCTGGTGGGGGAGGTGTTCACCCTCGATGGCTGAGGGTGCACCAGAATCGACCACAGAGAGCACAGAGCCAGATTTTAACCACAGAGGACACAGAGGACAC
>CAZCAC010000115.1:0-28040 GCA_964496575.1 uncultured Planctomycetaceae bacterium | reverse complement strand
CCACAGCTACTGCTCGTCGGTCTGCTGCTCCTACATCCAGAAGCAGGTGATCCTGACCAAGGACCACGACGCCGATGCCGAGGCGGTGATCTTCCACAACGACATCCGCTCCTTCGGCAAGGACTTCGAGCGCTTCTACGAGCGCACCGCGGCGTTCCCCGGCGTCGAGTTCATCCGCAGCTACGTCGACGTCGGCCGCGAGATCCCCGAGACGAACAACGTCACCATCCGCTACGCCACCGACGAGGGCGGCGTGAAGGAACAGGAGTTCGACCTGGTGGTTCTGGGCGTGGGCCTCGGCCCGCCCGCCGACGTCCAGCGCCTGGCCGAGCAGTTCGGCATCGAGCTCGACCACCACGGCTTCTGCAAGACAGACCCGCGCAACCCGATCGAGACGACGCGCGAGGGCGTCTTTGTCAGCGGTGCCTTCCGCGGCCCGATCGACATCCCGGAGTCGGTGGTCGCCGCGAGCGGGGCCAACGCGCTCGCGGGCGCGCTCCTGAAGTCGAGGCGCGGCAAGCTCGACAAGGAGCGCATCTACCCCGAGGAGCGGGACACCACCACCGAGGAGCCCAAGGTCGGCGTCTTCGCCTGCCACTGCGGCGCCAACATCGGCCGCGTGGTCGACATCCCGTCGGTGGTTGACTACGCGAAGGACCTCGACCACGTCTGTCACGCCGAGGAAGGCCTCTTCATCTGCTCGACCGACGCCGCCGAGCAAATCGCCAATACCATCCGCGAGAAGGGCCTCAACCGCGTGGTGGTGGCCGCTTGCACGCCGCGCACGCACGAGCCGCTCTTCCGCGACACGCTGCGCGAGGGCGGGATCAACCAGTACTTCTTCGACATGGCCAACATCCGGGAGCACTGCTCCTGGGTGCACTCCAAGCAGAAGGAGGAGGCGACCGCCAAGGCCAAGGACATCGTCCGCATGTCGGTCGCGCGGACGATCGGCCTCGAGCCGCTCGAGGAGTTCCAGCTGCCCGTCAACAAAGCGGCGCTGGTGGTCGGAGGCGGCGTGGCCGGGATGACCGCCGCGCTCGGCCTCGCCGAGCAGGGTTTCGAGGTTCACCTGATCGAGAAGGAGAAGGACCTCGGCGGCCTGGCGCGGCGCATCCACCACACCCTCGACGGTCTCGACGTCCAGGCCTACCTGAAGGACTTGATCCGCCAGGTCTACCAGCACCAGCTCGTCCACGTGTCGCACGCCGCGACGATCACCGACGTTTCGGGTTACGTCGGCAGCTTCGTCACCACGGTGGAGTCGGAGGGGCGGACGAAGGTGATCGAGCACGGCGCGGTCATCCTCGCCACGGGAGCCGACGAGAATCAGCCGACCGAGTACCTCCACGGCGAGGACGAACGGGTGATGACCCAGCTCGAGCTGGAGCAGCGGATCGTCGACGGCGACGAGACGGTCGCCGGAGTCCGCCGCGTGGTGATGATCCAGTGCGTCGGCTGCCGGCAGGAGGGCCGCGACTACTGCGCGCGCGTCTGCTGCACGCAGTCGATCAAGAACGCGCTTGCGCTGAAGAAGGAGCGCCCGGATATCAACATCAGCGTGCTCTTCCGCGACATACGCACCTACGGCTTCAGCGAGGACAGCTACCGCGAAGCCGCCGACCTCGGCGTCGACTTCGTCCGCTGGGAGCCGGAGAACAAGCCAGAGGTGGCGCCGGGGAAGGACGACGAGGGGAAGGACGTCCTGAAGGTCAGCGTGCCCGACTTCGTCCTCGGGCAGAAGCTGGAGCTCGACGCCGACCTCGTCGCTCTGTCGGCCGGCGTGGTCCCCTCGTCGGGCGCGGCGGAGATCACGCGGCACTTCAAGGTGCCCTGCAACCCCGACGGCTTCTTCCAGGAAGCCCACGTCAAGCTGCGTCCGGTGGATTTCGCCGCGGATGGCGTGTTCATGTGCGGGTCGGCCCACTACCCCAAGCACCTGACCGAGGCGATCACCCAGGCCTACGGTGCGGCCGGTCGAGCGGTGACGCTGCTCTCGCACGAGACGGTCACCGCGTCTGGCTCGGTCTGTCACGTCGAGGAGGACCACTGCGTGTCCTGCGGCGCGTGCATCACCGCCTGCACCTACGACGCGATTCACTGGAAGGAAACGGCGGTGGGCAAGAAGGCCGAGGTGAACCCCGCGCTCTGCAAGGGGGACGGCCTCTGCTGCTCCAAGTGCCCGACGGACGCGGTCGTCCTGCGGCACTTCACCAACGAAGAGGTCTTCAACCAGATCGACGCGGCCCTGTCGGACGCGTGGAGCTCGAACGGTGGGAAGACCCCGGACGAATCGAAGGCTCCGGCAACGAGTGTGGAGGTGGGAGCATGAGCGGTCTCGGACACACGCCGAGGATCGTCGCGTTCCTCTGCAACTGGTGAGCGTACGCCGCTTCTGACCTGTCTGGCGTGACCAGGCAGACCTACGCGACGGAGATTCGCATCATCCGCCTGATGTGCACCGGGCGAGTGGATCTCGCCTTCGTGCTCCGGGCATTCCAGAAGGGCGCCGACGGGGTGATCATCGGTGGCTGCTGGCCGGGTGAGTGCCACTACGTGACCGAGGGCAACTACGACGCCCTGGGCAACATGCTGCTGGGGCGGAAGCTGCTAGAGAAGATCGGGGTGGCGCCCGGGCGGATGCGGCTGGAGTGGATTTCCGCCGCCGAGGGGAGTCGCTTCGCCGAGATCATGAGCGACTTCGCCGACCAGCTGCGCGAGCTCGGCCCGATCGGCGAGGGCGAGGGAATCGCCCCGAGCGATCTTCAGCTCAAGCTGGCCGCGCTGAACAACCTGATCCCCTTCGTGAAGCTGGTGGAGCGGGAGAAGCTGCGCCTGCCCGAGAAGTCGGAGGAGGCGTACAAGGAGTACTACGCGAGCGACGAGGTGACGAGCCTGGTCGACGGACTGCTCACCGAGAAGCTGACCGTCAGCCAGATCCTGAAACTGCTGGAGGAGAGGCCCCTCTCCACCGGCGAGATCGCCGAGCGGCTCGGGCTCACGCCGTCGGACGTCACCCGGCACATGAACAGCTCCGCCAGGCAGAGCCTGGTCAAGTTCGACCTCGACCGGAAGTGTTACGCCCTCGCGTGAGGGAGGCCTTGATATGACCGAAGCTGTCTTGGACATTGATCGCGTCGACGAGATCATCGACCGACACCACGGCGAGGCCAGCTCCCTGATCCAGGTGCTGCTGGACATCCAGGCGGAGAACAACTGGCTGCCACAGGATGCCCTGCACCGGATCAGCGAACGCCTGGAGGTTCCGCTGGCGCGGATCCAGCACATCACCACCTTCTACAAGGCGTTCAGCCTGCTCCCGAAGGGGCGCCACCAGGTGCACGTCTGCATGGGCACCGCCTGCCACGTGCGGGGCGCGACGCGGGTGCTGGACACGGTGGAGGACCTGACGGGGATCAAACCCGGCGAGACGGACATGGACCTGAAGTTCAGCCTGGAGACGGTCAACTGCCTCGGCTGCTGCGCGCTGGGACCGGTGATCGAGATCGACGGGAAGGCTCACGGCAACGTCACCACGGCGATGACCGAGGACGTGCTGAAGGAGTACGAGTAACGACATGGCGAAGCTGAAGACGCCGCAGGAGCTGGAGCAGTACCGAAAGGAGCTCGCCGACGCGCGACCCGCCGACCGACCCTGCGTTTCGATCTGTGCCGGCGCGGGCTGCCTCGCGTCCGGCGCCGGCGAGGTGATCTCCGCGTTCCAGGAAGAGCTGCAGAAGCAGAAGCTCACCGCCGACGTCGACACCCACGGCACCGGCTGCCCGGGATTCTGCGAGCGCGGTCCGGTGGTGGTGATGCACCCCGAGGGCACGTGCTACCTCCAGGTCAAGCCGGAGGACGTCTCCGAGATCGTCACCGAGACGCTGAAGGGCGGGAAGGTCGTCGAGCGGCTGCTCTTCGAGGATCCGGAGACGGGGAAACGGGCGGTCAAGGAAGAGGACATCCCCTTCTACGCGACCCAGGAACGGACGCTGCTCTCCAGCAACATCCTGCTCGACTCGAAGTCGATCAACGATTATCTGGCGATCGGCGGCTACTCGGCGTTAGCCAAGGCGCTCTTCGAGATGAGCGCCGAGGAAGTGCTGGAGGAGGTCAAGGCCTCGAACATCCGCGGGCGCGGCGGAGCCGGTTTCCCGGCCGGACGCAAGTGGGAGGGCTCGCGCAACGCCCCTGACGCTCCGAAGTACGTGCTGGTCAACGCCGACGAAGGCGATCCCGGTGCGTTCATGGACCGCGCGCTGCTCGAGGGCAACCCGCACTCGATCCTCGAGGGGCTGATCATCGGCGGCCATACGATCGGCGCGAAGGAGGGCTACGTCTACGTCCGACAGGAGTACCCGCTGGCGGTCGTGAACATCAATCTGGCGATCGAGAAGGCGCGGGAGTACGGCCTGCTCGGGAAGAACATCCTCGGCTCCGGCTTCGACTTCGACGTCTTCGTGCACAAGGGCGCGGGCGCGTTCGTCTGCGGCGAGTCGACGGCGCTGATGACCGCGCTGGAGGGTCGCGTCGGCGAGCCGCGGCCGAAGTACGTACGCTCCAACGTGAAGGGCTTGTGGGGCAAGCCCAGCGTGCTGAACAACGTCGAGACGTGGGCCAACATCCCGCTGATCGTCAACCGTGGCGCGGACTGGTTCACCAGCATCGGCACCGAGGGCAGCAAGGGCACGAAGATCTTCTCTCTGGTCGGCAAGATTGTGAACACCGGCCTGGTGGAAGTGCCGATGGGCATGACCTTGAAGGAGATCATCTACGGCATCGGCGGCGGCATCCCGGACGGCAAGAAGTTCAAGGCGGTGCAGACCGGCGGTCCATCCGGCGGCTGCATCCCCGAGGACCTTCTGCACCTCGAGGTCGGTTTCGACGAGCTCACCAAGGCCGGCTCGATGATGGGCTCTGGTGGGATGATCGTCATGGATGAAGACAACTGCATGGTGGACGTCGCCAGGTACTTCATCAACTTCTTGACCGAGGAGTCCTGCGGCAAGTGCGTGCCGTGTCGCGAGGGCCTGCGGCAGATGCACCGGATCCTGACCAACATCTGCGAGGGTAGGGGGCAGGAGGGCGACATCGAGACACTCGAGGAACTCTCCGAGGTGGCGATGGAGGCCTCGCTCTGTGCGCTGGGCCAGAGCGCGCCGAACCCGTTCCTCTCGACGTTGCGCTACTTCCGGGAGGAGTACGAGATCCATATCAAGGAGAAACGCTGCACGGCGCTCTCCTGCAAGGAGTTGATCCGCTACTACATCGATCCCGAGAAGTGCTCGGCCTGCCTGATCTGCATGAGGAAGTGCCCGTCGCAGGGGATCGAGGGCGGCAAGAAGCAGATCCACGTCATCGATCAGGAGAAGTGCGATCGCTGCGGCGTGTGCTTCGACGTCTGTCCGGACCGCTTCGATGCGGTGGTGAGGATCTCGGGCGAGGAGGTTCCAGAGCCATTGCCGGAGTCGGAGCGCGCGCTCGCGGGAGGGAAGAAGAAATGAGCGAGATCACCCTGCAGATCGACGAGAAACAGGTCACCGCCACCGAGGGCCAGACCGTGCTCGAAGCGGCGCAGGCGGTTGGCATCGAGATCCCGACCCTCTGCCTGCACGACAAGCTCGAGCCGTACGGCGGCTGTCGCCTCTGTATCGTCGAGGTCGAGGTGCGCGGCTGGTCGCGCCTGGTCGTCTCCTGCGTGTACCCGGTCGCGCAGGACCTGATCGTCCGCACTCGAACCGAGAAGATCGAGCGGATCCGCAAGACGATCCTGGAGCTCCTGCTGGCGCACGCTCCCGACGCCGAGCCGCTGCAGGCTCTCGCCGAGGAGTACGGCGCGGTCAAGAACCGCTTCGTGGGCGAGTCCTCCTTCTGCATCCACTGCGGCCTGTGTGTACGCTACTGCGCCGAGGTGAAGCAGAAGTACGCGGTCGGCTTCATCGACCGCGGCACGCAGAAGGAGATCGCCTTCCTGCCCGAGATCGCGCAGGCCGAGTGCGAGGCCTGCAAGGAGTGCTTCCCGCTCTGCCCGACGTCGTATCTGCAGGCCGCCTACGTGTTGGTGGAGGCGTTTGCGTTGCAGCGGTGAGGAAAGCCGGCGAAGAACATCGAGAGTGCTCTTCATAGCCTTCGTTTTTCTGCGTTCTAGAACGGAGAGTTCGTCTCTCGGTCTGCTGCCAGTTCGTGGGAAGAAGTGACACAGAGGTAACAGAGGGCACGGTGGTTTCACACGGAGCTCACGGAGACGCAGAGCGACACAGAGGGAACAGAGGACACGGTGAGATCGCGACGGAAGCAGAGACCACGGAGGTTTCAGACTGGTTTGGGCACAGAGAACGCAGAGCCCACGGAGGACAAGGCACCATTCCAGTGCGGGATTCGTTCGACCAGAGTCACCTCGGTGCCCTCCGTTCCCTCCGTGTCGAAACCAGTCTGAAACCTCCGTGGTCTCTGCTTCCGTCGCGATCTCACCGTGTCCTCTGTTCCCTCTGTGTCGCTCTGCGTCTCCGTGAGCTCCGTGTGAAGCCGCCGTGCTCTCCGTTTTCTCCGTGCCCGAGGTCCCGCAACTCCCAACCCCGTTGCCTTGCTCACCGCTCGACACGGAAGTGAAGGTCCAGCCACGAGACGCTCGGCTCGACCCCGGCCTCGAGCGTGACCGCGATCTCGTTCCATCCCTCTCGCACCACACCCCGCGGAAGCTCGCCCACGAGCCACGTGCCCTCGAGCCGCAGCGGGCCGGGGGACTCACCGTTCACCTCGACCCGTACCGCCTCCACCTCCGGCAAGCCCTTGAAGCGCAGCCGCAGCATGCGCGCGGCCGCGGTGTCTGGGTCCTCGCCGACGAGCAGCTCGACGACCTCGGGCCGATCCGCGGTGAGCCGGCGCGGGCGGTCGGGGGAGAGGATCGAGCGGCGCATCCACTTCGAACCACCCTCCCACCACGAGTCGACGTTGCCGTAGCCGCGCGCCGAGGTGAAGTAGACCTTGGAGAGCTGCTTCAGCGCCGACGGATCGCCGAGCTCGCGCCACAGCGGGCTCGTCGGATCGAAAGCGTTGAAGAGGTAGATCCCGTCGACGCCGCTGTACCAGGCGTTCATCGCCCGTGCCCGGTAGCCCTCCTGCGAGGTGTAGACGGCCTTCACCTCCGCATCGCGCTGGCGTGACTCGCTGAGACAGGCGTAGACCGGCACGCGGTGGTCGTGCCCGAGCGCGACCGACCACTTCCACTTCTCCAGGCGGAAGTAGCCGCTCACCGTCATCAGGTCGACCAGATCCTCGCGGAGCCAGCGCGGCACGTCGAAGCCGAGTGTCCGGCAGAACTCGATGCAATCGGGCACCCGCACCGCGACGAGGATCGGCCGCCCGCGTTCCCAGCCGACCTCTTCGGTCATCTCGCGCACCCGGCGCAGGAGCCCGGTCATCATCTCCAGCTCCTCCTCCGTCGCCGGTTCGCCCCACGACACACCCTTGAAGTAGTTGAGGTGCCGGAAGAAGTCGAGCTCGACGCCGTCGACGTCGTAGTTGCGACAGACCTCCTCGATGTAGCGGAAGGCCAGCTCGCGCACCCCTGGCCGCGTGAAGTCGACCGCCGTCCAGCGCCCGTTGGGCGGCCGCTTCGCGCGCGTGCCCACCAGCCACTCGGGATGCTCCTCCTTGAGCGGTGGGAAGAGCAGCGGCCCGTACCACGCCGAGGACGCGTCGTGCGTGTCGTTCATCCGGAACGACCAGAAGACCTCGACGTCGTTCGCCTTGCACCAGTCGACGACGATCTCGAGCGGGTCCAGCCCCTTCGCGTGAAGCTCCGCCGTCTTGTTGTTCGAGAGCTTGTCCTCGGTGCGAGTGAACGGCGTGCCGATCTTCGTGTCGTGGGTGAAGTAGCCGAACCCCGAGCTCCAGGTGCAGTAGAAGATCGTGTCGACCTGCGAATCGGCGAGCGGCGCGGTGCGCAAGGCCAGCAGTGATTCGGGCGTCGCCTCGTCCATGAAGTAGACCGGCTCGTTCCCGTCATTGTTGAAGATGATGCGGCGATGGCGCCGCGCCGCGTCGCGCCGTGCGCTGCGGAAGGCTACCTGGCGAACGGCCTCCTGCATGAGGAGCGATCCCGCGGGTGCCTCGATCCGGATCGGGACCGCCGCGACGGCGCACCCTTGCGGATCCTCGACGAAGACCCGGAGTAGAAGCTCGCCAACGGGCAGGCCGTCCAGGGGCGGAAGCAGCGGAACGGTGAAGCTCCGACTCTCCACCAGGAGCTCCTCGCGCGCGATCACGAGATCGTTGGCCCGCCGCCAGTTCTCGGCCATCGTCTTCTCCAGCGGACGCCCCGTGAAACCAGCGGTGCGGAGCTGCTCCGCCCGAGAATGCCCCCGACGTACCTCGAGAGTCACCACTGCCCGTCCGCGGTACTCCCGATCGAGGGTCCCCGACACCTCGATCGCCTCCCCCGCGGTCGCCGTCCGGGGCGCGCGCAGCTCCACCGCGCCCCGCGGAAGGCCCAGCTTCATGCTCGGATCGCCGAAGAGCGCGTAGAGGTGGACGTGATCCTCCCGGCACGCCGCGAGCGTCTCCGGTTTCATGATCATCCCGGCGAGGCCGTCCAAAAGCGCCTGCTCCTCACCCTCCGGATTCACCAGCGCGGCCTGCACCGCGCGGATCGAGTCGCCCAGGCGCTCGTGCTCCGGCGACATCAGGTTTGCAATCAGCTCCCGCCCGATGATCCCGTCGGCGTACGGCTGGCTGACGCGCGTCGAGGAGAAGACCGCAATCGGTCCGCGCGGCCGCTCGAGCAGGACCTCCGAGATGCAGTCACCCTTCTCGTGATCGAACCAGCCGGTCGAGCAGGCGAGCAGGACCATCAACGGCGCTCCATGCTCGACCGCGATGCGCCGCGCCTCGCCGAGGCGGAAGATCGGATGCCGCTTCCCCTCCCACTCCACCTTGCCGAACCCGAACGGCTTGCCGTGCCCGATGTAGGTCGCGATCAGCGAGCCGGCGTTGAGCCGCTCGAGCACCTTCTCGGAGAAGCGCGACGGCAGGTGCGAGTAGGGCGAGCTCGGGTTCGCCCAGGTCACCGTCACGTCGTAGGCGGGGTCGATCAGCTCGCCGAGGTATCGTCGCGCGACCTTCTCGATCAGCGCATCCTCCAGCGCGCCAAATCCCGCGACGCCGGCCACCACCTCGATCCGCTTGCGCCAGCTGCCGAAGTCGGTGCTCTCCTCATAGGCGATGATGCGCTCGACCATCCGGCGCGCCTCGCGCAGGTTGTCCACCGGCAACCGACCGACCGCGAGCTCCGGGACGCGATCCCCGTCGAGCATCCCGTACCAGACGTCCGAGGCGAGCTCCTCGGCGTGCGGCCAGCGCTCGTCCACGTAGCTCGCCGGGAGCAACCGCGGCGGGATGCGCACGCGCCCCCCGGGATCACCGGGGACCGGCGCGTCCCCCAGGAGGAGCAAATAGCGAAGTCCCTCACCGACCTCCGACCAGGTCTCCCGGACGCGGGCCTTCACGCGGTCGGGGGAGAGCGCTCCCTCGAGCGCGAGCCCGTCGACCGGCTCCACGCGCACGCGCAGACCGTCCTCGCGGCGAAAGCTCGCCAGCTCTTCCGCCGCGGGGGCGAGATCGGCGGGGGTGAGGATGAGCAGCTCCTCCGGTGGCCGCGAGAGCGGAGCTGCGCAGCCGAAAGTGCCGAGAGAGAGCCCCAGAAGGGCCGAGATCACGTGCCGAGCTCCTGGTCAGCCATCCGGCCAAGATACCAGGACTCGACTCGCTCCGGGGGATCCTCGCCGGAACCGACCCGGGCCTCTATCATGCACGTGGACCGCCCGCCGTCGGTTCCGGATGGACCGGGCCGCCGGCGGTCGCCAGCAAGCAGAGAAACCCGTGATGGAGTTTGCAGGGGATTCCAGCGGAACCGAGCCGGCGAAGATTCTCATCGTCGACGATGAGGAGGCCGTGCGCCGCCTCCTCGAGAGTGTGCTGACCTCGGTGCCCGAGTACGACGTCACGGTGGCGAGCAACGGCGCCGCGGCGCAAGAACTGCTGCAAGCGAACCCCTTCGACGTCGTCGTGACCGATCTCTCGATGCCCGGTATGTCCGGGCTCGAGCTGATGCAGTGGGCCAAGCGGACCTGTCCGGGTGCGACCTGGATCATCCTCTCCGGAAGAGGCACGTTCCGCGACGCGGTGAAGGCGATTCAGCTGGGGGCCTTCGATTTCATCACCAAGCCGCTGGCTGCCCTGAGCTCGCTGAAGGTCGCCGTGCGCAACGCGCTGGCGCAGCGACGCATGGCGCTGGAGCGCGACCGCCTGACGCAGACCATCGCGGACAACAACGAGCGCCTCAGCAGCCAGGTGGCTCAACTCAAGCAGGCGTGTCGACTGCTGTACGAGCAGGCCGAAACGATCGACGAGGATCTTCGCCGGGCCGCGCTGATCCAGCGCACGATGCTCCCCAGCTCGCCGCCGTCGTTGCACGGCTTCGCGGTGAATGCGGTGTATCGCCCCAGCCGGAAGGTCGGCGGCGACCTGTACGACGTCGTGCAGCTGGACGACGAGCACCTGGTCGTCTACGTCGCCGACGCGGCCGGGCACGGGGTCAGCGCGGCCATGCTCGCCGTGTTGTTCAAGCACCGCCTTCAGCTCACCCGGGGGCAGTCCGCGGAGCCCACTCCGCCGGCCGAGGTGCTCCAGGCCGTCAATCGATGCCTCTTGGCCGAATGCAGTCGCCCGGGCCTGTTCATCACCGCGGCCATCTGCCTGGTGAACACCGTGACCGGGCAGGCGACGATCGCCTCGGCGGGGCACCCGCCGCTGTCGCTCCTGCGCGCGGCGGGCCAGATCGAGAAGATCGCACACACGGGGCCGGCGCTGGGACTGGAGGCGGAGGCGGAGTTCGACCAGGTGTCCGTGCAGCTACAGCCGTCGGACCGGCTGCTCCTCTTCACCGATGGTCTGTGCGAGACGGGCACTCCGGAGGCGCAGCTGCTCGACGAGCAGCTCGAAGCGGCCCTGGCCCATCCGGAAAAGGAGGGTCAGTTCCTGCTGCAAGCGTTGCTGGAGACCTTCGCCGATCGGCGCGGGTCGGGTCCCCAGGACGACGACGTCACCGTGCTGCTGCTCACGGCGGCCCGGGCCGAGTCGATCCTGGACAACGGCGCACCCCAGGAGGTTCCCCCGGAACCGGAGCCCGCGTCGCCGCCGCCTCGCCCGGTGACCGAGATCCTGATCGGCACGGAAGGTGCGTGGAGCGTGATCCAGGTTCAGGGTCGAGGCGACTGGACGTTCAGTGCCTCGGTGCACGACGCCTGTATCGACGAGCTGAACGCAAGCCGTGCCCTGACGCTGGACCTGTCCGGGTGCAATCACCTCGACAGCACCTTCCTGGGAACCGTCCAGGAGCTCGTCGACCACGCCCGGACGACCGAGGTCCCGTTCGAGATCCAGCGGATCAGCCCGGAGATCACCCTGCTGTTCGAGGAGCTGGGCATGGACCGCGTCCTGGCCAGCATCACCGATGAGGCGAGGCCGCTCCCGGAGGAGATGGCTCCGCTGCCTTCCTCCACGGCGAACGACCGGCGCAACCAGGCGCGGATCCTGCTCGCTCACGAGACGCTGGCGTCGCTGAACGAGCGGAACCGCCAGGAGCTGACCGCGCTGATCGAGACGATGAGGAAGGAGGTCGATCGGGTCGAGGTGTGAGCTGCGTCGCGGCTCTCCTCCGCGAGGCCCGGGGCCCGGTGACCTGCCTCGGTGCGTCGGCCACGGTTGGCGTCAGGGAAGCCAGGTGATCGCGTACCCATTCGAGGAGTTGAAGTCGTTCACTCCCGTCCCGCAAGGCGGGTCATCTATCGTACGGTACCACAGCTGGTAGTACCTCGCGTCCCCGGCGCTCACGCCGCCCGCGGCGCCGATCGGGATGGTGGTGTGCGAGGAGCCCTCGGGGTCGGCGAAGCGCACCTGCAGCCGCACGATGCCGCCGCCGGTACAGCGCAGGCCGTCGCCCCAGATCATCCCCGGCGTGAGGTCGGTCGTCCCCTGGAAGTAGAGGCCGGAGTTGCTCGGCTCGGCGTGTGTGGTGCGCAGGACCAGCGTGTCGCCGGTCACACTGGCGGTCCCGGTCGCGGTCAGGTACGCACCGGAGTAGAAGACCCCGTTTGCGCATCCCGCCCCTGGTAGGCTGCCGTCGGCGGCGTTGTTGCAGGGACACGCGGTTCCGCTGCCCGACTCTCCCGAGCAGAAGGCCGAGCCGGGGCGCGGTGTCACACCCCAGATCTCGACGTCGTCGATGTTCCAGCCGCTCGCAGGGTAGACGCTGTCGGTCGGCCCCATGCTCCAGCGCAGGTAGACGGAGCTCTCCCCGTCGGCGACGCTCGAGAGGTCGTACTCCACTTCCTCCCAGCGCCAGCTCTCGACCCCGACGTCGACGGGGTTCTTCCAGATATTGACGAAGCCCGCGCCGTCGTTGCTGACGTAGAGCCGCGCATGGTCGTGGTAGCTCCGCTCCACGTTCAGCCAGCGCCAGAACTTCAGCGTCGTACCCGTCGAGCCGGAGCAGTCCACGGCAGTGGTGGTGAGACGGTAGAAGGTGGGAAGGTCGTTCGCGTAGTCTCCGTACAGGTTGTAGCCGTAGACGTTGGCGCCGGTGTGGCCACTCTGGGGATCGGGATAGTACAGCTCCTCCCCGCCATCGCCGGTCGGTGTCCCGAACTCCCACTGCGCCTGGCAGGTCCAGCCGGGGTCGCTGTCCAGCGGGAAGGCGTGAAGCCGCTCCGGCAGGCCCTCCCCGATCTCGAGCGTCACCTGTAGCTCCGTGTCTCCCTCGTGCGTGGTCGTGTTCTGGAAGGAGACCTGGCCCGAGCGAAGCCCGAGGCCCAGAGAACCGGCGGCGGGATCGATCTCGATACGGACCACGGCGGCCTCCCCGCTGGTGAGGAAACCCGACCCGTTCGAGACCGCCAGCCACGTCCGGTTCACGGTGGTCTCGTAGTCGAAACCGTAGGAGCCGGTGTTGTGGAGCGTGTATTCGATCGCGCCCGGGTGGAAGGGCCCACCGATGTTGCCCTTCGCCTCGAAGGGGCCCGCCGGGGTGACGAGCAGCCCGTCCGCCACCTCGAACAGGTACGCGGCACCCGAATTGCTGGCCACCGCGTCCTCGTACTCCGCCCCGATGACGGCCCGGTTTCCCCTGATCTCGACCGAGCTCCCGAACTGGTCGGAGCCGGAGCCGGGCGAGTGCAGCAGGGTGTACAGCGGCTGGCCGGTGTCCGCGTCGAAGAGGAAGGCGGCCCCCTTGTCCGGGCCACCTCCGTCGTGGTATTCGGAACCGACGAGGGCGCGGTTCCCGCTGATCGAGACGCGCTTGCCGAACTCGTCCCCCTCCCGGCCCTCGGGGGGGAGCAGCTTGGCGAGCTGCTGGCCGGTCACCACGTCGAAGACGTACGCCGAGCCCGAGTAGAGGCCGTTGTCGTCGTCGAAGAAGGCCCCGACGAGGGCGCGGTCGTCGCTGATACCGACGCCGAACCCGAAGTACTCGTGCGGAGCGCCGTCGCTCGCCACCAGCTTGCGGAGCTGCTGCCCCGTCCTCGCGTCGAAGACGTAGGCGGAACCCGAGTTCTGGCCGTTGTCGTCGTCGAAGTACGCGCCGACGATGGCGAGGGAGTCGTCGATGTCGAGACCCCAGGCGAAACGATCTCCCTGGGCACCATCGGAGGGAAGCAGCTTGACGAGCTCCTGGCCGGAGCTGACGTCGAAGACGTACGCCGAGCCGCAGACCCCATCCCCTGCCGCCCCGATCACCGCGATGTTCCCGCTGAGCGCGACGGTCATTCCGAACATATCCAGAGCCCCACCGTCCGAGGGAAGCAGCTTGATGAGCTGCTGGCCGGTCATCGCGTCGAAGACGTAGGCCGAGCCGGAGGAGGCTCCGAGGTCGTCGTCGTGCCGAGCTCCGATGACGACTCGATCGCCACTGATGGCGACCGCCTCCCCGAAGTAGTCACCCGCCGCTCCGTCGGAGGGGCGCAGCTCGTGGAGCCGCTGTCCGGTCGACGCGTCGAACAGGTAGGCCGTCCCCGAGCCGTCCCCGTCATCGTCGTCGTAGGACGCGCCGACGACGATGCGATTCCCGCTGATCGCCACGTCGATCCCGAAGTGATCGCCAGCCGCGGGATCGCCAGGGAGATCTCCGGGAGGGAGCAGCTGCAGGAGCTGCTGCTGGGCCGAGGCTGAAGCCATGAGAGAGATGAACGCCGCGAGCACCAGCCCGCCACCATTGAAGATCCTGCTCTGGTTGGCTTTCATGTCTTCTGCTGATCCCGTGGGGACCGCTGGAGTTGTCATCCGGCCGCGAACTCGATGAAGCTGTTGAAGTCGTCGACCCCGACCCGCAGGGCGGGTCGTCGGTCGTGCGGTACCACGGTTGGTGGCACCTCCGACCCCTCCACTCCGAGGATAGGCGCTCCAAGCCAAGCCCGCAAGACGTGTAGATACGAGGAGTGAGCTGTTCCCGTGCTCGTCGGGCGCCTTCGGAGGCGTTGTCGGACCTCCTCCCAGCAGCGGCTCTCCTCCGCGGGGCCCGGAGCCCTGTGACCCGCTTCGGGAAGTCGACCATGAGATCTGCGCGCTGCGATACGGCGATGCGGCGGCGATGCGGTGTCGCACACCTTGCCGCTGTTCTGCGACAAGACAGTGCCGCACGCGGGTCTGCCGCAATACCGCGGCTGTGTGTGCGACACCGTTTCCGCGAAGAAGGGCAGACTATCGCACTGCCGTCCTCGCGCGGTCCACGATCGGCATGAGTTGGTGAAGGCCTCCCAGATCGGGCGTCAGCAGCTCCTCGGCTCGCTCGAGCGCAGTCTGCGCCTCCGTCGTGCGGCCCTGCTCGGCCAGGGTGATGGCGAGGTACGCGGGGTTTGCCGGGCTGTCGGGATCCAGGCTCTCGGCGCAGCGGAACAGCGACTCTGCGGCCAGGAATGCTCCGTCGTCCAGGCGGTGGACCCCGGCCAGCTGGAGAAGCTCTCCCGTTCCTCCCGTCACGGCAATCGCCCGCAGAACGCCCTTCTCGCTATCGATCGTCGTCAACCCGATCACGCCTTGCACTACGAAGACGGTGGCCACCAGACCCAGCGCCAGGAGGTAGAGGCCGATGCGGGCGTTCTCTCGAGGCGGGGGCGGTGTCGGTCGTTCGTACTCCGACGTGACTCCCGTGTCACTGATGCGGTCGTACAGTTCCGGGTGCGTGCGGGACTGACTCTCGAGGACGGCAGGCGCGAGGTTGTCTCTGTGCAGTCTCTCGAGAGTCTCGGCGTAGGCCCGAGGACCTGAAGCGGATTCGCGCGCCAGTTCATCCGCTTCGGTCTCTGCTCCCCGGCAGAGCCGGGTGTGGAGGAACTGGAGAGCCCAGCCCAGCGCAAGCGCGATGATCCAGGCAACCAGGCCGAGGTGTGCGATCATCGGTCGGGCTCCCATGAACGTCAGCCACAGGGGGAGGCTGAGAATCAGGTAGGCCCAGGTCTGCCGTCGGTGATTCGCGAGATGCGCGACCTCGTGGGCGATGACCGTTCGGGTCTGATCCCTCTCGAGGACCTCGAGCAGCCGGCTCGTGACGATGATGCGCGAGAGCAGGGGGTGGGCGAAGGCGTTCGCCGCCGGCATCTCTCCGACGAGAACACGAGGCATCTCGATTCGCCGCGCGCGTGCCTCGTCCCTGGCCACCTCGCAGAGCCAGGCCGGCCCGGGGCGGAAGAGACCCAGCCAGCCCGCCAGGAGGCAACCCCCGCCGAGCAGCGTGAACACGAGAAGGACGCCGCCCAGGCCAGCCACGATCCAGAAGACCGGATCGATCTCCGCGGGCAGCAGGAGCATCGTGAGCGCCACGACCACGGTCTGGAGCTGCATCACGACGATGTGCGCCAGACGGCCGGACCGGGGTCTCGTGTCGGAAAGCAGCCGGCGGCAGCGACGCCCGTGCAACACGGGGAGAACCAGGGCCAGAGAGTAGATCCCGATGGCGACGGCCACCACGTGGTCCTCTGGCCCGATCGGTGCCAGTGGTCCCAGTAGGAAGGCGCCCAGCCACCCGAACAGGAGGAAGCAGTGCACCAGCGCGGCCTGTAGGAGCTGTCTTCCCGCCCAGCACTGCCGGGCCTGCTCCGTCCAGTGGGCGCCGCCAATCCCGGTGGGGCGTGAGATCCGCCAGGCAATTGCCGAGATCAGCAAAGTGGAGGCGCCGGCGAGGCCCAGACCGAGAACGGCATTGCCGTATACGGCCCAGGTGGGCAATGCGGATCTTGCGGCGTCCAGGGGGTCCATGTGGCGTCCCAGGTTACTTCATCCCGGTCTCGAGTGTGACGAGACGCACGACACCGTATCGCCGTGTCGTTTCTCGCCCCGACTTCGTTCTGGACTCGGGTCAGGGGGATATCAGGGAGTGGAGAGATGAAGGAATGGGCCGCGCGAGCAACGACGAACACGGGAAGCACCTGTCGCCATCGGAGCCGCGGAAGCGGGATGGGCTGTTCGTGAAATCCTTCGTCTCCCGATCCCCTCGACGGCAAGCCACTTCGCTGGCGTGAGGAGAAGGACGGTTCCCTTTTCCTCTGGTCAGTGGGCAAGGACCTGATCGATGACGGCGGAACACTCACATTGCCGTACTCGTACGAACGCGTGCCAGACGACATCTCCTGGCGCGTGAACCCGCATCGGTAGCAGGTAGTTGCACGGAGATACGGTGTCGAACACCACGCCGCGGCTTTGCGACAGACTCGCGTGCGGGACGGTCTTGTCGCAAGACAGCGGTAAGGTGTGCGACACCGTATTCTACGCATCGGTGAGCAGGTACACCGCGAAGGACCCGAGCCAGTGGGTTCCCTCGTAGCTGCTCGCCTCGATGGCGGAGAGTCCGGCCGAGGCCTGCGCGAGCGCCGCGTCTTCCAGCGCCTGCCTCCGGTCGGTCCCGACCGGATCCAGAGCGGCCGCGATCGACCTCAGCATGAAGGCCCGGCTGAGGTGGAGTCCATCGAGGTGGCAGATCCGTCCATCGCTGCGGTCGGTGACCTCGACCGGTCCCAGCCACTCCGCGGCGCTCTCCGCGTCGGGTAGCACGCGCTCCCACCACGCCTGGAACTCCGAACGCGGCAGCACTCGCCGCATCAGGTCCGCCACGCCCAGACTCGGCGAGAGGAAGTCCTCGCCGGAGGGCTCCAGGTGCAGCGGGTAGTCGCGATCGTCTCCGTAGAGGTCGACGGCCCGAGCGCGAATCTGCTCCTCGAACCCGGAGTCGTTCTCCGCCGCCCAGTCGTGAGCGAGCCCCAGCCCGAACGCCGACTGGCTGTGGACTCCCGTGCGCACCGGGTAGCGGAGTCGGGGCAGCCACGCGGCGAAGTGCTCTCGCGCGACGGCGGCGAGCGGCTCGAGCGTCCGCGCCCAGCGCCGGGCGTCCCGATCGCCACCGCTCGCCCACGAGACGAGCTCCCGGTGCAGGCACAGGAGCCAGGCCAGTCCGTAGGGACGCTCGAAGGTCGGGCGGGCCTCGAGGAACGAGCGCTCCACCTCGACGCTTCCAGGACGAATCGCCTCGTCGAGCCAGGCCCGACACCTCTCGGCCCAGTGCGCCTCCGGAAAGAGCCTGGCGCACCGCGCCAGCGTCCAGTGCCCGTGCACCGAAGAGTGCCAGTCGAACGCACCGTAGAAGATCGGGGTCACCTTCCTCGGCGGGGCGACGTCGGCTGCCGTATTCGCGTACAGCGAGAGGTTGTACGGATACTCGAGCTCGACCGCGGCGAGGGCCAGGTCGACGAAGGGCTCCACGTCGCCAGCGGTGAGCTCGCGCTGGCCCAGCAGGAGGGAAGACACGGCCTCGGAGATCATCCGGCCAGGATACGGCGTCGCGCACCTCTCGGTGCTTCCTCATCGCCGTACGGCCCTCGACCCCAAATGGGCATTCGTAGCGATGGGCTTCGAACGCCTCAGACTGACCGGGGCCGGGGAGGACCCCCGGGGACAAGTGCCCGCTCTCGCAATGCCCTCGAGCCGATGAACCTCGCCACGCTCCTGCTGATCGTTCCGCTCGCCGCCGACGCCTCTTCGCTTCCGCCGGAAGAGCCGTTTCCCCTGAAGAACGCCACGCTCCGCACCGACGGCGCCACCTACACCGTCGAAGGGCGCGTCCGCATCCCGCACAACCAGACCGTCGTCTCCCTGCGCCAGATGACCCTGGTCGGCAAGGGGAGCGGTGCCGTCCTGGAGGTCTCGGGGAAGCTGGAGATCAAGGCGGCCACCGGGAAGCGGAACGAGATCCGCAACGTGACGATCGAGCTGATGCCCGACTGCAAGGACCTCCTGATCACCCAGACGGACTTCACCGACGGCGGCGGGATCCGCACCTCACCTGAGGGACCGGCGAGCTGCGAGGTCTACCTGAACAACCTGGGGATCCGGGAATCGGCGACCCTCTCGCTGAAGATGCTCGGCGGGCAGGTCGATCTCCAGGACTCGGCCGTGTCGGCGCCCGTGCGCATCCAGGGCATCGATCGGTCGAAGCGCAACCGCGCCAAGCTCAAGGTGCTGATCCTGAACAACAAACCCGTCGACGGAACCCTCTCCGGTGCGACTTCCACCGGAGGCTCCAATAGCCGGTTCGTCGGCCTCTCCGGAGGCCTGTACCTCGACAACGCCTGGGACGCGCTGGTGCGCAACAACGACCTCGGTGGGGCGCGCACGACGATCGAGAACTGCCGGAAGCTGAACTTCGACGGCAACAACGTGCGTTCGCAGCTGACCGAGCTGATCCAGAAGAGCCCGAAGGACTTCAAGAAGACGAAGATCATGAGCTGCGACTTCCGCAGCAAGACGATCAGGATCTTCGCCCCCGGCGACCCGGACAAGCCCGAGAAGCTCGAGCGTCAGATCATTCACACCAGCTGGTTCCGAGGCGAGACCGATCCGAAGGTGATCCGCGAGAAGTACGTCATGGACGGCGGCCGGGAGCAGGGGAACGGCATGCTGGTCACCTTCCAGAAGACCTCGCCGGAGATCCGGGGCTTCGGGGGGACGGCCGGAGACTGAGGCTCCCGGTTCCGAAGGCTATTCCTCGAGCAGGTGGTCGTAGCGGCCCAGGTGGAAGCTCAGAATCGTCTTCAGCCGTTCCCACTCGAAGATCGGCCCCGCCACGATCCGCCGGAGGTGCTCGTCGTACTCGCGAAGGCCGGGCTGCATCCCTTCCAGCGAGCCGGTCTGGCGCGCGACGACGTACCCCGCGGGGATCGCCCGCTTGAGGTGCCCGATCCGCCACGGCTCGCTCGGGTCGAGCGGCAGCCGGGCCAGCAGGGGATCGGCCAGGCCGTGGCGGTCGACGACCGTCACCTCGGGGCCGGCGGCCAGACCCTTGAAGCCGATGACCCCGAAGGAGGTCACGTAGCGGTCGCGGCTGCCCTCGGCGAGGCGCCGGTGCTTCAGTCCCGCGTCCCACCACTTCGCGGCCTTCTCCGTCATGCTCCAGGAGCCGTCGGACTCGAGGCGATAGTGTGCCAGCGAGCGAGCGTGGATGGGGCCACGCCCCTCCTCGGTGAAGCCGTGGCCGAAGGCGAAGAGCGCGCCCAGCAGAGCCAGCGCGCCGAGGGCGGTGGCGAGCCTCCTGCTGGAAGACGAGGCCCGAAGCCGTTGCACGAACTCTCCACTTCCGAAGGCGATCACCAGGATCGCCGAGAATAGCGCCGGCGCCCAGAAGCGGCCCGACAGGAACCCGCCGCCGATCCACAGGACGTATCCACCGTAGAGGAAGACCCCGACTCCCAGGGCTGCGAGCCGACCGTCGCGCGAGTCGCCCTTTCCCGACAGCCGGCGCAACGCCGCCCCGACGGTGATCACCAGTGCCATCACCAGGATGGGAACCGCGACCGGATCCCAGCGGATCAGCTCCGCCGTGTACACGAGTCCTTCGTGCACGTACTCGCCGACGGTGATCTCCTCACACAGCTTCGCGGGAGCCGTGTTGGGGACGAGGAACCCGTGATACAGGAGGGAGAAGCAGAACCACGCGATCAAGGGGGTCGAGCCGAGCAGGACGCGACCCCACTTCACCCCTCGTCACTCGCAGAGACAGGCGTAGGCGCAAGCCGGCGCGACGAGCAGCACGTAGTCCAGGCGATTCACGGCGGCCAGCGCCGCGACCGCGACGAGCCAACCCCAGCGGGTGGGCCGATCGCGCTCCACGGGCAGGAGGATCACGGCGAAGAGCGCGAGCAGCAGGAAGCCGAGCGGAGTCTCGAACCCCGCCGTGCTGTAGTAGACCAGCGACTGCGAGGCCGCGATCGGCAGACAGACCCCGAACAAGAGGAGCAGCGGCCGCTTCACACATCGGCGCGCGACGATCGAGTAGGCCCCGAGTGAGCAGACCAGGCAGACGCTCGCGAGGGTGTAGGGGACCTCGCGGGTGATCGCGTAGGGGATCGTATTCAGGAACAGCCAGAGCGGGTGCGTGTACGTCTGCACCCTCTCGTCGACGTTCCAGCGCAACCCGTACCCGTTGACGAAGTTGTCGATGGTGCGGAAGGTGATCAGGGCATCCTCGCCGATCCAGGCCTCGGAAAGGGCTCGCCCCAGGAGCGCCGCGGCACCGATCACCAGAACGGCGAGACCCACCCAGGGTCTCTTCCGCTGCGGGATGTCGCTCGTCGCCCGTTCCACGCCGATAGCATGTCGGGAACGGAATCGATGTCCAGGGAATAGTGTCGCGGTGGCCCCCCGGCTCCAACAGCAACACGGGTCGTCCCGCCCACGCCTGCGACGACGCGGGGACGATCCGGCCCGGGCGGTCGGCCTCGACTGCTACCGCTCGACCTTCAGCTTCTCCTTCACGGCGAAGTCGATCACCCTGGCCAGCCGCTCGGCGCGCACGCCGACGCGACTGCCCGAGGCTTCCTCGGCGAATCGACTGACCTTCTCGGCCAGTCCCTCGCGGGGAGCCCTGGCCTGAATCGGCTCGAGCAGCTTGTCGAGCTTCTTCTCGAGAGCCAGCTCGGTGAGCAGCCCTTCGGTGGCGAAGCGCTGCTGCAACTCGACGACCTCGGGCGCCCACGTGGGATGGTCGGCGACCGAGTCGGCGAGCCGCTCGGCCACCTCGCGGGCCTCTCGGGGACGGCCATCCTCGATGAGGAACGAGACGGCCTTCGTGGTCGACTCGTAGCGAGCGACGAGCTCGGCACACAGCTCGGTCAGCTCCTCGTTCGCGGCGTCCTCGCGCAGCGCTTCCTGCAGGAGCGTGTGGGCCCTGCCCAGCTCGCGCTTCCCATAGGCCAGGGCGCGGGCCTTGCGGGCCGTCCGATCGTCGCCCCAGCCCTTGCGCAGCCGGGCGACCTCCTTCTTGAGCAGCTTCTTCACCGTGGAGAAGGACTGGTAGCTCCCCGCGTACAGGAGCGTGCCGTCGACTCCGATCAGCGCGACGTACGGTGGGAGTCCGCGCTTCTTCTCCCAGGCGATGCCCAGCTTGTGGGTCTTCATCAGCCGGCAGGTGGAGCCGGGGATCTCGGTCAGGGCCAGCGCCTCGATGTAGGTCTCGTCGTGACGCTTGATCTCCATCAGGATGGGAACCAGCCCCCAGTCGGCGAAGTCGCGCTCGGCCTTCACCGAGACCTTGGCGGCCTCCATCCCGGCGAAGACGGTGGAGCACCAGGCGAGCAGCACCGGCTGCCCGCGGAACTGCGAGAGTCGATCTCGACCATCCCCTCGCAGCAGGTTCTTGAAGTGGAATGCGGGGAACGGTTCCCCGACGGAAACGAGCTCGTCCGCCTCGGTGGCTCCACCGGCCGGCATCGAAGAGGGCAGGAAGAGCACGGGCAAGAGAAGCGTGGAGAGCAGGGTTTTCATGGTCCTCCCGGCGCGATCTCGTGAATCGCGGGTCGGTCTCGGGATGGGGCGGGACCGAAATCCGCTACCTCCGAGGCCGGGAGGGGGCTACGGATCTCGCCGGCAAAACCGGGAACCAGGACGGAGTCGCGCGCTCCCCCGTATCCTGGACCCATGGTGCTCCCCCAGGTCGTCCCCCTTCTGCTCGCGGCGATCGCCGCCGTCGCGTCCCCACTGAATCGCGCCCGGCTCTTCGCCGACCTCGAGCGCCGCGTCGGGAGCGAGGCCTGGGAGGCCATACAGGGCACCGAGAGCGGCGCGCAATTCCTCCGCGAGCTGGAGCGCGATGAGGCCTGGCTGCGCGATCTCCTGGACTCGGGGCCCGTGCGTCGCGCGGACGTGGTGCTCGTCTTCCTCGAAGATCTGTGGAGCCGGGACCCCGGGCTCCGGCGGCGGTCGGTCGACCGGGCGATGGCGACGGCCTGCGCCCTGGCCAAGGGCATGACGGACTACGACGCCGACTGGATGAGGAAGCGGTACGAGTACTACCGCGACAGCCACGCGGCGGGGCTCCTCAACGCCTGCTACGAGGGCCTCGCGACCTGGGAGCGTCGATACCTCGCGCGCGGGTGCCAGTGGAGGGGGTTCGCGGACGCCGAGGCGCTCGAGTTCCTGCGCGAGGAGATCTGCTGGCCGCGGCGCGAGTACGTCCACGCCTGCTGGCAGGCTCCCTACCGCTCGTTCAGCAGCCTCGGCGACAGCGTTCAGGGTCCGGCCTACTACCTGCCGTTCCAGGGTTCGTACTCGTGCGGACCCGAGATGGCGATCGACGTCGGAGGAGTGTGCGGCGCCCTGTCGAACCTCGGCGCGTCCGCCGCAATGGCCAACGGCATCCCCGCGACGACCATGGGCGAGCCGGGACACTGCGCCTACGCGGTCAAGATCGACGACACGACCTGGCAGCCCGCCTACTCGCTCTCCTGGAAGCGCGGGATGCACACGAGCTTCCACGAAGCGACCTGGCCCGGCCTGATGCTCACCGAGGCGTGCTTCCGGGTGACGCGCAAGGTGCGGAAGGCGGGTGACTTCGCGCGCCAGGCCCACGGTTGCGAGCGAGACGGTGATCTCGTCCGGGCCGATGCGTACTGGCGACGGGCGCTCGCTGCGCACGGGCTCCACTACGAGCTCTGGTTGGAGTGGGCCTCCTTCGGCGAGCGCACCTCGCAGGACGAAGGCTGGTGGCGCGACTACCACGACGCGCTGCTCGACGGACTGGAGGACCACGAGGAGCCCGCCTGGAGGATCCTGTCCGGGCGCGTCTACCCGAAGCTGCTGAACGGCCTGACCGAGGCGGACAAGCGCCGCCTCTTCCTCCGCTGGATCCAGAGCTGCGACAGCTGGGGCGGCGGCCGCTGGGACGTCGAGAGTGCGTGGAACTGGATCTTCGCCCGCCTCGATGCGAAGGAGCAGGCTCGACTGATCCCCGTGATGAGCCGGGAGCTGATCGAGTCCTCCGCGTTCGGGCCCGCCTGCGTCGCGTGGCTCCTCGGCAGGCACGACCCCGATTCGAAGGAGTGGAACGACGTGCTGAAGAGCCTCCTGCGGGCGATGCGCTCCGAACAGGACGGGGCGGCGGCGGCGCTGAAGCAGCTCGCACGGACGACGATTCCCGAAGCCGCGACGCGAGGCGACGTGAGCACCTTCCAGGCGATCGGCAAGGCCGCCTCGCGCCTCTCCGAGCCGCAGCCAATGGACGGGATCGAGCCGTTCGAGGGGAAGCTCCTCTCCGACGGCGGTCTGCTGCAAGTCTCCGGTCGCGGCAACCGCTGGGACTCTCCCGAGCACCACTGGGGCGTGCTCGGCGAGCACGGCGGCCACTGCCACACCGACAACGGCGCGTCCTTCATCGCCGTGCGCCTCGAGCATCACGCCGAGCTCACCGGGATCGTCATCCAGAACCGCGCCGGCGGGAACATGTGGCGCGCCGGGGGGAGCCGGATCGAGATCAGCTCCGACGGTGAGAGCTGGGAACCGATCGGCGCGCTCGAGGGGACTCACGCGATCTACCGCGTCGGCTTCGAGGGCGAACGACACCGCTGCAGCTGGGTGCGCATCGCCAAGGACTCGAACTGCCTGCACCTACGTCGCTTCCTGGTCTACGGGCGCAGGAGGAGTTGAATGAGTCGCCCCGCCTTCCTTCGCCTCGCGGCTGCCAGCTTCCTGACCTCGTCCCTCGCCCTCGGCGGCGAATCGCTCTCCTTCTCCGAGGGGCGGGCGCTCTCGGTCGAGCGCGATGCGGTGCTCCTGGTCCTCGTTCACGGCTCCGACTGGCACCCCTTCGGCGAGCAGGTGTTCGAGGGCGTCTGGAAGGATGTCGCCTTCGCGGAGGCGGTGGGGGCGGGGATCGTCCTCGCCGACGTCGACGTCCTGCAGGATCCCGGGGAGCAGACCCGGCGCGTGAACGAGCAGCGGAACGAGGGTTGGGTGAAGAAGGACAGCGGCCTGCATACCTACCCCGCGGTGCTGGCCTATGCGCCGGACGGCTCCTCGCTCGGTGTCCGGCAGGGTCGCGACCTGCCGAAGACCCAGGACGCGGCGCGGCTCGCCCTGCTCGAGCTCGCCGCCTGCTGTCGCACGTGGAAGGGCTTCGACGAGGACCTCGCCGCGGCCCGTGAGGCGGGGGATGCCGCGCGCGAGCTCGACCTCTTGATCGCTCGCGACCGCCTGCCGCTCCGTCGCGTGGCGAGTCTGCTCGACGACGTGAAGCGGCTCGACCCGGAGGACGAGGCCGGCTATCTCGCGCGCTTGACGTTCCCGAGCTGGAACGCGCTGGTGAAGCAGGCGACCGACGAGGCGAAGGCGGGCCAGGGCGCCGAGGCGGAGCAACGCCTTCGGGAGATGCTCGCCAACCCCGCGTATACCGAGGAGCAGCGGGGCGTGATCCACCTGGCGCTCGGCAGCGCGTACCGACGCTGGGAGGGGCACGAGTCGCAGGCGGGCGCGAGCTTCGAGGCGGCGTGGCGCGCCGCTCCGGAGTCGGTCTGCGGTCGTGCCGGGATGCGCCTCTACCTGCGCCACCACGGGGGACCCTCGATGGCCTTCGGCTGGGTGGACCGACACACCGATTCGAAGGAGTCGGAGTGGACGATCGAGGACTTTTCCACCTCGCTGGAGCCGGGCACCTACCGCCTCCGCCTCCGGCGGACGCACGGCGGTGAGCTTGGCATCACGCGGGTACGACTGCTCGCCGAGGGCCGGTCCGCGGTCGCGGACACCCGGTCTTCGTCGCTGACGAAGGACAGTCCGACGTACGAGTGCGAGCTCACCGTCGAGGCGAACCTCACCGGCGCCATGTTGAGCGTGGCCGTGAAACCGGGGGCGGCCTCGCGTGGATCGATCGAGTGGACGAAGCTCAGCGAGGCGCCTCGATGAGCCGAATGGGATCGAACCAGAGCCGGGAGGAGCGATCCGTGAAGGCGCTGGCGCAGTACCTCGAGGAGCTCGACCAGCAGGATGATCCGCCACTTCCCCGCGCGGGAGATCAACGTGGTGATCCTCTCCAACCTGATGGACGGCGCGTGGAAGCCGATCCGGAGGATTCACGAGATGATCGTGGGGGATGCCGACCCGAAGGTAGGACCCGGTTGAATCGCGAGGTGAACGTCCTCAATGATCGTAGAAACCTGGACAGGCCGGCCCGGTTCGAGGTGATCCGGTATGCTACAGAGTGAGCACACTCTGTCCCGCGGACCCTCGAAACTGGACGACACCATGCGCATCACTCTTCTGGCCGCCCCGCTCGCCCTGATCCTGGCCTCGACGACAGCATCAGCAGGACAGATCATCGCCCAGATGAACGGACTGTCCGGCACCGACCACGTGACCGACTTCGGCGCGGACCTGTATCCGAACTTCACCGTCATCACCACGGAGTTCCCCGGGCTCACGTTCTCGCACACGAGGTACTACACGACCAGCTCGGTCAACAACATGGTCGGAGGCTTCCTGACGAACGACTTCTCCGGGCCCCCCGATACGCTGACGATCAAGTTCGACAACCCGATCACCGACCTGAGCTTCGCCTACCACCAGATCGGCCAGAGCCAGCCCTCGGTCTTCCGGGCCATGCTCGGTGGCGCCGTGGTGGATTCCTTCTCCAACCTGTCCGATCAGTACCAGCCGAACAACTACTTCGGCTTCACCGACCTGGTCTTCGACGAGCTCCAGCTCGACTTCGTCGGCGATTTCAACATCGACTACCTCGCCTACAACGACGCGGGTTCGATCGGCACGCCCTATTGCTTCGGCGACCTCGGCAGCGGCACGCCCTGTCCCTGCGGCAACGACAACGACGGCAGCGTCCCCGGTTCCGGTTGTGCCAACGGCGTGTTCGCATCAGGGGCACAGCTGACCGGAGATGGCGAGCCCAGCCTCGGTGCCGACACCGTGGTGCTGGCGACCACCGGCCTGGAGCCGAACAACAGCGGCCTGTACTTCCAGGCCAACAACGACCTATCCCCGGGCGTCCTCTGGGGGGACGGGCTGCAGTGCGCCGGCGGCCAGCTGAAGCGCCTCGGTGTCCGCTTCTCCGACGCCAGCGGCTACTCCGACACCTCGGGGTACGCGCAGACGATCTCGGCGAAGGCCGGGAACATCCTGGCCGGGGACACCAAGTACTATCAGTGCTGGTACCGCAACCCGACCGCGTCGCCCTGCGGAACGGACTTCAATGCCTCGAACGGATTGGCGGTGACCTGGGGTCCTTGATCGACAGTACGGTACCGTACTACTTCGCACCTACGACGGCCGCCCCGCCCCTGGTGACGACCCGTTGCCCGGCGACCGGCCCGGCGGTGAGCTGGACCACCTCGCCGCTCAGGGCGACGATCTCGACGACCCGGAGGGCGAACGACTCGCCCCCCAGCTGGACCACCACGACCTTCGCGCCCGCGTCGTCGAGGACCGAGCTCGCCGGTACGGTGAGGAGTCCGTCCGCCGCCTCCGGGACCATCACCGTCGCGAACGGGATCTTCCACTGTTGCTCTTTCAAGAAGGAGATCACGCCGGCGGGATCCTCGGCGGGATCGGGGACCTTCCCCGCTTCGTGGACGGTGACCGTCCACTCCACCGTGTCGGTGATGCCGTGGCCGTCGAAGGTCAGGCTCAGCTTCCACGTCCCTGCAGTGGGGAAGGAGATCGACGGGGTGTAGATCCCCGGGCGAACCGGGGAGTCGGCGGACGTGGACGCGGTTTCGCCTCCCGCGCTCGCCTCGACCCGGAACGTCCCGGCGGTGACCGCCTGAAAGGACTCGAGCAGGGTGACGTGAGCCGCGAACTCGACCGCGTGTCCGACCTCGGGCGTCTCCAGCTCGACGAACCACTCGCACTTGTCCGTCCACTCCGTGAAGCTGATCGCGTTCTCGGCGTGCACGTGTTCGTCCTCGTGTTCGTGCGGGACCAGATTGGCGAAGTACTGCTTGCCCCCGGCCGAGATCACCAGCTGCCCGTCGAGGTGATGGTCGGCGAAGGCCGGATCGGTGGCAGTGAAGTGGGAGGCCGGTGAGACCCCTCCCGCGGGAGCCGTGGCGATCTGTTTCGGCACCCCGCCGACCCGGATGTTGATCGACGGGGCGACCGCGCTTTCCAGGGCCGTCTTTCCATCTGCCCCCAAGAGGTACAGGTCGACGCGCTCCTTGCTCTCGTCGAGCACGAACTCGACGTGCACCTCGCCGTTGGCCAGCCCCATGATCTCGCCGCCGTGGGCGCCGGCCTCGTGCGCGTGGCCGTGTCCGGAATCGTCGGGAGCGACAGCGTCCGTACCCTCACCGTCCAGATCCCCGCCGCAGCCGGCCAGGAAGATCGCCGCGGCAAACAGGTAAGAACCGGCGACGCCGGTAACGATCGAGATCAGATCACTCTTCTTCATCACTTTCCTCCTCCAAACTCCTCGATGAATCGCTGACTGGCGCGGTCCGGCGAGCCGGGTCGGGCCATCGCGCGCTCGGCCGCCTTTCGGCCGAACGTCCAGAACAACGCGGGACGAACCAGGAAGTCGAGCAACGTGCTCGAGATGAGTCCACTGATGATGACCGTCGCCACGGGATACAGGATCTCGCGGCCGGGCGTATCGGGGGAGAGCGCCAGCGGTACCAGCGCGATGCCGCTGGTCAGCGCCGTCATCAGGACAGGGACCATCCGCT
>CAZCAC010000114.1:0-28326 GCA_964496575.1 uncultured Planctomycetaceae bacterium | reverse complement strand
TCTGTGTCCTCTGTGACCTCTGTGGTTAAATCTCTGGTTCTGGTTCTGGGCTCTGCTTCCTCTCTCTCTCTCTTGCCTCTGCGCCCTCCAACAGCCGGCTCAGCCGCGCGCCAGTCTCGATCATCGAGCGGATCGTGTGGTAGCAGATCTTCCAGGCGTGGCCCTGGTAGTCCCAGCGCGGGGTGCCGTCGCGCTCCAGCAGGGCGTACCACTCGCCACCGCCCGCGTGGTCGACGAAGTGGGTGAAGACGAAAGCGTGCACGTTGCGGAAGCCGTCCCAGTAGCGCTCGTCGCCGAACAAGAGGTACGCGTCGAGCAGCCCGACCAGCGCCTCGGCGTGCTGCCAGAACTGCTTGTGGCGGTTGGTCGCCGCGGATGACGCGGGGCCGTCGACGTACAGACCGCCGTGCTCCCGGTCGAGGCCCCGCTCCAGGCAGTGATCGACGGCGCGGCGAATGGGGGCGGCGAAGTGGTCCTCCGGGAGACCCAGCAGGTCGCCCGCGCGCTTCAGCAGCCAGGTGAACTCGACGTTGTGGCCGTAGGAGGTCAGGTCGAGGGGGAAGGCCCCCTCCTCCGGCTCCTCGTCGCTGCCCCATTCCACGGCGAAGCGGATCGGGGGCAGCGGCTGGAAATCGTAGGTGAACTGCATCAGACCCGCGCCGGTCGCGGGGTCGAGCATCGGGCCGCGCAGGAGGTCGATCACCGCCAGGAGCTCCTCGCGGTGCGACTCCTCGCCGGTGACCTCGAAGAGCGTCGTCAGCGCCTCCATCGCGTGCAGGTGCACGTCGAAGCTCTTGCGGTCGCCGCCGTACTTCCCGCCCGGAGCCGGAGACCAGTCGCGGGACATGATCTCGAGGTAGCCGCCGCGCTCGCGGTCGGCCATCCTTGCCGCGATCGCGGCAGTGGTGCGCTCCATCGCCTCCCGCCCGCGTGGATCGCCGCCGGCTAGGAAGTACTCGCCGAACGCGTAGACCGCGAAGAACTGGCCGTAGGCGATCTTCGAGGTGACCGTCGGCCGGCCCCGGCGGTCGGCGATCCAGAACCAGCCGCCGTGCTCGACGTCCCAGTAGTGCTCGAGCAGGAAGTCGACCCCCGTGCGCGCCAGCTCCAGGCAACGGCCGCCGCCGTACCCGGCGCGGTGAGCCGCGGACAGCGCCCAGACCATCCGGATCTGCATCAGGAAGGTCTTGTCCGTCTCGCCGGTCGGCTCGCCGCGAGCGTCGAAGTAGGTCAGGAAGCCGCCGACCTCCTCGTCGGGGGCGCGCTCCATCCAGAAGGGGAGCAGCTCCCCGGTGAGGTAGCGCTCGATTCCCTCGCGGAGGGCGCGGAACTCCTCGAGGCTCACCACTGCGCCGCCTCCAGGATCTCCGCGGGGCTCGCCGTGCCGGTCCGCTGCAGCTTCTTCACCGTCACCGCCGCGGCCAGCACCGCGAGGTGCGCCGCGAGTCGAGGGTCGCCACCCGCGCCGAGCACCGCCGCGATCGCCGCGGTGACCGCGTCGCCGGCGCCGACGGTGTCGACCTCCCCCTCGATCCGCGGCGCGGGGACGTGGAGGAGCTCCTCCACCCCCGCCTCCGCGGTCATCAGCCCGGCCTCGCCCAGGGTCATGAAGACCCGACCGCCCAGCTCCTCGACGAGACGCCGCAGGACCTCCCGCGGCGGGGCGTCCCGGTCGCCAGCGCGGCGGCGCGCCTCCTGGAGGTTGAGCTTGTGGATCACCCCGTGGTGGCGACCGACGTGGTCGCGCGAGTCGGCGAGGAACACGCACTCTGGGTGGGCCAGGATCACCTCGTCGATTCGCCCGGTCAGCGGCGGGATCGCCAGGCCGCGGGGGACCTGCTGGTTGATCACCACGACGTCGCAGCGCCGGGCGGCGAGCTCGAGGCGGTCGACCACCGCGTCCTCGAGCTCGGGCCGGAGCCGGTTCAGGCCGCCGAAGTCGATCCGGTCCTGCTCGATCCCGTCCCGGTGCGGTTTGGCGAAGACCACCGTCTGCCAGCCCTCGCGCCGGAGGACTCCCCTCGTTCCGGCCCCCGCGGCCTCGAGGAGGGCGCAGAGCTCCCGACCGAAGGGGTCCCGACCCACCACGCCGAGCGCCTCGACCGAGGCGAGACCCAGCCGGCACAGGTTGTCCACCACGTTCCCCGCGCCGCCGAGACCGTAGCGCTGCGCCTCCACCCGGGAGATCGGCCGCCCCGTCTCCAGCGAGCGTTCCGTACACTCCACGTCGAGGTCCCAGTAGGCGTCGATTGCGAGGTCGCCGAGCACGGCGGCGCGCACGCTCCGGACCTGCTCGAGGATCCGGGTCAGGGCGGTTCGGGACGGGGGCTCCACGGGGAGAGGGTAGCGCCGGAAAAGGTGCGAGCCCACGACCTGCCGTGCCAGGTCGTGGGCGTCGCGAGGGGATCAAGCCAGGGAAGGCAGGGCGAAGGAAGGGGAGGGCCTTCAGCCCGAGGGATCCGCGGGGTGTTCCTGGAGTCTAGGCGGACTCCTTGTCGCGCTGACTGTTCTTGCGCGGGCGGCCGCCCTTGGGGCGACGGGACTGCAGGCTCTCGTTGAAGTCCTCCCAGTCCTCCTTGGAGAAGAGATGCACCTCCGCGCCGCACTCCACGCAGTAGGAGGAGTCGACGCTCATCAGGTAGCTGACGTACGTGCCGCACTGGTCACAGTACTTGCGATCGGAGTAGAAGTCGTTGTCGCCGTGGTGGTGCGTCATGATTGCCTGCCTGGGTGTTCGCGGTGTGCCGGCCTCGCCCTGCCGGCGGGAACCGGAGGAGCAAGGGGCGGGCCAACCGCGCCCCGCGGCTCATAGGAAGTTGTAAATAGCTGCGCTCCGGGGGGTTAGGAGAGTCGTGGAGCTGCATCCCCCGACCTCACCCCGGGAGGCCGGATGTCGAGGAATCGCGACGGGGCCCCGGGGTTCTGGACGGTCCCTGTACGCACCTGGGTCCCAAGGAAGCCGCATTTTGTGCGGAGCTTCCCGGGAACGCCGCGGGGCGATCGACGCAACCCCCTGTCAGTTAGGATGTTGCAATCTGTCGAAAAAACGCCTCGCCGCCCGTGTCGAGGGGGTTCGACGCCCCGGGAGCGTGTGTCGAGGATCCTCGACGGGCGTCAGAGCCCCTCCGCTGGCGCGGGCTGGCGCCCGCAAACCGACCGGTCGACAGACTGCTCAGATGACGATTCTCGCCAGCTTCGATGCCCTCCCTGGCCTGCCCATGCCTGCCTCCTAGGCGCAGCGTGCAGGACGCGACTCCTACTGGGACAGGGTGCGGCGCATCTCCGAGCCCGCGGTCTCGTCCACCTCCCGCGCCGCCGCGGCCTCCAGCGCCCCTTGGACCCCCGCGTCGCGGGCGTAGCCGCGCTGGAGGGCCCAGGCGGCGGCTTCGCGCACCATCGGGGAGGGATCGGAGTCCAGCGCCGCTCGCAGCGCCTCGCTGCCCCCCTCGACGGGGCGGTTCCCCAGGACGATCGCGGCGTTGCGCGCCAGGCCCTCGCGCCGGGGACGCTGCAGCGGGGAGCCGTTGAACTCGGCCGGGAACGTCTCGCCGGCGGCCAGCCAGGAGAGCAGCGGGGAGGAGTCGGCGCCCGTCTCCCCGGCGTTCATCGAGGGGTGCCGGCCGAGGCGCGAGGAGAGATCGGGGGCCTTCTCCCCCCAGGGACACACCTCCGAGCAGACGTCGCAGCCGAAGACCCAGGGGCCGACCGCCTCACGCAGCTCGCGCGGGATCGGACCGCGCTGCTCGATCGTCTGGTAGCTGAGGCAGAGCGGCGAGTGAACCACCCCTGGCTCGAGGATCGCCCCGGTGGGGCAGGCGTCGAGGCAGGCGGTGCAGCTGCCGCAGGAGGCGGTGACGGGGGATCCGGCGAGGGAGAGCTCCGTAGGGGTGAGCTCTTCGCCGAGCAGGAGCTCCCCGAGGAAGAACCAGGGCCCGAAGCGGGAGGTGAGCAGGTTGGCCGACTTCGACTCGAAGCCGAGGCCCGCCTCGGCCGCGTGGGAGCGCTCCAGCAGGGGGCCGGCGTCCACGATCGGGCGGAAGGGCCCCGCGAACCCCTCCGCCTCGAGGCGCCGGGCGAGCTTCTTGAGGAGCCGCCCCAGGACGTTGTGGTAGTCGCGGCCCGCCGCGTAGCGGGCGACGCGGGCCCCTCCGTCCAGCTCGATCGGAGGGCGCGAGTGCCCGAAACCGACCACCAGGAGGCTCCGGGCTCCCCCCCGGATCTGGCGGGGATCCAGGATCGAGGGCGCCTGGTGCTCCAGGAAGCCCATCGAGCCGTGGTGACCCGCCTCCAGCCACGCCCGAAGGCGCGCCGCCCTCCGGGGGGGGCGGAGGGGGGCGATCCCGGCGAGGTCGAATCCGAGCTCGGCGGCGATCTCCAGGGCGAGGGGGGCGCGGTCCATGGGCGGGAAGCGGAAAAGGCGACGAATAGGGTGCATACCCGGTTCCGCAAATATCCCGCTTAGACTAAAGTTTTTACTCGTAAGGGTTTGTGCCCTTCTCCGGCTCCATCTGGAGCCAATCGGTGATCAGTCAGTACGAGAAGCGTAACCGAGGCGTTGCCACCCTCATAGAACTACGATTAACAGTGCTCATCCCCAGGGCATTGGCGACTCCCCCGGTCCCCCGCCTCTTTTCCTCCAAGACCTACTAGCCCTGCCCTGCTGCTCCAGGCTTGATGCACGCAACCGATCCCTATAGCCCCGGATTGTCCCTCCAATCCGAAGGCGGCCTAGAACGGCTCGGGGAGCGTCTACGGGAAATACGAGGGGAGATCGGGAGACGAGAGCTGGCGCGGATGGAGGCGATCATCGCCGAATCCGAGCGCACCGCCGAGAGCGTGCGTGACGCCATCTCCACGCGGCTGATGGAGGTCTTCAAGAAGGACCGCAGCCGGGGGTGTTTCGGACTCCTCTACGAGTTGAACGGCCAGCACCTGGCGACCCAGGTGGCCTCGCGCTTGCGCCGCTACGCTAGCAAGGCGGATGCCGGAGACGTTCTGCAAGAGGTATTCTTCAACGTCTACCGCTACCCCCACCGTTTCAACTCGACCCGCGAGGACGCCTTCCGGGTCTGGTCCGCGATGATCGTTCGGAACACGGTGCTCAAGCACCTCCGCTCGCTCTCTCGTGGCGGACGCTCCGAGGTGACCTTCGACGATCTCCCCGATCAACCCGCGCCGGGCTCTCCCAGCCCGCTCAACGGAGTGATCGAGACGGAGAGTCGTCAGGAGTGCACCCGCGTCTACCTCACCTACCTCCAGCTCTATCTCAAGTTCTACACGATGCTTTCGGAGAGAGAGCGTCGCGCCCTCCACCTGGTGGAGGTAGAGGAGAGCAGCTACCGGGACGCGGCAGCCGCCCTCGGGATCAAGCTGGAGAATCTGAAGATGGTCATCTTCCGGGCACGTCGGAAGATCCATCGCTCGATGCGCCGAGTCTTCGACGGTCTGTCACCGGACTGTCGCCCGGCACGCGATCCGCGGAGTCCCGACGGCGATGTCGCCGTTTCGGGGAGCCCCGAGGCCGGTGAGGCCCCGGGACGCCTTCGTGGCACCCGTTCGACCAGGTCGGTCGAGGAGGGAATCTGATGGACACCAAGAGCTGGCTGAATGAAGCGGACTCACACTCGGGGTTCCAGCTGGATCTCT
Organism: uncultured Planctomycetaceae bacterium; assembly: GCA_964496575.1. Classification (GTDB taxonomy): domain Bacteria; phylum Planctomycetota; class UBA1135; order UBA1135; genus CAZCAC01. The sequence continues at coordinate 22,680 of CAZCAC010000114.1, read as the reverse complement.
CGTGCATGCTCGACGGCGAGTTGGACGAGGGGCGCGCCGCGCGCGCGATGCTGCACATCGAGGAGTGTTCGCACTGTCGTGATTTCTTCGAGGATCTGCGGATGCAGGTACGCCTGCACCGCGATTCCACCGACCCCGATCGTCTCTTCGCCCGCGTGGCGATGCTGACGCAGGGCGATTCCTGTTCGGACGGGCTGATCAGCCGCTCCCTCGAGATGGAAGCGGAAGCGATCGACCTGGTGCACCGGCTGGCAACGGTCTTCTATCAGCTCGGCAAGGCCTACGTGCTGGCGGCGATCGACCCCGATTTCCGCACGCGCATCTTCGAGAAAGCGGTCTCCGTCCCGGAGACCAAGAACGCGGGGCGCGGTTTCGTCGACGGCGTCCTGATGAACGGCAAGGACCGCAACGGTGGAGGGGTCGACTGGCAGAAGGCCCGCCACCTCCTGAACGGTCGTCTGGAGCGGATCGAAAGCCCGCTCGAGAAGGGCCGGCGCCTCCTGGAGGAGGCGATTTCCGCCGACCCCTCCCACGAGGAGGCTCGTCTGTATCGCGCGTTCCTGTACGCGCACGAGGGCCGGACCCTGGACGCCGCCGAGGAGTATCGCGACGTCTTCAACACGGCCGTGAATGAAACCAACCGTGGCCACGCGGCTATGCAGCTGGGCAAGCTGTACATCAGCCAGCGTAGCTACCGGAAGTCGATCGCCTGCTGCCGCTGGATCACCATCTCGGGCCTGGCGGACGCCGACGGTCGCTTCTTCGGAGCGAGGTTCAACCTGGGCAAGTCTTACGCGATGCTCGGGCAGAAGGACCGCGCTCTCGACGCTTTTGACGACCTGCTGACCCGTCACCCGGATCGGCTGACCGAAATACGAAAACTCTTTGCGAACGCCCCCCTACTCCAGGCGGCGATCGAATCCGTCCCCGGTTTCCCCGAAGAGCTCATGGAACGCTGCTCAGAGCTCTTCGCCGCGGGAGCCGACCAACGGGGCGATACTCACGAGGAGCAGTGAACGATGAAACTCTGGAACGACAAAGAAAAGGGCGAGGGGCTGATCGGGGGGATCGGTGCCATGGCAGGAGCCCTGCTCATCGGCTTGATCCTCCTCCCGCTGGTCGGAAGCACCGGCGTGGGGGACGGCATGTCCCGGTGGTCGGAAGACGACGAAGGTAGCGGTTCCCTGCCGTCGACCAAGTGGGTCCCCGAGGACTTCGGTTTCGGGAAGACGGTGCTGGCCAACCGGCCCTCCTTCTACCTGCAAGGGGCCAGCAAGGCCCAGCTCATGGATGCGATCGTCGACGTCGAAGGCGACCGGTACTGGGAGCGTCTGCACGACCGCAACGGCGCGCTGGATCAGGTACGGGTCATCCTCTGCGGCGAGGTGAACCTCGTCCTCGACGCCTCGATCTTCCAGCAGCCCGGGATCACCGCCGGCCTGATGGTCGGCTCGACCCTCGGCGACGCGCACGCCGCGATCGTGCTGGGGGACCGCATCGTGCAAAGAACGACGATGCCGTCCGAATCCGCCTTCCCCGTGCCCTTCGCTGCCCTGCAGGACGCCGGGCTCCTGAACGAGGTCTACTTCTTCAGCGCCAACGTCCACGGCGACCGGAACCTGATCAGCGTCGGGACCTTCCCCGGCCTGGTGGAGATCCATCAGCGGGAGGTACAGGGCTAGGCGCCTCTCGAGCCCGTCCAAGGAAACAAGGGGGGGAAAGGGATCCTGAGCGATCCCGCTCTCTCGGCCTGGGCCATGGATCCCGCCTCCACGACCGTGGAGACGGGATCCTCTCTTTGATCGATTCCCGGATCCGGTCCCCGGGGGAGGGGGGCCGGCCCCCCGGTTCACCGGAGCGTCCCCGGGTGCCGATCGAAGCGTGGAGATGCGCATCAGCCTGATCACGATCTGCCGCGACGAGGCGGAGAACCTCGATCGCTGCCTCGAATCGGTGCGCGGGGTGGCCGACGAGCTCTGCGTCCTCGACACCGGCTCGACCGACGACACCATCGCGGTCGCCCGCCGCCACGGCGCGACGGTGGGGGAGCTGCCGTGGGGGGACGACTTCGCCGCCGCGCGCAACGCCTCGCTGGGGCTCGCCACCGGGGACTGGGCGCTGATCCTCGACGCCGACGAGGAGCTGGTCACGCCCGGCGCGCGCGCTGCCCTCGAGGGGTTCGCCCTCGCCCACCCCCGGGCCATCGGACGCCTGCGCCTCGCCAACCTGGACGCCGAGGGGGCCGGGAGCGAGATCGACCTCTCCCGCTTCTTCCCCCTCGGGATGGGGCTCACCTTCCGCGGCAAGGTGCACGAGCAACTCGCCGCCGACGCCCGGGAGCTCGAGCGCCTCGACACGGGGGCGAAGATCCTCCACCACGGCTACCGCGCGGAGACGATCGCGGCCCGCTCGAAGCTCCAGCGCAACCGGCGGCTGCTCACCCTCGCCGTCGAGGAGGACCCCGCCGATCCCTACCTCTGGTACCACCTCGGTCGGACCGCCTTCGTCGCCGAGGAGCACCAGCGGGCGCTCGACGCCTGTGCCCGGGCGATCGAGCTGCTCGGCGCGGGCGACACCCCCTACCTCGGTCTGCTCTACGAGACCGCGGGCTACGCCCTGCGCTCGCTGGGGCGCTCCGCCGAGGCGCGCACTCTCCTCGGCCGGGTCGAGCGACGCTTCCACCGGCGCGCCGACACCCGCTTCCTCATCGCGCTGCTCGAGCTCGACGCCGGCCGCCTCGCCGAGGCGGAGGCGGGGTTCCTCGCCTGCCTCGAGCTGGAGGGCGTGACCCCCGAGGGCGGCGAGACGACCCGCTCCTGCTCGACCTGGGCACCCGCGTTCAATCTCGGCGTGATGCACGAGGTGCTCCAGCACCTCGACGTCGCGCGCGACTGGTACCGACGAGCGCTCGAGCACCACCCCGACCACCCGGCGAGTCTCGAGGCGCTCGCCCGCTGCGGCGCGGCGCGCTGATCCGCCCGACGCCGTCGGCTACTCCTCGTCGGGCCAGCAGCAGCCGTCGAGGCACAGCCGTCCCCGGTGCGAGGCGCCGCCGCTCCCTCCCGACACCTCGCCACTCCCCGCGTAGCCGGTCGCGGCGAGCTCGGCGAGCTCGGAGGCGCTGAGCGGTCCCCCCTCGCCGGCGGGTCGCCTGAGCGAGGCCGCCTGCGCGCGGCGCTGGGCCTCGCGCACCCCCTCCAGGGTCGCCTCCAGGCCGGCCGCGTCACGGCTCGTCCCGGCGCCGGCCTCCCGGGGATCCTCGTCGAGGTCGAAGAGGCGCGCCTGCCACGCCGCTATTCCCTTCGCCTCGAACAGCGTGTGCTCGCTCCCGTGCAGGAGACTCATCCGGCGCAGCGGCACCGCGCCCGAATCGAAGAGCAGCAGCTCCGACAGGTAGGTCCGCTCCTCGTCTGCGCCCCCCTCACGGACCACTCGCGACAGGTCGGCGCCGCTGGTCCCCTCCGGCACGGAGAGTCCCAGGAGACCGTACAGCGTCGGCGCGATGTCGATGATCCCGCTGGCGGTCGGCACCCGCAGGCCGCGCTCCACCCTTCCCGGCCAGCTCACGATCCAGGGCACGTGCACGCTCTCGACCCACAGCGCGTGCCGGTGGGTCTTCTCGCCGTGCTCGAAGAACTCCTCGCCGTGGTCGGAGGTGATCATGACGATCGTGTTCTCGAGGGCGCCGCGCTCCTCGAGCGCGTCGAGCAGCCGGCCCACCTCGCTGTCGATCCACGCGATCTCGCCGTCGTACAGCGCGATGACGTGCTCGAGGTCGCGCGGATCCATGTCCGCGCGCATCGCCGAGTCGGGCGCGACGATCCCCTCTCCGTCGACCGATCCCCGGTAGTCGGGGTCGAACCGGGTGTCGAAGGGCGGCGGCGGCGTGTAGGGGTCGTGCGCGTCGAACAGGTGAACGAAGCAGAAGAACGGCGCTTCGGGGGTCTCGCCCCGCACCCCGTCGATCCACTCCAGCGCACGATCGATCGTCTCCGGCGAGCTGGGTCGGGTCACGTCGAAGAGCTCGGGGTACTCCTTGCGCAGCGCCTTGAGCCCCTCGACATCGGCCGCCGCCTGGATCTCCTCGAAGCGTTTCGCGACCGGCGGGAAGGAGTAGAACGTATGACCGAGCCGCTCGTAGACCTCGAATCCCGGGCCGAAGCCGAAGCGCGGCTCGAGGAACTTCCAGGTGTAGAAACCCCCGGTCCGGAACCCCGCCTCCGCCAGGCGCTCGGGCAGGAAAGTCCCGGCCATGATCACCGGCACCGCCTCGCCCTCCTCGTCGGTCCGGGCCCACAGCCGGTCGTCGCAGACGCCGTGGGCGCTGATGGTGAGGCCGGTCAGCAGCGAGAGGTGGCTCGGCAGGGTCCACGAGGTGGTCGCGAAGGTGCGCTCGAAGAGGACCCCCTCCCGGGCGATGGCGTCGATGCGCGGGGTCGTCTCGCGGTCGTAGCCGTAACAGGAGAGGTGGTCCGCCCGGAGCGTGTCGATGCTGATGAGGAGCACGTTGGGGGGGCTGTCCGCCTCCCCGTCCCCGCCACAAGCGCCTCCGCCGAGGGCGAGCGAGAGCGCGAGAGCTCCCGCGAGAGAGCGGCGGAGGCGATTTCGCGGCGGGGAGAACGGCGTTCTGGGCATCGGCAGGGGGATTCGGTGGCGGTCGGGCGGGGATGGAGCCGGAGCCGCTCATGCGGCTCGGGGATGCTCCGATAACGATAGCACGCAGCGACGCGGACCTCGGCTCCGGCCTCCCGATGGTCTTTCCCCGGACCATCCGACGCCTTCTCCCCTCGGAGGGGGGGGCCGCCGGGGCCTCCCCGGGCCCGCACCGGGGTCCGCCGCTGCCACTTTCAGGCACCTCCTTACACGATGGAACCGATTGCGAACCAGGCCGGCGTCTCCCAGACGGTGCGACCGGTGCTCGCCCTCTCCGGCGACCTCTCGGCGGTGCTCCGCGAAGGGCGGGTGATCGCCGGAGAGGTGCTGCAGGGTCTCGACGGGAAGAGCCTCCTGGTCGGGGTCGGACGCCACCGGGTCCCGGCGGAGTCGCAGGTGGAGCTGCAGCCGGGGGACCGCTTCCTCGCCCGCGTCGAGCAGACCGAGGAGGGGACCGTGCTGCGGGTGCTCGGCGGGCGTCGCGGCTCCGTGTCCCCGCTGCTGCTCGCGCTGCGCAACGTGGTCGGCGAGGACAAGCCGGTCGGAGAGCTGCTGCAGGACCTCGCCCGCTCGCTGCGCTCGGCGATCGACCGCCTCGGCGACGCTGACCGCTCTCTCACCCAGCTGATCAAGAACGTCGGCGAGCACGTCTACCGCCCCGGCTCGACCAGCGAGGAGCTGCAGCTCCTGCTCTCCCGCGCGGGCTTCAAGTACGAAGCCCGACTGCTCGGGGCGATCCTCCAGGGCGGCGGATTCAAGGGTGCACAGGAGCTCTCCCCCGGGCTGATCGCCGCGCTCATCGGCGAGCTGAAGGGATTCGCGGCTTCGGCCGGCGCGCCCTTCTCCGCCGGGGAGCTGGCCCGCCTCGCCGACTCGCTGAAGCTGGCGTTCGAGGGTTTCGCCGCCCTGCCCCAGACCGGGTCGGGGGCCGCGAGCCCCGGTGCCTTGCTCCGGGCGCTGGGTCGCGCCCTCGCCGCGGCCCTCGAGTCGCTGCCGGACGGCCCGCGCCGCGCCGCGCTCGAGGCCGGCCTGCCCCGGGCGCTGGGCCGGCTGCTCGGCGACGGGCAGCCGACCGCGCTCGGCTCGCGCGTGCTGGCCGCGCTCGCCGACGCCCGGACGCACCTCGCGCTCACCGGCAACCTGAAGGCGCAGCTGCTCGCCGCCCTCGAGGGCGGCGAGTCGGGACCCGTTCGCGACGCGATCGCGCGCGCGCTGGCGGGGATCGAGTCGGAGCAGCTCCTGAACCTCGCCCGCAAGGAGTTCCAGGAGGGGTGGCACCTCTCGCTGCCGGTCCCCGACGGCGAGCGCTGGGCGACGGCGCACTTCTTCTACCGCGACTCCGGCGGGGACGGGGACGGTACGGGGAACGGCGACGGCCTGCAGCGGCTGACCATGACCGTCGACTTCACCGCGCTGGGTCCGCTGCGCGCGGAGATCGGGGTCCGCGCCGACCTCGTCGCGCTGCGCCTGGTGGTCACCACCGAGGACGTGGCGACGGAGATCCGCTCCCGGCTCGACGACCTGACCGGGCACCTCGCCAGCGGCGACCGCGTGGTCCGCGTGGCGGTGACCGTCGGGACCTCCGAGGACGTCGAGGTCGATTCGCACCACCAGAACATCCGCTGGTTGCGCGAGCACCACCTGATGGACCTCTCGGGATGATGGCCACCTCCGACGAAAAGACCCCGACCTCCGCTGGAAAGGCCCCGCGTGCCGTGGCGCTGCGCTACGACGAGAAGGCGGCCCCCGCCCCGACCGTCGTCGCGTCCGGCCTGGGCGAGGTGGCCAGGCACATCATGAAGGTGGCCGAGGAGCACGGCGTGCCGGTGCGGGAGGATCCGGACCTGGTCTCCCTGCTCGCCGGCTGCGACCTGGGCGAGGAGATCCCGGTCGAGCTGTACGAAGCGGTGGCGGAGCTCCTCTCTTTTCTCTACCGGGTCAACGAATCGTTGCGCTGAAGCGCGGGAGCCGGCTGTCGCCGCGGCTCCGGGTCGGTATCCTGTCGGGCTCGTCTCCGCCCCCCAGGCCTTCACCGACCGCCAGATGACCACGACGACCTCGACCGCGTCCGAGCCCCGGATCACCTACCGCAGCGACTACCGCCCCACGCCCTTCCTGATCGACAGCATCGATCTGGAGTTTCAGCTCGACGACTCGGCGACGGTGGTGCGCTCGACGCTGAAGATGCGCCGCAACCCGGACTCGACCGAGAGCGACGCGCCGCTGGTCCTCCACGGGGAGGAGCTGAAGCCGATCGGGGTGGAGCTCGACGGCACTCCACTCGGCGAGGGAGAGTACGAGGTCGGCTCCGAGACGCTGACCGTTCACCAGCTGCCCGGCGCGTTCGAGCTGCGGACGACGGTGGAGATCGACCCCGCGGGGAACACCGCGCTGGAGGGCCTGTACAAGACGGGCGCCAACTTCTGCACCCAGTGCGAGGCGGAAGGGTTCCGGAAGATCACCTGGTACCTCGATCGCCCCGACGTGATGTCGAAGTTCACCACCTACATCGAGGGGGACAAGGACAAGTACCCGGTGATGCTCTCCAACGGCAACCTGGTCGGCTCCGGCGAGCTGGAGGGAGGCCGACACTGGGCGAAGTGGGAGGACCCCTTCAAGAAGCCGAGCTACCTCTTCGCCCTCGTTGCGGGACAGCTCCAGTGCCACGCGGACAGCTTCACCACGCGCTCCGGCCGGAACGTGAAGCTCGAGCTCTACGTCGAGCCTCAGAACATCGACAAGTGCGAGCACGCGATGGCCTCGCTCAAGAAGGCGATGAAGTGGGACGAGGACGTCTACGGCCTGGAGTACGACCTCGACCAGTTCATGGTCGTCGCCACCGACGACTTCAACATGGGGGCGATGGAGAACAAGGGGTTGAACATCTTCAACTCCATCTGCGTGCTGGCCAAGCCGGAGACGGCGACCGACGACAACTACCTCCGGATCGAAGGCGTCGTCGCGCACGAGTACTTCCACAACTGGACCGGCAACCGGGTCACCTGCCGCGACTGGTTCCAGCTCACCCTCAAGGAGGGACTGACCGTCTTCCGTGACCAGATGTTCTCGGGGGACATGAACTCGCACGCCGTCGAGCGCATCGACGACGTCACCGGGCTGCGTGCCGTGCAGTTCGCCGAGGACGCGGGACCGATGGCGCACTCCATCCGCCCCGAGTCGTACATCGAGATGAACAACTTCTACACCTCGACGGTGTACGAGAAGGGCGCCGAGGTCGTGCGGATGTACCACACCCTGCTCGGGGCCGAGGGGTTCCGGAAGGGGATGGACCTCTACTTCGAGCGCCACGACGGCTCGGCGGTGACCTGCGACGACTTCCGCGCGGCGATGGCGGACGCGAATGGCGCCGACCTCACCCAGTTCGAACGCTGGTACCAGCAGGGCGGGACGCCGGTGCTCGAGGTCGAGACCGCCCACGACGCCGCGACGAAGCGCTACACCGTGACCCTGCGCCAGTCGTGCCCGCCCACTCCCGGCCAGGAGGAGAAGCTACCCTTCCACATGCCGGTGGCGGTCGGGCTGCTCGATCCGCAGGGAGAATCGATCCCGCTCCACGTCGAGGGGGAGAGCGGCGGCGGCGAGACCACGCGCGTGCTCGAGCTGAAGGAGGCCGAGCAGCGTTTCGTCTTCACCGACGTGCCCGCCGAGCCGGTCGCCTCGATCCTGCGCGGCTTCTCTGCGCCGGTCCTCGTCCACCACGACCGCCCGGCGGAGGAGTACGCGTTCCTGATGGCGAACGACGTCGACTCCTTCGTGCGCTGGGACGCGGGGCAGCAGTACGCCACCGAGCTCCTGCTCGAGGGAATCGCCGCCCACCAGCGGGGCGAGGCCTGGTCGCTTCCGGAGATCTTCATCGCCGCCTTCGCCCAGACGCTGGAGGAGGAGGGCCTCGATCGAATGCTCAAGGCGCAGGCGCTCTGCTTGCCCGCCGAGTCGTGGCTCGCGGAGAGGATGGAGGTCGCCGATCCGGTCGCGGTGCACGAGGTGCGCAAGGCGGCGCGGAAGCAGATCGCCGAGGCGCTCCACGGGGAGCTGCTCGCGACCTACGAGGCGAACCGGATCGACGGTCCTTACGAGTTCGAGCAGGAGGCGGTCGGCAAGCGATCGTTGAAGAACCTCGCCCTCGCCTACCTCTCCACCCTCGGACGGGAGGAGACGACCGCGCTGTGCTCGAAGCAGTTCGAGGGGGCGAACAACATGACCGACTCGATCGCGGCGCTCTCGGCCCTGGCGAGCGTCAAGGGCCCCGAGCGCGAGAAGGCGCTGGCCGACTTCTACGAGCGCTGGCACCACGACCCCCTGGTCCTCGACAAGTGGTTCGGCGTGCAGGCGATGGCGGACCTCCCCGACGTCACCGCGCGGGTGGAGGTGCTGATGAAGCACCAGGACTTCACCCTCAAGAACCCCAACCGCGCCCGCGCCCTGATCGTCTCGTACAGCCGGATGAACCCGGCGGTCTTCCACGCCGAGGACGGCCGCGGCTACCGCTTCCTCGCGGACGCGGTGATCGCGATGAACGCGCTCAATCCGCAGATCGCCTCGCGCCTGGTCGATCCGCTCCTCGGCTGGCGACGCGTCGGGCCGGTTCGCCAGGAGAAGATGCGCGGCGAGCTCGACCGCATCCTGGCCACGGAGAAGCTCTCCAAGGACGTCTTCGAAAAAGTCTCCAAGTCACTTGCCTGACGGCGGGCAGGTTCGTTACCGCACATTGCACCGAGCGCCAGGCCCGCAGAGGCGGGTCCAGGAGGGCGTGGCCTGCCCACTGGTGCCCTGGTGGCGTCATTTGCCACCGCGCCAGCCCGGGACCGCTTCACGGGACAAGAGTGCTGATGAGCTCCTGCGCGTGACGGTCGGTCTTCTCGTGGATGGAGGGCGCTGCGGAAATCGGTGAGAAACACCTTGACCCCCCCCCCCACACTTGGCGTATCGTGCAGGGCGTTACGAGGTCGGACTTCGCATCAGACCTCGACTCGCATCAACTCGCATGACTGGTACTCATGGATTCCGGGGAGGGCCTGGGCGCTCGAGTAGGCCAGCGGCAGACTCGAAGCTACAACCAGAGATCTCCGGGTACAAGGTCGAAGTTCTCATCCAGCGCAGCAGATACCTGCTGCGCCCTGCTCAATGCGAATAGGAAGTTCACCATCGATGGAGGACAGACACCGCGCTGGCAGACCGCTCTTCCTCGTCGGAGCCGTGTTGCTGTTGTTCTTCTGCTCAGTAGCTCTGCACCTGGGACGGAAGAACTGGGCACCTGCAGCGGAGCCGGTCGATCCCCAGGTCGAAACCTCCGTGAACGACGATTCGAGTCGACCGTCCCCTGGTGCGCTCCCGCCACCTGAGAGTCAGTTTTCGTCGTTGGCCACGGATGAGGAGGGACTCCCTCCAGGCAACCAGGACCTGGACCGTGAGGCTGGGTCGCCCGACTCCGACCAAAGGCGCGCTCTATCGGGAATGACGGCTCAGGAGGAGTTGGATTTCCTTCTGAAGAGCCACGATCGTTACATTGTCGCAATGGCGGACCCAGCCACAACGTCCGAGGATCGCTCGCTTATCGAACTCGGATTCGTATCGAGGTGCGTTTCAACAATCCTCCGGGCTCAGGGCAGAGCAGACTATGGTAACCCCGACGAGCTCAGGGCTCGTGGCGGATTCGTTCTCAGGGACCTGCCTGACGAGTGGATGTTTGCGGCTGACAGAGCGCTCTTCAAGTTCCCGAAGGGAGAGTTTCCGGCGTACGACGAGACGAGGACGCAGGTTGAGCGATTCGACCTCGAAGGGGTCGAGTATCCATCCGATCCAGAGTGGCTAGCGGGGCGTGAGGCGTTGTTCTCCGAGGCACTTTCAGCCCTCGGCGCCACGGTCCCGGATTCGAAGTAGGTCTCTGCAGACCAATGATCAGTAGAGGTTCCGATGAAGGCTCGTCTTACCGTTCTCATTCTTAGTGTTGTTTCCCTGGTGATCTCGTACAGCGCGGCGGCAGCGCCGCCTCAGGGCGGAGGGGATCCTCAGCCCTACTGTCTGGGACCCATCTGCGATGGTGAGTACACCGTCTTTCCCCTACCGGGTTGGACCGTAAACACCTTCTATCACAACGATGGTCAGGCTCTGACCTCCGACTGCGAGCCGTGTGACGGATGCAGCATGAACGTCAAGTACGAGTACCAGGGGTCGTACCTGGTTCTCGTAACGTACCCTGGAGGTAGCGACCGCGATCCACAAGGTTCATTCGATGTGACAAACGTCTGCGACGGTATTGCTCCATTCGAGGAGTTCGCCAACTTCGACGGCCAGACCAAGGTGGCGTCCTTCCAAGGGAATCTCACCTGCCCTTGCGTGCCCGAGTGACCTGATTCGGAGCCCGGTCGCCGGCCGCGACAGGGAACGAGTTCGGGGGGCTTGTCCACTGGCGGACGAGTCCCTCTCAGATTGGGCCACGCGGGTTGGAGAGCTGACGAAGTACTCCGACTTGACCCGTAGCGCGGGCTGCCGCCCGCAACCCAACCGGTCAGTAGATCGTTCGGATCACGACTCTCGCCAGCTCTGGTGCCTTCCGAACCTGCTTTCTGCGCGCAACGCGCAGAAACCGACTCCGAGTAGATCAAGAACCCCACCGCGCCCGGGCCCTGATCCTCCCTCACAGCTGGATGTGAACGACGGCCTTCCAGGCCGAGAATTGCAGAGACTACCGCTTTCTCGCCCTGCCACCAGGGCGGGGAGGCTGTGCGCCGCGGCGACAGAGCCCGGTTCAAGACCCCATCGTGGGGATCGTTGGCATTCTCGCCCGCTTTCGCTAGCTTCAGCCAGCGGATGAGCATCTACCTCGATCTCACGCGCGAGTTCAACGACCGACGATTGCGGGCCGTGATCTGCAGCGGTCAGGCGGCCGTGCTCCATCGCCTGGCGATCGCTAGCAAGGACGGCGACTGGATCCTGCGCGAGGACACCGAGACTCTCGACCACGTCCTCGCCGTGCTCGACCGCCACGGCGCGAAGTACCGCTTCGGGGCGCCGCTCGACGTGCGCTGGATGGCCGGTGGCTGGAGCGCCCACTTCGAATTCACCGCGGGCGAGCTGCGCGTGCGGACCGATTTCTTCACGCGACCTCCGCGCGTCTCCGCCGAGGAGTTGCGGGACATGTGGGTCGAGCAAGAGGGGAGCGACCCTCCCTTCACCAGCGCGCGCATCCTGGCCGAGATGAAGAAAACCGAGCGCGAGCGTGACTACCCGTTCATCGGGGAGCTGGCACGGCGCATGCCGGACCCGCGAGATCAGTTCCTCTACTCTCGCAGCGCCGACGACCTGATCACCCTCGCGCAACGCCACGGCGACCTCGTGGTCGAAATGACTCGTCAGAGACCATTGCTCTCTCGCCTCGGCGCGGGTCGCCGGGCGCTCGCCGAAGCGATCCAGCTGGAGATGCTGGATCTGATGGAGGAGAACGAAGACCGACTGGCGGCGTACCGTACGGCCTCATCCGCCTGGGCCGAGGACTGGCCGACGCTGAGCCGAGAGCTCCAGGGCAGGCCGCTGCTCGAAGCCCACGCGGTGCTGGTCGAGCGCGCGGCCGGAGTCTTGCCCGAGGGGGTCCGACGATGAGCTCCTTCCTGAGCGAGGAGGACCTGGACCTCGCCAACCTCAGCTGGGAGGAGCTCCTCGCCTGGTGGGATCAGTGGCTGCGTCAGGCTCAGGTCAGCAACGATCTCGACGAGCACCTGTACTCGCACGGCGTCTTCCGCGTCGAGCCGGGCTGGATTATCACGCCGAGGGGAGTCGAGCGCGAGTCCTGCTGACGATGCAGGGTCAGTGACCCTGCCCCATCCCCGCCGCCTTCTCCAGGATCCCGGGGATCGCCTCCTCCATCATCGACCGGACGTCGGCGTAGCGGTACGTCCGCTGGTTGAAGGTCCGACTCTCGAGCGCCTTGAGGAAGCGGCTCTCGAACTCCTCGAAGTACGAGCCGTAGATGTGGTAGCTGTCCGCCTGGTGCACGTAGCGCCCCAGCCGGACCTTCCGGCCCGACAGCTCACCGATCCGATCAGCGATCCTGACCTGGAGCTGGATCAGCGCGAACATGTTCATGAACGCCGCCTTGTAGGCGTCGTTCGAGCGGAAGCGGACGTTGGTGTTCAGCAGCCACTCGTCGCCGGCCGCCGGTAGCACGCGGCACCAGATGCTCTGCAGGCACGCCGGGTCGTAGCAGGTGTTGTCCTCCCACACCTTCCAGGTGATCGCCTGAGCGCGCCGGCTGTAGGGGGTCTTGGCCAGCTTGGCCGCGAGGAGCTCGATCTGGTCGTGGACCTCCTCCGAGCCCGGCGCGGCGTAGCCGCACAGCCGCTGGTGGTAGGTGTACTCCCACCGCGTGTCGGTCTCGTCGCCCGGCTCGCGGACGCAGTGGTCCTTGATCCCGTCGAGCACCTCCATCGTGTACTCCTGGAGATCCTCCAGCCCCCCGGGCAGGTCCTTGTGGATCATCGGCTCCGCGAGCGGGTCCTCGACCACGATCATCATCGAGGCGTCCTTGCTCGGCGGGTCGTCCTCCTTGTCGTACTCCGTGGTGATCTCGCAGCCGTGCTGGAAGACGCTGACCAGCGAGCGCTCCCACGCTTCCGCCAGGCAGCTGCCCTCGACCATCAGGACCGGTATGTTGCCACTCATCGGGGCCTCCTCGGGTTGGTGACGTGTCCGGAGGCGATACCGTATCACTGGTACCGGCCGCTTCGCACACTAAGATCGCGCTCGTGGAAACGACCCTCCTCTGCGTCGGGGACATGCACCTCGGGCGGCGGCCCGGCCGCCTCCCCGAAGGGCTGGAGCTCGAGTACGGGATCTCCCCCCGCGAGCTCGACCCGCGGGCCGGGTGGCGGGCGGTGGTCCGGACGGCGATCGGCCGGCGCGTCGACGCGGTGCTGCTCGCCGGAGACGTGGTCGAGAGCGACAACGGCTTCCTCGAGGCCCACGGCGCCCTGCGGGCCGGCGTGGAGGAGCTCGCCCGCGAGAGGATCGACGTGATCGCGGTCGCCGGCAACCACGACGTCGAGGTCCTGCCGCGGCTGGCCGACGAGCTGCCCGGCTCCTCGCTCCAGCTGCTCGGGCGCGGCGGGCGCTGGGAGAGCGCGATCGTGCGCCGCGGCGGCGAGCCCCTCGTCCGCGTGCTCGGCTGGTCCTTTCCCCGGCGCTGGGTCGAGGACAGCCCCCTCTCCTCCCTCCCCGACGAGCTGCGCCGCGGAAGCTACGGCGACGGCGCGCCCGACGATCTCCGCACGGTGGGCCTCCTGCACTGCGATCTCGACGCGAGCGGGGACCGCTTCGCCCCGGTCCCCGCCAGCGCGCTCTCCCGGCTCGGGGTGTCGGCGTGGTTCCTCGGTCACGTCCACGGGCCCACGATCGCCTCCGGCGGCCGGCCGCTCGGCTACCTCGGCTCGCTGGTCGGCCTCGACCCCGGCGAGACCGGTGCCCACGGCCCCTGGATCGCCCGCAGCGAGCCGAATCGCTGGAACCTCGAGCAGCTCGAGCTCTCGCCGGTGCGCTGGGAGGAGCTCGACGTTCCGGTCGAAGGGTGCGCTGACCCTCTCGCCGTGCAGGCGGCGATCACCCGGGCGGTGCGCGAACTCGACGCCCGCCTCTCGCCCCGCTTCGAGGGCACCCGCGTCGTCGGCTGCCGCCCGCGCCTCTCCGGCCGCACCTCGCTCGATCGGCGAGAGCTGCGCGCGGTGCTGGAGCAGGCCAGGGAACAGCTGCGCGAATCGATCGACGGCGTCGTCTACTTCGTCGACAAGGGCTTCGACGAGACCGAGCCGGCCCTCGACCTCGAGCGCCTCGCCCGCGGCTCCGATCCGCCCGCCCTCCTGGCCCGGAGGCTGCTCGCGCTGCGCGAGGGGGGCGAGGAGGCCCGCCGCCTCGTCGCCCGGGCCCGGGATTCGATGGTCGAGGTGGGGGATCATGCACATTTCTTGAGCCTGGGCACCGCGGCGCTCGATGCAGAGGACGTGAAGCGAATCCTCCAGCACCTGGCCACCCGCGCCCTGATCGAGCTCCTCGAGCAGAAGCGTGGACGCGCCGCGGCGTCGCCGGACGGCCTCGCCGAGGACGCTGGCGTCGGGGACGCTCGCGTCGGGGACGCTGGCGTCAGCGACCCCCGTGTCGGGGAGGTCCGCGCGTGAGGCTCCAGCGCCTCGCCATCGACCGCCTGCCCGGCCTGCGGAGCGGCTTCGTGCTCGAGTCGCTCAGCCCCGGGATGAACGTGATCATCGGCCCCAACGGCTCGGGCAAGTCGAGCCTGTGCCGCGCGGTCCGGGCGCTGCTCTGGGAAGAGGAGGCGTTCCGCGGCGCGGTGCGCTCGGAGTGGGAGCTCGACGGCGACCGGGTGGCCATCGAGCGGGAGAGCGGGACCGCTCCGGAGCTCCGACCGCTGACCGGATCCCCGGCCTCCCCCGACCTGCCCGAGGCGCGCTTCCGCAAGTGCTTCACCCTCTCCGTCGACGACTTCCTGACCGACAGCGACACCGAGGAGGAGATCGCGCTCGAGATCCGCAAGGAGCTCGCCGCCGGCTTCGACCTCTCCGCGATCCTCGCCGACCAGCGCGGCCGCGGCGCGCGCAGCGGAGGCGCGCTCCAGAAGGCGGCCACCTTGCAGAAGGCGCGACGGGAGAAGGAGACGATCCGCTCCGAGCACCAGCGGCTGGCGCAGGAGGAGCGCGGCCTCGAGGAGCTGCGCGAGGAGCTCGACCTCGCGGCGGAAGCGAACCGCTCCGCACCGCTGCACCGCGACGCGGTGGAGCTGGCCCGGGCGAGGCTCGCCGCCCGCGAGGCGGCCGCGGCGCTGGACGGCTTCTCTTCCGGAGTCGAGCGCCTGCGCGGCGACGAGGCGAAGCGGCTGGAGGAGCTGCGCGCCCAGATCGCCGAGTGCGAGGAGGAGCTGCACCGCGCCCGCGGCGAAGCCGAGGCGGCGCGCGACGCGCTGGCCCGCTGCGGCCTCGCGCAGCCGGTCCCCCCCGCGGACCTCGAGACCCTCTCGACGCGGGAGCAGCGCCTGCGCGCGCGCGAGAGGGAGCTGGACCGCGCCCGAGAACGGGAAGCGACCGCCGCCGCCCGGCTGGCCGAGGCGGGCCGCGCGCTGCGGCGCTTCTCCGCGGGCGACCCTCCGCCCGAGCTCGAGGAGACGAGCTGGGCGGAGATCGAGAAGGCGCTCGCCGAGCGTCAGGCCCGGGCCGCCCGCGTCACCGCGCTGCAGGCGGAGGTGGAGCTGGACGAGGCCGGGGACGAGGGCCGCGCCGAACCGCCCTACCCGGACGGAATGCGGGCGCTGTCGCGGTGGCTCGAGGCGGGCGCCGCCGCCGGCCAGTGGGCGCGCCACGGCGTCTGGTCCACGATTGGCTCGGGGGCGCTGCTGCTCCTGGGCGGGCTCCTGTCCTACGTCTTCGCCGGGTCCACCGGCTGGCTCCTGGTCCTCCTCGGCCTGGTCCTGCTCGGCTGGGGCGGGTGGCTCCTGCGCCGCCGCTCCGACGACTCGCGCGCGCACTGGGAGCGGGAGTACGCCGGCCTCGGCTTCGACTCCCCGTCGCCCTGGAGCGCCGACGAGGTGGTCAACCACCTGGCGCGCCTGCAGCGGGAGAACGAGGCGTTCGAGCACCGGCGGCTGCGCCGCACCCTCGACGAGGAAAGACGCGCCCGGCTCGCTCGCGCGGAAGCGGAGCTCCGGGACGCCCGGACTCGCCTCGACGAGCTCGTCGCCGGCTGCGGGCTGCCGCTCGCCATCGCGTCGCTGGAGCTCACCGAGATCGCCGCGCTCCTCGTCGAACGCACCCGCGCCGCCGCCGAGCTCGCCGACGCCCAGGCGCGGCGTCTCGAAGCGCAGGCCGCGCGCGGGCGCGAGCTCGACCGCGCCGGCGAGCTGCTCGCGCCGCACGGCGAGGCGCGACCGACCGACGCGACCGATCTGCAGCGCCGCCGCGAGAGCCTGACGCACCGCGAGCAGGCCCGCGCCGGGGCCGAGGCGGAGCTCTCCAGCGCCCGCACCGGCGAGGCGCGCGCCGTCCGGCAGCTGTCGCGCTGGCGCCGCAAGCAGCGGGAGCTCTTCGAGACGCTCGAGTTCGAGGACGGGGACGAGAACACCCTGATCCGGCTGCTCGAGGAGTACCCCGAGTGGGCCCGAGCGCGCGAGGCCCGGGACGGCGCCGAGCTCGTCGTGCGCACGCACGAGTCGCGCCTCGAGGGGCGTCCCGAGCTCGCCGAGCTCTCGGTGGGGGAAGCCACGCGCCGGCGGGAGGAGATCGACGAGCTCGCCACGCGGCAGGAAGCGCTGACCACCGAGATCGCCCGCACCGAGGCGGAGGTGAAGCAGGCCCGAGCGGGGCACGAGCTCGAGGACGCGCTCGCCGCCGAGGAGCTGGCGCTCGACTCCCTCGAGGAGGTTCGCCGGGAGCTGTTCGAGAGCGCCGCCGCCGACTTCCTGGTCGAGACGATCGCGCGCGAGCACCAGAGCCTCGCCGAGCCCGACATCCTGCGCCGCGCGGCGGAGCGCTTCGGTCGCTTCACCCGTCACCGCTACCGCCTGACGCCGCCGCACGACACCCTCGAGGAAGGGCCCGGCTTCGAGGTGCACGAGACGGACGGCGGGCGGAAGCAGGTCGCCCAGCTCTCCAGCGGCACCCTCTCGCAGCTGTGCCTCGCCCTGCGCCTCGCGGTGGCGGAGAGCCTCGAGCGCGACGAGGCGCTGCCGATCTTCCTCGACGAGGCGCTGACCAACTCCGACCCGGTGCGCTTCCGCGAGGTCGCGCTCTCCCTCGGCGAGCTGGTTCGCGAGGGGCGGCAGGTCTTCTTCCTCACCGCCGACCCCGACGACGCGCGCCGCCTCGAGGAGTTCCTCGGCGAGCTCTCCCTCGAGTCGCCGTGTCCCCGCTTCGACCTGGCCGAGCTCTCGGGCGAACAGGCCGCCGCGGAGAGCCTCGAGAGCACGCCGCTGCCCGAGGTGCCCGCGCCGCTGCCCGGCGAGGAGGCCGCGGACTACGGCGAGCGCCTGCGGGTGCCCGGCATCGATCCCTTCGCCGGGGTCGACGCGCTGCACGCCTTCTACCTCTGCAGCGACGACCTCGCCTCGCTGCACGCCGTCCTCACCGAGCGGGTGGAGACGGTCGGGCAGGTGAGCGAGCTGCTCGAGAGTCACCCGCGGCCGGTCTGGGAGGCGGCGATCGCCGAGCGCTTCACCGCCCGGCGTAGCGTCGCCGCGGCGTGGCTGGAGGCGTACCGGATCGGTCGCTCCCCCGCGCTGCCGTCCGAGGTGTTGCGCGAGGGGCCGGCGGGGCGGACCAAGTACCTCGGGGCGCTGATCGAGATCAACGCGGAGCTCTCCGGCGACGCGGCGGCGCTGCTCGCCGCGCTGGAGCCGAAGGACCGCGACCCCCGGCTGAAGGGGTTCCGCCAGGCGACGGTCCTGCTCCTGCGCGCCGACCTCGAGGAGCGCGGTCTGTACTCTCCCCGGGAGCCGCTCGACGAGGAGGCGCTGCTCGAACGCGCCCTCGCCGCCGCGTTCCCGCACCTCGAGGACTCGACCCTCTCCCGCGAGGAGGTTCACCAGCTGGCGCACGCCCTCGCCGGGTGGCTCGAGCCGGCCGCTTCCTGATTGTGATCGGAGTCGCGCGAGCGAGTACACTGCCCGCGTGAACCGCCCCCCTCTCCTCGCCCTGACCGTCGGCGATCCCGCGGGGATCGGCCCCGAGATCGTCCACCGGGCCCTGCTCGAGCACGAGGTCCGTCGCGCCGCGCGCCTCGTCGTCATCGGCCCCTCCGGGCTCCGCCCCACCGAGGTGCCGGCGGTGGCGCCGGGCGATTCGGCGGGGTGGCGTGAAGCGCTGCCCGAAGGGAGCGCCTGGTGGATCTCTCTCGAGGGGCTCACGCTCTGGCGCATGGGAGAGACGCAGCGCGAGGGCGGCGAGGCGGCGCTCGCCGCTCTGCGCGTCGGCCACCGGCTGGCGCTCGACCGCCACGTCGACGCGCTGGTCACCGCGCCGGTCTCCAAGGAGGCGCTGCACCTCGCCGGCGAGGAGGTCGAGGGGCAGACCAGCCTCCTCGGCAAGTGGTGCGGCGTGGACGATCACCAGATGCTGGCGGTCGCGGGGAAGCTCCGCGTGCTCCTGCTCACCCGCCACCTGCCGCTGAAGGAGGCGCTCGAGCAGGTCAACGAGGAGCGCGTCGCGGCTCACCTCGAGCTGCTCCACCGCGGTCTCGAGAGCCTGGGTCTCGAGGCGCCGAGCATCGCGCTGGCCGGCCTCAACCCGCACGCCGGGGAGAGCGGGATCCTCGGCGGCGAGGAGCGCGCGATCCTCCAGCCGGCCGTGCACCGCGCACGCGAGGCGGGGATCGACGTTCACGGCCCGATCTCCCCCGACGTGGTCTTCGCCGAAGGCGCGAAGGGGGTCTGGGACGGCGTGCTGGCGCTGTACCACGACCAGGCGTTCATCCCGGTCAAGCTGCTCGGCGAGGGGTGTGGCTTCACCGTGATCCTCGGCCTGCCGTACCTGCGCCTGAGCCCCGCGCACGGAGTGGCGTTCGACCTCGTCGGGACGGGGAAGGCGCGCCACTCCGACCTGGTCGCGACGATCCTGCAGGCGGCGGAGTGGGGGGCCAGCTTCGCCGCCTGGTAGGCTGTGCCGATGCGCGCGATCGTCTTCGACGCCCCGGGGCAGCCGCTGCGCCTCGAGGGGCGATCCGTCCCGGAGCCCGCCCCGGGGGAGCTGCTCCTGAAGGTGCTCGCGTGCGGGATCTGCCGCACCGATCTGCACGTCGTCGACGGTGACCTTCCCGAGCCGAAGCTGCCGCTGGTGCTCGGTCACCAGGTGGTGGGGGAGGTGGTCGCGGGCGGGCGGAAGGGCGAGGTGGTCGGCGTTCCCTGGCTCGGCGGCACCTGCGGGAGCTGCCCCGACTGCGCCGCGGGGCGCGAGAACCTCTGTCCCGACGCGCGCTTCACCGGCTACCAGCGCGACGGCGGCTTCGCGGAGTACTGCGTCGCCGACGAGACCTTCTGCTTCCCGATTCCTGGGAGTTATCCGCCGGTGCAGGCCGCGCCGCTCCTGTGCGCTGGGCTGATCGGCTACCGCTCGCTCCGGATCGCCGGCGAGGGGGCACGGGTCGGCCTCTACGGCTTCGGCGCCGCCGCGCACATCGCGATCCAGGTGCTGCGCTTCCAGGGGCGCGAGGTCTTCGCCTTCACGCGCGAGGGGGACGGGGAGGCGCAGGCGTTCGCCCGTGGTCTGGGGGCGAGCTGGGCGGGGGCCTCGATCGAGGCGCCGCCGGTGGAGCTCGACGCGGCGATCCTGTTCGCACCGGTGGGAGAGCTGGTGCCGCTCGCGCTGCGCGCGGTGCGCCCCGGCGGCCGCGTCGTCTGCGGCGGGATCCACATGAGCGACATCCCTTCCTTCCCCTACGAGCTCCTGTGGGGGGAGCGCTCGATCCACTCGGTGGCCAACCTGACCCGCCGCGACGGGGAGGAGTTCCTGGCGCTGGCGCCGCGGGTGCCGGTGCGGACCGAGGTGACCGAGTACCCGCTGGAGGACGCGCAGCGGGCGCTGGACGACCTGCGGGCGGGGCGGTTCCAGGGGGCGGCGGTGGTGGTGCCGTAGCCCCTGACACCGTATCCAGCACATCGACTGCGCGCTCAAGGTCGTCGACGAGGAGACCCTCATCATCACGCGTACGCCGGTTGCGCACAACACCTACGGCTACCACGAGGCGCTCGCGCAGGCGGCGGCTCAGACCCTCACGGCCTACGGGCGCCCCTACGTCATCCACCGGGTCGACATCCCGGTCTGGGATGGCGGACCCGTGAACGGGGAGCTGGCCAACTACGCGAACACGTTGATCGTCAACAGCAAGGTCTTCGTGCCGTTGTTCGGCGTGCCCGAGGACGCCGCCGCGCTCGACGTCTACCGGGCGGCGATGCCGGGCTACGAGGTCCTCGGCTACGAGTTCGTCAGCGGGTCGTGGCCGATGGGCTCCTGGGCGTCCTTCGACGCCTTGCACTGCCGCACGCACCAGGTCTTCGATCCGGAGATGCTCCTGATCAAGCATCCGCGGGTCCGCTCGGCGAGCGCCGGGGCGCCGATCGAGGTGCGGGCGTTGATCCGCGCCTACAGCGGAGCGGCGCTGGTCGGCGCGGAAACGGCCGTGCACTGGCGCGTGGCCGGGACGAGCTCCTGGAACGTCGCCGCCCTCCTCCCCGACTCGTACGCTCACGAGCTCGTCACCACGATTCCCGCGCAGGTCGCGGGGTCGACGATCGAGTACTGGATCTCGGCGGGCGCCGCCGATGGTCGCAGCGAGCGGCGGCCGCCCCGCGCGCCGGCGGGGTACTAAGGGTTGCCGGTTCAGTAGAGAGGTTTCAGCGAAAGGCGCGTGACCTTGGCGTCGCGCGTCCGTCGATCGGGGGTCATGCGTGAACTCCCGTACCTTCTCGTCGCTCTCGTCCTGTTCCTGGTCGCGCCACTCGCTCGTGCGGGCGACGATCTCCCGTCGTTCGCGGAGCTCGAGGAGCGCCTGCGCGATCCCACGCCCTCGAGGCGCCGCCGCGCCGTGCGCGATCTCGCCCTCCGGGGAGAGCCCGCGGCGTGGAAGCTGGTGATCGAGCGCCTCGCCGACCGCCACCCCGAGATCGCGGACCAGGCGCAATTCTCGCTCGCGGCTCTCGATGATCCGAAGCTGATCCGCGGCCTCTTGGGGCGGGACGGGCTCACCTCGCGGGAGGAGCTGGTTCGCCGGCGGGTGGCGGAGGCCCTCGGACGGATGGAGGTGGGCTTCGAGGCGGGGGACCTGCTGGCCCGGGTGAACCGCAAGGACCCGGAGACCTCGGAGATGCTGCTCTGGTCGATCGAGCGTCTCGCCGATCGGGATCTCCTGGAAGTCGATCCGAAGAAAACGTCTCGCTTGCTGGGGAAGCTGATCGGCGGCCGGCATTCTCCGCAGGTGCGCGCCCAGGCGCTCTGTGCGCTGGCGGCGATCTCCGCGGAAGCCGCGGCGGGGGCGCTGGCCGCGGCGGGCGCGGATCGCTGCGAGGAGGTACGGATCGCCTCGCTCCTGGTCGCCCAGCGCCTGGGCCCGTCCCCCGCCCTGGCGACCGCCCGGCGACGCCTCGGGGACCCCGCGCCGGCCGTCCGCCTGATCGCCGCCGAGACGCTGGGTTGGGTGGGGACGAAGCCGGTGTTGCCGCTCCTGATCGAACGTCTCGAGGTGGAGGAGCGTCTGCGGATCGAGGTGCGGCTGATCGAGCTGTTGCAGGACCTGTCGGGGATGAAGTACCGGAGAGGCGACCCGCGGCCGTGGCGCTTGTGGTACTCGAAGTTGCCGGAGGATTGGGAACCGGTGAGGGGCGGGGCGACGACCTCGAGCGGGAACACGGTCGCGTTCGCGGGGCTGCCGATCCTCTCCGACCGCGTGTCGTTCCTGATCGATTTCTCGGGCTCCCTCTGGTACGAGCGGGAGGGGCGTCCGCCGCGGAAGGGGCTGGTGGACGAGCTCCTGGCCGAGGCGTTGCCGCGACTGTCGGCGGAGACGGAGTTCAATCTCGTGCCGTACACCGGCGAGCCTCACCCGTGGCGGCCGGAGCTGGTGAAGGTGAGCGAGCGGAGTGTCCGGGAGGCGCTGCGGGACTTCGAGCGGTGTACGGTGAAGGGGAAGGGGAATGTCTTCGATGCGGTGTTGCTCGCGCTGGAGGATCGGCGGGTGGACCGGATCGTGATCTTCACCGATGGGGCGCCCACCGGGGGGAGTCGGTGGCATCTGGAGTTGATGGTGTCGCTCCTGGTGCAGGCGACGCGGTTTCGGGGGGTGGCGATCGACTCGATCGTGGTGGATGCGCCGCCGCGGCTGGAGAAGCGGTGGGGGGAGTTGGCCGTCAGGACCGGTGGGGTCTCTATCGGGGTGGAGATGTAGCGGGACACGGAGGAAACGGAGGGCACGGTGGTTTCACACGGAGATCACGGAGAGACGGAGCGACACAGAGGGAACAGAGAGCAC